>JBQTHH010000023.1:0-5561 GCA_052390055.1 Rhodoferax sp.
ATCAGAACGCGCAACACCGCATCGGTCACGTTCGCCGGAACCCGCTCATATATTCATAGCGGTCACGTTCACCGGAATGTCGGTCACGATGCCGGAATCAGCGGTCACGTTCACCGGAATACGCAGCTGTGAGTGGGTGTGGCGTGCGTGGACCTTTATTGGGCGGAGATGATGAGTTTGGCGCCCAACAGGCCCAAAACCAGGCCCGTTGCGCGGTCGATGGTGGTCTTTGCCTGGATATAGGCATTGCGCGGTCTGTGAGCGGAAAGTGCGAGTGCCACCACCGTATACCAGGAAGCCTCCAGAACAAATACGCTTGGCGGTAATGCGGCCATCAGTGCACTGGATGGTGATTGGGGCAACATCGCGGCAAATATCACACCGTACTGGACTGCTGCCTTGGGGTTGCTCAACATGGTGGCCATGCCCATGCCAAAGTGGCGCACCAGACTTTGATTTGCGGGTTGCGCGCTGCTGGCAGCAACCGAAATGGGGCGTCGCGCGCCGCGCCAGGTTTGGTAGGCGAGATACAGCAGATATAGGCCTCCTAGTATCTTCAGGCCCAGGTAGGCGACGGGGATCTGGTTCAGCAGCGCGCTCAGGCCCAGCAACGCGGCAACGCACAGCGCCCCAGCGCCACAGGCCATGCCAAGCGCCGATGCCATGGCCGCCGCCCGGGAGACTGCCACCGCCGTGCGCGCAACCAGGATGAAGCTGGGGCCTGGGCTGATAACCCCGATGGCGAGAACCGCAAGGATAGGGAGCAAAGCAATCACGGTCACCATGAAAACTCCTTATTTACAGACGGGGCTGATTGTCTCCAGAGACGAATAACCTGCGCAGGGTTTGGCGAATCGGCATCCATTGCACGGGCGGTGCGTGCCGTGGCCTTTTTGCGAGTTGCGCCCGTTTTGCACCACCCATGAAAAACGCCACCCGCAGGTGGCGTTCAGCTACTGTGTGGCGAGGTGGATTACTTGTTCTTCAGGCACGCGCTCATGTGCTTCTTGCGTTCCTCGCCCTTGAGGTCCTTGGCGGAGTCGTTGCACATCTTCATCTTGTTTTGCTGCGGCGTGCCTTCGGGCGCGGCGGCGGGCTTGGCGCTGAGGCACTCTTTCATGAAGGCCTTGCGCTCGTCGCCTTTTTTGTCCTTGGCTTGTTCGTTGCACATTTTCATCTTGTTTTGCTGGTCGGTGGCGGCGTGGGCCGAGCCCAGCGACAACATCAGGCCCAAAGCCAGGAAGGAAAGCAGTTTTTTCATGGGAAACATCCTCAGGGTTTGGAGAGCGCGCCAGCGCCGGGTTAGCGCGGGTGGGGCGGTGAATCCGCGCACGGATTCGAGCATACAACGCCAGGGGCGGCAAGGCGGCTGACGGCCAGCGCCCCCCGAAACGTAAAATACTGCGCATGCTCACCGTCAAACACGAACTGCTGGGCGCTTTGGCCCAAGCATTGGAGTCGCTTGCGCCCGGCGCAGGCGCCAAAGCCGCTTTTGAAAACCCCAAGGTCGCCGCCCACGGCGACTACGCCATCACGGCTGCCATGCAACTGGCCAAGCCGCTCAAGGCCAATCCGCGCGCCCTGGGCGAGCAGTTGCGCGCCGCGCTCCTGGGCGCCCCCGCCTATCAGCAATGGGTGCAAGACATTGATATTGCCGGGCCCGGCTTCATCAACCTGCGCCTCAAGCCCGCCGCCAAGCAGCAGATCGTGCGCGAGGTGCTGGCCCAGGGTGCGCGCTTCGGTTCCCAGCCGCCCCAGGGCAAACGCATGTTGGTCGAATTCGTTTCGGCCAACCCCACGGGCCCCCTGCATGTGGGCCATGGCCGCCAGGCCGCGCTGGGTGATGCCATCTGCAACCTGTTCGACACCCAGGGCTGGAGCGTGTACCGCGAGTTTTATTACAACGACGCGGGCGTGCAGATCAACACCCTGGCCACCAGCACCCAGATGCGCGCGCAAGGGTTCAAACCCGGCGACGCCCAGTGGCCCGAGGCGGCTTACAACGGCGACTACATCGCCGACATTGCGGCCGATTTCATGGCCAAGAAGACCGTTCAGGCCGACGACCGCCGCTTTACCGCCAGCGGCGAGGTGGGCGATCTGGACGGCATGCGCCAGTTCGCCGTGGCCTACCTGCGCCACGAGCAGGACCTGGACCTGCAGGCCTTTGCCGTGAAGTTCGACAACTATTACTTGGAGTCCAGCCTTTACACCAGCGGGCGCGTCGATGCCACCGTGGCCAAGCTGCAGGCCGCCGGCAAGACCTATGAGCAAGACGGCGCGCTGTGGCTGCGCAGCACCGACTACGGCGACGACAAGGACCGCGTCATGCGCAAGCAAGACGGCAGCTACACCTACTTTGTGCCCGACGTGGCCTACCACATCGCCAAGTGGGAGCGCGGCTTCGAGAAGGTCATCAACATCCAGGGCACCGACCACCACGGCACCATCGCGCGCGTGCGCGCCGGGCTGCAGGCGGCGGGCGTGGGCATCCCCCAGGGCTACCCGGACTATGTGCTGCACACCATGGTGCGGGTGGTGCGTGGCGGCGAAGAGGTCAAGATCAGCAAGCGCGCGGGCAGCTACGTGACGCTGCGCGACCTCATTGAGTGGACATCGAAGGACGCGGTGCGCTTCTTCCTGCTCAGCCGCAAGCCCGATACCGAATACACCTTCGACGTCGATCTGGCGGTGCAGAAGAACAACGACAACCCGGTCTACTACGTGCAGTACGCCCATGCGCGCATCTGCTCGGTGCTCTCCAGCTGGGGCGGCGACGTGGCCGAGCTGGCGGCGGTCGATTTGTCCGCGCTGGACAGCGCACCGGCCCAGGCACTGATGTTGCTGCTGGCCAAGTACCCCGAGATGCTCAGCGCCGCGGCCGACGGCTTTGCGCCGCACGATGTGACTTTTTACCTGCGCGAGCTGGCGGCGGCCTACCACAGCTACTACGATGCCGAGCGCATCCTGGTGGACGACGAGGGCGTCAAGCGCGCGCGCCTGGCCCTGGTCGCGGCCACGGCGCAGGTGCTGCACAATGGCCTGGCGGTGCTGGGCGTGGGCGCCCCGCAGAAGATGTAAACCGAGCTGGAAAGACAGACGCATGCAGATACAACGCGGGGGGACCATCCTGGGCTTCATCCTGGGGCTGGTGGTGGGCCTGGCTGGGGCCCTGGTGGTGGCGGTCTACGTCACCAAGGTGCCGGTGCCGTTCATGCAAAAGGCCCAGGGCCGCACGGCCGAGCAGGACGCCGAGGAGGCCAAGAAGAACAAGGACTGGGACCCCAACGCCCCCCTGTACGGCAAGAACCCGGCCAAACCCGCGGCGGCCGAGCCTGTCCCGGCCCCCGCCGGTGTGGCCGATGCCAAGGCCGATCCGGCCCCGGCCGCCGAGGGCAAGGCCGCCAAGGCCGACCCCCGCAGCGAGGGCAAGGAGGTCAAGCCCGCCGTTTCCGCCGACCCGCTGGGCGACCTGGCCAAGGCCAAGGCCGCCGACAAGGGGGGCGATGCCAGCGATGTGTTCATCTACTGGGTGCAGGTGGGCGCCTACCGCACCGCCGAGGACGCCGAGGCCCAGCGCGCCAAGCTGCAACTGGCGGGCATAGACACCAAGGTGTCGGCGCGCGAGCAATCCGGGCGCCTGGTGCACCGGGTGCGCGTGGGGCCGTTCGACAAGCGCGAAGACGCCGAACGCTCCAAGGAAAAACTCGACAAGTCCGGGCTGGAAACCGCCCTGGTGCGGGTGCAGAAGTAAGAAAGCACGCCGTTGCACCGACCGTATGAAACCCGCTTTGGGGCGAATCAATAGGAGTGTTTGAGTGAAACGGCGTCTATTTCAGCAATCGGCAATGGCGGTGGTGTGCAGCGGTACCCTATCGTCCGCGTGGGCGCAGCGCATTCCGGTGCAGCCCGTTCCAGGGCGCGACTTTCAGCTGGTGGAACCGGCGGCCCCGGTGGATGCCCCGGCGGGCAAGATCGAGGTGGTGGAGTTCTTCTGGTACAGCTGCCCGCAATGCAATGCCTTCGAGCCGCTGCTGCAGGCGTGGCTCCAGCAGCTGCCCAAAGACGTGGTTTTCCGGCGCGTGCCGGTGGCCTTTCGTGACGATTTCGTGCCGCAGCAGCGCCTGTATTACGCGCTGGACGCGCTCGACCTGGTGGGCAAACTGCACGCCAAGGTGTTCCAGGCCATCCACGCCCAGGGCCAGCGCCTGGCCACCTTAGAGCAGATCGCCCCCTGGGTGAGTGGGCAGGGCGTGGCGCAGGAGCGCTTCGTGCAGGCCTACAACTCCTTGGGCGTCTCCAGCAAGGCGCGCCGTGCCACCCAGCTGCAGGACGCCTACCGCGTCGAAGGCGTGCCCGCCATGGGTGTGGCCGGGCGCTTCCTGACCGATGGGGCCATGGTGCCGGACTACCAGACCGGCGCCGATGGCAAGAAGGTGGCCTCCATGCGCCGCGCCCTGCAGGTGGTGGACGCACTCATCCAGCAGGCGCGTCGCGGCTAGGCGGCAGACATGCCCAACCTGGCCCAGCAGATCCGAGAGGCGCTCGCCATGTTTGCGCGCCACGGCACGCAGCCCGCATTGATTGGGGGCTTGGCGGTCGTGGCACACCAGGTGGTGCGCGCCACCATGGATGTGGGCTTTTTGGTGGAGGCCGAAGCCGCAGACAAGGTCCACGGCGCGCTGATGGACCTGGGCTACCAGTGTCTGTACCGCAGCCAGGACGCGGCCAATTATGTGCGTGGCACGGAAGGGCTGGACCTGCTGTATGCGCACCGTCCCCTGGCGCGCCGGTTGCTGGCGCAGGCCTCGGCGCGTGAGACCCCGATGGGCCGCCTGCGTGTTATCAGCGTCGAAGGGCTTATCGGCTTCAAACTGCAGGGCTTCGTGAACGATGCCACGAGAACGCGCGACCTGGACGACATCCGCGCACTTGTCCAGCGGCACCGTGCCGTGCTGGATGTCGCGCAGCTGCAGGAGTATTTCGCCCTGTTCAACCAGCAGGAACTGCTCCATGAGCTTCTCGGATAAGGCCGCCACCGGCACGCCGCGCAAAGGCGCGCCGGCGCAGTGCGTCCTGGTGCGCGAAGCCGGGGTGCCTTTTCAGCCGCCACGGGCGGAGGATTCCGGGGTGGACCCCTTCACACAGTGGTTGGATCTGATGGAGGTGGTGCAAATGCTATGCCCCGAATGGCCCGTGCGTGACCAGCCCATGCAAGGCCAGCAATGGAAGCTGTGACCGCGCTCTGGCCGGGGCGGCAGGCCGCACCGCTGCGGTCGACGGCGCACGCCGGCGCGTGACCCGGCGCCACGGCCCGCGGCTCTCAGGCTCACCCCTTTCAAGGTCTTGATTATGAGTACACGGCTGTCCCGTCAGGCCGTGGCAGGCACTGCCCGGTGCGCGCTCCTGCTGCAGCGGTCGGCTGCGCCGACTCCGCCATGCCAGAGGCTCGGGGGCCAGCGCGGGGGAACTCTCTTCGCGCCCTTTGGGCGCTGCGCTCGGACAGCCCCCGCGAGAGTGTTGACGAAGCGCGCTGCGCGCGCCTGGCCCCCAAGCCTCTG
>JBQTHH010000024.1:0-20376 GCA_052390055.1 Rhodoferax sp.
AACCCTGCCATACAGGGCTCAACCGGGGGGGGCCTCCGGCGGCCTGGCAGGGGCCTTTGTTTGAATAGAATTTATCCAACAGTCGATTTCTGAAACCGCTTCACACACAGAAATCCTGACACTCCCCTGCTGACCAGGCAAAAGCCGTCCACGCTGCCGCTGTGCAGCACGTCCATGGCGTCGATGATGAGGGCCGAGTCGGTGGCATTCTTGCCCGTGGTGTAGCTGAACTGCTGTATGGGCTGGATGGCCAGTGCGTGCAGCACCTCTTTCCAACTTTGGAGGTTGCTGCTGGTCCAGTCGCCATAGGCGCGCCTGATGGTGGCAGTGCCGTAGCGCGACACTTCGGCCAGCAGTTCACGGATGACGCTGGCCTGCGCGTTGTCCGCGTCGATGAGCACAGCCAGCTTGTGGTTGGTATTGGTTGCCATGGTGTTCCCCTGTTGTGGGCAACATGGTAATGCCATCGCAGCCGCTACACTTTTCATAGCTCCTTGCGCTTATTCTGCCTGGGCTAGCAGCCAATTTTTCAAAAAAATCCACCCACAACCAAGTGGGTTCCGTGGCGAAAAGGGGGAGACTCCATTTCTAGCTGGAGCCCCGATCCAAACCATTCACCTGCCCATCTTCTCGGCGTAATACGCAATCACCATGCGCAGCCCCGAACGCTGCGACAAATTCTGGACAGGTGCCCACACTGAAATAGCCTGCCACTGCGCTGGGCTCGGTGCATCGTAGACCTCAATGGCAGGAATACGGCTCAAGAACGATGTGACTAACGGCTTCAGTGCCGATTGCACAGTCTGCGAAGCCCGCGCAACAAAAGTCGCCAAGTGCAAGGCTTTCCAGATGGGCATGTGGCTGGCGCACTGCAACAAGACTTCAAAAAACCGCACGTCATCGCGGCGCTTACCCACCGCCACAGCAATGGCCTCCACTGGCAGTGGCATGCCAAGTGCAGCAATTTGCCGCAAGGCCTCGCGCACCACCATGGCTTCGTCATCACGCAAGGCGGCGTCCACATGCATGGATTGGTGCGCTTCATCGTTGGCGCACAGGGCTGCCAACGCGGCCTTGCGAATGGCCGGGTGAGGATGCTGAAACGCGGCTTTGCACCCCTCAACAGCACCCGGCAAGCGCAGTGCGGCCATGCCCTCCAGCGCGTAGCGCTTCACACGCAGGCCAGATTCTTCGTCCTGCATGACCGCCAGGTAGTTTTGCAGTAGGAAAGTGGGGTCTTGCCGCCCCCAATGCCTTCCCAGCCAGCGTATCGAAAATGAATCGTCGCGCAACGCGAACGAGATCAGGGTTTGCAAGCCCAGCAGCTCCCTGCGGTGCAGGGCCATCAAACATGCGCGCCGCAGGGCCATGGCACGCACCGAACGCAGGGTAGGGAACCACTGGACCAGGTCGCTGTCAGGCAGCGCCAACACATCGGCTTCCACACTTCTGGCAATGGCAGGGTCGCCGCACTGCATGGCGTAGTGGATGCGTTCGGGGCCAGACCAGCCGCGCACGTCCACACACCGCTGCCAACAGGCCCGCCGAACCATGGCACGCTGCGACATCAACCCCGCCAAAAGGGCCTCTTGCCCGGCATCGGTATCGAGCCTTTGGCTTTGCGCCTGCGCAATGGGCTCCCACCGCACGCGGCTTTGCAGCTTCAGTGCGTCAATTTCTGGCAGCAACTCAACCAACCCTTCCAGTGGTATCTGCGCCATCCACCGCAGTACCAATTGGTGTGCCAATTCGCGGTTGCTGGGCACATAGTCGTTGAGTCGTTGCAGCACGGGCTTGATGGCCGTGACGTCATCGAGCAACTGCAATGCGCGCAAACAGAGTTCGCGCACATAGCCACTTCGATTGGCCAGATTGGCCTCAAAAGGCTCCCGGCCCAACGTCAGCGCCTGCTGGCGGTCCAGCACACGGGATTTCATCCAAGCGATATAGAGATTGGAGAAGGGTTCACCGCGCACGGTGTAGTACCCGGTAGGCTCTTCAAAATGCGGAACCTTGGTTGTGTCTTGCGCAGGTTTGCCCAGCTTTGCAGCTGACGACAACAGCTGGTCAAGGAACTTTGAAAAACTCATGTTGCACCCACCCCAGTGCGATGGTTCCCATCCATTGCGTCGATGAGTACGGCCAGCTTGTGGTTTGTATTGGTTGCCATGGTGTTCTCCCTGTTGTGCCCTGCATAGTAACGCCACGGTAGCCGCTACGCTTTTCATAGCTGCTTGCGCATATTTCACAAGGGCTATGGGTCGATTTTGCACACAAACCATAGGGTGTTCCAAGGACTTCACCCCCACGTCCCCGCGCGCTAAAGTTACCCTTTCGCTCACCACTCCACGATAGAGGCCCCATGACCCTAGCCGCAGATACCGTCAGCGCCCAAGCCGTCAAGCTGCCGCCTGCCGAGCGCACGCGGGTCGCGGAGCGCATTTTGGACAGTTTGGACGAGCCCGACGCAACACTGGACGCGGCCTGGGCTGCCGAAGCCCAAGACCGGCTAGGCGCCTACCGGCGGGGCGACGTCAAGGCCGTGGCGTTGTCTGAGGTGATTGCCAAGTACCAAGCCACACCCAAGGGAGCATGAGCATCCGGCTGCTGGAGCCTGCGCCGATTTCCCTATAGCGTGGTGTACACCCAAGACGGCACCGCCCTGTTGGTGCTGGCCATTGTCCACCAGCACCGCAAGCCCCGGTACTGGTGCGACCGTCTCGGTTGAACTACTGAACGCGCTACACATTTCGTAGCTGCTTTCGCATATTCCTCCGGGGCTAGCAGCCAATCTGGCAACCCAACCCAACCCACCCACCGTTAAACTCGCCCCATGCGTCCCTCCGAAGCCCTTGCCATGTACCGCACGCAAATCAGCGAGATTGCAGTGCGTCACCGCGTCAGCGGTGTGCGGGTGTTTGGCTCTGCGCTGCATGGGGATGACTCGGTGGGCAGTGATCTGGATTTGCTGGTGGACGCCCAGCCCGGCGCCACCTTGTTCGATTTGGGCGGCCTGCAAGATGAATTGCAAGAGCTTCTGGGCATGCAGGTGGACGTGCTCACCACAAAGGACTTGCCAACCCATTTCCGCGAAGCCGTGTGCAACGAAGCCCGTCCGCTATGACCGTGAACCGGCTGCCCGACTATCTGGGCCAAATGCGCCAGGCCATTGCCGACGCGGTGTTTTCGAGCATAGATGTCCATTTTTTCTAGCAGCCCTGGCCCATGTGCAAAAAACAATTCATCCGACAAGCGTTTTTCCTGGTATGGGCCTTGCTCTCTGGTTTCCATGCATCGGCCGACGTTAAAACGGCGTACCAGCAATACAAGGCGGGGCGCTATGCCGCGGCGCTCCAGCAGGCTTTGCCGGATGCGGGCAAGGGCGATCCACGTGCCAGTGAATTGGTGGGGTACCTGTACCTGAAGGGCCAAGGCACCCCTCAAAACTACGCTCTGGCCTACAAATACCTGCTCCAAGCTGCCGAAGCAGGGCAAGGCTCCGCGCAGGCCAATTTGGGGCTCATGTTAAACAACGGCTGGGGCAAGGAAAAAAGCCCAACACAGGCGTTTAAATTCTTTGACCAGGCTGCGAAAAAGGGCAACTCATTCGCCCAAGTCGAGGCCGCCAAGATGTTGCTGCAGGGGCTGGGAACAGAAAAAGACACCGAAAAAGGAGTGGAGTATCTGAGGAAAGCTGCAGCGTCCAATAGCCATCAAGCCGAGCTGCTCATAGCTCTTTTGATTCAGCAAAAAACAATTGACGAGGAGCAACCTCTTCAAGCCCTCCAACTCCTGCAAAGCGCTGCTGAAAAAGGCAATGCGGACGCTCAGTTTCACCTCGGGCACTTTTATGCTGACAAAAATAATGATCTTGGCAAGCTCGACATAAACAAGTCCGTGTCCCATTTCAAGAAGGCTGCCGAGGGTGGTGTAATTGAAGCCGCTCTGCCGCTGTACTTCATTTACGCTGGATTTCTTGGCACCCCACCAAACCCTGCGCTGGCTACCTACTGGATGCAGGAATTTCAAGAATCGCAGTTGTCAACGAAAGACAAAATCCTCCGCCATTGGGTTGGATCCGTCGACATCAACGACTTCAAGGATGAGGTGCGACTTGGAAAACGCCTTAAATCGCAGTCTGATTCAGGTCAGGCGCAGTCCGCACACAACTTGGCCATGATCTATTTTCATGGATTCAACCAGATCAAACCGAACCGAACGCTGGCCGCTGCATTAATGAAGAAGTCAGTGGATGCTGGGCAAGTGGAGTCCATGGTGATGCTAGCCAAATGGCAACTTGCAGACGTGGAGGGCACAGACTCTGACCCATTTGTGGCGAAAGAGTTGCTGGAAAACGCGGCGCAGGGCGGCAGTGTTGACGCTCTTTTTGAATTAGGCAAGTTCTATTTCGACTTCCTAGACAACCCTGCCACGGGCTTGGACTACATTCGGCAAGCCGCGAATCAGAAACACCTCGCAGCGCAGATTTTCGTAGATGTGGCAGCACGCACTTCACCCAAACCTGCGATGCAACTAGAAAAGTAAAAAAAGAAAAGAGACCATCGTGGCACACAGTTTCTTCAAACAGCACACGTGGCGCATTCACAAATCATGTTGTCCTTCTGGCAGCCCCTGATGTGTGGCGTGTTCTGGACAGGAGCACAACATCCGCAACCTGGGTGAGTACGAAGGCCTGCTGGACGTCCAGGAGCGCTTGGTGACCGACCCGATCCGCGCGACGCAAACCGTGGCCAATGCCCTGCAGCGGTAGTGGGTGCACGGGCTCCCCGCACGCAGCCTCCCCCGGGGGGCCGTATGCTCCCCGCCATGCAAGCCCAAGACATCCTCCACTTCTGGTTCACCGAACTCACGCCCCGGCAGCACTTCGTGAAAGACCCCGCGCTGGACGACACCATGCGCAAGCGCTTTGGCGCCACCCTGGCGGCGGCGGCGCGCTGCGAGCTGTTTGCCTGGCGCGGCACGGCGCAGGGGCGGTTGGCGGAAATCATTGTGTTGGACCAGTTCTCGCGCAATGTGTACCGCGACACGCCCGGTGCCTTTGCCCAAGACGCGCTGGCCCTGGTGCTGGCGCAAGAGCTGGTGGCCAGCGGGCAAGACCAACAGCTGCCGCTGGCGCAACGCGCCTTTGCCTATATGCCCTACATGCACAGCGAGTCTGCGCTGGTGCACACCCAGGCCGTGGCGCTGTTTGCCCAGCCGGGGCTGGAGGGCAACCTGGATTTCGAGCTGCGCCACCAGGCCATCATTGACCGCTTTGGCCGCTACCCGCACCGCAACGCCCTTCTGGGGCGCCCCTCCACGCCCGAAGAGCTGGCCTTTTTGCAGGAGCCGGGCTCGTCGTTTTAGCCCAACCTGGCGCAGGGCCCGCTGCGCCGCTGCGGCTGCGCCGCCACCCGCCCGCGCTCAGGAAGGCTGCTTGAGCTCGGTTTGCGCCTGTTTGTTGGCCTTGGTTTCTTCGGCGTCGGCGTTGGCCGTGGGGCGCAGGGTCTTGATGGCTTTGCCCAGCGAGCCGCCGTCCTTGGCCATTTCGGCCTGGAGCTTGTCCAAAGGGATGCCCAGGTTTTTGCTGACGTGCACGGCCGCCACCATCTGGCCAAAGTTCTTGAAGCCTGCTGCAGCGGCCTGCAGATCGGCCTGACTCAGGCCCGAGAGCTTGCCCAGGCGCTCGGCCAGTTGGGGGTGCGCGGCGAGCTGGTCGGCGGCGGAGCGCTTGCCCTTGGCTTCGCTTTTCTCGGTGGCGGTTTTCTCGGCGGCGGTTTTGCGGGTTTCCTGCTTGCCCATGGCATCGTCGGCACTGCCGTGCTGGGCGCTGTGGGCCGAGCCGCTGTTCCCCCCGCCGCCGCCGTGCCCACCACCCCCGCCACCGCCTCCCCCACCACCGCCGCCACCACCGGCCTGGCTGGCCAGCGGCAAACCGAGAAAAGCGGCGGTCACGAGTAGCACGATGCGGGAGTGAGGCATGAAAAGTCCTGGGGTGGGTTGCTGACACCCTGTGTTGTACCGGCAGCGGCAAAAAAATCAAACGACTTTGCCAGCGGTTGCAATTGCCTGCCCTGGGCCCAGGTGCCGATGCCGCCGCCCATGGCAAAGGCGCAGGGAATGCGGCGCTGCCAGCACCAGGGCGGGGCTATCCGTGGTCCAGGCTGGGGCAACCCGGCGGGAGCTTGGGCATGCCCTCCACGCTGGCGTGTTCGCCCAGAAAGTCCAGAAACCGGCGCACCGCGCTCACCATGCCGCGCCGCGAGGGGTACACGGCGTGGAAGATGCCCCGGGGCGGCGCCCAGCCGGACAGCACGTGGACCAGGCGGCCGTTTTCCAGCTCCTTGCGGCACATGTAGTCGGGCATGAAGCACATGCCCGCACCATGCAGCGCTGCAAACTTGAGGGTGAGCAGGTCGTCGGCCACATAGCGCGGCTGGTGCACCAGGGTGTAGCGGGCGCCATCGGGCCCCAGCAGCGGCAAGGTGGCGCGGCCATCCACGGCGGTCATGGCCAGGGTGTCCATGTGGGCCAGGTCTTGCGGGGTGCTGGGCTGGCCCTGGCGCTGCAGCAGCGCCGGGCTGGCCACCAGGCAGGTCACGGATTCGCCCAGCTTCTTTACCACCAGGCTGCCGCTGTCGTCCAGCGTGGGGCGCACGCGCAGGGCCACGTCCACGCCCTCTTCCACCAGATCGACCACACGGTTGCTCACGCGCATATCCACCCGCACCAGGGGGTGGCGCGCCATGAACAACGCCATGATGGGCCCCACGGTGGTTTGCGCCAGCGTCACCGGGCAGGCCACGCGCAGGGTGCCGCGCGGCTCGGTCTGCGCCTGCTCCACGGCTTCGGCAGCGGCCTCGGCGGCGTCGCGCACGGCAATGCAGTGGCGCAGATAGACCTCGCCCACCTCGGTGAGCGAGAGCTTGCGCGTGGTGCGCTGCAGCAGGCGCACGCCCAGGCGGTTTTCCAGCTCCGCCACGCGGCGCGAAAGCTTCGATTTGGGCACCCCCAGCGCCCGTGCCGCTGCGGCAAAGCCGCTGCGCTCCACCACCTCGGCAAAGTAGAGCATGTCGTTGGTGTCTTGCATGGAGCCCCCATATTGTTCCACTGGTAGAACAATCTATCGCATTTTCTGGTACTTATCAAAAATTAGTGCCGCCACAACAATAGTGCCATCGCCACACGGCACTTTTTTGAGGAAAGAACCGGCCATGAAACTCTTGCACATCGACTCCAGCATCCTGAGCAGCAACTCCGTCTCGCGCCAGCTCACCGCCGACACGGTGGCCCAGTGGGTCAAAGCCCACCCCGGCACCACGGTGGAATACCTGGACCTGGCACAGGACACCCCCAGCCACCTCAGCAGCGACTCGCTGGGCTTTCGCGCCGCCCCGGGCACGCCGTTCAGCGAGGTGCAGCAGCGCGAAAACGCGGTCTCCGAAGCCCTGGTGGGCCAGTTCCTGGCGGCGGACGTGATCGTGGTGGGTGCGCCGCTGTACAACTTCAGCATCCCCAGCCAGCTCAAGGCCTGGATCGACCGCATCGCCCAGCCCGGGCGCACCTTTGCCTACACCGCCACGGGCCCCAAAGGCCTGGCCGCAGGCAAGACGGTGATCGTGGCCTCCACCCGCGGCGGTGTGTACTCCACCAGCGACTGGGGCCGCGCCGCCGAGCACCAGGAGAGCTATCTGCAAACCGTGTTCGGCTTTCTGGGCATCAGCGACGTGCGCTTTGTGCGCGCCGAGGGCCTGGCCATGGGCGAGACACAGAAGGTGCAGGCGCTGCAAGAGGCCGCCAACGGCATCGCCCAACTGGCAGCCTGACCCCCGCTGGCCCACGCGCTGGCGCCGATGGCGCGGGGCCGCGTGGGCAGCTTGGCGGCGCGTGGAGGGAATGGGGTGCTCGGATACGGTGCCGACTTGTATGATCCGCGCCATTCCCAGCCCCAACCCCTACCGCGCATGGCCGACACCACCTCCTACCCCACCTTTGTGATTGGCGTTGCGGGGGGCAGCGGCAGCGGCAAATCCACCGTCACGCGCGAGGTGCTGGCCTCGGTGGGGCCAGGCATGGCGGCGGTAGTGATGCAGGACGACTACTACCTGCCCGAGCCGAACCTGTCGTTCGAGGAACGCTGCAAGACCAATTACGACCACCCGGACGCCTTTGACTGGCCGCTGATGATGGCGCACGTGCAGGCCTTGCGCCGGGGCGAGCCGATCGAGATGCCGGTGTACGACTTCACGGTGCACAACCGCTCCAGCCAGACCATCACGGTGCAACCTGCGCCCATCATCGTGGTCGAAGGGCTGTTTGCCCTGTTCGACCCCGCGCTGCGCAAAATGATGTCGCTCAAGGTCTTTGTGGACACCGCAGCCGACGTGCGCTTCATCCGCCGCCTGCAGCGCGACATGGCCGAGCGCGCGCGCAGCGCCGAAAGCGTGATCGAGCAGTACCTGACCACGGTGCGGCCCATGCACAAGCAGTTCATCGAGCCCACCAAGCGCAGCGCCCACGTGATCCTGCCCCACGGCGCCAACGGCCCGGCGGTGGACATGATCACCACCAAGGCGGTGTCCTTCATCCGCGAACTGCACGGGGGGCGCAGTCCGCTGTGAGGAGCCTTCACGCCCACGGGCTGCTTACAAACCCGCGTTTTTGAACAGGTCGTCCAAAGAGGGTTTGTCCTTGGGCTGCTGCTGCGTCGGGCCATCGCCCGCCACCACCGCGCACTGCGGGTATTCCTCGGCAATGCGGTCTTCCCAGTAGGTGCTGGGGTTGGGCGCCGCGCACAGGCGCCGGTACACCTCCGCCGGCACGCCCTGGTAGGCCTTGGCCTGCCCGGAGTCCCAATGCAATTGCAGGCGCCCTGCCGCACTGTCGAACTCGGCGCGGCGGATGCGGCCTGTGGTGAAGGTCTTGGTTTGCATGGGGTGCTCCTGGAGGGCCATGGCGCCATTCTGGCGCATTGGCGCTTGCGCGCCTCTCGCATAAACTCTGGCCATGCCCCCTACAGCCCTTCCCGACCCTGCCGTTCTGGCCGCTGCCCGCGACTTCGTGCGCCGGGTCGCCGCAGGTTGGCCGGTGCAATGCGCCATGGTGTTTGGTAGCCAGGCACGCGGTACTTCGCGCCCGGGCTCCGACACCGATGTGGCCGTGGTCCTCACCGGCCATGCGGGCGACTTTGTCACCACCAAGCTGGCATTGGACGACGTGGCCTACGACGTGCTGCTGGAATCTGCCATCCGTATACAGCCCCTGCCCATTTGGGCGGACGAGTGGGCGCACCCCGAGCAGCACCGCAACCCACGATTGCTCGAAAACATTGCTCGCGAAGGCTTGGCGCTGTAAACCCGTGGAATCGGACAAGGCTGCCTGCACCACTGCTGGGGCGCAACAGCCTACTGGCCGCGCTGCGCCCCTGAGCGCGCCCTGATCAGGCCAGCAAGGCCGCAACCTGG
Organism: Rhodoferax sp.; assembly: GCA_052390055.1. Classification (GTDB taxonomy): domain Bacteria; phylum Pseudomonadota; class Gammaproteobacteria; order Burkholderiales; family Burkholderiaceae_C; genus Allorhodoferax. The sequence continues at coordinate 9,465 of JBQTHH010000024.1, forward strand.
GGGCCCAGCGCCTGCCCCAGGGATGCGTGCTGTTCAGCGTCCAGGTGCACGCCGTCGATCGCGCTGGCGCTGACCACGCTGCCCGCGTCAAAGAAATGGCAGCCCAATTCTTGGCACACCGTGGCGTAGGCCTGGGCCAACCCCTGGCAGCGGGCTGCGGCCCCGGCAAACTTGGGCGCGATGGCGCCCTGGGGCAGCCCTATGGGAGGTGGCGCCACCACCAGGATGGGGGGCACCGGCATGCCGGGCTCGATGGGCGCCGTGCGCACACTGCCCACCAGGCTGGCAATACCCATGGCAGACAGCGCGGCGCTGTGCTGGTGGGTGGCCTGAAAATCGTTGGTGCCCAGCATGAGCACCAGCAGCGCCAGGGGCGAATGCATCTCGATGCGCTGGGCCAGGCCCTGCAGGCCGTTGCGCCCGGGCTTGAAGGGGTCTTCCCACACGGTGCGACGGCCATTGAGGCAGTCCTCCAGCACGCGCGCGCCCACGCCCCGGGCGTGCAAGGCGGCCTCCAATACGCCGGGCCAGCGCTGCGCAAAGGGCAGGCGCTGGCGGGTGCCGGGGATGAGCCCCCAGGACAGGGAGTCGGCGTACACGAGTATCTGTGGCATGGGGGGCTTGTCCATCTGCGGGGCATCGTTGGGGGCGGGACGCCGGTTGTACACCAGGACCCGAAGGAGCGTCGGTGCCCGGTACGCCAACCGGGTTTTCCCGACGCATGGGCCGTGGGTGAACGGCGCTGCGCGGGCATGGATTATTCTTGCGCCATGCCCCACCTCACGCTCGCCACGGTGTTCCTGTTCATCGGGCTCATCTTTCTGGCCAACACGACCGCGCTGTCGCTCTTGTATGTGGCGCAGCGGCAGCGCTACCTGCGCCGCTGGATGCAGGCGTTCTGGCTCGGGGTACTGAGCCTGGTGCTGTACTACGTGAGTGCCAACCTGGAGTGGATCTGGGCCGTGGTACTGGCCGATGCGTGCGTGGTGCTGTTCCATGCAGGGGTGTTGACCGGCGTGCTGGCCTACGTGCGCCGCCCGGTGCCGGTGCGCCCCTTGGGGGCGCTGCTGCTGGCCGTGGCACTGGTAATGAGCGCGAGCGTGCTGCTGCCCGAGGCCCACGGGGTGGAGTTGCGCGTGCGCAGCGCCAGCCTGGCCATCATGGTGGTGAACGCGATGGCCGCCTGGGTGCTGCTGCACTACCACCGTGGCAGCGGCTACGCGATCGGCTATCTGGCCATGGCCGCGCATGTGTTGATCGCCGCGCTGGCGGTGGTGGGGCTGCTGGGGCCATCGCCCAGCGGGCCGCTGCTGGACATGACGGGCCCGCTGCTGGCCGCCGTGGTACTGGGCGGCAGCGCGCACCTGCTGCAGGGTTTCGGGCTGATGTCGCTGCACGTGGAGCGGCTGATGGCGCAGGTCAAGGGCATGGCGCACACCGACGTGCTCACAGAACTGCCCAACCGGCGCAGCTTCGAGGAGCAGTGGGCGCGGCTGTTCAGGCGCCACCAGCACGATGGCAGCGCACTGGCGCTGGCGCTGGTGGACATCGACCATTTCAAGACCATCAACGACGCCCACGGCCACGCCATTGGCGACCAGGCACTGCGCCGCTTTGGGCGCTACCTGCGCGAGCACAGCCGCCCGGGCGACCTGGTGGCGCGCTGGGGCGGCGAGGAGTTCGTGATGGTCTTTCCCGGCCTGCCGGGGGCGGCGGCGCTGGAGCGCATGCAGGCGCTGCTGTCAGCGCCGCTGCACTACGGCGCGGGGGCCGCGGGCCAGCCCCTGGGGCTGACCGCCAGCGCGGGCGTGAGCGAGGCCCGCACCACGGACCCGGATGCCGACGCGCCGCTGCAGCGCGCCGACGCCGCGCTGTACCTGGCCAAGCAGCAAGGGCGCCACCGCGCCTGCCTGCATGGGGGCTGAAGTTCCGCTCACCCGTGCGTCCGCCGGGCCTATGCGACGCACACGCGCCCGCGCCCCTCGGCCTTGGCGCGGTACATGGCGGCATCGGCGCGGCTGAGCAACTGGTCCAGCGCGGCGCCATCGGCGCCGAAGTAGGCCACCCCGGCGCTGGCCCCCACGGCCGGCGCCTGCACGGGCAGGCCGGCCCGGGCCACTTCGCCCACGAGCAGGTGGATTTCGCGCGCCAGGTCCACCGGGTCGCGTTCGTCGGGGATGTCTTCCACCACGATGGCGAATTCGTCGCCGCCGATGCGGGCCAGGAAGTCGGTGCGCCGCAGCCGCGCCTGCAGTTGCTGGGCGATGGCCACCAGCAGCGCGTCGCCCTGCTGGTGGCCGAACTGGTCGTTGACGGCCTTGAAGCCGTCCAGGTCGAGGTAGATGAGCGCGCCGCGCGTGCCCTGGCGCTGGGCGCGGTCGAGCGCCTGTTGGGCCACCTGCTGCAGGTAGCGCCGGTTGGCCAGATCGGTGAGCGGGTCGTGCAAGGCCATGCGCTGCACGGATTCGCGCGCCTGGTGCAGCTCGCTGACGTCGTACACCCACACCAGCAGCGAGGCCTCGCCCCGGTAGTCCAGGGGGCGCGCCGAGATCAGCGCCCACCAGGTGCTGCCATCCGCACGGGTGACCGCCATCTCGGCGCTGTCCTGGCGCGGCAGGCCCTCGACGCACTGGAACAGTTCCAGGCAGGCGCCGTGCAGGGGCTGGTCCAGCAGTTCCTGCACAGTGCCGCAGCCCATGAGTTCGGCCATGCGCGCGTTGCAGGCACGCACCAGACGCGGCCCGCACGACACCAGGGCCACGCCCACGGGGCTGGCGTCCAGGATGGCGCGCAACTGCGCCTCGGATGCCTGCAGCGCGCGCTCGGCGGCCTTGATCGCGGTGACCTCCCGGCCCGAGCCCCGGTAACCGATGAAGACGCCGTGCTCGTCGTACGCGGGCACGGCGGACACCATGATGTCGCGCCAGCGCCCCTCGCTGTCGCGCTGGCGGTAGGTGAAGTCGCGGTAGGGCTGGTGTGCCTGCAGTTGGGCCAGGTGCTGGCGCCATTTCTCGGGCTCGGCGGCCAGGGCGGCGGGGTCCACGAACTGCTCGCGCCGCTTGCCCAGCGCCCGCTCGACCTGCATGCCGGTGATCTCGCGCAGGCGGTCCGAGAGCCAGGTGTAGCGCAGCTCGGCGTCGGTCTCGAAGAACCAGTCGGTCGCGGCGCTGGCGAAGTCGCGAAAGCGCCGCTCACTGGCGCGCAGGCTGGCCTCGGCGTGTTTGCGCTCACTCACATCGATGTAGGTGGTGACGAAGCCGCCGTCTGCGGTGGGGGTGCCGATGACTTCGATGGTGCTGCCGTCCGGGCGCGTGCGCTCGAAATGGTGCGGTACCGGATGGCGGGCCTGGCGCACCCGCTCGCGCACCTGCTGCTCGACATCGCCCGGGCCGTATTCACCGCGCTCGGCGTTGTGGCGGATGAAGTCGGCAAAGGGGCGCCCCGGCCAGGCGAAGCCATGGGGAAAGCGCATGCTCTGCAAAAACTGCTGGTTGCACAGCTCCAGCTCCATTTCGCGGTTGAACAGCGTGATGCCGTGGCGGATGTGGGTCACGACCTGCTCCAGCTGCGCGGTCTTGCGCGCCAGCTCGGCGGTGCGCTGGGCCACGCGCTGCTCCAGCTCGGCGCGCAGCCGCTCCAGCGCCTGCTCGCGCCGACGCTGCACCGTGATGTCGGTGTAGATGGTGATGAAGCCGCCCGCAGGCAAGGGGGTGCCGCGCACCTCGATGATGCGCCCGTCGGGGCGCTCGCGCTCGAAAGTGTGGGGCTGGAACTGGCGCGCCGCCGCCATGCGCTCGGCCACCTGTGCCGCCACGTCGCCAGGGCCGTACTCGCCGTGTTCGGCGTTGTAGCGGAACAGGTCTTCGAGCGGGGTGCCGGGCACTGCCACTGCGGGCGGAATGCCGATGAGCTGGAAAAAGCGCTGGTTCACCGCGACCAGGCGCAGATGTTCGTCGAACAGGGTGATCCCCGAGTCCAGCGCCTCGATGCCTGCCGCCAGCAGCGAAGAAAACGCGGGGTCGTAGGGCATGGTTCAACGACGTGTCAATCCATTCTGGCACTTTCCGCCAGCGCACACCACACCGCTTGGCGCCCGCTCCATGGTGCCAAAGGCAGGGACCGACTTGCCCACGGCGGATGTGGAAGGCCCTGTGGAAAAGCCCCGGTAAAACCCCGCAAAGCCGCGCCAGGCTTGGGTTTCAACGCAATGCCTCATTTTTAGGCAGCTTGGGCGAGGGGAAAATTTCTGCAAAAAATACTTGCCCACGGCGCATGTGGAAGGGCCTGTGGAAAAGCCCGGGCAAAACCGCGCAAAGCCGCGCCAGGACTGGGTTTCAACAGGGTGCTGCTTTTTTGGGCAGCCGGTAGGCCCGTGCCAAAACACCGTTGCGGCTGTGGTATAGGCCCGCGCCGCCCATAATCGCGCCCCATGGCATTACTGAGTTCCCTCTTTCCTTCGGGCTGGCAGCACTACCTGGCGGGCGGTCTGCTGATCGGCTGCGGCACCGCGCTGCTGTTCGTGCTCACCGGGCGCATCGGCGGCATGAGCACGGTGTTTTCCTCCACCTGGTCCTATATGGTGCGCAGGCCCTTCTTCCAGCAGGCGCGTTTCGTGCAGTCGCGCCAATGGCGGCTGGTGTATGCGGCAGGCCTGGTGCTGGGTGCGGCGCTGTGGTGGCTCTGGCTCGGCCCCGGCGTAGCGCTGCGCACCGGCGTGCCGGTGTGGCAGCTGGTGCTGGGCGGTTTTCTGGTGGGCTATGGCGCGCGCCGCAGCAACGGCTGCACCTCGGGCCACGGGATTTGCGGGCTGGGGTCGCTGCAAGCGCCCTCCCTGGGGGCGGTACTGGTGTTCATGGCCACGGGCTTTGCCACGGCGCAGTTGGTGCTCAGCCTGGGCGGGGTGCTGCGATGAGCGCGGCACAGCCCTGGGGCCGCGCGCTGGCCACGCTGGGGGCGGGCATGCTGTTCGGCTTTGGCCTGTCGCTGTCGACCATGGTGCAGCCCGAGGTGGTGCTGGCCTTTTTGCGCTGGCAGGACGCCGGGCTGATGCTGGTCATGGGCGGTGCGGTGGCGGTGGTGCTGCTGGCCTACCAGCTCGCCCCGCGGCTGCTGCGCCGCCCGCTGTGGGACGACCACTTCCACACCCACCCCAGCGTCTGGAGCCGCGACACGGTGCTGGGCGCAGCCCTCTTTGGCGTGGGCTGGGGCCTGTGCGGGGTGTGCCCGGGCCCGGCCATCGCGGGCCTGGGCACCGGCAACCTGGACCTGCTCTGGGCTCTGGGCGGGATCGCCGCCGGGGCGCTGGTGCAAGGCTGGGGGGCAAAGGCCCCATAAGCACGTGCTCAAACTCTCTACGGGGTCACGTAGGGACTTTGAACACGTTCCAAGCCAACAAACAAGCTCTGGCAGGCCACCCGCCTGCCACTGACAGATCAGGAGTACCCGTCCATGTCTTCCATGCCGCTGTTCGACACCGCCATCTACCAAACCCGCCGCCAGCGCCTGCGCACGCTGCTGCGCGAACGCTTTGGCGCCACCGGCCTGGTGCTGCTGCCGGGGCATGGGGAGGCGCCCATGAACTATGGCGACAACACCTACCCGTTTAGGCAGGACTCCAGTTTTCTGTATTTCTTTGGCCTGCAACAGCCGGGCCGCTGCGGCCTGCTGGACCTGGACGCGGACGAGGACGCGCTCTACGGCGACGACCCGGACCTGTTCTCGGTGGTCTGGACCGGGCCGCTGCCCCAGATGGCCGAGCTGGGGGCCCGGGTGGGCGTGCACGCCACCGGCACGCTGGCGGCCCTGGCCGCTCGCCTGCAGGGCGCGCGCGCGCAGGGGCGCAGCCTGCACTACCTGGCGCCCTACCGGGGCGAGACCGTGCTGTGGCTGGCCGAGCAGCTGGGCTGCAGCCCGACGCAGGCGCGTGCAGCGTGGTCGGTGGCGCTGACCGACGCGGTGCTGGCCCTGCGCGAGATCAAGGCGCCCGAGGAAATCGCCGAGATGGAAAGCGCCCTGGCGGTGTGCGCCGACATGCACCACGCCGCCATGCGCGCCACCCGGCCCGGCGTGGCCGAGCGCGAAGTGGTGGGCGTGATGGAGGGGCTGATGCGCACGCACGACTGGCAACTGGCCTACCCGGTGATTTTTTCGCGCCACGGCGAGGTGCTGCACAACCACGCGCACCACCACGACCTGCAAGACGGCGACCTGGTGGTGAACGACACAGGCTGCAGCAGCGCACTGGGCTATGCCAGCGACATCACCCGCACCCTGCCCGTGGGCGGGCGCTTTTCGCCGCTGCAGCGCGAACTCTACGGGGCCGTGCTGGCGGCACAGCAAAGCGCCATTGCGCAACTGCGCGCCGGGGTGGACTTTGTGGACCTGCACCGCCACGCCGCCGCCATGCTGGTGGACGCTTTGCGCGCGCATGGGGTGTTTCGCGGCGCCACCGAGGACGTGGTGCAGCGCGGCGCCTACGCCATCGTGTTCCAGTGCGGGCTGGGCCACCAGATCGGGCTGGACGTGCACGACATGGAGGGCCTGGGCGAAGACCGCGTGGGCTACGGCGACACGCACCAGCGCAGCGCGCTATTTGGCATGCGCTCGCTGCGCCTGGCCAAGACCCTGCGCGCGGGCATGGTGGTGACGGTGGAGCCCGGGCTGTACTTCATCCCCCACCAACAGCAGTTGTGGCGCGCGCAAGGGCTTTTTTCCGACTGCATCGACTACGACGCCCTGGCCGCCCTGAGCGCCCAGGTGCGCGGCATCCGCATCGAAGACGACGTGCTCGTCACCGACACCGGCGCGCGCGTGCTGGGGCCGCACATTGCGCGTTCGGTGGAGGAGGTGGAAGCGGTGATGGGGCGGTAGGCGGGGCAGTACCCGCGCTTCAGGCTTCTTGCGCTGCGGGCGTTTGTGCTGGTGTGGCGTCGCTGGCCTCGGGGCGGACGCCAGCGCGGCGCGCCTTGCGGGCCTTCATCCAGTAGGGGTAGAAAAACAGGTAGTAGCCTGTCAGGATGAGCCAGAACAGAACCAGACCGGACAGGATCATGGTGGTATAGCTGGCGCCTTTGCCAAACACCATGAAGGAATGCACGTCCATCCATAGCTGGTCCCCGCGCAGGCCCACATTGAGGACTTTCCCGCTCACGGCATCGACCTGGATTTCGCGAGGCGAGGAGAAATTCGACGTAGCCTCCAGGCGCACCTTCCACATGCGCTTGCTGGGCCGCAGCTCAATGCGGTTGATGTCGTCCAGCGACTGGGCCTCGGGCAGGTTCAACGCCAGCACAGCCTCGGCGATGCGGTGCGCCGGCAGGAAGTGGGTAATGTCCCCCTTGTCCCCCTTGCGCGTGGCGGGCTGCAGGTATTCCAGGTCTTTCTTGAAGGACAGGAACAGACCTGTCAACGCAATCACTAGTAGGGCCAGCCCCAGAAAAACCGACAACCACTTGTGCGTGAAGCGGGAGAACTTGGCAAAGGCGGCCGCCGATTCGGACTTGTGCTTCGATGTGGGCGATACTGACCGCGGTGTCGCGGGGGAAAGTTGCTGAGACATATTTAAATAAGAACAGTTATCGTTCTTATTCTACAGACTCATTCGCCCTTGTATGGGGTTGGTATGGCGGTGTGACCACGGGCTGGATGCGCCCCCAGCCGGGGGATGTGCGGCTTTTTCCTGTTTTTGGTTTTTTTGCTTTGGCCTGGGGGCTTCCTCACGGCGCCCACTCTCCTCCCGTCCTCTCGCCCGGCCGGGCGAGAGGAGGCCTGAACAGCCCCATTGGGCCTCGTGTGGAAGGGATGAAGTACAAGCTGCCAAGCCTCGTGGGCAATGAGAGGGCTGGGGCGGAGAGCTTTTGGGCTGGGGTTGGGGCGGGGACGGGGCGGGGCTCACCTCGTTCCGTTCCGCACCGCACCATGTCGCGCCCTGTCCTGTCCTGTCCTGCCCTGTCCTGCCCTGTCCTGCCCTGCCCTGCCCTGCCCTTGCCTTGCCTTGCCTTGCCTTGCCTTGCCTGGCTGGCTGGCTGGCTGGCTGGCTGGCTGGCTGGCTGGCTGGCTGGCTGGCTGGCTGGCTGGCTGGCTGGCTGGCTGAGCAAGTATCTGCTTCAGGCGCCAAGAAACACAAGCCTTTTAGGCCATCATCCCGCGTAAATACTGTGTTTTACGCTATCAAATACATAGCACCACAATCCCCCACCGCCCACGCGGCTCAGCCCTTTGTACTTCTTCTCTTCCACACGAGGCCAAATGATGGCTGTTAGCCCCCTCTCGCCCGGCCGGGCGAGAGGGCGGGGGGAGAGTGGGCGCCGTGAGGAAGCCCCCAGGCCAAAGCAAAAAACCAATAAAGCAAAAACGCCAATAAACCAATAACCCCAAAAAAGAAACAAAACTCACCCCCCAACCTTCTCATCCCACCAATCCGCCACCCCCTCGCGCAGCACCCAGGCCTGGTAGCCCTGCTGCTGCAGCCACTGCACGGCGTCTTCCGACATGAAGCAGTAGGGGCCACGGCAATAGGCGACCACGGGCCGGTCCGGGGGGAGTTCGGCCAGGCGGCTGCGAAGTTGCGCCAGTGGCATGGAGCGTGCAAAAGGCAGGTGCGCCTGCGCATATTCGCTGTCCGGGCGCACGTCGATCACCACCACTTCGCCGCTGCGGGCCTTGCGCAGCAGGGCCGCGCGGTCTTCGGCGCGCCATTCGGGCACGGCGCTGGGCGGGATTGCGTCGGCCTGGGCGGCGCCCGCCAACGCGGCGCGGGCGCGGGCCGCGCCCACCGGGGCTTGTGCCAGGGCGTGCACGGCCTGCTGCAGCTCGGTCAAGCGCTCTTGCGCCAGGCTGCGCAGCACCACCCAGTAGCGGGGCACCGAGTCGCTGGCAATGCGGTAGATGATGTGCTTGCCCTGGCGCTGCGCCTCCACCAGGCGCGCGCCGCGCAAGGCCTTGAGGTGGGCGCTGGCGAGCTTGACGCTGGTGCCGCTCTCGCGCGCCAGGTCTTCCACCGCCTTGGGCGCCTGGCACAGCAGTTCCAGCAGTTCCAGGCGCTTGGGGCTGGCGCTGGCCTTGGCGATGCGGGCCACTTGTTCGTACAGGGCGTCTTTGCGGATGCGGTCGGTGCTCATGGCCCCGATTACATCCGAATCCACCGCTTGTCGATCATTCAAACGATCGTTAGAATGTTGTCATCATTGACGGAGTCCACGATGAAAACCCTGTTCCTCCTGCACGGCGCGCCCTATGGCGACGAGCGCGTCTACCACGCCCTGCGCCTGGCGGCGTCCCTGGCCCAGCGCCCGGATCAAGAGCTGCGGGTGTTCCTGCTGGGCGACGCGGTCCTGTGCGCCAAGGCGGGCCAAAAGGTGCCCGAGGGCTACTACAACGTGGGGCAGCTGCTGGCGCGCGTGGCCCGCAGCGCCCCCGCCAGCGTGGGCGTGTGCAGCACCTGCATGGACGCGCGTGGCTTGCAAGACGCCGAACTCCTGCCCGACACCCAGCGCTCCACGCTGGCGGCGCTGACCGATGCCACGCTCTGGGCCGACAAGGTGCTGGTGTATTGAGCCGCCGCCATGCACGCCCCCGCCCCCCACTCCGAAACCCGTAGCGTGCTGCTGCTGGCCGGCGCGCAGGCGCTGTTCCAGACCGCCTCCGTGATGGTCATGACCCTCTCCGGCCTGGCCGGGCAGGTGCTGGCCAGCGACAAGCGCCTGGCCACCTTGCCGATCGCGCTGATGATGGTGGCCGCTGCTGCGACCATGATTCCGGCCTCGCTGTTCATGCAGCGCTGGGGCCGGCGCGCCGGTTTTGCCCTGGGCGCGGCGCTGGGCTGCAGCGCCGGACTGCTGGCCGCCACCGCCTTGTGGATGCAGCACTTCGGCCTGTTTGTGCTGGCCAATATGCTGGTGGGGGCCTACCAGGGCTTTGCCCAGTACTACCGCTTTGCCGCCGCCGACGCGGCCAGCGCCGCGTTCAAAAGCCGCGCCATCTCCTGGGTGGTGGCCGGGGGCGTGGTGGCCGCGCTGGCCGGGCCCAACCTGGCCCGGGTGCTGCAGGGCGTGGGCGCTACGCCTTTTGCCGCCTCCTACCTGGCGATCTTCGCCCTGAGCCTGGCGGCGCTGCTGCTGGTGTCGCGGCTGCACCTGGCGCCGGTGGCCGTGGCGCTGGCCCAGGGCCCGGCGCGGCCCCTGGCGCAGGTGATGCGCCAGGGCGTGTTCCTGACGGCGCTGATCGGCTCTTCGGTGGGCTACGGCATCATGGTCATGGTGATGACCGCCACCCCGCTGGCCATGCAGACCTGCGGCCACGGCCTGGGTGCGGCCGCCACCGTGATCCAGTGGCATGTGCTGGGCATGTTCGTGCCCTCGTTCTTCACCGGCGCCTGGATACGGCGCTTTGGCGTGCTGCCCATCATGGCCACGGGCACGCTGCTGCTGGCCGCGCACGTGGCCGTGGCCCTGAGCGGCGTGGAGTTTGCGCACTTCCTCAGCGGCCTGGTGCTGCTCGGGCTGGGCTGGAACTTCCTGTTCATCGGCGGCACCACCCTGCTGACCGAGTCCTACCGCCCCAGCGAACGCGCACAGGCCCAGGCCGCACACGACTTCATCATGTTCGGCGTGGTCAGCCTGGCGTCCTTTGGCGCGGGCGGGCTGCTCAACACCTGGGGCTGGCAGGCGGTAAACCTCAGCGCCCTGCCCTTCCTGGCGCTGGCCCTGCTGGCGGTGCTGGCACTGCGCCTGTCCCGAGGGCGCAAGGAAGCGGTGGTTTCGTCTGCGATGGGGTGATTGGGGTTGGCTGGTTTTGCTGGTTTTGCTGGTTTTGTTGTGTTGTGTTGTGTTTTGTTTTGTTTTGTTTTGTTGGGTTGTGTTGTGTTTTGTTTTGTTTTGTTGGGTTGTGTTGTGTTTTGTTTTGTTGGGTTGGG
>JBQTHH010000025.1:0-93419 GCA_052390055.1 Rhodoferax sp.
CTGACGCTCATCAAGCGCCGTGCGCATAACTTCCCACCGTTGACCAATCTGCGAATCAGTTGCCACATATCGGAGCATATCCGATTACAGATAATTGTCCAACTTATTTATTAACAAGCCCTTAGCACCACCCTCTACGTTCAGATATCGCCCCAAACGCTTCGAGTTCGCAACGCAAAAACAGGCGAGGAGATTGCGGAGCCTCCTGAGGTTGCCGTCCTTTCACAAGGTAAGGGGCTGGAGGTGTGTGGGGTAGGGATACAGGCGAGATTGGCGCCACCGACGGCGCGCGTGGTCAATCCGTTTGCCCATCCCCGCACCTTGGTATCGGACTTCACCACCGCCGAGTTGTTGTTGAAGGCGTTTGTGAAGCGTCTCCAGAAGCCCTTCTTTCTGGCACTTTCCCCAAGCATCGTTGTGCATCCCCAGGGGGATCCAGAGGGGGGGTACACCCAGATTGAAGCGCGTGCGCTGCATGAGTTGGCGCTGGGGGCCGGGGCCACGGAAGTTGTGGTTTGGCAGGGCCCGGCGCTAAGCGATCAGGAGTTGCTGGCTAGACATTTCCCAGCGGAGGGGAAGATCTTGTCCTGAAGGGGCGCACCGATTGGCGAAAAAAAACCGGCCCAAAGGCCGGTTTTTTCATAACCCGTGCGGGGCTGCCGATCAGCGTTGGCCGATGGGCTTGACGTCGCGTTTGGGGCTGCCGCTGAAGAGCTGGCGCGGGCGGCCGATCTTGTACTCGGGGTCGGCCAGCATCTCGTTGAGCTGGGCGATCCAGCCCACGGTGCGGGCCAGGGCGAAGATGCCGGTGAACAGGCTGACCGGGATGCCGATGGCGCGCTGCACGATGCCGGAGTAAAAGTCCACGTTCGGGTAGAGCTTGCGCTGCACGAAGTAGTCGTCTTCCAGGGCGATCTTCTCGAGCTGCTTGGCCAGCTTGAACAGGGGGTCGTTTTCCAGGCCCAGGGCAGCCAGCACCTCGTTGCAGGTTTCCTGCATGAGCTTGGCGCGGGGGTCGTAGTTCTTGTACACGCGGTGGCCAAAGCCCATCAGCTTGACGCCGCTGTTCTTGTCCTTGACCTTCTCCATGAACTCGCCGACCTTGGCCACGCCGCCTTGGCGCTGGATGTCTTCGAGCATGTTCAGGCAGGCTTCATTGGCGCCGCCGTGGGCCGGGCCCCACAGGCAGGCCACGCCCGCCGCGATGGCGGCGAACGGGTTGGTACCGGACGAACCGCACAGGCGCACGGTGGAGGTGGAGGCGTTTTGCTCGTGGTCGGCGTGCAGGATGAAGATGCGGTCCATCGCGCGCTCGATCACCGGGTTGACCTTGTAGTCCTCGCACGGGGTGCCGAACATCATGCGCAGGAAGTTGCCCGCGTAAGACAGCTCGTTGCGCGGGTACATGTAGGGCTGGCCCATGCCGTACTTGTAAGCCATGGCCACCAGGGTGGGCATCTTGGCGATCAGGCGGATGGCGGCCACTTCGCGGTGCTCGGGGTTATTGATGTCCGTGCTGTCGTGGTAGAAGGCCGACAGGGCGCCGATCAGGCCGGTCAACACCGCCATGGGGTGGGCGTCACGGCGGAAACCGCGCAGAAAGAACTGCATCTGCTCGTTGACCATGGTGTGGTTGATCACGAGCTTGTGGAAGTCGTCGCGCTGCATGGCGTTGGGCAGCTCGCCCTTGAGCAGCAGGTAGCAGGTGTCGAGGTAGTCGCACTGGGTGGCGAGTTGTTCGATGGGGTAGCCGCGGTGCAGCAGCTCGCCCTTGTCGCCGTCGATGTAGGTGATGGCCGACTGGCACGACGCGGTGGACAAAAAGCCCGGGTCGTACGTGAACATGCTGGTTTGCGCGTAGAGCTTGCGGATGTCGATCACGTCCGGACCGATGGTGCCCTGGTACACGGGCAATTCGATGCTGGGCGCGCCGTTGCTGAACGACAGGGTCGCTTTGTTGTCAGCCAGTTTCATGGTTTCACCTTTCAGAAGGGGGTTTTCTCAACAAAATCAAAACTTCCCGCACCGCCTCAGTGTCCAACGTGCGGTCCACTTGCGCAAGGGTTTTGCGTCCCAGGTGCAAGTCCAGCAGGTCGTTGTCACTGAGGTCCATCAACGCGCCCAGGGCCTGGGCCTGGCGCGGGCTCAGGCCTTGGGGGTGACGGGCAAAGAAGCGCTCCAGGAAAAGGTCGTTTTCCAGCAGGCCGCGTCGGCAGCGCCAGCGCAGCTTGCTGTACTCGGCTTCACTGATAAAGGCTTCGTTGCTCACGGCAGGGAAGGGGGTGGGGTGTGCTTCAGACAGCGCGGCGCACCATCAGTTCCTTGATCTTGCCAATGGCCTTGGTCGGGTTCAGGCTCTTGGGGCAGACGTCCACGCAATTCATGATCGTGTGGCAGCGGAACAGGCGGTAGGGATCTTCCAGGTTGTCCAGGCGCTCGTTGGTCGCCTGGTCGCGGCTGTCGGCAATGAAGCGGTAGGCCTGCAGCAAGCCGGCGGGGCCGACGAACTTGTCGGGGTTCCACCAGAAGCTGGGGCAGGAGGTGGAGCAGCTCGCGCACAGAATGCACTCGTACAGGCCGTTGAGCTCCTCGCGCTCTTCGGGGCTTTGCAGCCGCTCACGCTCCGGCGCCGGCTCGTGGTTGATGAGGTAGGGCTTGATCGAGTGGTACTGCTTGAAGAACATGGTCATGTCCACAATCAGGTCGCGTACCACCGGCAGTCCCGGCAGGGGCTTGAGCACGATGTCGCCGCTCAGGGTCTTGATGTTGGTCAGGCAGGCCAGGCCGTTCTTGCCATTGATGTTCATGGCGTCGGAGCCGCACACGCCCTCGCGGCAGGAGCGGCGGAAGGACAGGGTGGGGTCCACGGCCTTGAGTTTGACCAGGGCGTCGAGCAGCATGCGCTCCGATCCGTCAAGCTCAAGCTCGATGGTCTGCATGTAGGGGCGCTCGTTCTTGTCCGGGTCGTAACGGTAGATCTTGAAAGTGCGGGTTGCCATTTTTCGATATTCCTATGCGGTACGGTCGGACAAATCAGAAGGTACGGACCTTGGGCGGCACGGTGTCCACGGTCAGCGGCTGGGTGCGCACGGCCTTGTAGTCCAGGCGGTTGCCGTCCTTGTACCAGAGGGTGTGCTTCATCCAGTTGGCATCGTCACGGCCCAGCGGGGTCGTGGGGTGGTCGGCGCCGTGCTCGTAGTCGCGCACCAGGTGCGCGCCACGGCACTCCTTGCGGGCGGCGGCACTGGTCATGGTGGCCTGGGCCGCTTCCATCAGGTTCTCCACTTCCAGCGCTTCCACGCGGGCGGTGTTGAACACCTGGGAGTTGTCCTTGAGGCCGATGTTGCCCATGCGCTCGCGCAGCGCGTTGATCTTTTGCACGCCCTGGTCCATGGTCTCCTGGCTGCGGAACACACCGGCGTGGGCCTGCATGATGGCGCGCATGTCGTTGGCCACGTCCTGCGAGTATTCGCCGTTTTTACAGCTGTCCAGGCGGTTCAGGCGCGCCAGGGAAGCATCGGCCGCGCTGGCGGGCAGGTCCTTGTGCAACTGGGCCGGTTTGACGTTGGCGATGATGTGGTTGCCCGCGGCCTTGCCGAACACCAGCAGGTCCAGCAGCGAGTTGGTGCCCAGGCGGTTGGCGCCGTGCACCGACACGCAGGAGCATTCGCCCACCGCATACAGGCCGTTGATGGCGCGGTCTTCACCGCCCACGCGCTCGACCACCTGGCCGTTGATGTTGGTGGGGATGCCACCCATCTGGTAGTGGATGGTCGGCACCACTGGGATGGGTTCGCGGGTGATGTCCACGTTGGCAAAGTTGTGGCCGATTTCTTCCACCGAGGGCAGACGCTTGCGGATCGTATCGGCACCCAGGTGGTCCAACTTCATGTGGATGTAGTCCTTGTTCGGACCGCAGCCACGGCCCTCCAGGATTTCCTGGCCCATGCAACGCGAGACGAAGTCGCGCGGCGCCAGGTCCTTGAGCGTGGGCGCATAGCGCTCCATGAAGCGCTCGCCCTTGCTGTTGAGCAAAATCGCGCCTTCACCGCGGCAGCCTTCGGTCAGCAGCACGCCCGCACCGGCCACGCCGGTGGGGTGGAACTGCCAGAACTCCATGTCTTGCAGCGGGATGCCCGCGCGTGCCGCCATGCCCAGCCCGTCGCCGGTGTTGATGAAAGCGTTGGTGGAGGCCTGGAAGATGCGCCCGGCGCCGCCCGTGGCCAGCAGCACGGTCTTGGCGTGCAGGGTGTAGACCTCGCCGGTTTCCATTTCCAGCGCGTTCACGCCCACGCAGTCGCCGTCAGCGTCGCGGATCAGGTCCAGCGCCATCCATTCCACGAAGAAGGTGGTGCGGGCCGCCACGTTGGCCTGGTACAAGGTGTGCAGCATGGCGTGGCCAGTGCGGTCGGCCGCAGCGCAGGCGCGCTGCACCGGCTTTTCGCCATAGTTGGCGGTGTGGCCGCCAAAGGGTCGCTGGTAGATGGTGCCGTCGGGGTTGCGGTCGAAGGGCATGCCCATGTGTTCCAGCTCGTACACCACATTGGGTGCTTCGCGGCACATGAACTCGATGGCGTCCTGGTCGCCGAGCCAGTCGGAACCCTTGACGGTGTCGTAGAAGTGGAATTCCCAGTTGTCCTCGCTCATATTGCCCAGCGAGGCAGATACGCCCCCCTGGGCGGCCACGGTGTGCGAGCGGGTGGGGAATACCTTGGAGAGAACGGCGACGTTCAGGCCAGCGCGCGCCAGTTGCAGCGAGGCACGCATGCCGGAGCCGCCCGCGCCCACGATGACGACGTCGAATTTACGTTTGGAGACTTTGTAAGACATGAAAGGAAGCCTTCACAAGGGTGGGGTCACAGACGCCACAGAACCTGAACCGCCCAGCCGGCGCAGCCGACCAGCCATACGATGGAGAACACGTGCAGCGCCAGGCGCAGGCCCACGGGCTTGATGTAATCCATCCAGATGTCGCGCACACCCACCCAGACGTGGTAGAGCAGGGCGATGATGACGCCGAAGGTGAGGAACTTCATCCACTGCGCGGCGAAGATGCCCGCCCATTGGTCGTAGCCGATCGGGCCCTTGGTGAAGACCACTTGCACCAGCACCACCAGGGTGAACAGGGCCATGAGCGCTCCGGTGACGCGCTGCGCCATCCAGTCGCGCAGGCCATAGCCAGCGCCCACCGCCAGCCGCTTGGATCCGTAATTGACTGCCATTGGGGATTCCTTTTTTTGTATGCGGTTATTAGTACACGCCAAAGAGCTTGGCGCCCAGGATCAAGGTCAGGCCGATGCTCAGGACCAGGGTGACGGCGGCGGACGATTTGCCGAACTCCTTGGTGACGGAGTGGGTCATGTCCATGTAGAGGTGGCGCACACCAGCGATGAAGTGGTGCAGGTAGGCCCAGATCAAGGCCAGGGCCACGAGCTTGACCAAGAAGCCCGGCACGAAGCCGATGCCGTTGGAAAAGACGCTGGTAAAGCGGGCAAACGAGATGTCGGACGACACCGAGGTATCGAACATCCAGATGATGAAGGGCATCAGCAGGAACATCAGCACACCGCTGGCGCGGTGCAGGATGGAGACCCAGCCGGCCAGCGGCAGGCGGTAGCTGGGCAGGTCGGAGAGCGCGTTGATATTGCGAAACTCCGGGCGGGAGGTGGCACGGATTGCGGGGGAGGTTTCGGCCATGGACGTCTTTCTAGGGAGTAACAGACATGTAATTATTGCAGTGCAAACACAAAATTCTATTGCACCGCACCAGACTGACGACGGACTTGCATGCTCTTTGGGGGCTCAACTCAAGGCGTTGTGGTAGTAGTGCGTATCGGTGCGGTACAGCCCCTGGCGCAGTTCCATCGGCACATCGTTGTAGGTGTAGGCGGTGCGTTCCACGCTCAGCAAAGGAGCGCCTGGCCCCACCTGCAGCAGCTCGCATTGCTCCTGCTGCGCCGCTACCGCGCGGATCTTTTCGTCGGCGCGCACCATGTGCACCCCGAACTCGGCCTCGAACAGCCCGTACATGGGGCCGTTGTGGTCGGCCAGCCGCTCGGCCGTCAGGCCTTTGAAAGGCGCGCCGGGCAGCCACAGGTCTTCCAGGATGGTGGGCACGCCAGCAAAGGCCAGCACGCGGCGCACCTGCACCACCGCGTCGCCGGGCTTGAGCGCCAGTGCCCGTGCCACTTCGGCGCTGGCGCGCACGCGCTTGCAATCGATGATGCGCCGCTGCGCCGGGCCCTCACTGCGCTGGTCGCCCGAATCGGGCAGCAGTTTCAGGAAGCGGTATTGCACATGGCGCTCGGCGTGGGTGGCCACGAAGGTGCCCTTGCCCTGTTTGCGCACCAGCAGGTTTTCGGCCGCGAGTTCGTCGATGGCCTTGCGCACCGTGCCCTGGCTCACCTTGTAGCGCGCGGCCAGCTCCAGCTCGCTGGGAATGGCGGCGCTGGGCTTCCACTCCCCGGCCTGCAGGCTTTGCAGGATCAGGGCCTTGATCTGCTGGTACAGCGGGCTGAAGGCGGGTGCCGAAAGCGGCGGCACAGGCGCGGGCGCCTCGCCCACAGGCGGGAAGCCTTGCGGGTCCTGGGGGGCGGCGGGCGGCGTGCTCATGGCGGTTTCGTCAGTGTGGAGTCAGACTCGGCGAGCGGGGCTTGGGTGGGTGCAATCATATCTTATATAAGACATAAGACAAGTTGACGCAGCGCAAAAATCGGGGGTACACTCGCCGCCATTTGCAAGCGCGCGACAGCCCCTGGGGCCCCACCGCGTGCCGCGCAACCCGCTTTTCTCACCACTTTGGAGTGTTCCACCATGAGCAAGAAACCCGTTCGCGTGGCCGTCACCGGCGCCGCTGGCCAAATCGGCTACGCCCTGCTGTTCCGTATCGCCTCTGGCGAGATGCTGGGCAAAGACCAGCCCGTGATCCTGCAATTGCTGGAAATCCCCGATGAGAAGGCCCAGAACGCCCTCAAGGGCGTGATCATGGAGCTGGAAGACTGCGCCTTCCCCCTGCTGGCCGGCATCGAAGCCCACAGCGACCCCATGACCGCCTTCAAGGACACCGACTACGCCTTGCTCGTCGGTGCCCGTCCCCGTGGCCCCGGCATGGAGCGCGCCGACCTGCTGGCCGCCAATGCCCAGATCTTCACCGCCCAGGGCAAGGCCCTGAACGCCGTGGCCTCGCGCAACGTGCGCGTGCTGGTGGTCGGCAACCCCGCCAACACCAACGCCTACATCGCCATGAAGTCGGCCCCCGATCTGCCGGCCAAGAACTTCACCGCCATGCTGCGCCTGGACCACAACCGCGCTGCCTCGCAAATCGCCACCAAGATGGGCGTGGCCGTGGGCGACATCGAGAAACTGGCCGTGTGGGGCAACCACTCGCCCACCATGTACGCCGACTACCGTTTCGCCACCGTGAACGGCCAATCCGTCAAAGACAGCATCAACGACCACGAGTGGAACGCCAATGTGTTCCTGCCCACCGTGGGCAAGCGTGGTGCCGCCATCATCGCCGCACGCGGCCTGTCGTCTGCCGCTTCTGCGGCCAACGCCGCCATCGACCACATGCGCGACTGGGCCCTGGGCACCAATGGCAAGTGGGTCACCATGGGCATCCCGTCCAAGGGCGAGTACGGCATCCCGGCTGAAGTGATGTTCGGCTACCCCGTCACCTGCTCGGGTGGCGAGTACAAGATCGTCGAAGGCCTGCCCATCGACGCCTTCAGCCAGGAATGCATCAACAAGACCCTGGCCGAACTCGAAGGCGAGAAAGACGGCGTCAAGCACCTGCTCTAAGCCGACCTTGCCGTGACCCATCCGCGCCAAATCCTCCTGGGTGCGCAGGGCGCAGCGGCCCTGCTGCCCGCCTGCGATCACTATTGCGGCGTGGCGGCGCGGATGGTCAAGAGCCTGCAAATGCAGGCCCGCTGGGTGCAAGAGCACGGCGCTTGCGCCTTTGACGTCACCCTGGACTGCGAAGACGGCGCCCCGGTGGGGGCCGAAGCGCAGCATGCCGCCATGCTGGTGGACGTGCTGCGCCAGTCGCCTGCAGGCGCAGGCGACGAACTCGCCCGGCGCATGCGCGTGGGCGCGCGCGTGCACGCCGTAGACCACCCGGCGTTTGCGCACGACGTGCAGACCATCGTGGCCGGTGCCGCAGGGCTGCTGCGCTACGTCATGCTGCCCAAGGTGGAATCCCTGGCCGACGTGGAGCAGGCCGTGCGCGTGCTCGATGCCGCGCTGCCCGCTGGCGTGGCACCCTTGCCCGTGCATGTGCTGATCGAATCGGCGGCGGCGGTGGCGCAGGTGTTTGCGATTGCGGCGCACCCGCGCGTGCAGTCCGTCAGCTTTGGTTTGATGGATTTCGTCTCCGCCCACGGCGGCGCCATCCCGGCCCAGGCCATGGGTGTGGACCTGCACACCCCGGCCGAGGCCAACCTGGACCAGTTCCACCACCCGCTGGTGCTGCGCGCCAAGCTGGAGATCGCCAGCGCCTGCCATGCCTTTGGCAAAGTGCCTTCCCACTGCGTGGTCACCGAGTTCCGCGACAGCGCCGTGCTGCGCCAGGCCGTACAGTGTGCGCGTGGGCGTTTGGGCTACACCCGCATGTGGAGCATCCACCCCGACCAGATCCCGGTGATCGTGCAGGCCATGGCGCCGTCCAGCGACGAGGTCAGCCAGGCCAGCGCGATCATCCTGGCCGCCCTGGCCCAGGACTGGGCCCCCATATCCCACGGCGGACGCCTGCATGACCGCGCCAGTTACCGCTACTTCTGGCAGGTGCTGGAGCGCGCCCACCAGGGCGGCCAGGCGCTGGAGCCGCGCCTGCGCGCGCTGCTGGAGTGAGCTGGCACACGGATTGCTATTAAATTTATAGCGTCCGGCCTAATGAATACGCGGGCTGGATGCTTGTTTGACCGAGTTTTTTTGAGGAGTAGAGAGATGTTGCAAGCCTACCGTGCCCATGCTGCAGAACGCGCCGCGCTGGGTATCCCCGCGCTGCCCCTGGACGCCAAGCAGGTGTCCGAGCTGATCGAGCTGATCAAGAACCCGCCCGCTGGTGAAGATGCGTTCCTGATGGACCTGCTGACGCACCGTGTGCCCCCGGGCGTGGACGATGCCGCCAAGGTCAAGGCCAGCTTCCTGGCCGCCGTCGCCCATGGCGACATCCAGGTCGGCCTGGTCTCCAAGGCCAAAGCCACCGAACTGCTGGGCACCATGGTGGGCGGCTACAACGTGCACCCGCTCATCGAGCTGCTGGACGACGCCGAAGTGGCCGCTGTGGCTGCCGACGCGCTCAAGAAGACCTTGTTGATGTTCGACTACTTCAACGACGTCGCCACCAAGGCCAAGGCTGGCAATGCCAAGGCCCAGGAAGTGATGCAGAGCTGGGCCGACGCCGAGTGGTTCACCAGCCGCCCCGAAGTCGAGAAAAAAATCACCGTCACCGTGTTCAAGGTGCCCGGTGAGACCAACACCGACGACCTCTCGCCCGCACCCGACGCCTGGAGCCGCCCCGACATCCCCATGCACTACCTGGCGATGCTCAAGAACACCCGTCCCGACGCGGCCTTTAGACCTGAGGAAGACGGCAAGCGCGGCCCGATGCAGTTCATCGAAGACCTGAAGAAAAAGGGCCACCTGGTCGCCTACGTGGGCGACGTGGTCGGCACCGGGTCGAGCCGCAAGTCCGCCACCAACTCCGTGATCTGGGCCACCGGCCAGGACATCCCCTTTGTGCCCAACAAGCGCTTTGGCGGCGTGACCCTGGGCGGCAAGATCGCCCCGATCTTCTTCAACACGCAGGAAGACTCCGGCTCCCTGCCGATCGAAGTGGAGGTGGGCAAGCTGGAAATGGGCGACGTCATCGACGTGCTGCCTTTTGAGGGCAAGATCGTGAAGAACGGCGAGACCGTGGCCGAGTTCGCGCTCAAGAGCCAGGTGCTGCTGGACGAAGTCCGCGCCGGTGGCCGTATCAACCTCATCATCGGCCGCAGCCTGACCGCCAAGGCGCGCGAATTCCTGGGCCTGGCCGCCTCCACCGTGTTCCGCCTGCCCCAGGCGCCCGCCGCCTCCAAGGCAGGCTTCACCCTGGTGCAGAAGATGGTCGGCCGTGCCTGCGGCCTGCCCGAAGGCCAGGGCGTGCGCCCCGGCACCTACTGCGAGCCCAAGATGACCACCGTGGGTTCGCAAGACACCACCGGCCCCATGACCCGCGACGAGCTCAAAGACCTCGCCTGCCTGGGTTTCAGCGCCGACCTGGTGATGCAGTCCTTCTGCCACACCGCCGCCTACCCGAAGCCCGTGGACGCCAAGATGCACCGCGAGCTGCCCGCCTTCATCTCCAACCGTGGCGGCGTCGCCCTGCGCCCCGGTGACGGCGTGATCCACTCCTGGCTCAACCGCCTGCTGCTGCCCGACACGGTGGGCACCGGCGGCGACAGCCACACCCGCTTCCCCATCGGCGTGTCCTTCCCCGCAGGCTCCGGTCTGGTCGCCTTCGGCGCCGCCACCGGCGTGATGCCGCTGGACATGCCCGAATCGGTGCTGGTGCGCTTCAAGGGCCAGATGCAGCCCGGCGTCACCCTGCGTGACCTGGTGCATGCCATTCCCCTGTACGCCATCAAGGCCGGTCTGTTGACCGTGGCCAAGGCCGGCAAGAAGAACATCTTCTCCGGCCGCGTGCTCGAAATCGAAGGTCTGCCCGACCTCAAGGTGGAGCAGGCATTCGAGCTGTCTGACGCTTCGGCCGAGCGTTCCGCTGCTGGTTGCACCATCAAGCTCAACCCCGAGCCGATCCAGGAATACCTGCGCTCCAACATCGTTCTGATGAAGAACATGATCGCCGACGGCTATGCCGACGCCAAGACCCTGGCCCGCCGCATCGAGAAGGTGGAAGCCTGGCTCGCCAAACCCGAGCTGCTCGAAGCCGACCAGGACGCCGAGTACGCCGCCGTGATCGAGATCGACCTGGCCGACATCAAGGAGCCCATCGTCTGCTGCCCCAACGACCCGGACGACGCCAAGTTCCTGTCCGAAGTCTCGGGCACCAAGATCGACGAGACCTTCATCGGCTCGTGCATGACCAACATCGGCCACTTCCGTGCCGCCGCCAAGCTGCTGGGCGGCGCGCGCGACATTCCGGTCAAGATGTGGGTCGCGCCCCCGACCAAGATGGATGCCAGCGAGCTGATGAAGGAAGGCCACTACGCCAACTTCGGTGCTGCCGGTGCGCGCACCGAAATGCCCGGCTGCTCGCTGTGCATGGGCAACCAGGCCCAGGTGCACGAGGGCGCCACGGTCATGTCCACCTCCACCCGCAACTTCCCCAACCGCCTGGGCAAGAACACCAACGTGTTCCTGGGCAGTGCCGAGCTGACGGCGGTGTGCTCCAAGCTGGGCAAGATCCCCACCGTGGCCGAGTACCAGGAGGCCATGGGCATCATCAACAAGGACGCCGCCAGCGTCTACAAGTACATGAACTTCGACCAGATCGAAGAGTACGCCGAGGTGGCGAAGGGCGTGAACGCCTGATCGCCATGGGGGCGCCGGTCGGCGCCCGTGCAGCCAGGGCCTGCCAGCCGTCAGGGTTGGCAGGCCCTTCTTCATGGCCCGGCCATAATCCGCCCCCATGCAGCATCTTCTGAATTCCCCCGCCGCCTGGACCGCCGTGGCCCTGCTGGTGGCGTCCAATGTTTTCATGACCGTGGCCTGGTATGGCCACCTCAAAAGCCTGGCCCAGTCGCCCTGGTATGTCGCCGCCCTGGCGAGCTGGGGCATTGCCTTGTTCGAGTACCTGCTGCAGGTGCCCGCCAACCGCATCGGCTACACGCAGGCGGGTTTGGGCGTGGCGCAGCTCAAGATCACCCAGGAGGTGATCACCCTGGGCGTGTTCGTGCCCTTCGCCATGCTCTACCTGGGCGAGTCCTTCAAGTGGGACTACCTGTGGGCGGCGTTGTGCATGGTCGGCGCGGTGTATTTCATCTTCCGCGCCGCCTGAGAACGCCCGCGCCAGGGGGCGCTTTGCTGCCACCGGGGTGCCTGTTACCGATATGAAATGCCCCCAATTTGCCTGCGGTTACACTTCCGGCTTCCCCAAAATCAGCAAAAAAACGCCGTCTGCGCGTTTGCACGGAGAAAACCATGTTGTTTGGAAAGTTGCTCCCACGAGAAGGCAATTTCTTTGAGATGTTCAACCAGCACGCCGACCGCGTGGTCGAGGCGGCGCGCGCCTTCTCCCAGTTGGTGGCTAATTACGCCGATGCGGACCTGCGCGCCAAGTACGCCCAGGAGGTGGACAACGCCGAGCGTGCCGCAGACCGTGTGACGCACGACTGCAACAAGGCCATCCACATGACCTTCATCACGCCCATCGACCGTGAGCAGATCCACTCGCTCATCAATACCATGGACGATGTGGCCGACCTGATCCAGGACTCCGCCGAAACCATGGCGCTGTACGACGTGCGCCACATGACCGATGAGATCGTGCGCCTGACCGACCTGAGCCTGAAGTGCTGCGAGCGCCTGCGCGACGCCGTCAAGCTGCTGGAGCACATTGCCGACCAGTCCACCGCCGAGGCCGCGCTCAAGACCTGCGAAGAAATCGACCGACTGGAGTCCGACGCCGACCGCGTCATGCGCACTGCCATGAGCAAGCTCTTCCGCGAGGAGCCCGATGTGCGCGAGGTGATCAAGCTCAAGGCCATCTACGAGCTGCTGGAAACCATCACCGACAAGTGCGAAGACGTGGCCAACGTCATCGAAGGCATCATCCTCGAGAACTCCTGACCGTCGGAAAGCGTTTGTAGTATGGAAACCGTACAAACGGCCCTGTGGGTCGTGGTGCTGCTGGTGGGCCTGGCGCTGGCATTTGACTTCATGAACGGGTTTCATGATGCTGCCAATTCCATTGCCACCGTGGTCTCCACCGGGGTGCTCAAGCCAGCGCAGGCAATCGCCTTTGCGGCCTTCTTCAATGTCGTGGCGATCTTCATCTTCAAGCTGTCGGTGGCCGCCACGGTGGGCAAGGGCATTGTGGAGCCGGGCGTGGTCGATACCCATGTGGTGTTTGGCGCCCTGGTGGGGGCCATCACCTGGAACGTGATCACCTGGTATTACGGCATCCCGAGCAGCTCTTCGCACGCGCTCATCGGCGGCATCCTGGGCGCCGTGATCGTCAAGGCCGGGGCGGGAGCCCTGGTGTCCACCGGGATACTCAAGACCGTGCTCTTCATCTTTGTCTCGCCCTTGCTCGGTTTCGCACTGGGCTCGCTCATGATGGTGGCGGTGGCCTGGATCTTCCGGCGCACGCGCCCGAGCAAAGTGGACAAGTGGTTCCGGCGTTTTCAGCTTCTGTCGGCGGGGGCTTACAGCCTGGGCCACGGGGGCAATGACGCGCAAAAGACCATTGGCATCATCTGGCTGCTGCTCATCGCCACCGGCTATTCCACCGCCGCAGACAAGGCGCCACCGGGCTGGACCATCGTTGCCTGCTACCTGGCCATCGGCCTGGGAACCATGTTTGGCGGTTGGCGCATCGTCAAGACCATGGGCCAGCACATCACCAAGCTCAAGCCCGTCGGCGGGTTTTGCGCCGAATCTGGCGGGGCCATGACCCTGTTCCTGGCCACTGCGCTGGGCATTCCGGTCTCCACCACGCACACCATCACGGGCGCCATTGTCGGGGTGGGCTCCACCCAGCGCGCCAGCGCAGTGCGCTGGGGGGTGGCGGGCAACATCGTGTGGGCCTGGATATTCACCATCCCGGCCAGCGCCTTTGTGGCGGCGGTGGCCTACTGGGTCAGCCTGGCGATTTTCTGAGCCAGCCGGGCGGCAAGCGCCCGGGGTGGCGGTCCGGCTCCCCCGGATGCCCAGAGAGGGGTCAGGGGGATGGTACGGGCTCTGCCCCGGGCGGCGTGCTGGCGCCCGCGCCGATGAAGCGCTGCATCAGCACCACATCCAGCCAGCGTTCGAACTTCCAGCCGCAGGCGTGCATCGTGCCCATGGGCTCGAAGCCGCAGCTGCGGTGCACGCCGATCGATCCCGCGTTGGCGCTGTCGCCAATCACGGCGATGAGCTTGCGCACCCCGGCGCGCTCGGCCTGGGCCATCAGCTCGCACAGCAGCAGCCTGCCCCAGCCTTTGCCGGCGGCCTGGGGGGCGAGGTAGATCGAGTCCTCAGCGCTGAAGCGGTAGGCCGGGCGGGGCTTGAACCAGTTGCAATAGGCGTAGCCCTGCACGGTGCCTGCATCCTCCAGAACCAGGTAGGGCAGGGCCTTGGCGCGCACGTCGGCGTAGCGTTGGCGCATCTCGTCCTGGGTCGGGGGTGTGGTCTCGAAAGTGCCGGTGCCGTGCAGGACGTGGTGGGCGTAGATGGCGGTAATGGCGCCGAGGTCGGCTTCGGTAGCGGGGCGCAGGGTAGGCATGGACTGGGAAAACGTTATAATCGTCGGCTTTTCGGAGTGTCACTTCCCGGGTGGGAAGTTGCGTGTCTCAAACTCCGACGAAATCCGTGTGAATTTGTTACACCCCGAAGGATAAATCATGGTCGTCATTCGACTCGCACGCGGCGGCGCCAAGGCCCGTCCGTTCTACAACATTGTGGTGGCCGACAAGCGCGCCCGCCGCGACGGCTGCTTCATCGAGCGCATCGGTTTCTACAACCCCATCGCTGCTGCCAACGAAGAAGGCCTGCGCATTGCGCAAGACCGCCTGACCTATTGGAAGGGCGTTGGCGCCCAGGCCTCCCCGGCGGTGGACCGCCTGGTAGCCCAGGCAGCCAAGGCCGCAGCCTGATCGCTGCAAACCCTGGCGGGTGCGCCTCCCTTGTGGGGGTTCACCCGCCTTTTGCTTTTTTGTCGCCATGGATGCCTTGTTGCACAACTGCCTGGAGCCTGTGAGCCAGCCCGATGACGCGGTGGAGGTCGGGCGGGTGCTTGATCCGTGGGGCGTCAAGGGCTGGCTGCGCATCCAGCCCTACAGCGCCGAGCCCGAGGTGCTGCTCAGCGCGCGGCGCTGGTGGCTGCTGCCGCCCGACCGGGGGGCAGCCGCTTTTTCCCAACCCTGCAAGGTGCGGGTGAAGGAGTGCAAGGAGCACTCCGACGGCCTGGTGGCCCGGTTCGAAGATCTGGAGAGCCGCAACGCGGCCCAATTGCTCAAGGGCGCGCGCATCTGCGTACCGCGCAGCAGTTTCCCGACCGCGCAGACCGATGAGTACTACTGGGTCGACCTGCTCGGGCTCGAGGTCGTCAACCGCGCGGCCCAAGCCATGGGTGTGGTCAAGGACCTGCTTTCCACCGGGCCGCAGACCGTGCTGGTGCTGGCCTATGAGGCCGAGGGCAAAGCCCAGGAGCGCCTGATTCCCTTCGTTTCGGCCTATGTGGACAGTGTCGATCTGGCGGCGCGGCGCATCGTGGTGGACTGGCAGGCCGACTACTGAGTCTCTTGGGACTTGGCCTGTACAGACGCTGAACACGTTCCCATGCCGGAGGCAGCATGCGCTTTGACATCATCACGCTGTTCCCTGAACTGTTTGCTCCCCTGACCACGGCGGGCATCAACCGGCGCGCGTTCCAGTCGGGCCAGGTCGCGCTGCATTTCACCAATCCGCGCGACTTCGCCACCGGGGCCTACCGGCGGGTGGATGACCGCCCCTTTGGCGGTGGTCCGGGCATGGTCATGCTGGCGCAGCCCCTGGCCGAGGCGGTGGCGCATGCGCGTGCGCAGCGGGCCGACGGTGCGCCGGTGGTGTTGTTTTCGCCCATCGGGCAGCGCCTGGACCATGCCCAGGTGCAGCGCTGGGCCGCAGGCAAGGGGGCCATTCTGGTGTGCGGCCGCTACGAAGGGGTGGACCAGCGCTTCATCGACCAGTGCGTGGACGAGCAGATCAGCCTGGGCGACTTCGTGCTCTCGGGCGGGGAGCTGCCCGCCATGGTGCTGCTCGATGCAGTGGCGCGCCTGCAGCCCGGCGTGCTGGGCGACCCCCAAAGCCATGTGCAGGACAGCTTCAACCCCGCGGTGCAGGGGCTGCTGGACTGCCCGCACTACACCCGCCCCGAGGTCTGGCAGGGCCAGGCCGTGCCTGAGGTGCTGCTCTCGGGCCACCACGAACGCATCGGGCAGTGGCGCCAGGAGCAGCGCCGCGCCATCACCGCGCGCCATCGCCCGGACCTGCTGGACAAGCTATAATGCCAGGCTTACCGATCCTCTGTACAGACAAGGGTCTTGCGCAAAGGTGCGCCAGACCGCATGCCATGTGGCGTCGTGGACACGATCACTGAGGTACTTATGAGCAACATCATCCAGGCCCTGGAAGCCGAAGAGATTGCCCGCCTGGGCAAGAACATCCCCGAGTTCGCCCCCGGCGACACCGTGATCGTGAACGTGAACGTGGTCGAAGGCAACCGCAAGCGCGTGCAGGCCTACGAAGGCGTCGTCATCGCCAAGCGCAACCGTGGCCTCAACAGCGGCTTCATCGTGCGCAAGATATCCAGCGGCGAAGGCGTGGAGCGTACCTTCCAGCTCTACAGCCCGCTGATCGCCAGCATTGAGGTCAAGCGCCGTGGTGACGTGCGCCGCGCCAAGCTGTACTACCTGCGTGAGCGCAGCGGCAAGTCGGCCCGTATCAAGGAAAAGCTGCCCGCCAAGAAGACCGCTGCTGTATAAGCGCGGCCCCTTGGGCCCACAGCACCGCCCCTGGGTTTTCCCGGTGGCGGTTTTTTTCGTCTTCACCTTCCCCGCCCCGGACGCTGCGCCTGGATTGCCTGCGCCGGGACCACGGGGCCCAGGAGCGCCTCGCCTACACTGTGCCCCCGTGAGCTCTTCCGACGCATCGCCCCAGGCGCTCAAGCCGCCCCGTTTTGATCCGCGCGCCGTGCCGGTTGCGCGCGTGGACCAGCACCTGCCCGCCTTGCCACCGGCGCAGTTGAGTGCCAGCGCCGTGGTGCAGCGCTGTGCCCAGGAGCGCCCTTGGCAGCCCGAGTTCGAGCGCGAGCCGCGCATGAGCGACCGCCCCAGCACCGCGGCGGCGGTGTTGGTGCCCTTGGTGGTGCAGGACGACGGCCTGGCGGTGCTGCTGACGCAGCGCACCGCACACCTGCGCAGCCACAGTGGGCAGATTGCCTTCCCCGGAGGCAAGGCCGATGCGCAGGACCGCGACGCGGCCGATACCGCGCTGCGTGAAACGCAGGAGGAAATCGGCCTGGAGCGCTCCCTGGTCCAGGTCTTGTGCACGCTGCCGCAGTACCGCACGGGCAGCGGCTTTGTTGTCACCCCGGTGCTGGCGCTGGTGCCCGCGCTGGGGCCGCTGGCGCCCAATGTCCATGAGGTGGCGGACGTGTTCACGGTGCCGCTGGCGTTTCTCATGAACCCGGCCCACCACCGCCACCACGAGGTGTGGTGGGAGGGCGAGATGCGCCATTGGATGTCGATGCCCTACCAGGACGGCGGCCAGGAGCGCTTCATCTGGGGGGCGACCGCCGCCATGCTGCGCAATCTGTACCGCTTCCTGGCGGCGCGATAGCCCCGCTTGGCTCCTTGCGGCCACCGGGGGCGGCCGGGGTGCCGCTATGATCGGCGCCATGAGCTTTATTGCCATTCTCATTGCTTTGCTGTTGGAGCAGGCGCGCCCTTTGCCCAGCGGCAATCCGGTGCATGGCGCCGCGCGCGAGTGGCTGCGCTGGGTCGGGCGCAATTTCGACACCGGGGTGCGCCCCCACGCGACCCTGGCCTGGGGTTTGTCCGCGATCGCCCCGGCCATCGTGTCCACGGCGGTGTACTGGGCGCTGCTGTGGGGCCTGGGCTGGCTGGCGGCTGTGTTGTGGAGTGTGGCGGTGCTGTATGCCACGCTGGGGTTTCGCCAGTTCAGCCACCATTTCACCCTGGTACGCGATGCCCTGGAGGCGGGAGACGAGGAGCAGGCGCGCGCCGAGCTGGCACAGTGGATGCGCATCGATGCCAGTGAACTGCCCAGGACGGAGATCGTGCGCCTGGTGATCGCGCACTCGGTGGCGTCGGCCCACCGCCATGTGTTTGGGGTATTGGCCTGGTACACGGTGCTGGCCGCGCTCGGCCTGGGGCCCGCCGGGGCGGTGTTCTACCGCATGGCCGCCTATGCGCACGGCTACGCCACGCGCAATCTGCGTCCGACCAGCCAGCCGGTGAGCGATGCCCTGCGCCAGCGCTCCGAGGACGCCTGGTACACCGTGGACTGGGTGCCGGTGCGTTTGACGGCGCTGTTCTTTGCCTTTGTCGGCAGTTTCGAGGAGGCTGTGGACGCCTGGCGCCAGCATGCCCAGGCGCGGCCCCAGGACAACGACGGCGTGGTGCTGGCGGCCACGGCCGGCGCCGTCAACGTGCAGCTCGATGGCACGGGGGCCGTGACGGCGGGGGCGGTACCCCAGGTGTCGCACCTGCGCGCGGTGGTGGGCCTGGTGTGGCGCACCGTGGTGATGTGGATGGTGTTTCTGGGCCTGATCTCGGTGGCCCGGGTGCTGGGCTGATCGGGCGTGTGGGCGGCAGCGGGCCCCGCTGCGGTCTGGGTCAGTACCGGGGCCGCGACAGCTCGGCCACCAGTTCACTATAAATTTTATAGCGCGTTGCGCTGATTTCCTGCGGGCCAGGGGCTTCTTTGACCATGGATCGCACGCCGCAGCCGGGTTCGTGCAGGTGGCTGCAGTTGTAAAAGCGGCAGTCGCGCGCGTGGGCGCGGATGTCGGGCATCCACGAGGCCAGGTCGGCCGCAGCAATGTGGCCCAGGCCGAACTCCTGAAAGCCGGGGGAATCCAGCACCGCGCTTTGGCGCAGCTCGTCCAACCAGTACAGGGTGGTGCTGGTGGTGGTGTGCTTGCCCGAGTTGAGCGCCACCGAGATGCTGTTGGTGGCTGCCTGGGCCTGCGGCACCAGGCGGTTGATGAGCGTGCTTTTTCCCGCGCCCGAGGGGCCCAGCACCAGGGTGGTACGGCCTTGCAACTGGGCCAATAAGCTGTTCCAGCCCGGCACGGCGGCGCTTTCGCCGGTATTGCGCAAGGCCAGGGGCAGCACGGTGTAGCCCATGTCTCGGTAGGGCGCCAGGCGCTGCCAGGCGCGCGCAAACGGCGTGCCCAAGTCTTGCTTGTTCAGCGCCACCACGGCGGCGATGCCCGCCGCCTCTGCGGCGATGAGCGCGCGCGCGAGCTGGTGCTCGGAAAACTCGGGTTCCGCCGCGACCAGCACCAGCACCTGGTCGATGTTGGCGGCGAAGGTCTTGGTGCGGATGTCGTCCTGGCGGTAGAGCAGGTTGCGCCGGGGCAGCACGGCTTCGATGCTGCCCTCATCGCCACTGGGGGCCCAGCGCACGTGGTCGCCCACCACGGCGGCGTTTTTCTTGCCGCGGGGGTGGCACAGAATGCGCTGGCCGTCGGCGCATTCCACCCACACGTGGCGGCCATGGCTGGCCACCACCAGGCCCTCGTGCGCGCGGGCCTCAGGCATGGGACAGCAGTTGCCCGATGCGCTCGGATGCGGGCGGGTGGGAGTAATAGAAGCGCGCGTACAGAGGGTCAGGCGTCAGGGTGGAGGCGTTGTCCTTGTACAGCTGCAGCAGCGCATCGACCAGGGCCTGGGGCTGGGCATGGCGCGCGGCGTAGGCATCGGCCTGAAACTCGTGGCGGCGCGAGTGCGCCGCCAGCCAGGGGCTGATGAAGCTGCTGCACTGGGGCAGCACCAGCAGGAACAGCAGCAGGGCCTGTGCGTTGTGTGCCCCCAGCAGCGAGGGCTCCACCCCCAGCCCGGTGTAGAACCAGGTCTGCTGCGCCAGCCAGCCCAGCAGCGCCAGCGCACCCAGGCTCATGCCAAACATCAGGACCATGCGTTGCAGCACGTGGCGGTGCGCGAAATGGCCAAGTTCGTGCGCCAGCACCGCATCCACCTGTTCGGGTTGGAGTTGTTGCAGCAGGGTGTCGTAGAACACCACGCGCTTGGAGCGCCCCAGGCCGGTGAAGTAGGCGTTGGCATGGGCGCTGCGGCGGCTGCCGTCCATCACGTAAAAGCCCTTGGCCTGAAAGCCGCAGCGCTGCATGAGGGATTGCACGCGCTGTTGCAATTGGGGGTCGTCGAGCGGTTTGAACTGGTTGAACCAGGGGGCGATCCAGGTCGGGTACACCAGCAGCAGGAACAGGTTGAAGCCCATCCAGACCCCCCAGGTCCACAGCCACCACCATGTGCCCGTTGCCTGCATCAGCCACAGCACCAGGGCGATGAAGGGCAGCCCCAACAGCGCGCCCAGCAGGGTGGATTTGGCCAGGTCGGCCAGCCACAGCCCCAGGCGCATGCGGTTGAAGCCAAAGCGCTCCTCCAGCACAAAAGTGCGCCACGCGCTCCAGGGCAGGCCCAGCAGGGCGTTGATGGTGGTGAACGCCGCCACCAGTGCCACCTGTTGGATCAGGCCGGTGCCCAGCGCCTGCTGCAGTGCTGCATGCAGGGCCTGTAAAGCGCCCAGAAGCGTCCAACCCAGCACCACAGTGCTGTCCCAGGCCAGCTCCAGCACCCCCAGGCGCCCTTGGGCCAGGGTGTAGTCGGCGGCTTTCTGGTGTTCCCCCAGCGTGACATGCGCCGCAAACGGCGCAGGCACTGCGCCGCGGTGCCGTGCCACGTGGCGCATGTTGCGGCTGGCCAGCCAGAGCTTGAGCACCAGGCTGCTGGTCAGCAGCAGTGCAAACACCCAGGACCAGGCCAGGGCGGGAGAAAAACCGGAATCGAGCATGGTGGGGGAGTGTAGGGGATGCTCCCCGGCTTGCTCGCCCTTTGCTGCGGCCGCCGTCTATTGCGTCGATAAAACCACGTTGGCGGCGGGCGTTGGCGGCATCAACTGCAACAACATGGGCACCTTGTCAAAGGCGTCTTGGGGTTTGCTGAAGGCGATGGCGCGGTGGGTGGCGTCCAGAAACGCTTCGGCCCATGGGCGCAGGCGTTGCATGAAGTCACGGCGCTGAGGGTGTGCTTCAACCCCTTGATCAGTCCAATCCTGCAGTGTTTGTCCTGGGACATCGAAGGCGCTGGGATTCACATACAGGTACACCACCAGCCGTCGTCCGCTGCTTGCGCCCTGTGTTGCTTTGATCTCCAGATGTGGGGCCGCATTTTTTCCACGACCCTCTTGCGCATTGACGGTCAAGCAACTGTCGGTATAGCCGCTGCCCTTGTTGATGGTGAGCAAATGGGTTCCGTTACAAGGCGAACCCGACCAGTATTGGTTGTGCCCTGGCGCGGTGCCAAGGTTGGCAACCACAAACATGGTGGCCCGCCAGTTGCCTTGGTTGTCGTAGTCCTCCATGCCGGCAAGCCCCATGCGGATGGATTCTGCATCGCCCTGGGCGCCAGAGTCCTGTGCTTCCAGCTTGAACAGGTGCCAGGAACCAAAACCCGGGTAGAGGGGGTAGCCTCCCAAGGTGGTGGAACTGGGGATGGGCATGCCTTGGGAAAAGGCGATGGGTTTGCCGGTGTCAAAAAGGTCGGCGGCGTGGCTGGCAAAAGACAGGCTGGCTGCCATCAAAGCGATGGACGCAAGTCGGCGCATGGAGACTCCCTGAATTGGTGGTGAAAACGGCTGCATCGTATTTCCGACGCTTGTGCCAAGGGCCACTGTACCATGGGCATCGGGCACGCCTTGCCCGCAAGACAGGGGTCATGCGCCACAATAGCGCATGACCGAAACCACCCCCACCCTTGCCCGTTCCGACCAGAACCTCGTCTGGCTGGACTGTGAAATGTCTGGCCTGGAGCCCGATACCGACCGCCTGCTGGAAATTGCCGTGATCGTGACCGACCCGAGCCTGGCGGTGCGTGTGGAAGGGCCGGTGTTCGTGATCCACCAGAGCGATGCGGTGCTGGACGCCATGGACGCCTGGAACAAGGGCACGCATGGCAAGAGCGGGCTGATCGACAAGGTCAAGGCCTCGACCGTGGACGAGGCGCAGGCGCAGGAAGCCTTGGTCGCTTTTTTGGCGCAGTACGTGCCGCCCAAGACCTCGCCCCTGTGTGGCAACACGATTTCGCAGGACCGGCGCTTCCTGGTGAAGTACATGCCACAGCTGGAGGCGTTCTTTCACTACCGCAACCTGGACGTAAGCACGCTCAAGGAGCTGGCCAAGCGCTGGAAGCCCTCGGTCTACAGCAGCTTCAAGAAGCAGCAGCGCCACACAGCGCTGGCCGACGTGCACGAATCCATCGACGAACTGCTGCACTACCGCAGCACCTTTCTGAAGCTGGATTGACCTGGATTAGGTAAAAACCCTGATCCATGCGATAATTGCGGGCTTCGCTGCTTTCGGGTAGCGAGGCTTGTACATCTCCCTTCATCCCCGGGCTTGCCGACTGGCGTTCCAGATTGGCGCAACAGCCCCCCCGCATTGAGCCCCCCCGATACACCGGGCGGACAGCGCAGGTTCCGTTTGATGGTTGATGTTTTGTAACCACAAACGGCCGACCACGGCACCCCTTTGGCGGGTGCTGGCGTGCCTTGGAAAAACTTTATGACCGACACCATGAATGTGGCGGGCGAGTTCGCGCCTGCCCAAGAGACTTCTTTTTCTGACGATCTGGCGCCTGTCCAGCAAGACAAGCCCAGCGCCCAAGCCTTTGTGGCCTTGGGTCTGGCGCGGCAACTGGTGGCTGCCGTGCAGGATCTGGGCTACGTCGAGCCCACCGCCGTGCAGCGCAAGGCCATCCCGCTGGCGCTGCCTTCTGAACACACCGATACCCATGGTTTCATGGACCTGATGGTGTCCAGCCAGACAGGCAGCGGCAAGACGGCGGCGTTCCTGCTGCCCGTGCTGCACACCCTGATCCACCAGCAGCAGGAACAGCAGGATCTCGAACGCGTCGCCCACGAAAAACTGGTGGCCGAGGCCACCGCACGCGGCGAAGCGCCCCCGAAGCGCCGCCGCAAGGACCCCACCAACCCGCGCCATTTCAAGGCCGCCGTGCCCGGTGCCCTGGTGCTGTGCCCGACGCGTGAGCTGGCGCAGCAGGTGGCGCACGACGCCATCGAGCTGGTCAAGCACTGCCGTGGCCTGCGCATCGCCAACGTGGTGGGCGGCATGCCCTACCAGATGCAGATTGCCAAGCTGCAAAACGCCAACCTGGTGGTGGCCACCCCGGGGCGCTTGCTGGACTTGCAGCGCTCCATGCAGATCAAGCTCGACCAGGTGCAGTTCCTGGTGGTGGACGAGGCCGACCGCATGCTGGACCTGGGCTTTGCCGACGACCTGGCCGAGATCAACCAGCTCACCAGCCAGCGCCGCCAGACCATGATGTTCTCGGCCACCTTTGCCCCGCGCATCCAGCAACTGGCCATGCGCGTCATGCACGATAACGGCGCCAAGGTGCACAAGGTGCAGATCGACAGCCCGCAGGAAAAACACGCCAACATCGAGCAGCGCCTGTACTGGGCCGACAACCTGCAGCACAAGCGCAAGCTGCTCGACCACTGGCTGCGCGATGCCAGCATCGACCAGGCCATCGTGTTCGCCAGCACCCAGGTGGAGTGCGACGGCTTGGCCAATGACCTGCAGCAGGAGGGTTTTTCCGCCGTGGCGCTGCACGGGGCGCTGAGCCAGGGGCTGCGCAACCGCCGCCTGATGGCGCTGCGCAATGGCCAGGTCAAGATCCTGGTGGCCACCGACGTGGCCGCGCGCGGCATCGACGTGCCCTCCATCACCCACGTGTTCAACTTCGGCCTGCCGATGAAGGCCGAGGACTACACGCACCGCATCGGCCGCACCGGCCGTGCCGGGCGCGATGGCCTGGCGATCACCTTTGCCGAGATGCGCGACCGGCGCAAGATCATGGACATCGAGTCCTACTCGCGTCAGTCCCTCAAGCCCCACACCGTGGACGGCTTGGAGCCGCAATCCCGCATTCCCGACACGCGCAACGACCGTGGTCCGGGCCGTGGCGGCCCACGCCGTGGTTTTGAGGACCGCGGCCGGGGCGAGCGCCGCTTTGGCGGCCCGCGCGAAGGGGGCTTTGGCGAGCGTGGCTTCGGCGGCGAACGCAGCTTTGGTGGCGGAGAGCGCAGCTTCGGCGGCGGTGCCCGCCCTTATGGCGCCCGTGATGGCGCCGCCGGTGGGGAACGTGGCTTCGCGCCCGCTGGGCGCGAAGGGGGCTTCAACCGTGAGCGCCAGGGCGGCTTTGGCGAACGCCAGGGTGGTTTTGGTGCACAGCGCCCCGCCGCAGGTGGTGGGCGCGACTTCGGCGCGCCGCGCCGTGACGGCGAGCGTTTTGGCAACGCCGGTGGTTTTGGCGCTGGGCGCGAGGGCGGTTTTGGCGCGCCCCAGCGCGACTTCCATGGCGGCGCCCGGCGTGAACACCCGGTGGGTGCGCGCGACGAGCGTTTCGCGCCGCGCGGCGGCGAGCGCTTCGAGGGCAAACGTGGTGGCTTTGGCGCCCCGGCCCGCGCCGAGCGCGGTTTTGGCAACCGGCCCCCGTCTGGGGGCGGCGTCCAGGAAGGGCGCCCCTACACGCCGCGCAAGCGCGGCGCGGGCGATTGGGAATAAGCCACAAAAACCGCCTCATGCAGGCGGTTTTTTTATGGTACGCCCAGCATGGGCACACACATGGGCACACACATGGGCACACAACTGGTGTGCCAGTTCTGCCGTCAGCTGGGTTAACGCGAACGAAGTAGCTATATTTTTAATAGCAAAAAAGGCAATGGATACGCGGGCCAATGCCCGAAAAAGTCCGAAATTCCGCAGGGATGCGGGGTCAGGAGCGAGGCAGGTGCTCCGGATTGCGCCGGAATGCCAATTCCAGTATCAGCGTTCTCCAAGATTTCATGACCGCGCAGCCCGACTGCGCTCCTACCATGGCCCGAACGCCGCCCGCGTTGGAGGCGGCTGTGGAGACATGGATGCAACCCAAGAACCTGAAAATTTCCACCCTGCTGGGCGCCTCCATGGCGCTGCTGATGGGGCTGATGCTGGCCATTGTGGCCGTGGCCCTGCTGCAGTTGGGCGCCATGCGTGACGACTTGCGCGAAGTGAGCGGCAAATGGTTGCCCAGCGCCGTGGTGCAAGGCGATATCAAAAGCGAAATTGCGCTCTACCGCATCCAGGTGGGGCAGCACGTCATGACCAACGACGAAGGCAAGATGGAGCTGGCGGCGAAGACCGTGGAGCAAACCCTGCAGCGTATCGCCCAGCGCCGCCAGGAGTATGCCGCCCTCTTGCGCAGCGATGAGGAACGCACGCTGTTTCGCAGCGTGGAGGCCGACTGGAGCGCTGTCAGCCGTTCGCACAGCCAGGTGCTCACGCAATCCACCAACCGGGAAAAGTTCCCCGCACGCAAGGCTTACGACACCGAGGCCAGCGCCGAATTCGACAAGCTGATGGCCGACCTGGGCAAGCTCACCACCCTGGTGAACACCCATGCGCACGATGCAGCCGCCAACGCCGAGGCCGGCTTTGTCGTGGCGCGGACCACGCTGGCCCTGGCCTTGGCGCTGGCCCTGGTGGTGGCGGTTCTGTCCGGCCTGTGGCTGATCCGCCTCATCACCCGCCCCATCCATACCCTGGTGGGGGTGGCCCGAAAAATTGCCGATGGCGACCTGTCACAGCCCATTGAGGGCGGCTCGGGCAACGAGGTGGGACAGTTGCTGGGGGCATTGCAGCAAATGCAACACCAGCTCGCCCAGGTGGTGCGCCAGGTGCGCCAGGGAGCCGAGGCCGTGGCCTCGGCCAGTGCCGAAATCGCCCATGGCAACCACGACCTGTCCGCCCGCACCGAGCACCAGGCGGCGGCGCTGGAGGCGGCCTCGGCCAATATGCGCACGCTCGATGAAGCCATCGGGCACAACGCCCACAACGCCGCCCAGGCCAACCAGCTCGCGCACAACGCGTCCCAGGTCGCGCAACGCGGTGGCGCCGTGGTGGCCAAGGTGGTACAGACGATGAAGGGCATCAACGAAGCCAGCGCCAAGATTGCCGACATCATCGCGGTGATCGACGGCATCGCGTTCCAGACCAATATCCTGGCACTCAATGCGGCCGTGGAGGCCGCGCGGGCGGGCGAGCAAGGGCGCGGCTTTGCCGTGGTGGCCAGCGAAGTGCGCAGCCTTGCCGGGCGCTGCGCCAATGCCGCCAAAGAGATCAAGCAACTCATCGGCACCAGCGTGGAGCGGGTGGAGCAGGGCTCGGTGCTGGTGGACACTGCGGGCAGCACCATGGCCGAGGTGCTGAGCAGCGTCCAGCGCGTGACCACCATCGTGGCTGAGATCAGCGCTGCCAGCCACAGCCAAAGCGCCGACGTCGGCCAAGTGGGCCAGGCGGTGGGCAATATGGACCAAAGCACCCAACAAAACGCCGCATTGGTGGAGCAAATGGCCGCCGCCGCCAGCGGCTTGCAAAGCCAGGCACAGGACCTGGTGCAGGTGGTGGCGGTGTTCAAACTCGCCCCAGCACCCGACACCGCCCTTTCCTACAGCAGTGGGCCCTCCCTACTGGCTCAGTGAACCGCCTTGCGCGGCTCCACCATGCGCTGCAGCACGCAAAACGCAAACAGCAGCGCACCAATGACGATGCGCGTCCACCAGGAGTTCAGGCTACCGTCGAACATGATCAGGGCCTGGATCAGGCCCAAGGTGAGCACGCCAAACAGCGTGCCCGCCACATAGCCCAGCCCACCGGAAAGCAAGGTGCCGCCAATCACCACGGCGGCGATGGCGTCCAGCTCCAAGCCCACGGCGTGCAAACCGTAGCCCGACAGCATGTACAGCGTGAACGCCACGCCGCCCAGTGCCGAGCAAAAACCGCTGATGGCGTACACCAGCACCGTGGTGCGTGCCACGGGCAAGCCCATCAGCACCGCCGAAGCCTCGCTACCGCCCATGGCATACACCGTGCGGCCAAACTCCGTGCCGTGTGCCACCACGATGGCCAGCACCAGCAGCGCCAGAGCCAGCAAGGCGCCGAGCGACAAGGAGGCATCCCCCCACACCGGCAGACGCCACTGCGCCAGGGCACTGTAGGCCTCGTCCGCCATGCTGATGGAGTCGATGCTGATGAGGTAACACAAGCCCCTGGCCAGAAACATCCCCGCCAGCGTCACGATGAAAGGCTGCAGCCGAAAACGCTGGATGAGAAAACCCATGGCGGCCCCCAGCAGCGTCCCCATGGCCAGTGCCACCACCATGGCGCTGCCGGGCGACCAGTGCCGGTGCTCCACCAGTTCCGCCACCACCATGGTCGAAAGCGCCACCACCGAGCCCACCGAGAGGTCGATGCCGCCGGTCAAAATCACCAGCGTCATGCCCGTGGCCACGATGAGCAAAAAGGCGTTGTCGATCAGGAGGTTGAGAAACGACTGCGCGGCAAAAAAACCGCCGTAGTTCAGCGAGCCATAGGCCGCCATCGCCAGGCACAGCGTCACCGTGACCAGCAGCGGAACAAAACGTTGGAGTGCTTTCATCGGGGTGTCTCTGCGGCTTTTCTTTGGGCCAAGCTGCCGACCATGCGGCGGAACTCGCTGGACTGCACCAGCATGACCGCGAACACCACGCTGGCCTTCACCACCAGGTTGATCTCCGGGGGCACACCAATGGAATAAATGGTGGACGTGAGGCTTTGGATGATGAGTGCGCCCAGCATGCTGCCCGCCAGACTGAAGCGCCCGCCGCTGAGCAAGGTGCCCCCCAGCGTAACCGCCAAAATCGCATCCAACTCCAGCAGATTGCCCGCGTTGTTGCCATCCGCGCTCTTGACGTTGGAGCTGATGATGAGGCCGCCCAAGCCTGCGGTGAGCCCGCAAAACGCATACACGCACAGGCTGATGCGGCGCTCACGCACCCCCGCCAGCCGCGCCGCCGCGGGGTTGATGCCAATGGCCTGGATGAACAGCCCCAGCGCCGTGCGCGTCACCAGCAGGTGCAGCAATGCGTACACCCCCACGGCCACGAAGAGCGCAAACGGCAGGCCCAGCAGGTAACCGCTTCCCAGGTAGAAATAGGGCGCGTAGTACACGGTGATGATCTGCCCGTCCGCCACCAACTGGGCGATGCCACGCCCTGCCACCATGAGGATCAGGGTGGCGATGATGGGCTGCAGGCCGAGATAGTTCACCAGCACCCCGTTCCACAAGCCGCAGGCCAGGGCCACCAGCAAGGCGCAGGCCAGCGCCAGCGCCATGGGATAGCGGCTGACCTGAACGGACACGCCGTTTTCCACCACCAGGCTGCCGCCAATCATCAGCGCCGCCACCGAAGCGCTGATGGCTACCACCGCGCCCACCGAAATGTCGATACCCCGCGTGGCAATGACCAGCGTCATGCCCAAAGACACCAGCATCAGGGGCGCGGCGCGGTTGAGAATGTCGATGGTGCTGCCGTACCAATGGCCGTCGCGCCACTGCAGCATCCAAAAGCCCGGGTTCAGGCTGGCGTTGATGGCCAGGATCACCGCCAGGGTCACCACCGGCCACCACAATTCATGCTGGCGGGCACGCTGCCACAGGGTGCGCGGCATGTCGGAGGGGTGCGCCATGCTCATACGTGCTCCGCAATCAGGTGGTACACGGCCTGCTCGGTGCTGCCGCCGGGCAGTTCGCCCACCACGGCGCGGTCGCGCAGCACCACGATGCGGTCGGACACGCGCACGACCTCGTCCATCTCCGAGGAGATGAACAACACGGACATGCC
Source organism: Rhodoferax sp. (assembly GCA_052390055.1). GTDB lineage: Bacteria > Pseudomonadota > Gammaproteobacteria > Burkholderiales > Burkholderiaceae_C > Allorhodoferax. Next base: position 28,675 of record JBQTHH010000025.1, read on the forward strand.
CTCACGGGCCAGGGAGAGTATTTCGTTCATGATTTCCTGCTTGGCGGCAATGTCGATGCCGCGTGTCGGCTCGTCCAGGATCAGCAGCCGCGGCTGGGTGGCCAGCCAGCGCGCCAACACGGCCTTTTGCTGGTTGCCCCCTGAAAGCTGCGCAATCGGGGTGTCCACGTCGGCGGTCTTGATACCCAGCGCGCGCACATAGCGCTGCGCCAGCGCTCTTTGCGCGGCCACCCCCACGGCGGGCCACAGGCCCTGACGGGCCTGCAAGGCCAGCACAATGTTCTCGCGCACCGACAAGGCGCCCACAATCCCTTCGGCCTTGCGATCCTCTGGGCAAAAACCCAAGCCAAGCGCAATGGCTTGGGTGGGATCGTGGATGGAGACGGCAATGCCATCGACCTCCACGACACCCTGGTCTGGCGTTTCGGAGCCAAACAACAGGCGCGCCAACTCGGTGCGCCCCGACCCGAGCAAGCCACCCAGGCCCAACACCTCGCCGCGATGCACGCGCAGGTCACTCGGGCGCAGCACGCCGTGCTTGGCCAGGCTGCGGGCTTGCAGCAACACAGGCGCCTGGCCGGTCTCTTGGGCGGTGCGGTGGGCGTCCTTGTGTGCAGCCCCGGTGTCCAGCGCCAGCTCGCGCCCCACCATGGCCGTGATCAGGGCCTTGTGCCCCAGCTCCGAGGCCACGTACTCCCCCACCAGCTCGCCATTGCGCAGCACCGTGATGCGGTCGCTCACCGCGTACACTTGGTCCAGGAAGTGCGTGACAAACAGAATCGCCATGCCCTGATCGCGCAATTGGCGCATAACGGCGTACAGGCGCTGCACCTCTTCATCGTCCAGGCTGGAGGTGGGTTCGTCCAGCACCAGCACCTTGGCCGACACCGCCAGCGCACGGGCAATGGCCACCATCTGCTGCACCGCCACGGAGTAGCGCGACAGCGGCTGCTGCACGTCGATATCCAGATTCAGGCGTGCCAGCAACTCCACGCTGTCGCGGCGCATGCGCGCCCAGGCTATCAGGCCCCAGGGGTGGCGGGGGTAGCGCCCGGCAAAAATGTTTTCCGCCACCGACAAATTGGGGCACAGATTCACCTCCTGGTACACCGTGCTGATGCCCAGTTGCTGCGCGTGCTGCACCGATTGGGGCAGCACTGCCTGACCACACAGCGCGATATGCCCCTGGTCGGGCGTGTACACCCCCGTCAGCACCTTGATGAGGGTGGATTTGCCCGCGCCGTTTTGCCCCATCAGGGCGTGGATTTCGCCGCCAAATAGGCGCAAACCCACCCCGCTGAGCGCTTGCACCGGGCCAAAGCGCTTGCTGGCACCGCGTACCGCCAAAACGGGCTCCGGAGTGGCGGCTTCATTATTGAAAGGGAGCATCGTGTGTCACGGTAGGGTTTTTTCTTGAAAAAAGGGCCCGGACATGCCGGGCCTTGAACGGGAACCTGTCCGTTACCCTCAATATTTGCGGCTGGGGAACTCCTTGGCCGCGGTTTCCATGGGGTAAATGCCTTCGTTGGTCACGATGCGCCGGGGAATCGGCTTGCCTGCCACCACATCCTTCACGGCGGCCATCAGCTGCGGGCCCAGCAAGGGGTTGCATTCCACCGACACGTCCATCTTGCCCGCCATCATGGCCTCAAAAGCGCCCTTCACGGCGTCCACGGAGACCACGGTGATGTCCTTCACCGGCTTCAGGCCCGCTTCTTCAATCGCCTGGATGGCGCCAATGGCCATGTCGTCGTTGTGCGCGTACAGCACGTTGATGTTCTTGCCTTCGGACTTGAGGAAGGCCTCCATGACCTCCTTGCCCTTGGCGCGGGTGAAATCGCCGGTTTGCGAGCGGGTGATCTTGATGCGCGGGTTGGCCTTGATGGTTTCTTCAAAGCCCTTCTTGCGCTCAATGGCCGGGGCGGAACCCACCGTGCCTTGTAGCTCCACCACGTTCACGTCGCCTTGCGCACCCTTGGCCTTCTCCAGCAGCCAGCGCCCGGCCTTGCGCCCTTCCTCGGTGAAGTCCGACCCCAGGAAGGACAAATACAGCGACTCGTCCTTGCTGTCCACCGAGCGGTCGGTCAGGATCACCGGGATCTTGGCGGCCTTGGCCTCTTTCAGCACCGTGTCCCAACCGCTGGCCACCACCGGCGCAAAGGCAATCACGTCCACCTTCTGGGCGATGAAGGAGCGGATCGCCTTGATCTGGTTTTCCTGCTTTTGCTGGGCATCGGCAAAGCGCAGCTCGATACCTTCCTTCTTGGCGCTTTCCTTGATGGAGTTGGTATTGGCGGTGCGCCATTCGCTTTCGGCCCCCACCTGTGCAAAGCCCAGCACGATCTTCTTCTGGGCCAAGGCTGCGGGTGCGCTCAATACACACCAGGCGGATACCACCGCCAAAGCGATGGCGCGACGATTCAATTGCATGCGTGTCTCCTTATTAATGCGTGGAAATAAATAACCCGGTTGCTGCGTCAATGGATGTTTTGACGCTGCGGATGCTATCCACGGTGCCGAGGCTTTTCCAATGAATATTCCCCGTGCGAAGATTGCAATCCAGAAATTGGTACAAATACCAAATTCAAAATGCATATCGATCCCTTGAAATATGGCATTTCAATATGCGTATCGCTGGCGTGGCAAATTGAATTGGCCCGTGGGGCTGGGGGCCTATAGCATGGGTAAATCACCCAACATCTGTTTGCCCATGTTTTCCTCACCATCCCACTCCATCTATTGGCTGCACCGCCACCACCAGCGCCTGGGGCTATTGCCCTCCCTGGGGGGAGCGATAGCGGCCTGGCAGTTCGAGCGGGCGGGCGGGCTGGTGAATTTCCTGCGCCCCTGGGATGGGCAGGGCACGGACCGCTACCGCACGGGTTCTTTTCCGTTGCTGCCCTGGTCCAACCGCGTCACTGCAGGCGGCATTGAAGTGGAAGGCACCGCGTATCCCATCGCACCCAACCGCCCGGGAGAGCCCTACCCCATTCATGGCGACGGCTGGCTGCAACCCTGGGAGCTGGTGCAGACCGGCCCGGATTCGATCGAGATGCACCTGCAGTCCGCGCATTTCCAGGGCAACCCCTACCACTACCGCGCCCTGCAGCGCTTTACCCTGGTGGAAGGGGGCCTGCAACAGTGGCTGAAAGTCACCCACCTGGGGCCGCAGCCTCTGCCCTATGGGCTGGGGCAGCACCCCTGCTTTACCCGCCGGGCCGACACCTGGCTGCAAGCCCAGGTCAGCGGGGTGTGGCTGTGTGGCGATGATCCCATCCCCACACACCACAGCAGCGGCCTCCCCGAGGGCTGGGATCTGCCTGCCGGAATGCCTGCCATGGGCAACCTGATCGATAACGCTTATACCGGCTGGGACGGCGCGGCCAGCATCCACTGGCCCCACGCGGGCGTGGCCTTGCATATGCAATGCCCCGCCGTGCAACAAGGCCGTACCCCAGGCTACTGCCTGGTTTACCGCAGCCCCGCGTCCGACGGCTTCTGCCTGGAGCCCATCTCCCACCCCATCGATGCCTTTCACCTGCCCGGCCAACCCGGTCTGGTGTACCTGGAAGCGGGACAGTCGCTGCAGCTTGAAGTGGTGTGGCGGATCGAGCAGACGTAGAAAAGAAACAGGAGAACACCGCGCCCGCCGCACGGGGGGGCGGCTGTCAGGGGTTTTTCACGGGCTCTGTGGCCAGCGCAGCGGGGTAGGTGGCAGGCCCGGTGCGGGCATTTCCACCGCAAACAGGGCACCCGCCAGGGGCTCGCGTTCCAGCTGCTCGGCGGGCAGGCCGCCGCGCGCGCTGGTAATGAACAGTGTCTGGTAGTCGGCCCCACCGAAGGCACAGCTGGTGATCTGGCTGGCGGGCAGGTCGATGCGTTGCAGGGTTTCGCCCGAATCCGGGTCGTGCGCAGTCACACACCTGCCCCCCCAATGGGCCACCCAGATGCGCCCTTGCGCATCCGTGGTCAGCCCGTCGGGCAGCCCGTCCTGCGGGGGGAGCACCAGCCAGTCGCGCGCAGCCCCCAAAGTACCCCGCTCGGTGTCGAAGGCATAAGCCCGAACGGTGCCGCGCACGCTGTCGCTGAGGTACAGGGTTCGCCCGTCCAGCGACCAGGTCGGTCCGTTGCCCACGCACAGGCCCTGCACATGGCGGGTGAACCCATGCCCCGCGTCCCAGCGGTACAGCGCACCGCTGGGCAGCTCGCAGCCGTCGTCCATCGAACAGCACCACAGCCGCCCCTGGCGATCGACCTTGGCATCGTTGAAACGGTTGCCGACCGGCTCTTGCCCTGCCTGATCCACGCTGCGCAGGGCGCCGCTGTCGGGATCGAACAGGGCCACGCCATGGCGCACACTGAGCATCAACGCACGGCGCCCTTGCACCAGGCTGAGTGCGGTGACGATGTCCGGGGTATCCCAGGTTTCGCGGCGCTGGCTCTGTGGGGTGTAGCGGTGCAACTGGTGGCCATGGATGTCCACCCAGTACAAGGCCTGCTCCGCCTCGCTCCACAGCGCTCCTTCGCCCAGGCTGGCGCCCGCGCTCCAGACGCTTTGTGGTCTGGTCCATGGCGTTTGGCCGCACCTTTCGGGGGCAGGAAAAAATCGCTCTGCCTCTGAACCCGAGGCCGTAACTTCGGTAGACATGCAGGGGCCTCAGTGGGAGTCGCGCGGTACGTCGGCGCCGCTGCCGCCCACCAGGAAGTCCAGGTCCGCGCCGAGGTGGGCCTGCTGCACGTGGTCCACGTACAGCTTGTACCAGCCGCGCTTGGGTTTTTCCGGGGCTTGCCAGGCGCCCAGACGCCGTGCCAGCTCGTCGTCCGAAATTTCCAGGTGCAGCCGGCGCTCGGGCACATTGAGTTCAATCATGTCGCCGTTTTGCACCACGGCCAGGGGGCCACCGGCGGCCGCTTCGGGGCTGGTGTGCAGCACGGTGGTGCCGTAGGCGGTGCCGCTCATGCGGGCGTCGGAAATACGCACCATGTCCTTGATGCCTTTTTGCAGCACCTTCGGGGGCAGGGGCATATTGCCCACTTCGGCCATGCCGGGGTAGCCACGCGGGCCGCAGTTCTTGAGCACCATCACGCAGTTCTCGTCGATGTCGAGGTCCGGATCGTCGATCTTGGCGTGAAATTCTTCAATGTTCTCAAACACCACGGCACGGCCCCGGTGCGTCAGCAGCTGCGGCGATGCGGCCGAGGGCTTGATGACGGCGCCATTGGGGGCCAGGTTGCCGCGCACCACGGCGATGCCCGCAGCGGGCATGAAGGGCTCGGCCATGGTCTTGATGACTTCGCGGTTGTAGCAGGGGGCGTGTTCCACGTTCTCACGCACGGTCTTGCCATTGACGGTGACGGCGTCACCATGCAGCAGCGGCAGTATTTCACGCATCACGGCAGGCAGGCCACCGGCGTAGCAGAAGTCTTCCATCAGGTACTTGCCCGAGGGTTGCAGGTTCAGGATGTTGTTCACTTCCGACCCCAGCGTATCCCAGTCTTCCAGCTTCAGGTCCACGCCGATGCGTCCGGCCAGCGCCAGCAGGTGGATCACGGCGTTGGTGGAGCCACCGATGGCGGCGTTGGTGCGGATGGCGTTCTCGAAGGCCTGGCGCGTCAGGATGTGCGACATGCGCAGGTCTTCCTTGACCATGTCGACAATGCGCCGCCCCGTCATCTGCGCCAAGCGCTTGCGCCGGGTGTCGGCGGCGGGGAAGGCGGCGTTTTCCGGCAGGGACATGCCCAGCGACTCGACCATGCAGGCCATGGTGGAGGCCGTGCCCATGGTCATGCAGGTGCCGCTGGAGCGGTGCATGTCGCTTTCGCAGGAGGTGAATTCGTCCATGGTCATTTCACCGGCGCGCACCATCTCGGACATTTGCCACACGCCCGTGCCCGAACCGATGTCCTGGCCACGGAATTTGCCGTTGAGCATGGGCCCGCCGGACAGCCCGATGGTGGGCAGGTCGCAACTGGCAGCACCCATCATCAGTGACGGGGTGGTCTTGTCGCAACCCATGAGCAGCACCACGCCGTCAATGGGGTTGCCGCGGATGCTTTCCTCCACGTCCATGCTGGCCAGGTTGCGAAACAGCATGGCGGTGGGGCGCAACTGGGTTTCACCCAGCGACATCACCGGGAATTCGAGCGGGAAGCCACCGGCCTCATAGACACCACGCTTGACGAATTCCGCCAGTTCACGGAAGTGGCCATTGCACGGGGTCAGCTCGCTCCAGGTGTTGCAGATGCCGATGACCGGGCGGCCGTCGAGCAGATCGTGGGGGTAGCCCTGGTTTTTGAGCCAGCTGCGGTGCATGAATCCCTCGCGGGTCTGGCCACCAAACCAGCCTTGGCTGCGACGGAAGGGATGTTTGGAATCACTCATAGGAAGTGGGGAGCATGGGGTTGAGGACTTGACAAGGCCCATGCTATCGGCCCACACTGATAATAAAAAATGAAAATTTCCATTTAATTGATTGCAATTTTTATATAGGAGATACTGCATGCTTTCTTTGTCGAGCAACAGCTACCCCAGCCTGCTAGGGCGGGTGGTGTTCATCACCGGGGGCGGTTCTGGCATTGGCGCGGCACTGGTGCGCGGCTTTGCCGCGCAGGGCGCCCGCGTGGCCTTTGTCGATCTGGCGCGCGAAGCCAGCGCCGCCCTGGCCGAGGAGCTGGAGCCGCTGCACCCGGGCGCTGTGTGGTGGCAAAGCTGTGACGTGCGCGATGTGGCGGCGCTGCAAGCCAGCATCGCGGCAGCGCAGACCCACTTTGGTGACATCGCCTGCCTGGTCAACAACGTGGCGCACGATGACCGCCACACCCTGGAATCGGTCACACCCGAATACTGGGAGGAGCGCATGGCGGTGAACCAGCGCCCGGCGTTTTTTGCCATCCAGGCCCTGGTCCCCGGGATGAAGCGCCTGGGTGGGGGCGCGGTCGTGAACCTGGGCTCGATCGGCTGGCAGATCAAGTCCGGCGGCTACCCCTGCTACGCGGTTGCCAAGTCCTCGGTCAACGGGCTCACGCGCGGCCTGGCGCGGGAATTGGGGCAGCACGGCATCCGCATCAACACCGTCACGCCTGGCTGGGTCATGACGGAGCGGCAACTGCGCATGTGGGTCACGGCCGATTCACCGGCTGAGATTGCGCGCAATCAGTGCCTGCCCAGCGCCTTGCAGCCCGAGCACATTGCGCAGATGGTGCTGTTCCTGTGCTCGGACGGCGCCGCCATGTGCACCGCGCAGGAGTTCACGGTGGACGGCGGCTGGAGCTGATCGCCACTCAGACAGCAATATCGCGCCCATAGACCAGCGACACGCTGGCCTTGAGCGCGTCCAGAAACACCTGGGCCGCCGGGGACAGCAGCCGGTCGCTGCGCAAAATGATGCCAAACGGATCCATGTCGCAGGGCAGCACCACCGGCAGGATGGTGACCAGCCCGTGGTCGGCGTAATAGCGCGCCACGTCCACCGCCAGCACGGTCACCATGTCGCTTTTCTGCAGCATCTTGGTCACGAACAGCAAGGAGCTGGACTCCACCGTGCTGCTGGGCAGGACCAGCCCCAGTTCCTGCACCATCAGCTCCAGGCGGTGGCGCAGCACGCTGCCCGCCGCTGGCTTTATCCATCCGTACGAGAACAGATCCGCCACCGTCGGGCGCTCCAACTGCAGGATCGGATGGCCGGGTCGGGCCACGGCGCAGGTGGGCTCGTCGGATACCACGTCGTAGCGCAACTGCTCCTTGTCATCCTGGGGCGTCAGACGCCCCACCACGATGTCCAGGTGGCCCCGGTTGAGCGCCTCCACCAACACATTGCTGGGGTCGATCTGCACCGTGACCTGGATCTTGGGGTGCGCCTGCTTCACCCGCGCCACGGTGACGGGCAGCAGTGTCAACCCTGGGGCGGTGATCGCGCCCACGCGCACCTGGCCGAACTGTCCCTTCTTGGCCGCCTGCAGCTCCTCATGGGCCTGGTTCAGGCTGGAAAGCGCGGCGCGCGCGTGCCGGATCATGGTCTCGCCGTACCAGGTGGGCCGCATGCCGCGCGGCAGGCGCTCGAACAGGGACACGCCCAGCACGTCCTCCAGATCTTTGAGCAACTTGGAAGCCGCAGGCTGGGTCATGTTCAGCACCTGCGAGGCGCGGTGGATGTTGCCTTCTTCCGCCAGCGCGGTGAGCAAAAGCAACTGGCGCGTTTTGAGCCGGGCACGCAAAAACCAGTGGTTGTACTGTGTCATCCACTTATTCCTTTTCGGAATGGGAAATCCGGATTTTTATTCATTTTTGGTATGCCGCACAAGATGCATCCTCTCGTCTGAATGCAAGGGTAAATACCAATGCCTATCTAGGCATCTCAGAACTTCAAATATCAATTTGTTCAATATCCCTGTCTGCCTATCATCACAAGGCGGCGGCGCATTCGCCGCACAGCAATGTCCCAAGGCAAAGCGCCGCGGTGCATCGGTTGAACCCCACGAACCCACGATTAGGAGACTTTCATGAATATTCGCCGCGCCACCCTCAAATCCATGGCGCTTGCCTTGGCCCTGGGCTTTGGCCTGAGCGCGCAAACCGGCTTTGCGCAGGACAAAGGCCTGGTGGGCGTGGCCATGCCCACCAAGAGCTCTACCCGCTGGATCAGCGATGGCAACAGCATGGTCGCCGCCCTGGCGGCCAAGGGCTACAAGACCGACCTGCAGTACGCAGAAGACGACATTCCCAACCAGCTCGCCCAGATCGAGAACATGATCACCAAGGGCGCCAAGGTGCTGGTGATTGCCGCCATTGACGGCACCACCCTGACCAATGCGCTGCAAAAAGCCGCCGACAAGGGCGTCAAGGTCATTTCTTATGACCGTCTGATCGTGGGCTCCAAGAACGTGGATTACTACGCCACTTTCGACAACTTCCAGGTGGGTGTGCAGCAAGCCCAGTCGCTGGAGAAAGCCCTGGGCCTGAAGGAAGGCAAGGGCCCCTTCAACATCGAGCTGTTCGGTGGCTCTGCCGATGACAACAACGCCTTCTTCTTCTACGACGGCGCCATGTCCGTGCTCGACCCGTACATCAAGTCGGGCAAGCTGGTGGTGCGCTCCAAGCAGACCGGCATGCAAAAGGTGGCCACCCTGCGTTGGGACGGGCAGGTGGCCCAGGCCCGCATGGAAAACCTGCTGAGCGCCTACTACGGCAAGGAAAAAGTGCACGCCGTGCTCTCGCCCTACGACGGCCTCTCCATCGGCATCATCTCGGCGCTCAAGGGCGTGGGGTATGGCACTGCGGCGCAGCCCATGCCGTTCGTGAGCGGGCAGGACGCGGAAGTGCCTTCGGTCAAGGCCATCATCCGCAAGGAGCAGTATTCCACCGTGTTCAAGGACACCCGCGAGCTGGCCAAGGTGGCGGCCAACATGGTCGACGCCGTGATCAGCGGCAAGCAGCCTGAGATCAACGACACCAAGACCTATAACAACAAGGTCAAGGTCGTGCCCTCCTACCTGCTCAAGCCCGTGAGTGTCGATTTGTCCAACTACAAACAGGTGCTGGTGGGCAGCGGCTACATCAAGGAAGATCAACTCAAGTAATCTGGGTACCGCAACAGAGGCCCTGTGCCCGCAAAGCACAGGGCTTTTTTTCACTTTCCAGGTGCAGGAGCCATGGTTCAACCCATCCTAGAAATGCGTGGAATGCGCAAGACATTCCATGGCGTAACGGCGCTCAGCAATGTGAACCTCACGGTGCTGCCGGGCCAGATCCACGCCATCGTTGGAGAAAACGGTGCGGGCAAGTCCACCCTCATGAAAGTGCTCAGCGGTGTCTACCCGCACGGCGAGTACGAAGGCGAGATCCGCTACCAGGGGCAGGTGTGCCAGTTCAAGGGCATTCACGACAGCGAGTCGGTGGGCATCATCATCATCCACCAGGAGCTGGCACTGGTGCCGCTGCTGTCCATCACCGAGAACATTTTCTTAGGCAATGAGCAGGCCCGCTATGGGGTGATTGACTGGAATGCATCGTTCGTCAAGACCCAGGCCTTGCTGCAGAAAGTAGGACTCCAGGAGTCGCCCGACACGCTCATTACCAACCTGGGTGTGGGCAAGCAGCAGTTGGTGGAAATCGCCAAGGCGCTGTCCAAGGAAGTGAAGCTGCTGATCCTGGACGAACCCACCGCCAGCCTGAACGAAAAAGACAGCGATGCCTTGCTGGAATTGCTGCTGGAGCTTAAGCGGCAGGGCATTGCCTGCATCCTGATTTCGCACAAGCTCAACGAAATTGCCAAGGTGGCCGATGCCATCACCGTGCTGCGCGACGGCGCCAGCGTGGCCGCCATGGACTGCAGCAAGGAAGCAGCCCACGAAGACACCATCATCCGCCACATGGTGGGCCGGGAAATGGCGGACCGCTACCCGCGCCGCACCCCGGACATTGGCGACACCGTGTTCGAGGTGAAAAACTGGACCGTGCACCACGCCGAACACGCCGACCGCCGGGTCATCAAGGGGGTGGATCTGCACATCAAGCGCGGCGAAATCGTCGGCATCGCAGGCCTCATGGGCGCAGGCCGCACCGAACTCGCCATGAGCATCTTTGGCCGTACCTATGGCCAGAACATCAGCGGTCAGGTGCTGCTGCATGGCAAGGAAATCGACACCAGCACGGTGCAAAAGGCGATCCAGAACGGCATTGCCTATGTGACCGAAGACCGCAAGGGCTACGGCCTGGTGCTGGATGAAACCATTGCCTGGAACACCACCCTGGCCAACCTGCCTGCGGTGGCACGGCGCGCGGTGGTGAATGCGGGGCAGGAGTTCGGCGTGGCCCAGGACTTTCGCCAAAAGCTCAACATCCGCAGCCCCAATGTGTTTGCACGCACCGTGAATCTGTCGGGTGGCAACCAGCAGAAAGTGGTGCTGAGCAAGTGGCTGTTTTCGCAGCCCGAGGTCTTGATCCTGGACGAGCCCACGCGCGGCATCGACGTGGGCGCCAAGTACGAGATCTACACCATCATTGCGCAGCTGGCCGCCGAGGGCAAATGCGTGCTCATGATCTCCAGCGAAATGCCGGAGCTGCTGGGCATGTGCGACCGCATCTGCGTACTCAACGAGGGCGCGTTCGTGGCGGAGTTCTCTGCCGCAGAAGCCTCCCAAGAAAAAATCATGCGATCCATCGTGACATCCGGAGTGAACTGATATGGAATCCCCCAAGACCGCCCGCGCCCCGGCTCATAGCACCGGCGTGGCCACGTTTCTCAAAAACCATCTGCGCGAATACGGCTTGCTGATCGCCCTGGTCATCATCATGGTGTTCTTTCAGGTGCAGACCGATGGCACGCTGTTCCAGCCGCTGAACCTGACCAACCTGATCCTGCAGAACAGCTACATCATCGTGATGGCGCTGGGCATGCTGCTGGTCATTGTGGCCGGGCACATCGACCTCTCGGTGGGATCGGTGTGCGGCTTCGTGGGCGCCGTGGCCGCCGTGCTCATGGTGAACTACCACTGGCACTATGTGCCTGCCACCATCGTGTGCTTGGCACTCGGTGGCCTGATTGGTGCCGCGCAGGGCTACTGGGTGGCGTTCTACAAGATTCCATCATTCATCGTCACGCTGGCGGGCATGCTGGTGTTCAAGGGCCTGGCATTGGCGGTACTGGAGGGAGCCTCGGTGGGGCCGTTTCCGCCCGAATTCCAGCTGCTGAGCACCGGCTTCATTCCCGACCCCTTTGCCGGAGAGAACCTGCGTGTGGCCTCGCTGGTGCTGGGCTTGCTGATGGCGCTGGCCCTGCTGGTGTCCAAGCTGCGTGAGCGTGCGGGCCGTGCCCGCCATGGCATGGAAAACGAACCCACCGCCCTGTTTGTGGTGCGCAACCTGGTGTTCGTGCTCATGATCGTGGCCTTCAGCTACCTGTTGGCCTCGTACAAGGGCCTGCCCAATGTGCTCATCGTCATGTTGCTGCTGATGCTGGCCTACGACTTCGTGGCCTCACGCACCACCCTGGGCCGACGCATCTACGCCCTGGGCGGCAACGAAAAGGCAGCGCGCCTGTCGGGCATACGCACCGAACGCCTGACCTTCTACACCTTCATCAATATGGGCGTGCTCTCGGCCTTGGCCGGGCTCATCTTTGCCGCCCGCCTGAACACCGCCACACCCAAGGCGGGCCTGGGTTTCGAGCTGGACGTGATTGCCGCCTGCTTCATTGGCGGGGCCTCGGCCTCGGGCGGGGTGGGCAAGGTGCTGGGGGCCGTGATCGGCGCCTTCATCATGGGGGTGATGAACAACGGCATGTCCATCATGGGCATTGGCATTGACTGGCAGCAGGTCATCAAAGGCCTGGTGCTGCTGGCTGCGGTCTGCTTCGACGTCTACAACAAGAACAAATAAGGAGCCGCCATGTTCACCGCTGCCAATGCCCGCTACAAGGGCGTGTTCCCGGTCGTCCCGACCACCTTCGACGACGCCGGTGCCCTGGACTTGGAGAGCCAGAAACGTTGCGTCGATTTCATGATTGACGCCGGTTCCACTGGTCTGTGCATCCTGGCCAACTTTTCTGAGCAGTTCGTGCTGAGTGATGCCGAACGCGAGGTGCTCACCCGCACCATCCTCGACCATGTGAGGGGCCGCGTGCCGGTGATCGTGACCACCACGCACTTCAGCACCGATGTCACCATCGCGCGCAGCGTGCTGGCCCAGCAGCTCGGCGCGGCCATGGTCATGGTCATGCCGCCCTACCACGGCGCCACCATACGCGTGGGCGAGGCCCAGATCTACGAGTACTTCGCCCGCCTGTCCGACGCCATCGACATCCCCATCATGATTCAGGATGCCCCGGTCAGCGGCACCCCGCTGTCGGTGCCTTTCCTGGCGCGCATGGCGCAAGAGATCCAGCAGGTGGCCTACTTCAAGATCGAAACCCCCGGGGCTGCTTCCAAACTGCGTGAGCTGATCCGCGTGGGCGGAGCGGCCATTGAAGGCCCGTGGGATGGGGAAGAAGCCATCACCCTGCTGCCCGACCTGGACGCCGGGGCCACGGGCGCCATGACGGGCGGCGCCTACCCCGACGGCATACGCCGGATCGTGGACGCCTATGCCGCAGGGCGCCGCGAGGCCGCCGTGGCCCACTACCAGCAGTGGCTCCCCCTCATCAATTACGAAAACCGCCAGGGTGGCATTTTGACGGCCAAGGCCTTGATGAAAGAGGGTGGCGTCATTGCCTGCGAAGCGGGCCGCCATCCTTTCCCGCCCATGCACCCGGCGGTGCGCGCCGGGCTCATTGACACCGCCAAGCGCCTGGACCCCATGGTGCTGCGCTGGGGCCACTGAACCTCCGCAGAAAACCCGAAAGCAAACATGACCATGCAGCACAACAACCTGATCAATGGCGAATGGGTGGCCGGCAGCAGCTATGCCCTCAACCTCAACCCCTCCAACCTGGCCGATGTGATTGGCGAGTACGCGCAAGGCGGGGTGGACGAAGTCCACGCCGCCGTGGCGGCGGCCCAAAAGGCCTTCCCCGCCTGGTCTACGGGCGGCATTCAGGCCCGTGCCGATGCGCTGGACAAGATCGGCAACGAAATCCTCGCCCGCAAGGAAGAGCTGGGCGCCTTGCTGGCGCGCGAGGAGGGCAAGACCCGTGCCGAAGGCATTGGCGAAGCCGCCCGTGCGGGCAACATCTTCAAATTCTTTGCCGGGGAGTGCCTGCGCCTGGCGGGTGAAACCCTGCCATCCGTGCGTCCCGGCATTGGGGTCGAAGTCACCCGCGAACCCTTGGGAGTCATTGGCCTCATTACGCCCTGGAACTTCCCCATCGCCATCCCGGCCTGGAAGATTGCCCCGGCGCTGGCCTATGGCAATTGCGTGGTCTTGAAGCCTGCCGACCTGGTGCCCGGCTGCGCCTGGGCGCTGGCCGACATCATCCACCGCAGCGGCATCCCGGCCGGTGTGTTCAACCTGGTCATGGGCCCGGGCCGTGTGATTGGTGACGCCCTGGTGCAGCACCCGGGCATCGCCGCCATCAGCTTCACCGGTTCGGTGGGGGTGGGCCAGCGCATTGCGGCGGCCTGCGCGGGCCAGATGAAAAAGGTGCAGTTGGAAATGGGGGGCAAGAACCCGCAGGTGGTGCTCGACGATGCGGACTTGAAGCAGGCGGTGGAGCTGTGTGTGCAAAGCGCTTTCTACTCCACGGGCCAGCGTTGCACGGCGTCCAGCCGCCTGATCGTGACCGACACCATCTACCCGGCCTTCCTCGACGCCATGCAAAAACGCATGGCTGCCATCCGGGTGGGCGATGCGCTGGAAGCGGGCACCGACATCGGTCCCGTGGCCTCGCAGCCCCAACTGGAGCAAGACCTTTCCTATGTGGAGATTGGCAAGGCAGAGGGCGCCACCTTGCTTATGGGCGGTGAACGCCTGCAGCGCGCAACCGAGGGCTATTACATGGCCCCGGCTTTGCTGGTGGACAGCACCCCCGCCATGCGCATCAGCCGCGAAGAAATCTTCGGCCCCGTGGCCAGCGTCATCCGCGTCAAAGACTACGACGAAGCCCTGGCCGTGGCCAACGACACGCCCTTTGGCCTGTCGGCCGGTATTGCCACCACCAGCCTCAAGTACGCCACGCACTTCAAGCGCCACAGCCAGGCTGGCATGGTGATGGTGAACCTGCCCACGGCCGGTGTGGACTACCACGTGCCGTTTGGCGGGCGCAAGGGTTCCAGCTACGGCTCGCGCGAGCAGGGGCGCTACGCCGCGGAGTTCTTCACCACCGTCAAAACCGCCTACGTGATGGCCTGAACGGAAGTGCGCAGTGATGTCGAAGTACGCTGAATGCGCGCTGGTAGGGGTGGATTGGGGCACTACACACCGGCGTCTGTACGCGCTCGACGCCCATGGGCAGGCCCTGGGGCGTGCCAGTGACGAGGACGGGGCTGCGGCGTGCCACGGGCGCTTTGCCGACAGCCTGGCCAGTGGGCTGCAGCACCTGCGGGCGGCACCCCGGCGGATCGTGTTGTCGGGCATGGTGGGCAGCACCATGGGGTGGCAGTTGGCACCCTATGTGGATGCTGCGGTGGCCCTGGCCGATCTGCCCCAACACCTGGTGGCCGTGCAGGACGCGCATGCCCCTGCACCGGCATGGATAGTGCCCGGCTATTGCATACGCGATGCACAGGGCCAGCCCGACGTCATGCGTGGTGAGGAAACACAGCTGTTGGGGGCCTTGCACCTGGGGTACCACAGCGGTGTCTTTGTCTTGCCAGGCACCCACAGCAAATGGGTGGAGCTGGTGGACGGGCGCATTGTCCGCCTGCGCACCTACATGACCGGGGAACTGTTTTCGCTGCTGCGCAGCCAGGGGACGCTGGCCGCTGCCGTGGGTTCTGAGCCGCGGTGGGATGCCCAGGCTTTCGAGGCCGGTGTCCACACCGCCCAACAGCGCGGCGCGCTGGGCCAGCAGCTGTTTGGCTGCCGTGCCCGTGTGGTGTGTGGGGACCTGCCCGCCGCCAGTGCCGCGGCCTACCTCAGCGGTCTGCTGATCGGCAGCGAGTTGCACGACGCGCTGGATGCTTCGGCGCACCTGGCGGCGCAGGGCAGCGTGCAGCTGATCGGCTCCCCCGAATTGGCGCGCCATTACCAGCAGGCCGCCTTCCTTCTGGGCCGCACGGTGGAACTCATCGATGCGCACGCGGCCTATGGGGGAGGCCTGGCCCACATTCAGGCCCATGGGAGGTTTTCATGAAAACAGTGCACTCCATGCTGCAGCACATCCGCAGCATGCCCCTGGTCGCGATTCTGCGGGGGCTGGATCCCGCACAGGCGCCTGCCGTTGGTGAGGCCCTGCTTGCCTGTGGTTTCGGTACCCTGGAGGTCCCGCTCAACCGCCCCGGGGCGCTGGAGGCGATTGCCCGTTTGACCGCGGTGCTGCCTGCGCAGGTGCTGGTCGGCGGCGGTACGGTGCTGACGCCGACCGATGTGGATGCCGTGTACGCGGCCGGTGGTCGCTTGATCGTGGCCCCGAACTGCGACCCGCTGGTCATTGCCCACGCCGTGGCGCGCGGCATGGTCTGTGCGCCGGGCGTGGCCACCCCCAGCGAGGCTTTTGCCGCGCTGCGGGCCGGCGCGCACGCGCTCAAGTTGTTTCCTGCGGAGATGGTCGGTGTTGCCGGCCTGAAGGCGTTCAAGTCGGTTCTGCCGGCACAGACAGAGCTTTGGCCGGTGGGTGGTGTCAGTCCCCAGAGCATGGCGGCCTGGCACGCAGCCGGTGCCACCGGCTTTGGCATCGGCAGCCAGTTGTACGCCCCCGGTGCGGCTGCGGCCGAGGTGCTGGCACGGGGACGCATGTTTGTGCACGCCTGGCAGGCGCTGGGCGCGGCGGCAGGCCGATGCGGGTAGCGGTCAGCTCATGCCGTTGCGGCTGGCCAGTTCCACGAACAGGCCGGACTGGTCCAGGTCGGCCAGGCCATGCTCCAGCGCTTCGGTGTACAGGCGTTCGAACAACTGGGTGATGGGGGCTTCAAAGCCGATTTCTTCGGCGGTGGCCAGGGCGTTGCGCAGGTCCTTGGTCTGTACCGACATCTTGCCGCGCGGGGCAAAGTCGCGCTCGATCATGCGCTGGCCGTGCACCTGCAGGATGCGGCTGTCGGCAAATCCGCCCGTGATGGCCTCGCGCACCTTGGCCGGGTTGGCGCCGCCTTTTTCGCACAGCAGCAGGGCTTCGGCCACGGCGCCGATGGTGATGCCCACGATCATCTGGTTGGCCAGCTTGGCCATCTGCCCCGAGCCGGTGGGGCCGACATGGGTGGGGCGGCCCAGCACCCGCAGCACGGGCAGGGCGCGCTCGAACTGTGCGGTCTTGCCGCCGGCCATGATGGCCAGCGTGCCCTGCTCGGCGCCGATGGTGCCACCCGAGACCGGGGCATCCAGGTAGTCCACGCCGCGCTCGGCCAGGCGCGCGGCATGGTCGCGCGCCTCGATGGGTTTGATGGAAGACATGTCCACCACCAGTGCGCCCGGGGCGATGGCGTCTGCGGCGTGCAAATCAAACAGCACCTGTTCCACCACCGCGCCGTCTTGCAGCATGGTGATCACCACCTCGGCATGGCGGACCGCGTCGGCAAGACTGGTGTGCGCTGTGCCCCCGAACGCCAGCAGCCGCTGGGCGCGCTCGTGGCTGCGGTTCCAGGCATGTACTTCGTGCCCCGCCTCGCACAGGCGCCGTGCCATTGGGTAGCCCATCAAGCCGATGCCCAACACCGCAATCCTCATACCGTCCTCCTTGCCATGCGCACGGAGGATAGCGCGAGCGCAGGGCCCTGTGCGAACGGGCGTGCGCTTTGGCTGTCGATACCCTGACAACCCGGGTATTGGCATCATTAGAACAATGCTCTAGAATAATGTTCTAATGAACGATGCAATCTCTCCCCCCCCCACGCGCCAGGAGGCGGTGCTGATGGCTGCTCTGGCATGTTTCAACGTGCAGGGGGTGGAAGCCGGTTCCGTGGCCGAGATTTGCCGCCGCGCGGCGGCCAGCGTGGGCAGCGTGTACCACCACTACGGCAGCAAGGAGGGCTTGGCTGCGGCGGTGTACTGCGAGGGGCTGCGCCGCTTCCAGCTGGGCTACCGCGCGGTGCTGGAGGGGCTGGACGACGCGCACGCGGGCATTGTCGCCCTGGTGCGCTTTCACATGCGCTGGGTGGTCGAACACCCGGACTGGGCGCGGTACCTGTTGCGCACCCGTTCGGACGCCTTGCAGCCCCAGGCGCAGGCGCAGGTGGCTGCCCTGAATGCGGATTTTTACCAGGCCATGGCGGCCTGGTTTGCCCCCCACGTGGCCAGCGGTGCGCTGCGGGTATTGCCCGCGGGGTTGTACGGCGCGGTGCTGGTGGGGCCGGTGCAGGAGTGGGCGCGCGGCCAGTTGCGCACGGATGCGCCGCAGTGGGACGAGGCGGTGGCCGGGGCCTTGGCCGATGCCATCTGGTGTGCCCTGAAGAACCCCTCGTCCTGATTCCGAACCCTTGTCCCAGGAGCGTCCATGCCGACCCAAACCGAGCCCTTGCAACGCATCTACCACCAGACCCCGAACGCGGGTGCGTTCATGGTCCACGCGCTGCTGCGCGGCGGGCGCCAGCGCGCCCCGGGCGCGGCGCTCGATCTGCAATGGCATGGCGCCCGCTGGCGCAAGGAGCAGCTGCAGGCGGTGCACGCCATGACCGGCTTGCCGATGGGGGAGAGCTATCTGCTGCTGTTGCCCCAGGTGCTGGGCTTTCGCCTGGTCATGGCCACGCTCACCGACAGGGCTTTCGCCCTGCCGATCTGGAGCGCCTTGCAGGTGCGCAACCGGCTGCGCCTGCACCAGCCCTACGCGCCGGACCAGGCCATGGAGCTGCGCGCGCGCACCACGGGATGGCGCCAACTGGCCAAGGGGCTGGAGACCGATGTCCGGCTGGAACTGGGCCAGCACGGGCGTGTGGCGTGGGAGAGCGTGAGCACTTTTTACTACCGGGGTGCGGGCGTGCGGGACGCCGGGCACTGGGAGCCGCCCGCTGCGCCCGGGGTGCCAGCGCCCGTGGTCGCGCAGTGGCGCGGGGCGGACGGCGGGGGGTGGGCGTTTGGCGCACTGACGGGCGACTACAACGGAGTCCATTGGTCGCGCCGCTATGCGCGGATGTTCGGGTTTGCGCAGCCGTTTCACCACCCAGGGCGGGTGCTGGGGCAGTGCCTGGCGCAGTGGCAGGGGGTGCACGCTGCGGTGGCGGGCGCGCAGCAGTCGCTGGACGTCTGGGTCCGCGGCCCGGTCCCCTATGGGGTGCCGCTGGCCTTGCATGGTCAGGGCCAGCCGCAGCAACCCGGCGGTGCGGTGCTGGGGCTGTGCCACCCGGGGGACCCCCGGGCGGCCCTGGTCGTGCGCTGGCAGCAGGGCGCGGTCTGATCGCCCACAATGGCGGGATGCCTGTTTCCTCTGTACCTTCTTTCACCACCACCACCACCGCCACCGTCGGGCAGCCTGCGGTCCAGGCCTTGATCAAAACCCTGGAGCGCGCCCGGCATCTGCTGGCGCGGGGCGAGCAGCACGGCGCGCAGCTGTCCTGGCGCCTGGTGCCGGACATGCTGAGCCTGCGCCAGCAGGTGGTGGTGTTGTGCGATGGGGTGGTGGGGGCCGTGGCGCTGCTGGCGGCGCAGGAACACCCCTGCACTGGCCGGGTGTTCAACCGGGGGGAGGACCTGCTGCCGCAGGACGCGGTGCGGGACTGGGCGCAGGCCCTGCAGGAGGTGTGCCAGGCGCAGCAGACGGCCCTGGGCTGGGCCGATGCGGCCAGCGCCTGCGCGCTGGAGCGCAGCTGCGTGGTGGGCCGCGAGGGCCACCACCGCGTGTTTGCGGCGCACGATCTGGTGTGGTCCTACGCGCTGCCCAATGCCTGGTTTCACCTGAGCATGGTGCACGCGCTGCTGCGCATGCAGGGCGTGGCGCTGGGCAAGGCCGATTTCGAGGGCGCGCCGACCTACCGCGTGAGCGCGCAGCCCCCGGCCAGCGTGCCGTGAGCGCGGCGGCGCGGGTGTCGGCGCCGACGCGCGCGAGGCTCCCCGCGGGGTGCGCTACATGAGCAGGTGTTCGCCCGCGTTGTCCCCGCCCAGGATCACGTAGTTCACCTTGCGGATGTCCAGCAGCTTGCGCCCGCCGGCGTAGGAGATCGAGCTTTGCACGTCCTGCTCCATTTCGGTCAGGGTGTCGGCGAGTTTGCCTTTAACAGGCTCCAGGATGCGTTTGCCTTCTACATGCTTGTACTCGCCCTTGTTGAAGTCGCTGGCGGAGCCGTAGTACTCTTTGTAGCGCTGGCCGTCGACCTCGACGGTCTGGCCCGGGCTTTCTTCGTGGCCGGCAAAGAGCGAGCCGATCATGACCATGCTGGCGCCAAAGCGCACGCTCTTGGCGATGTCGCCATGGCAGCGGATGCCGCCGTCGGCAATGATGGGTTTGGTGGCCACGCGCGCGCACCATTTCAGCGCCGAGAGTTGCCAGCCGCCGGTGCCAAAGCCGGTCTTGAGCTTGGTGATGCAGACCTTGCCGGGGCCGATGCCGACCTTGGTGGCGTCGGCGCCCCAGTTTTCCAGGTCGATCACGGCCTCGGGCGTGCCCACGTTGCCGGCGATGACGAAACTGGTGGGCAGCTTCTGCTTGAGGTAGCCGATCATGTTCTTGACGCTGTCGGCGTGGCCGTGGGCGATGTCGATGGTGATGTACTCCGGCACCAGCCCCTGCGCCTGTAGCTGGTCCACGGTGTCGTAGTCGGCCTGCTTGACCCCCAGCGAGATCGAGGCGAACAGGCCTTTGGCATGCATGTCGCGCACGAACTGGACGTTGTCCAGGTTGAAGCGGTGCATGACGTAGAAGTAGCCGTTGTGCGCCAGCCAGGTGCAGATCGGCTCGTCCACCACCGTTTTCATGTTGGCGGGCACCACCGGCACGCGAAAGCTGCGTGGGCCCAGTTGCACGCTGGCGTCGCACTCGCTGCGGCTTTCCACGCGGCACTTGCGTGGCAGCAGCAGGATGTTGTCGTAGTCAAAGATTTCCATGGTTCCAAGCTCCAGTGAACAGACACACCGATGGCTTGCGGCCACCGGATTCAACCAGGGGGGCATGGCGCGCTCCGCTGGTTCAATGGTGGGCGCTTGGAATGGCGCGGTTTCCGTGGCGGCGCGTGCAGGGCGCGGGCCAAAAAAAACCGGACGCAATTGCTTGGGCCCGGTGGCTTATTGTATACAAAACGGCGCCGTGCCGCTTATTTTTGCTGCTGCACCCGAGCGCCTATGGCGTGGCCCAGTTTTCGGGCCGCGGCGGCGGCAGGCGCACGCCCTTGCGTGCGCGCATGTGCACGCCGGACTGGCGGACCCACTGGCGCAGCAGGACTTGCACGCTGTCTTGCTGCGGCAGCAGATGGGCGTGGCTGGCCAGGCCGCTGAGCATCATGATGAGCTGCAGGAACATGGGGTGGATGTTCGGATGGGCGCCGGGCGCGGGCTCGAAGTAGTGGTCGATGGCGGACTCGAATACCGTGACCTGGCGCGCCAGCAGCGTGGTCAGCGCCTGGCGCAGCAAGGCGTCGCGCTGGCTCTCGATCTGCAGTTCCATGTAGGCACGGTACAGCGGGATGGAGAACAGCTGCTCCCACAGGGTGTTCACCAGCGCCTGCAGGCGGTCGCTTTCGTCCGCAATGGAGAGCAGCAGTTCGCCCAGGGTGCGGTAGGTGCGCCGCAGCAGGTCTTCGGCGGCGTCCAGCATCAGCGCCTGTTTGTTGGGGTAGTGGTGCACCTGCGCGCCGCGCGAGACACCGGCCCGGCGCACGATGGCGCTCAGCGTGGTGCGGGTGTAGCCGTCTTCGGCCAGGCTTTGCAGGGTCGCCGCCAGCAGCCGCTTGCGCATGGCTTCGCTGCGCTCGACCTGGGTGCGGCGTGCAGGCGGGGGAGGGGGGGACGTCGGTGCGGGGCTGGTCATGGCGCGATTGTCTGCGACGAGCGCTCCGATGGTTGATGGTTGGAAAATAATAAGATACAGTCCGACCTGTATGTTTTTAATTGCCAGCCAATGACTGGCCATCACCCAGGAGAACGCCATGATTCCGAGAACCCTCTTCCAGGCCGAGCACGACGAGTTCCGCCGCAACGTGCGCCGCTTCATCCAGGACGAGATCACGCCGCAGCACGAGCGCTGGGAGGCGCAGCAGTGTGTGGACCGCGCCATCTGGAACCGGGCGGGTGCGCTGGGCATGCTGTGCATGACCATGCCCGAGCAGTACGGCGGCGCTGGTGGCGACCGCCGCTACAGCGCCGTCATGCTGGAGGAGCTGGCGCGTGCGGGCGCCAGCGGCATCGGCTTTCCGCTGCATTCGGACATCGTGGCGAACTACATCAACAACTTCGGCAGCGAGGCGCAGAAGCAGCACTGGCTGCCGCGCATGGCCAGCGGAGAGACCGTCACCGCCATTGCCATGACCGAGCCCGGCACCGGCTCGGACCTGCAGGCGGTGCAGACCAGCGCGGTGGCCGAGGGCGACGAGTATGTGATCAACGGCTCCAAGATTTTCATCACCAACGGGCTGCTGTGCGATCTGGTGATCGTGGTAGCGCGCACCGGCAGCAGCGGCGAGGGGGCACGCGACATTTCTCTGATCCTGGTGGAGGCGGACCGTGCAGGGTTTACCAAGGGGCGCCCGCTCAAGAAGGTGGGCATGAAGGCGCAGGATACCTGCGAGCTGTTTTTCGACAATGTGCGGGTGCCGCGCAGCAACCTGCTGGGCAGCGAGGGCATGGGCTTCATCGCGCTGATGCGCGAGCTGGCCTGGGAGCGCTTGATCATCGCGGTGGCGGCGATGGCCGCCGCCGATGCGGCCCTGCAGTGGACGCTGGAGTACACCCGCAACCGCAAGGTGTTTGGCAAGCCGGTGGCGGTGTACCAGAACTCGCGTTTCAAGCTCGCCGAGATGAAGAGCGAGATTGCGATTGGCCGCGTCTATGTGGACCGCTGCATGGAGCTGGTGCTGGAGGGCAACCTGGCCCCGGACGCCGCTGCGGCGGCCAAGTACTGGTGCTCGGACCTGCAAAACCGGGTCATGGACGAATGCGTGCAATTGCACGGCGGCTACGGCTACATGCTGGAGTACCCGATTGCACGCGCCTGGATCGATTCGCGGGCGCAGCGCATCTATGGCGGCACCAATGAAATCATGAAGGAACTGATCGCTCGCATGATGTGAGCGGCGCCTGTATCCATTAGCAGCAAGCAAGGGAAAGCTATGAGTGAACAACTTCGTTACGACGGCAAGGTCGCCATCATCACGGGCGCGGGCAATGGTCTGGGGCGCAGCTATGCCCTGATGTTGGGCGCGCGTGGCGCCAAGGTGGTGGTCAATGACCTGGGCGGCGGTGTGCATGGCGAGGGCCGCTCGTCCACGGCGGCCGACCGGGTGGTGGCCGAGATCCAGGCCCTGGGCGGGCAGGCCGTGGCCAACCACGATTCGGTCGAGGACGGCGCCAGCATCGTGCGCTGCGCGCTGGAGGCGTTTGGCACGGTGGACATCGTGGTCAACAACGCGGGGATTCTGCGCGACGCGAGTTTTTTGAAAATGAGCGAGGAGGACTGGGCCCTGATCCAGCGCGTGCACCTCAATGGCAGCAAGAGCGTGACCCAGGCGGCCTGGCCGATCCTGCGCGAAAAGGGCTATGGCCGGATCGTGATGACGACCTCGGCCGCCGGTATCTACGGCAATTTCGGCCAGGCCAACTACTGCGCGGCCAAGCTCGGCCTTCTGGGGCTGGCGAACTGCCTGGCCGAGGAAGGCCGGGGCAAGAACATCCTGGTCAACACCATCGCCCCGATTGCCGCGTCGCGCCTGACGGAGGCGCTGATGCCGCCCGAACTGCTGGACCAGCTCCACCCGGACCGCATTGCGCCGCTGGTGGGTTGGCTGGCGCACGAGCGTTGCGAGGAGACCAAGGGCCTGTTTGAAGTCGGCGCGGGCTACTTCGCCAAGCTGCGCTGGGAGCGTTCGCGCGGCCATGCCTTTGCCAAGGGCAGGGCGCTGGGCCCGGAAGACATCGCGGCCCAATGGGCGCAGATCGGCGATTTCACCGATGCCGAGCACCCCAGTTCGGTCAACGACACGCTCACTGCCATGATGGCGGCGCTGAACGCCAAGAAGCTCGGCGGCAACGCCTTCATCGACCTGGATGCGGCGATGGGCCAGGAGCTGGTGCTGGAGTCGTGCTACGACCAGCGCGACCTGGCGCTGTATGCGCTGGGCGTGGGCGCGGCGCGCGACCCGCTGGACCAGGGCGAGCGCAAGTTTGTCTACGAAATGGACGACTTCCAGGCGCTGCCCACCTACGGGGTGATGCCGCAGTCCAACGCCATGCTGGCGCAGGCCAAGGCCGCCACCCTGGCGCTGCCGGGCATGCACTTTGGCTTCGAGCGATTGCTGCATGGCGAGCAGTACACCGAAATCAAGCAGCCGCTGCCGCTGCAGGCGCGGCTCAAGCATGTGTTCAAGCTCAAGCACGCGTACGACAAAGACCCGCACGCGGTGCTGGTGTTTGGCATCCGCTCGCTGGACGAAGCCGGGCAGGAGCTGGTCTACAACGAAATGACCGCCTTCGTGAAGGGGGCCGGTGGCTGGGGCGGCGAGCGCGGCCCCAGCGCCGAGCGCAACACCCCCCCGGACCGTGCCCCCGACGCGGTGGTGGAGGAGAAAACCGATGCCAACCAGGCCTTGCTGTACCGCCTGTCGGGGGACTGGAACCCCTTGCATGCGGACCCGGCCTTTGCCCAGGCCTTTGGCTACCCGCGCCCGATCCTGCATGGCCTGTGCACCTATGGCTATGTCGGCCGCCATGTGACCAAGGCGCTGCTCGACAACGATGCGCGCCGTTTCAAGAGCATCCAGGTGCGTTTTGCCGAGCCCGTGTTTCCGGGCGAAACCCTGGTGACGCGCATGTGGCGCGCGTCCGAGACCCGCATCATCGTCGAAACCCGGGTCAAGGAGCGCGACCTGCTGGTGATCAAGAACGCGGCGGTGGAATTGCACCCGCAGGGCCCGGACGAAGCCCGCGCCCGGCTTGCGGAGCAGGCGGCGTCCGGGCCGGACGCCGCCACTGCGCCCGCGCCAGCGGCAGCGGCGGCGGAAGCAGCGGACGAGCGCTTGCTGCCCGAAGACGTGTTTGCCGTGATTGGGGAGTTCGTGGCCGCGCAGCCCGATCTGGTGGAGAAGACCCGCACGCTGTTCCAGTTCAACATCCGCCAGCCCGATTCACACTGGGTGCTGGACCTCAAGAACGGCCCGGGCGCGGTGCGCGCCGGTACGGTGGAAAAGCCCGACGTCACGCTGACGCTGGACCAGGAGCACCTGCCCACCGTCGTCACGGCCACGCTGGCGCAGGTGCAAAAGCTGTTCTTTGGCGGCCAGCTCAGCATTGCCGGCAATGTGATGGCATCCAACAAGCTGACGGTGCTGCAGGCCATAGACCGCCAGAAGTACGAGCAGGCCAAGGCGCGCCGCCTGGCCAGTGCCGCGGCCGCACCCGCAACGGCCTGCAGCCCGGTGCCGCCGCCTGCGGCCCCCGAAAAACCGGCCCAGGCCGACGCGATCTTTGCCGCGCTGCGCCAGCGCCTGGCGGAGCAGCCCCAGGCTCTGGAGGGGGCCCAGGGCGCGATCCTGCAATTCCATCTGCACGCGCCCGAGAGCGTGTGGTGCCTGGATGGCTCGCAGGACGCCCCCCGCATCAGCGCCGGGGCGAACAGCGCCGCCGCCGTGGTGCTGGGCCTGGCGGACGCCGATCTGCCGCTGCTGGCCGGTGGCGAGGCGCAGCGGCGTGATCTGTACCAGCGCGGCAGGCTGCGCGTCGATGGCGATGCCCGCCTGGTGCGCCTGCTGGGCTGCTTTGACGGGCTGGTTTGAACGCCCGGGCCGCGCAGACCCTTCCCTGGGACGGCGGGCATGGTGCCCGCCCGACCCCTCAGTCCAATTTTCCCAAACGGGACGGGTCGCAAGCCCCACCCCACCAGGTACCAGGAGCAAGCAATGAAACAACGCGTGAATGTGATCGGCGTCGGTATGACGCGCTTTACCAAGCCGGGCAGCAGCCCGGAGTATTACGAGATGGCGGCGCAAGCCGCTCGCGCGGCGCTGGCGGATGCCGCGCTGGACTATGCGCAGGTGGAGCAGGCCTTTGTGGGCTATGTCTACGGCGACTCGACCTGCGGCCAGCGCGCTGTCTACGAACTGGGCCTGAGCGGCATTCCGGTGCTCAATGTCAACAACAATTGCTCGACCGGGTCCAGCGCCTTGTTCCTGGCGCGCCAGGCAATTGAAGGCGGCATGGCCGAGTGCGTGCTGGCCCTGGGCTTCGAGAAAATGGCCAAGGGCGCGCTGGGCGCGCAGTACGAGGACCGTGAATCCCCGCTGGGCCAGCACGCCCAAGTGATGGCCGACGTGCAAGGCTTTGGCGCCGCACCACCGGCCGCGCAGATGTTTGGCGGTGCCGGGCGCGAATACCGCTGGCGCTACGGCACCAAGAAGGAAACCTTTGCCAAGATTGCCGAGAAGGCGCGTCGGCATGGCATGCACAACCCCAACGCCTTGTTCAACCAGCCGCTGAGCGTGGCCGACATTCTGGCGTCCGACGAGGTGTTCGACCCCCTGACCCGCTTGCAGTGCTGCCCGCCCACCTGCGGTGCGGCGGCGGCCATTCTGTGCTCGGACGCTTTTGCCCGCCGCCACGGCATTGACCGGCCGGTGTACATCGCCGCGCAGGCCATGAGCACCGACACGGCGAGCAGCTTTGGCGCGCAGTCGATGATCAAGATGGTGGGCTACGACATGACGGCGCGCGCCGCGCAGCAGGTGTACGAGGCCGCAGGCATTGGCGCGCAGGATGTGGACGTGGTCGAGCTGCACGACTGCTTCACGGCCAACGAGCTGCTCAGTTACGAGGCCCTGGGCCTGTGCCCCGAGGGCGGTGCCGAGCAATTCATCTGGGACGGCGCCAACACGTATGGGGGCCGCTGCGTGACCAACCCGTCCGGCGGGCTGCTGGCCAAGGGCCACCCGCTGGGTGCCACCGGCCTGGCGCAGTGCGCGGAACTGGTCTGGCAACTGCGCGGCATGGCACAGCAACGCCAGGTGGAGGGTGCGCGCATCGCCCTGCAGCACAACCTGGGCCTGGGCGGGGCCTGCGTGGTGACGATGTACCGGCGCGATTGAGGCGGCGGCTAGTGGCGCATGGCCGCACTGCGATGGAGCGGCTGTCGCGCTACTGCGCCCGACCACCTTTTGCCATGGACCGCCTTCGCAAAGAGGGCACCGCCCTGGATGCGCCCCCGGGCGGTTAGCACGGAGGGGCGGCGGGCTCAGGACGCCCGCAGCTTGCTGGGCGTGCGCTTTTTCTTGCCGCTGGTCGCCATGTGCCAGGCCTGTTTGGCAAACACCCACAGGCCGGACTCGTTGGGCTTGGGTGCTTCGCCCCGGCCAATGCGTTTGAGTTGCCCGGTGTACCAGCTGATTTCCAGAATGCCCATTTTGTCGATGGCCTGGATGCCGGTGGTGATGGGTTTGACCTGGTAAAGCGGCGCTTTGCCCGAGAGCAGGCGCTGGGGCACGTCGGGCTCGATGGCCAGGATGCGCGCCAGGCCCACCATGTCCACCGCGCCCGAACCGATGGCCTGTGCCATGCCCTTGCCGGAGCGAAACCCTCCGGTCACGGCCAAGGGCGTGCCCACGGCGGAGCGGGCTTTTTCGGCGAACTCCAGGAAATAGGCTTCGCGCTGGCGGGTGCTCTCCTTGACCGGCTCTTTGTGCATTTTCACGCCGGTCATGGCCGGGGCTTCGTAGGTGCCGCCCGAGATTTCGATCAGGTCGATGCCCGCGTCGGCCAGGGCGCGGACCGTGTCCAGGGACTCTTCTTCGGTGAAGCCTCCGCGCTGGAAATCGGCCGAGTTCAGCTTGATGCCCACGGGGAACTTTGGGCCCACTTCTTTGCGAATCGCGCGGTAGACCTCCATCACAAAGCGGCGGCGCTTCTCTGGGCTGCCGCCCCAGGCGTCGGTGCGGGTGTTGTGGTGCGGCGACAGAAACTGGCTGACCAGGTAGCCGTGCGCGCCGTGGATTTGTACGCCGGAGAACCCGGCCTTTTTGACCACCGCCGCCGCCTGGGCGTAGCGCTGGACCAGGGCGAGCACCTCGGCGTCGCTCAGTTCCCGCGGGGTGGCAAAAAAGGCCTGCATGTCGGCCCGAAAGGGCACGGCCGAGGGCGCCACGGTTTCCCGGTTCAGGCCCTTGGGCGCCTGTTTGCCGGGGTGGTTGAGCTGCACCCAGCACTGGGTGTTGTTGCGGGTGGCGGCGCTGGCCCAGCTTGTGAGTGCTGCCAGGTGGCGCTCGTCTTCAATCACCACATTGCCGGGCTCGCCCAGCGCGGCGTGGTCGATCATCACGTTGCCGGTGATGCACAGGCCAATGCCGCCCTCGGCCCAGGCCTGGTACAGGTGGATGAGTTCGGGTGTGGGAGCGCCGTCGCGGCTGCCCAGGGCCTCGGACATGGCCGATTTGAGCAAACGGTTTTTGACCACCACCCCATTGGGCAGGGTCAGGGGCTGGGCCAAGGTGGCGTGGGGTGTCATGCAGCGATTCCTTTCAAACCCGGGAGATGGGCACAGGGCCGCAATATGCAAGCCTTGCTGAGCGGCGTGCAGCCCGCGACTGTCACCTGGGTGTCTGCTTCCTACAATCCCCCTTATGAATCTGCCTCTCTTTTCCGACGTGCCTGCGGGCGCTTTGATCGACGCCCTCAACCCCGAGCAGCGCGCTGCCGTGACCTTGCCGGCCGAGCACGCGCTCATCCTGGCTGGGGCCGGTTCGGGCAAGACGCGGGTGCTGACCACGCGCATTGCCTGGCTGCTCAGCCAGGGCCATGTGTCGCCCGCGGGCCTGCTGGCGGTGACCTTTACCAACAAGGCGGCCAAGGAGATGCTCACGCGATTGACCGCCATGCTGCCGGTGAACACGCGCGGCATGTGGATAGGCACCTTCCACGGCCTGTGCAACCGGCTGCTGCGCGCGCACTACCAGGCGGCCCGCTTGCCGCAGAGCTTCCAGATTCTGGACACGCAGGACCAGACCTCGGCCCTCAAGCGCCTGTGCAAGCAGTACAACATCGACGACGAGCGCTACCCGGCCAAACAGCTGGGCTGGTTCATCGCCGCCTGCAAGGAAGACGGCCTGCGCCCCAGCATGGTGGTGGCGCGCGACCCCGAGACGCGCAAGAAGGTGGAGATCTACCAGCTCTACGAGGATCAATGCCAGCGCGAGGGCGTGGTGGACTTTGGCGAGCTGCTGCTGCGCTCCTACGAGCTGCTGCGCGACCACGACCCCATCCGCGCCCACTACCAGCGCCGCTTTCGCCACATCCTGGTGGACGAGTTCCAGGACACCAACAAGCTGCAGTACGCCTGGCTCAAGCTGCTGGCCGGGCACAGCGAGCCCGAGGGCCGGGTGGTGGACGCCGGTGCGGTGCTGGCGGTGGGCGACGACGACCAGAGCATTTACGCCTTTCGCGGCGCGCGCGTGGGCAATATGGGCGACTTCGTGCGCGAGTTCGGGGTCATGCACCAGATCAAGCTGGAGCAGAACTACCGTTCTTACAGCCACATCCTGGACTGCGCCAACGAACTCATCAGCCACAACAGCAAGCGCCTGGGCAAGAACCTGCGCACCGACCAGGGCGCGGGCGAGCCGGTGCGCGTGGTGGCCTGCCCGAACGACTTTGAAGAGGCGCGCTGGGTGGTGGACGAGGTGCGCCAACTGGTGCGCGAGGGCGTGCCACGCCACGAGATCGCCGTGCTCTACCGCTCCAACGCGCAAAGCCGGGTGGTGGAAACCTCGCTCTTCAATGCCGGTATCCCCTATCGCGTGTACGGCGGGCAGCGCTTTTTCGAGCGCGCCGAGATCAAGCACGCGCTGGCCTACCTGCGCCTGCTGGACAACCCGAACGACGACACCAGCTTCCTGCGCGTGGTGAACTTCCCGGCGCGCGGCATCGGTGCACGCTCCATCGAGCAGTTGCAGGACGTGGCACGGGGCGCGGGCAGCTCTCTGCATGACGCCGTGAGCACCTTGAGCGGGCGCGCGGGCACCGCGGTGGCCACCTTTGTGGCCAAGCTCGACGTGATGCGCGAGCACACTGCGCGCCACAAGCTCAGCGACATCGTGCGCGCGGTGCTGGAGCACAGCGGCTTGCAAGAGCATTACCGCAACGACAAGGAGGGCGAAGACCGGCTGGAGAACCTGGAGGAACTGGTCAACGCCGCCGAGAGCTTTGTGCTGCAAGAGGGCTTTGGGCGCGAGGCCCCGGGCATGCAGGCGGCTAGCATGGCGGCGCAGGGCGCTGCACCGGGCGTCGCATCGGGCGGCGGGCCGCTGGCCGAGGGGGCGGCAGGCGATGGCCTGGAGCCCACGGGCGAGACCCTGTCGCCGCTGGCGGCCTTTCTGACCCACGCTGCGCTGGAGGCGGGCGACAACATGGCCCAGGCCGGGCAGGACGCGGTGCAGCTCATGACCGTGCACGCCTCCAAGGGCCTGGAGTTCGACTGCGTCTTCATCACCGGGCTGGAAGAGGGCCTCTTCCCCCACGAAAACGCGGCCAGCGACCGCGAAGGGCTGGAAGAGGAGCGCCGCCTGATGTATGTGGCCATCACCCGCGCGCGCAAACGCCTCTTCCTGACCCACGCGCAGATGCGCATGCTGCACGGCCAGACGCGCTACAACCCCAGCAGCCGCTTTCTGGACGAACTGCCCGAAGCCTGCCTGAAGTGGCTCAGCCCGCGCCACGGCGCCGCCATGGCGCCCCAGGCGGCACGCTCAGCGAACGCCTATGGTGCTACGTTTTCAGGAGCATCTTCGGCATATTCCACGCGGGCTGGAGTCCAATTCAATACCCCAAAAACGGTGGAAACGGCGGCCACGGCGACCTCGGACGCGCTCAAGGTCGGCTGCCAGGTGTTCCACAACAAGTTTGGCGAGGGCAAGGTGCTCACCCTGGAGGGCAACGGCGCCGATGCGCGCGCGCAGATCCACTTCCCGCGCCACGGCACCAAGTGGCTGGCGCTGTCGGTGGCCAAGCTCACGGTGGTGTAGGAGCCTGTCGGACTTGGGAATCGTCGGCTGCAAATCGACCGCAGCGGCCCATTTTTCACCGTCTTTTTGGCCCATAGCTGGGCTATGGGCCTGCAAATCCGGCAAAAACTGGTCTCGCTGGGGCCGATTTTCGCTTTCGACGCCCCAAGTCCGACAGGCTCCTAGGCCGCTGGCGGCGGTGCGCCGCGCCGGGCCCGGTTGGCACTGAGCGCCTGTGCCCCGTGGGCGTGGGCGCGGCATCGACGCCGTTGCACGCCGGTGCCATACTGGCGCCCATCCCGCGTGCCTGCCCAAAGGAGAGCGCCATGCCCGCACTGGTGTATCGGTTTGCGTTTGCCGACGGTGTGCACGTCAGCGTGCCGGTTTTGTCCAGCGAGCCCGGCGCCACGGTGGCGCCCCCGGTGCCAGCGCCTGCCTGGACCGCGCTGGGTTTCCACCAGTGCCGCAACTGCCCCCTGCAACCCGACGACAGCGCGCGCTGCCCCATGGCGCTGCAATTCGTGCCGCTGATTGCGGCCTTTGCGCACCGCAACTCCTTTGACCCGGTGACGGTGGAGGTGGAGTTCGACGAGCGCACGGTGCGCAAGGACTCCACCGTGCAGCGCGCCATGGGCTCGCTCATGGGGCTGCTGGCGGCGCAAAGCGGCTGCCCGCGCACCGCCTTTCTGCGCCCCATGGCGCGCTACCACCTGCCGTTTGCGTCAGAGGAAGAGACGCTGTACCGCGTGGCCTCGATGTACCTGCTGGCGCAGTACCTGCGCCAAAGCCAGGGGGGCGAGCCGGACTGGGCCCTGGCCCAGCTCAAGGCCCACTACGCCGAGTTGCAAAAGGTCAATGCTGCCATGGCCCAGCGCCTGCGCGCTTCGCACCAGGAAGACGGCGCCGTCAACGCCGTGACGCTGCTGGACCTGCTGGCCAAGGCCCTGCCGTATTCGATCAACGAAGCGCTGGCCGACCTGGCCCCGGTGTTCGAGGCCTACCGTGGGCTGTAGCTGGATGGGTTCAGGAGTTCGCATGCGCATGGCCTCGCTGCTTTCGGTCTGTGCCGCCCCGCTGCTGGGCATCCTGGCCGCACTCGCTCCTGCGGCCGCGCTGGCCGACACCAGCCCAGGCGGCGCCAGTGCCAGCACCTGCCAGGGCCACCCCCTGGTGCAATACGTGCTGGGCCCCAAGGTCAACGTGGACCGGCTCTACCCGCTGATCCAGACCGCCTCCACCTCGGCCTACGACGCCTCCATGGCGGTGGCGGCCAGCATCCAGCTCTACCTGCAAAGCTCGCTCACCCGCGACCGCATCACCGACGTGTGCGGCCTCAAGGTCACGCCCCTGGGGCCCCAGGGTTACCAGGTGTCTTTCCAGTCCGCCCAACCGCAGGCTGCGCAGTACGGCGCCGTGCAGCAGGCCTGGCTGCGGCGCGGCATGCGCGCGCTGCAGGGTGTGCAGGCCTGCCAGAACAGCACCACCCCGGCTTGCTGGGAACCCCAGGGCGCAGGCCTGGCCTGCGTCGGGCCCTGGCAGTTCTACCTGCCCCTGGGCCTGCCCATGCTGGCGCAAAAGATGGTCATGCTGCTGCACTACCCCCCCTACAGCGCCATGCAGCAGTCCGATTACCTCAACAACGCCACCCTCAAGCGCTGGCAGCGCCTGCTGGTGAGCGTGGGCGTGAACCCGCCGGACTGGACCCTGTACACCACCACGGTGGACATCTTCCCCATCGCCGCACCCGGCAGCGGGCAAAGCGGCTGCTTCACCACCAGCAACGCCAGCCTGTTCTTTGGCGCCCAGGGCTCGGGCTACATCCCCATCCACCTGCAGGCCCTGGTCACACCGCCCACCCTGGCCAGCACCAGCGGCACCCTGCCGGTGGTGGTGTTTGGCAGCGAGGCCATCGGCTACTGGAACGCCAGCTACCCCCACAACCCCACTGGCGTGCTCAAGGCCGGCTCCGTGGTGCTGGACGCCACCCAGCCGCAGCGGCGCACCCCCTACACCGGGGCCAACCACCCCATCGCCGCCGTCTACCAGAGCTGCGAGTCCAAACCCGGCATTACCACCATGGTGGGGCAGGACCTGGCCAGCGCCTGCTTCGCCAAGGCCATGGGCGACCAGCCCGATGCCGACCCGCTGTCGGTGCAGGCCCAGTGCCAGGCCGCTTACCTCAACCCCCCTTTGGCGCCCACCGCCGCGCGCCAGGTGTGTGTGAACGCCGTCATCGACAAGAGCCCCCAATTCGCCCCCTGGAGCCCGGCCCAGGCCCAGGCCTGGTGCGCCGCCCACCAGGACCAGGCCTGTCCGCTGCCGAGCTATTACGGGAAGTAGGGGGTGCTGTGACGCCACATAGGGAGTCAAGTTAGCTCAGCATGAAGCGCTTATTGCGTCCGGATCTTCCTTTGTATTCAATTTTTACCCCTCGTGCACAGAGTTCTGTCACAACGCCTGGTGCGACGTGGTGGCGCTGGAGTCGCCCACGCATTTCTCGTTTCTGGAGGTGCTGCAGGGCCTGCACCTGAAAGCCCTGGAGATTCCCACCCACCCGCGCCACGGCCTCTCGCTGGACGCGCTGCAACTGGCGCTGGAGACCCAGCCGGTGAAGGCCGTGCTGCTGGTGCCCACGCTGAGCAACCCGCTGGGCGCCTGCATGCCGCAGGCCGAGCGCCGCCGCCTGGCGCAGATGGCCGCACAGCACGGCCTGGCCGTGATCGAAGACGCCATCTACAACGACCTGGCCGAGCACGAGGAGCACCGGCGCACGGTCAAGTCCTACGACCGCAGCGGCCACGTCATGCTGTGCGACTCGTTTTCCAAAACCATGGCGCCGGGGCTGCGCCTGGGTTGGGTGGAGGGCGGACGCTGGGGCGACAAACTGCGCGCCATCAAGGACCTGCAGGCCGGCGGGCAGTCGCCCGTGCTGGAGCTGGCGCTGGCCGACCTCATCACCCAGGCCGGACACGCCGCCAGCATGCGCCAACTGCGCGCTGCCATTGCCGCGCGCATGGACGGCGTGCGCCAGACCATCGCCAGCGTGTTCCCGCCCGGCACACGCGTCAGCGACCCGCCTGGGGGCCTGCTGCTGTGGCTGGAGCTGCCGCGCGGGGTCGACACCCTGGCGCTGCACCAGGCGCTGCTGGCCGAGCGCATCCTGGTGCCGCCGGGCACCGTGTTTGGCACCGGCGCCCGCTTTCGCAATTGCCTGCGCATTGGCATGGGCGGCGACTGGTCGGCCCAGCACCTGCAGGCCCTGCGCCGCGTGGGCGAACTGGCCTGCGCCATGGCGCAGGCGCTGCGCCGCGCTGCGTGAGAGTCTGAGCCTGCGCCACATGCCAAAACCTGCAAGGGTTATGGCAAAAACAGGCCATTGGCCCGCGTGGAATATGGAATTGTTGCTACGAAAATAGTAGCAAAAATCACTCTTTTGACAGTGCCATGAGTGCCCCAAAGCCAACGAACACGCCGCCGGTGAGGCGGTTGAAGGCGCGTTCCACGCGCGGGCGGCGCAAGGTGGCGCTCAGGCGCCGCCCGCCCAGGGCGTAGACGCAGTACCAGCCCACTTCGATCACCGAAAAGCTCAGCAGCAGGATCAGGAATTGCGGCCACTGCGGCGCACTGGTGTTGATGAACTGGGGGAAGAACGCTGCTGCGAACAGGATGGCCTTGGGGTTGCTGGCCGCTACCAGAAAACCCTGGCGGTAGACCGCGCCCAGCGATGCGCCCCCGGCGCCGGGGCTGGGGCTGGCTGCGGCCAGCGTGGCACCCTCGCCTGTGGGGGCGGCCTCACCCACCCGGGTGCGCCAGCACTGCACCCCCAGGTAGGCCAGGTAGGCCGCACCCGCCAGTCGCAGGGTGTCGAACACTGCCGGAAAGGTGTGCAGCAGCGTGCCCAGCCCGGCAGCAGAAATCCCCAGCATCAGGACCAGCGCCGTCATGCACCCGGCCATGGCCGCCACCGCCACGCGCATGCCGTGGCGCGCGCTCACCGTCATGATCAACAGCATGTTTGGCCCCGGCGTGGCCGAGACGAAGAAGGACATGCCGATAAAAAGCCAAAGCGTGGTCAGGGTCATGGTGGGCAGGGGCGCGGGGCCGCAACAAGCAAACGGGAGTTCCGCAGACTACCAGAAGCCCCCGCGCGCAGTTGCCTGCAGGGGCTTGGGTCGGGTGCGTGGGTGGCGCAGATGCGAGGGCGGCTTGGTGCCGACCGCCGTTGCCGCTGTCATAGAACTGTCACCCCTAAACTTCTACAATTCATCAATTATTGAACTATCAAGGAGTTTTGGACATGCGGGTGGGTATCAATGGCATGGGGCGCATCGGGCGCCTGGCATTGCGTGCGGCCATGGGGGCGGCCGAGCGGCAGGCGGACGACCCGCGTGCCGGCAACCGGCTCGACGTGGTGCACGTCAACGAGCTCAAAGGCGGCGCTGCCGCCACCGCGCACCTGCTGCAGTTCGATTCGGTGCAGGGCCGCTGGCGCGAAGACATTGCCGCCACGGGCGAAGACGCCATCCGTGTTGGCGGCAAGGGAATCCGGTTCACGTCCCACGCCACGGCGGCGGACGTTCCCTGGGGCGAGCTGGGCGTGGATGTGGTGCTGGAGTGCACCGGCAAATTCCTCACCCCCGAGACCCTGCAGGGCCACCTGGACCGGGGCGCCCAGCGCGTGATCGTGGCCGCGCCCGTGAAGGTGGGCGAGGTGCTCAACGTGGTGGTGGGCGTGAACCACCATTTGTACGACCCGGCGCGCCACCGCATCGTCACGGCGGCCTCGTGCACCACCAACTGCCTGGCGCCCGTGGTGAAAGTGGTGCACGAAGCCATTGGCATCCGCCACGGGCAGATCACCACCATCCACGACCCCACCAACACCAACCTGGTGGTGGACGCCCCGCACAAAGACCTGCGCCGCGCCCGCAGCGCCATGCAGAGCCTGGCGCCCACCACCACCGGCAGCGCCACCGCCATCGCGCTCATCTACCCTGAGCTTAAAGGCAAGCTCAATGGCCACGCCGTGCGTGCCCCCGTGCTCAACGCCTCGCTGACCGACTGCGTGTTCGAGATGCGCCGTGAAACCTCGGCAGACGAGGTCAACGCCTTGTTCGCCCAGGCCGCGCAGGGGGAACTGGCCGGCATTCTGGGGTTCGAGCCGCGCCCGCTGGTGAGTGCCGACTACGCCCGCGACACGCGCTCCAGCATCGTGGACGCGCCCTCCACCCTGGTGACCGACGGCACGCTCCTGAAGGTGTACGCCTGGTACGACAACGAAATGGGCTACGCCTGCCGCATGGTGGACCTGGCCTGCCATATGCAGCAGGTTGGCATATGAATGTGGAACACCCCCGAAGCGCCTGCGGCGCCTCCCCCTTGCAGGGGGCGCACCCGGTGGCCCGGCCAAGCCGGTTCCACGGGTGCACTCACCCGTGTGCTGGTGGTTGGGAGGGCTCGCTGTGAATAGCGACAGCGCCGCGCGAACCGCCACGCGCAACTACGCCATCGTCACCAGCGCCTACTGGGGCTTCACGCTCACCGACGGCGCCTTACGCATGCTGGTGTTGCTGCACTTTTACAAGCTGGGCTATTCGCCCTTTACCCTGGCCTTTTTGTTCCTGCTGTACGAAGCGGCGGGCGTGGTGGCCAACCTCATTGGGGGCTGGCTGGCCACGCGCTTTGGCATTGCGCGCATGCTGGCCGTGGGCCTGGCCACGCAGATCAGCGGCTTTCTGCTCCTGTCCGCCTTGCAGCCCGAATGGTCCGCCGCCGTATCGGTGGCCTGGGTGGTGCTGGCCCAAGGCGTGTGCGGCGTGGCCAAAGACCTGACCAAAACCGCCAGCAAATCCGCCATCAAGCTCACCGCCACCGGGGCCTCGGGCCAACTCTTTAAGTGGGTGGCCTTCTTCACCGGCAGCAAAAACGCCATGAAGGGCGCGGGCTTCTTCCTGGGCGGCGTGTTGCTGGAATGGCTGGGCTTTGCGCACGCCCTGTGGGCCATGGCGGCGGTGCTGGCCTTGGTGCTGGGCGGGGTGCTGCGCTTTGTGCCGCCGCTCATGGGCAAGAGCAAGGCGTCCAAATCCGCCAAAGAGTTGTTCGCCAAGAACCAGGGCATCAACCTCTTGGCCGCTGCCCGCCTGGTGCTGTTTGGCGCGCGCGACGTGTGGTTTGTGGTGGGCGTGCCGGTGTTCCTCTACGCCTCGGGCTGGTCGCGCCCGGGTGTGGGCGGCTTTCTGGCGGCCTGGACCATTGCCTACGGCGCCGTGCAGGCCCTGGCGCCGCACATCGTGCGCCGCTCGGCGGACGGGCTCAGCAGCGAAGTGCCCGCCGCGCGCCGCTGGTCGGGCCTGCTGCTGCTGGTGCCGGTGGCGCTGGCTGCGGTGGTGCTGTGGCACCAGCACGCCCCCCTGGCGCACCTGGACTGGATCGTGGTGGCGGGCCTGGGCGTGTTCGGCTTTGCCTTTGCGGTGAACTCGTCCGTGCACTCCTACCTGGTGCTGGCCTACGCGGGCTCGGAAAAGGCCGCCGAAGACGTGGGCTTTTACTACGCCGCCAACGCGCTGGGGCGCTTCTTTGGCACGCTGTTTTCGGGGCTGCTGTACCAGTGGGGCGGGCTGCTCTACGCCCTGGCGGGCTCGGCCCTGATGCTACTGGCGTGCTGGGTGCTGACTTGGTACTTGCCCACCCAACGAGCCCTGACGGAGGAGTGTGCATGAACGAACCCGACGTGATCCGCGCCCTGGGCGCCCTGGCCCAAAGCTCGCGCCTGCAGATATTCCGCGCCCTGGTGGTGGCCGGGCAGGGCGGGCTCACGCCCACGCACCTGTCCGACACCCTGGGCGTGCCCAGCACCGCGCTGTCCTTTCACCTGAAAGAACTGCTGGGCGCCGGCCTGGTCACCCAGGAGCGCAACGGCCGCCACCTGATCTACCGCGCCGACTTCGCCGCCATGCAGTTGCTCATGGGGTATTTGATGGAGAACTGCTGTGGTGGGGCGGGGTGTTGTTGAGGGGGGATGGAGTAGGGGTGGGTTGAAAGCGCGGTTATAGTGCTTCTGGCGTAGAAAACCCCATACCCCGCAGCGCAGCAGGGTGGGGAACAAGGCAGGGGTGGAGGGTTGTCAAGTTTTTCTGGTAGCGTGTGTAGCTGCGGCACAGCGCACGGACAAAAGCGTGCTTTTGACACGGACGAAGTGACACAGCTACGTAGGCTGTTGACGAAAAAGGGACGGTTGTGAATAGACAGAAAACGCGCCAAGAGGTGTCGCGGTCCGAGACAGACCGCCTCAACCGTACCGACGCCCGCTGCGCGAGCGTCGCACGTTTTCAACGTTGGGCGTCATGAAAACACCCGAATACTCAATTGGTATTGCTCTTTGACTGGTTGCGCCATGCAGCGCCTTGGCCCTAACCTTTGGCTACGACATCCAAATTCAAAATGAGCTTTCAGCCCCGGCGAAAGTTGAAATTTCCCAGTATCACTCTGAAGGTTTTGATGGCACACGCCCCAAGGCATTCACCGAGAACCTGCGGCTCAGCACAAAGTCTATTCTGGTTCCTCCCATGAAAACTATCAAAGTTCATTTCAACGACGCCACCGGTGGTTTCTGGCTGCTCTGGAAAATAAGTGAACCAACAGGCATTCCTGAAGCGTCCGGGGTTATTGATCTCACCGAGCGTGCGAGGGTAATCCAAATTAAATGAATGCTGTCTCATTGCGCTCAACAATGCAGTCCACCGGACCGGCTGCAATTGGTGCTTCGCGCCGCTCGCATCCGTCCGGCGACGTTCTACGCTGAGCATCATGAGCCGAGTGCCTATCTACCTTGAACCGTCTGAGTCGGATGTTTCCGCTGCCGATTTTCGGGTGATGTCCGGGGAATGGAGCACGGTGCCGGGTTCAGGAACACAACTGGCGACTGTTCACATGTCTAAAGACGGCGCCGCTTGCACCTTCACTCCGGGCGCACTGTGGCTTGCCGAAGAGTTCTTTCCCCAAACTGCCACGATCTTCACGTTCGCGGAGGTCAAGTCACTATGTGATGCTCCGGACTCTTATCACCCCAGATCGATCTATTCGCATAGGGCGCTACAGGCGATTCGCAGAGCATGCAAAGCCCGAGGTGCGGAATGACGCTCAACCCTTCGCTCCAGCGGACGGCTTCGCCGCCCGTTGGGCTCATTCGGTAGGTGCCTCAATGACATATCCAGCCAAAGTCGCGGTCGCATTGGAAACGCTGCAGGCCACGGGCATCTGGCGTAGCAACTACGCGCCACCTATTCATCGCTTACTGTGGCGCATGGGTGTAGCAGTGCCGCCACCTCATCTTGCGAGCTTTGCGCTCAACTTGGTCGTGTCAGCCGTGTGGTTCGGAACCTTCTGGGGGCTGCTCATGTGGTTGGCACTTTGGTCCCGGCAGGGCATGCCAGGCGTAAGGGCAGTGGGATTGTCCGCCGTTGCTGGTGTGGCATTTGGGTTCTTCATGGCGGTGTACTACTGGCGCGGCGCGCGGAAGCACAATTTGCCGCGTTGGTCCCAAGTCAAGACAGCCGCATGAGCGAGCAGGCACCTAACACGCAGCTGAAACACCTCGCCCGAGTCGGCCCCAAAGGGATCCCAGGTTTCCACGCCCTCAGAGTCCCAACCGATGAATATACAAAACCTATTCCATTCACTTCCAATAGACACCGCATCAGAAGTGTTGGAAGACATCGTTCGTTCCCCATCCGTGAGAATTGAGCGCATTGTCTCGAACGGGCAAAGATCACCCGATGGATACTGGTACGACCAGGAAGAAAATGAATGGGTGATGGTGGTGGCAGGTAAAGCCACTTTGGAGTTCGATGGCGGGCTGAAGCATGATTTATCTGCGGGCGACTACGTCAACATTCCCGCCCATGTCAGGCACCGGGTGGCGTGGACCGACCCGCAGGAAACCACCATTTGGCTTGCTGTTTTTTATCGGTAGCAGTCACGCTGCACGCAAGGTTTCTCTGCGGCGGGGCGAGGATGGCCCTTATTTCCAGGTGGTTTTGGCGCGCTGAAAATCGGGATGCTTGTCCGTGTGCCCGGCGTTGACCGGCCCCAAAACCCCGCAGAATTTGGGGGTGCCGCGTGGCTTTCTTGCATCCCTTTCCTGGCAGCCCATAGCATAGAGGCCATGGAACTTCTTTTTGACCCCAACGTCTGGATCGCATTCGCGATGCTCACCGCCCTTGAAATCGTTTTGGGCATCGACAACATCATCTTCATTTCCATCCTCGTGGGGCGTTTGCCGCCCGATCTGCGCAACAAGGCGCGCCGCCTGGGGCTGGGGTTTGCAATGGTCTCCCGGCTGCTCTTGCTTTTTTCCCTGAGTTGGGTCATGGGTTTGACGGCGGATATATTCACCGTGGTCAAGCAGGGTATCAGCGGGCGCGATCTCGTGCTTCTGTTTGGCGGCCTGTTTTTGCTCTACAAAGCCTCGCGGGAGATTTTTGTAGAGGTGGAAGCGCGTGACGAACACGCGCCTGCACCAACCGATGCCAGCAGCGTCCGGGCTGCGGGTGCCAAGCTGTTCTGGGCAGTGATTGCACAGATTGCCATCATCGATATTGTCTTCTCGCTGGACTCTGTCATTACCGCCGTGGGTATGGTGGATCAGGTGGGTGTGATGGTGGCGGCGGTGGTCGCTTCGGTGGGTGTCATGCTGGTCGCTGCCAAACCTATTGGCGAGTTTGTGGACCGCCACCCCTCGGTCAAGGTGCTCGCGCTGGCGTTCTTGGTCATGGTCGGTATGGCCTTGACCGCTGAGGCATTCGATCAAGAGATACCCAAAGGCTACCTTTACGCCGCCATGGCCTTTTCGCTGTGCGTCGAGGGCTTGA
This sequence comes from Rhodoferax sp., assembly GCA_052390055.1. Taxonomy (GTDB): domain Bacteria; phylum Pseudomonadota; class Gammaproteobacteria; order Burkholderiales; family Burkholderiaceae_C; genus Allorhodoferax. Next base: position 69,183 of record JBQTHH010000025.1, read on the forward strand.
ATATCCGTGCCCGCCGTCAACGCAAGTTGGCGGGGCGTTAACCGCGGTGTCCTGGCCCCGCGCTATCCCCTGCGGCGGGGCCGACTGCTGAAAGCGTCCTGCACGGCCCCCCTTTTTCTGGTGCACGATTGCCACATGCCCAACGCGACTCTGCACACCCCACGCCTCATCCTGCGCGCTTTTCAAGACGACGACGTCGATCCGCTTTTCGCGATCCAAGGAAACCAGGACGCAATGCAGTACACCCATGCGGCGCAGTCACGCACAGAGTGCGCCCACTGGCATCGCGCCTACGGCGCGCTCGCGTCCACCCTGGGTTTTGCGCCCTGGACGGTGGTTCACCGGACACAGGGGCGCGTCATCGGCTGGGGCGGCCTGAGTATCGATCCCTTTGACCCCGGATGGGGCGTTGAGGTGAGCTACTACTTTGGCCCATCGTACTGGGGCCAGGGTTATGCCACGGAGCTGGTGCGCAGCGCACTCCAACACGGTTTTGATGGCCTCGCGATGGAGAGCATTGGGGCCTTTGTGCGGCCCGAGAACCGGGCATCCGCCCGGGTGCTGGAGAAGTGCGGTTTGACTGCCCTGGGCTACGAGCCACGGCTGCAGCGCAATCGCTACGCGATCCACGGGTGCACGTGGCGCGCCCTTGCTCCGACAGCCCCTTGAATTGGGGCCATTTTTTGCCATTGGCCCGCGTGGATATTGCGGTGTTCGCTACAAAAATAGTAGCAATTGGAGTCCGTTTCCAGAGTCGCCGTCACCCTTGACCTGCTTCCATGGCCACTCGGGGGCCACCGCCACCGTCAGTGGTAGTCACTCTCCCTCTGGTGCCGAATCGCGCCGATATGGACCCGCCCTGCCGCCTGGATTTCGAAGAAAACCACGTAGCCAGCCGCACCAAACGGAACAATCAGTTCGCGGACAAATGGACTGTCGCCGGTTTTGCGGCAGCTGAATGGGCTCATCGCAAGAAAGCTGCACGCCTGCCGGATGGCGTCAACCGCCTTCATGGGCGTTTCCAGATCGCCCGCCGGGCTGTTCAGCTCGCGCTCAAAGGCAAAGTCAAACGGTCTTTCAAGATCCTCTTCGGCCTCGCGGCTGAATACGACCTGGTATTTCATCGTTGGGCTTGCTTTTGGCGCTCTTTTGCTGCGGCCACCTTGGCCTCCAGTTTGGCAATCACGGTCTCCGCCGGGACCCAGTCGCCGTCCGCTTCCGAGCGCGCAATGGCCGCCAGCCCGCGGCGCACAAACTCGGACTGGTTGCGCCGCCGGGCCAGCTCGGTGCGCACCGCACTTTCGACCAAGGCCGCCATGGTCTCGTCCTTGGCCAGCGACTCTTCGATTTCTTGGCGAAACGCGGGATCAATACGGATGGGGGGAAGTGTGGCGGTTTTCATGCAATCAGTGTATCGCTTGTGCGATACGTCATCAACGAGTGCCTATGGCTATGTTGTAGGGGGATTCGGGGTGTAGTGTCTGTTCCCCGCATCAACCACTTTTACGGTGCGCCCCCTGCCGCAAATCGCTGCAGCCTCTGCCCCTCGGCACGTGCCTCGGCCAGCAACTGGCCCCAGTCGTCCGGCGGGTGGCCACTTTCCAGCATCTTGCGAAAGACCCGATAGGCGTCGTCGTTGCTTTCGTAGGCGCGCTTGGTGTCCTCGTCGTTGACCCACGCCAGCACGATCACCCTGCTGGGTGCGTGGTAGCGGAAGAACAGCCGGTACTGCTGGAAGAACTTGGCCCGGAACCAGTGTTTGTGCTCGTCACCGAGGGTGTTGCCTTGCCGGTATTCGGGCCGCGCCGGGTCCTGCGGAATCACATCGAACGCCAGCTTGGTGATGGCCGCGAGTCGCTTGGTGGCGTTCTTCTTTCCGTAGCCGATAGGGTCTTTTTGCTGGAAGGCCTCCACCTGCTGGGCCAAGGCGTCCAGCTGGGCCAGGAATAGGGGGTGCGCAAAAACCGTCCAGCCGTGAATGGCCAATGGAGCGGGCTTGCCCGTGCTCATTCATCGTCTGCCGACAGCGCGGCGCCGAGATCGACTTCCACACCGCCGACCAACGACTGCAGGCGTTGGATCAGGCCCGTGTCCACCGCCTGCAGGCGCTCTGGATGCTGGGCCATATCGCGGGCCAGGAAGCCCAGAAACTGGCCCAGCACCGGATCGTCGCCTTCGGACACCGCAGCGCGTGTCAGCACGACCTCGCCGCCAGGGCGAATGGCGTAGTGGATCTTGTCGCGCTTGCCCAGGCTGAGGGCGCGGCGCACGGTTTCTGGCACCGTGGTCTGGTAGCGGTCGGTCAGCGTAGATTCGGCTTCAAGGGTGGCGGCCATGGCGCTCTCCGGTGAAAAAGGGGTGGGTGGTGGGCATGGTAATGCACCTTCCTTGCGTTGACAATGCAAATGCATTGCCTGATGCCCCCGTCCTTGACCTGCTTCAATGGCCGCCCGGCAGCAGCGCCGCCACAATGCCTGGGCCCACCCCGCTCACAAGGCCGCCATGCAAGCCCCGCGCTCCGAGTCTGCCCCGCCCGATTCCCCACCCTGGCACGCCATGGCGCCGGCGCAGGTCTTGTCCACCCTGGGCTGTGGCGACCAGGGCCTGGACGAGGGTGAGGCGCGCCAGCGCCTGCAGCGCCACGGGCCCAACCGCTTGCCCCAGGCGGCGCGGCCCAGCGCCTGGCGCCGTTTGGCGCTGCAGTTCCACAACGTGCTGATCTACGTGCTGCTGGGCTGCGCGCTGGTGACGGCGTACCTGGGCCACGTGGCCGATACCGTGGTCATCGTGGCCGTGGTGTTGGCCAATGCCTTTATTGGTTTTGTGCAAGAGGGCAAGGCCGAAAAGGCCATGGACGCGATCCGCGACCTGCTCGCTCCGCGCGCCAACGTACTGCGCCAAGGGCTGCGCACCAGCATTGCCGGGGAAGAGCTGGTGCCCGGCGACGTGGTGTTGCTGGAGGCGGGCGAGCGCGTTCCCGCCGACCTGCGCCTGCTGGTGGTGCACGGCCTGGCGGTGCAAGAGGCGCTGTTGACCGGCGAGTCCGTCCCCGTGGACAAGGGTCTGGCCGCTGTGGAGCGCGGCGCCGCGCTGGGCGACCGCGCGGGCATGGCCTATTCGGGCACGCTGGTCACTGCCGGGCAGGCGCGCGGCGTGGTGGTGGCCACCGGGCGCGCCACCGAGATCGGGCGCATCAGCGGCCTGCTGGCCCAGGTGCACAGCCTGCAAACCCCGCTGCTGGTGCAGATGGCGGTGTTTTCGCGCGCGCTCACCGTGGTGATCCTGGGGGTGGCGGCGCTGCTGCTGGCCTATGGCGCCTGGGCGCAGCACCACGACTTTGCCGAACTCTTCATGGCCGTGGTGGGCCTGAGCGTGGCCGCCATTCCCGAAGGGCTGCCCGCCGTGCTGACCATCACCCTGGCCGTGGGGGTGCAGGCCATGGGGCGGCGCAACGCCATCGTGCGCCGCCTGCCCGCCATCGAAACACTGGGCGCGGTGTCGGTGATCTGCACCGACAAGACCGGCACCCTCACGCGCAATGAAATGCTGGTGGCCAGCGTGCAGACCGCCGCGCACCACTACCGCCTGGACGGCGAGGGCTACGCCCCCGTGGGCACGCTGCGCCGCGACGGCGCGCTGGCCGACCCCGAGCACGAGCCGCTGTTGCAGGAGCTGGCCTGGGCACTGGCGCTGTGCAACGACGCTGCCTTGCACCAGCGCCAGGGCGCGTGGCAGGTGGAGGGCGACCCCATGGAGGGGGCCTTGCTGGCGCTGGCCGAAAAAGCCGGTGTGCCGGTGCAGGCCACACGCGCGCAGTGGGCACGCACCGACGCCATTGCCTTTGACGCCCAGCACCGCTACATGGCCACCCTGAACCACGACCACGAGCGCCATGGCTGGGTGCTGCTCAAGGGCGCGCCCGAGCGCGTGTTGGCCCTGTGCGCACACCAGCGCAGCGCGCCGGGCCAGACAGCGCCCTTGGACGCTGCGTGGTGGGGCGCCCAGGCCGACGCCCTGGCCGCGCAGGGCCAGCGTGTGCTGGCGGTGGCGCTGCGGCCCTGCGCGCCCACGCACACGGTCTTGCAGCACCACGACCTGCACACCGGCCTGGTGCTGCTGGGCCTGGTGGGCATGATCGACCCGCCCCGCGCCGAGGCCGTGGCCGCAGTGCAGGAATGCGCGGGCGCGGGCATTGCGGTGAAGATGATCACCGGCGACCACGCCAAGACCGCTGCGGCTATTGGCGCGCAGGTGGGCCTGCGCGACCCCCAGCGCGTGCTGACCGGCGCGCAGCTCGACGCCCTGGACGATGCCGCCCTGGCCCAGGCGGTGCTGGGCTGCAACATCTTTGCCCGCACCAGTCCCGAGCACAAACTGCGCCTGGTGATGGCCCTGCAGGCCCACGGCCTGACGGTGGCCATGACCGGCGATGGCGTCAACGACGCCCCCGCGCTCAAGCGCGCCGACGCCGGCATTGCCATGGGCCTGAAGGGCTCCGAGGCCGCCAAGGAGGCCGCCGAGCTGGTGCTGGCCGACGACAACTTCGCCTCCATCGTGGCCGCAGTGCGCGAAGGGCGCACCGTGCACGACAACCTGCGCAAGGTCATCAGCTGGACCCTGCCCACCAACGCGGGCGAGGCCTTGACCGTGGTCGTGGCCCTGCTGGCGGGCTGGGCCCTGCCCATCACCCCAGTGCAGATTCTGTGGATCAACCTCATCACCGCCATCACCCTGGGGCTGGCGCTGGCTTTCGAGCCCACCGAGGCCCACACCATGCGCCGCCCGCCGCGCGCGCGCAAGCAGCCCCTGCTGGACGGCGTGCTGGCCTGGCACATCGTGCTGGTGGCGCTGTTGTTTTCGGTGGGGGTGTACGGCATCTACGCCTATGCCGTGCGCCAGGGCCACAGCGTGGAGCTGGCGCGCACCCTGGCGCTCAACACCCTGGTGGTGTTGGAGATCTTCCACCTGTTTTTCATCCGCAACTTCTACACCACCTCGCTGAACTGGCAGGCCGTGCGCGGCACCCCCGTGGTCTGGACCGTGCTGGCCGTGGTGGTGGTGGCGCAACTGGCCATCACCTACATCCCGGCCTTGCAGGCGGTGTTTGGCACCCGCGCCGTGCCGCTGTGGGACGGCGCCCTGGTGCTGGCCACCGGCGTGGCCCTGTTTGCGGTGCTGGAGCTGGAAAAGCAGCTGCGCCTGCGCTGGTGGGGCCAAGCGGCGGCAGCGCGCCAAGAGGGTGTTTGGTAAACTGGCCGCATGCGCGTCTTTCTGGCCTTGTTGCTCTGCTTTGTGTTTGCCTTCCAGGGCGGCGGCAGCGTGCATGCCTACCCGCTGCCTTGCCCCATGGACCATGGCGGCAGCCCCTCGATGGGGGTTGATGACGCGGCCCAGGCGCTGGGCGACTGCTGCAACGACGCCGAAACGGCGGCCAAGACCGGCAAGCTGTGCAAGACCGACACGCCCTGCGGCTCCTCCAGCGCCTTGGCGCTGGGCGCGCTCCCCGCACCCATGCACTTCGCCTCCGCCACCGACCCCGCCATGGCGCTGGCGGTGCGCATGGCCTCCACCGACCCCTCTGGCGTCTGGCGACCGCCCTCCCTGCGCTAACTCCCTGTAAACGCGATACGGCTGCTGGCTGCTCTTTGGCTGGCAGTTCCCTGCCCGTGTGCGATCCGTCGCGTGGGCTTGTCACGCATGGAGTTGGCCAATGCATTCACTTCACCCCCCGGGGGGCGGTACGCCCCCCATTCCTGGCGCCCGTCGGCACGGTCCGTGCGGCCTGCGCCCGCTCGCCGCACTCGCTTTTGCGCTGTCACTTGGCATCGCCCAGCCTGTGCTGGCGCAAACGCCCCCGCCCGCCCTGACGCTGGCGGCGGCTCTGGAGGCCGCGCAGGCGCGCTCCGCCGCGCTGCAAGCCCAGGATGCCGCTGCGCGCGCGGCGCGGGACATGGCCGTTGCCGCCGCGCGCCTGCCAGACCCGACGCTGCGCCTGTCGGTGGACAACCTGCCCATCGAGGGGCCCACGCGCTACAGCCTGACCGAAGATTCCATGACCCAGCGCTCGCTTGAATTTGCACAGACCTACCTGGGCCACGAAAAACGCCAGGCGCGCGCCGTGCGCTTTGAGCGCGAAGCGGACGCTGCGGCCTCGCTGCGGTCCCTGCAGAAGGCCCAACTGCTGGCCCAGACCGCAGGCGCCTGGTTCGAGCGCTATTACCAGGAACAGGCGCTGGCCCTGCTGCAGCGCCAGCGCGAAGAGGCCCGCCGGGTGGGCGAGGCGGTCGAGTCCGCCTACCGGGGCGGGCGCAGCAGCCTGGCCGAGGTCTTGGCCGCGCGCGCTGCCGCAGCCCGCATCGACGAGCGGCTGCACGAGGCCGGGGCCGAACTCGCCGCCGCCCAGGCGCAGTTGCGGCGCTGGGTGGGGGAGGGCGCCGAGCAGGCGCTGGGCGCCGCCCCCCCGATCGACCGCACCCGCCTGACCGAACACCCCCTGGACCATGCGCTGGAGCGCCACCCCGACCTCGCCCTGATGGACGCACGCGAGCGGGTGGCGCTGGCCGAGGCCGATGTGGCGCGGCAGGAAAAGAACGCCGACTGGAGCTGGTCCGTGATGTACAGCCAGCGCGGGCGCCAGTTCGGCGACATGGTGTCGCTGGGGGTGTCCATCCCCTGGCAATGGGACCGTGCGCGCAAGCAGGACCGCGAGCTGGTCGCCAGCCTGGAACGGGTGGAGCAAGTGCGCCTGGAGCGCGAAGAAGCGCGGCGCGAACACCTGCTGGAGCTGCAGCGCCTGCTGGCCCAATGGCGCAGCCAGCTCCTTCGGCTCAAGGACTACGACCAGACCCTGGTCCCGCTGGCGACGGAGCGCGTCCAGGCCACCCTGGCGGCCTTTGCGGGCGGCAAGGCGTCGCTGGCCGAGGTGCTCGATGCCCAGCGCATGGTGAGCGACACCCGGCTGGAGCGGCTGCGCATTGAAAAGCAAAGCGCCGCCGGGTGGGTCGCGCTGGAATACCTGATACCCGCCGACACCACGGACCCCAATGACCCGGCAGCACCTGCGGGCGCGCCCCGCCCGTCGAACCCCAGCCCCCAGGAGCAAGCACCATGAATATACGAACTTTCGCTACCGCCGTATTGGTGGCCGCTGCGTTCGCAGCGGGCGGGCTGAGCCTTTACCAATGGGGCCTGAGCCAGGGCATGCGCAGCGCGGCCGCCGCGCCCGCCTCCAGCGGGGCAGCGCCTGGGGCCGCACCTGGGGCAGCGACTGGCCCCGCGCTGGTCGACCCCTCGGCCTGGGGCATACCGGAGGGCTCCGAGGCCACCCAGCGCCATATTGGGGCGGGGCTGAAAGCCGGGGACGTCGACCCGGTCACGGGCCGCACAATCCTGTACTACCACGACCCCATGGTGCCCGGAAAACAGTTCGAGGCGCCGGGCAAGTCGCCCTTCATGGACATGATGCTGGTGCCCGCCTACGCCGGTGCCGAGGGTGCTGACACGGGCACGGTCACGGTCAGCGCACGCATACAGCAGAACATCGGCCTGCGCATCGGTGAAGTGGTCTTGGGCCCGCTGGCGCCGGAGCTTTCTGCCGTGGGCACCGTGGCCTGGAATGAGCGCGGCCAATACCTGGTGCAGGCGCGTGCGACCGGCTTCATTGAAAAACTGCATGTGCGTGCGGTGCTGGACCCGGTCAGCAAGGGCCAGCCGCTGCTGGAGCTGCATGTGCCCGACTGGGTGGCGGTGCAGGAGGACTATCTGGCCGCCCGGCGCCTGGCCGGGCCCGGGCTGGAGACCCTGGCCGAGGCCGCCCGCCAGCGCATGCGCCAGGCGGGCATGAGCGAGGCGCAGGTCGCGCTGGTGGAGCGCACGGGCCAAGTGCAGGCCCGCATGACGGTGGTTGCACCGGCCAGCGGCGTGGTCACGGAGCTGGTGGCCCGAGAGGGCGGCACGGCCATGATGGGCATGGCGCTCGTGCGCATCCACGACCTCTCCACCGTGTGGGTGCAGGCGGAGGTGCCCGAGAGCCAGGCCGCGCAGCTGGCCGTGGGCGCACGGGTGGCGGCGCAGACCCCGGCATGGCCGGGCGCGGTGTTCCGGGGCCAGGTGCAGGCCTGGCTGCCCGAGCTTGACCCCGCCACGCGCACCCGCAAGGCGCGCATGGTCCTGGCCAACCCCGGCGCCCGGCTGGTGCCGGGCATGTCGGTGCAGGTGCTCCTGAGCGGCGCGCCTGCGCGCCCGAGCCTGCTGGTGCCCAGCGAGTCCCTGGTGCGCACCGGCAAACGCACGCTGGTCATGGTGGTGGACAACGGGGCGTTCCGCCCGGTGGCGGTGCAGGTGGGGCGCGAACAGGCAGGCCAGGCCGAAATCCTGTCCGGCCTGAGCCAGGGCCAGAAGATCGTGCTGTCCGGGCAGTTCCTGATCGACTCCGAAGCCAGCCTCAAAGGCGTGGAGGCACGCTTGTCGGCCAGCGACGCGCCAGCGCCTGGCACCCCCCTGGGAGCCAAGCCATGATCGCGCGCCTGATCCATTGGTCGATCAATAACCGCTTTCTGGTGCTGATCGCCACCGTGCTGCTGGCGGCCTGGGGCGTGGTCTCGCTGCTGCGCACGCCGCTGGACGCCTTGCCCGACCTCTCGGACACCCAGGTCATCATCCGCACCACCTGGCCGGGGCAGGCGCCGCAACTGGTCGAAAACCAGCTTACCTACCCGCTGACCACCACCATGCTCTCGGTGCCGGGGGCGCGGGTGGTGCGCGGCTATTCCTTCTTTGGCGACAGCTACGTCTACGTGCTGTTCAAGGACGGCACCGACCTCTATTGGGCGCGCTCGCGGGTGCTGGAATACCTCAACCAGGTGCAGTCGCGCCTGCCCCCCGGCGCCACTTCGGCGCTGGGGCCGGACGCCACCGGGGTGGGCTGGATTTACCAGTACGCGCTGATTGACAGGTCCGGCCAGCAGGACCTGTCCCAGTTGCGCAGCCTGCAGGACTGGTTTCTGAAGTTCGAGTTGAAGACCGTGCCAGGCGTGGCCGAGGTGGCCAGCATCGGCGGCATGGTGCGCCAGTACCAGGTGGTGCTCGATCCGTCCCGGCTGGCGGCCTATCGCATAGCGCATGCACAGGTGATCGATGCCATCCGCCGCGCCAACCAGGAAGCGGGCGGCTCGGTGCTGGAGATGGGCGAGGCCGAGTTCATGGTGCGCGCCTCGGGCTACCTGCAAAGCCTGGACGATTTCCGCTCCATCCCGCTGATGACGACCCCGGCGGGGGTCTCCGTGCGGCTGGGTGACGTGGCCGTCGTTCAGACGGGGCCGGAGATGCGCCGCGGCATTGGCGAGTTCGACGGCGAGGGCGAGGCGGTGGGTGGGGTGATCGTCATGCGCTCGGGCGAGAACGCGCTGAGCACCATTGCAGCGGTCAAGGAAAAGCTGGCGGCGCTGAAAAAGAGCTTGCCGCCGGGCGTCGAGATCGTGCCCACCTACGACCGCTCCGGCCTGATCGCGCGCGCTATCGAGAACCTGAGCCACAAGCTGGTGGAGGAATTCCTGGTGGTGGCCGTGGTGTGTGCGCTGTTCCTGTTCCACCTGCGCTCGGCCCTGGTCGCCATCGTCTCGCTGCCGCTGGGCATTCTGGCCGCCTTCATCGTCATGCACGCTCAGGGGGTCAATGCCAACATCATGTCGCTGGGCGGCATCGCCATTGCCATTGGCGCGATGGTGGATGCGGCGGTGGTGATGATCGAGAACGCCCACAAGCACCTGGAGGCCTGGGGCCACGCGCACCCAGGGGAGCAACTGCACGGCGACACCCGCTGGCGGGTGATCGGCGAGGCCGCTGCCGAGGTCGGCCCGGCGCTGTTCTTCTCGCTGCTCATCATCACCCTGTCCTTCGTGCCGGTGTTCACGCTGGAGGCGCAGGAAGGGCGGCTGTTCTCGCCCCTGGCTTTCACCAAGACCTATGCCATGGCGGCCAGCGCGGGCCTGGCGGTGACCCTGGTCCCGGTGCTGATGGGCTACCTCATCCGCGGGCGCATTCCGCACGAGCAGCACAACCCGCTCAACCGCTGGCTCATCGTCCTGTACCGGCCCCTGCTCGATGTGGTGCTGCGTTTCCCCAGGGCGACCATCGCTGCTGCCGCCCTGTTCTTCGTGGCCAGCCTGTGGCCCTTGCAGTACCTGGGCAGCGAGTTCATGCCGCCGCTCGACGAGGGCGACCTGCTCTACATGCCCACCGCGCTGCCGGGTCTGTCGGCAGCGAAGGCGGCGCAATTGCTGCAGCAGACCGACCGGCTGATCCGCACGGTGCCCGAGGTGGCCAGTGTCTATGGCAAGGCCGGCAACGCGGTGACGGCCACCGATCCGGCCCCCATCGAGATGTTCGAGACCGTGATCCAGTTCAAGCCCAGAAGCGCATGGCGCCCCGGCCTGACCCCCGAGAAGCTGGTGGAGGAGCTGGACCGGACCGTGCGCGTGCCGGGCCTGACCAACATCTGGATTCCGCCCATCCGCAACCGACTGGACATGCTGGCCACTGGCATCAAGAGCCCGGTCGGGGTCAAGGTGCTGGGCAGTGACCTTGCCGTCATCAACCGGCTGACGGGCGAGGTCGAGCAGGCGGTGAAAAAAGTGCCCGGCGTCACCAGCGCGTTGGCCGAACGCCTGACGGGCGGGCGCTACGTCCAGGTCGACATCCAGCGCCAGCAGGCCGCCCGCTATGGCCTGAACATCGCCGATGTGCAGTCGGTGGTGGAAAGCGCGGTGGGCGGCATGAACATCGGCGAGACCGTGGAGGGCCTGCAGCGCTACCCCATCAACGTGCGCTACCCGCGCGAGCTGCGCGATTCGCTGCAGGGGCTGCGTGCCCTGCCCATCGTCAGCCCGCACGCTCAGCAACTGGTGCTGGGCGACGTGGCCGAGATCCGCATCATGGACGGGCCGCCCATGCTGCGCAGCGAGAACGCCCGCCTGGCGGGCTTCGTCTATGTGGACCTGCGCGGGCGCGACCTGGGCACGGCGGTGCGCGAGATGCAGCAGGCCGTGGCCCAGCAGGTGCAACTGCCGCCCGGCTATTCGGTGTCGTGGTCCGGGCAGTTCGAGTTTCTGGAGCGCGCCGCCGCCAAGCTCCGGCTGGTGGTGCCGTTCACGCTGCTCATCATCTTTGTGCTGCTGTACCTCACCTTCAAGCACTTTGGCGAGGCCCTGCTGCTGATGGCGACGCTGCCCTTTGCCCTGGTGGGCGGCATCTGGCTGCTGGTGGGCCTGGGCTACCACCTGTCGGTGGCGGGCGTGGTGGGCTTCATCGCCTTGGCCGGGGTGGCGGCGGAGTTTGGCGTGATCATGCTGCTGTACCTCAAGCAGGCCTGGATGGCGCGCATTGACCAGAACCAGACCAGCGAGGCCGATCTGCTGGACGCCATCCGCGAAGGCGCGGTGCTGCGGGTGCGCCCCAAGGCCATGACGGTGGCGGTGATCCTGGCGGGCCTGCTGCCCATCCTGTGGGGCGCGGGCACCGGCTCGGAAGTGATGCAGCGCATCGCTGCCCCCATGGTCGGGGGCATGCTCAGCGCACCGCTGCTGTCGATGTTCGTGATTCCGGCGGCCTACTATCTGATGCGCCGACCCCGCCGACAAGCGCACACACCGGCGCACCCGATTCATTCAAGCGGCGAACACCCTTGATGAAAACCTCCGGTCTCTGGATGGGCCAGAGACCGGCTTCCCACCCTCCCACTGATTGGAGAAATCTGAAAATGAACAAACCACTGACCCCTACACTCGCGGCCATTCTTGTGCTGACGGCCACCGCGGCGATGGCGCAGCAAAAGCCCATGGACGGCATGAAGGGCATGCCGATGGGCCAGGCGGCGCCAGGGCACACCGTGCACATGGCCAAGGGCAAGGTCACCAAGGTCGATGCAGCGGCTGGTGTCGTCACCCTGGCCCACGAACCCGTCAAAAGCCTGAACTGGCCCGCCATGACCATGGGGTTTCGGCTCCAGGACCCGCGGCTGCTGGAGCAGCTCGGCGTGGGCAAGACGGTCGAGTTCGGGTTTGTCCAGGCGGCCAATGGCTATGCCATCACCCAGGTGAGGTAGCCCATGTCCCGGACACTTCGCCCCTTGGCAGCCACCCTTTTCATGGCGCTGGCCCTGGCCTTCTTCCGCGCGGCGCCTGCCGCCGCCGCCGTGGCCCTGCCCCATGTCCATGGCCTGTCCTACAGTGCCGACGGCAAGCGCCTGTACGTTCCTTCCCACCAGGGCCTGGCGGTTTACGCCGGCGGGCGCTGGAGCAGGGCGGATGGCGCGCCGCACGACTACATGGGGTTTGCGGCCACCCGCAGCGCGCTCTACAGCAGCGGCCATCCGGCGCCGGGTACCGGGTTGACGAACCCCTTCGGGCTCATCAAGAGCGTGGACGAGGGCAAAACCTGGCAAAAGCTCGGTCTGGAGGGCGAGTCCGACTTCCACCTGCTGGCAACGGCTTACGAAACCAATGCCGTGTACGTGTTCAACCACCAGCCGAACTCACGCATGGGCCAGGTGGGCATCCACTTCACGGTGAACGATGGTTTGCGCTGGCAGCACGCCCAGGCGCATGGCTTGCCTGGCAGCCCCCATACCCTGGCGGTGCATCCGCGCGACCACAAGACCCTTACCGCGGGCACCGATGCGGGGCTCTACCTGTCGACCGACGCTGGGGCCAGCTTCCGGCTCCTGCTCAGCGGCCCACAGGTGCTGGCCCAGGCCTTTGACCTGGACGGCGAGCACCTGTGGGTGAGTGCCTACGCGGGCAAGGCGGCGAGCCTGCTGCGCACGACCCTGCGGCCCGGCGCAAAACCCGAAAGCCGGCCATTGCCGGTGCTCGGCGAGGACGCGGTGGCCTACCTCGCGCAAAACCCGCGCCGCCGCCAGGAGTGGGCCATCGCCACGTTCAAGAAGAACGTTTTCGTCAGCGCGGATGCGGGCAAGACCTGGAGACAGATTGCCAGGGATGGCGAGGGCATGGATTGAAGTCCTGCCAGAAGACCGGGGGGGGCCCCCGCCGCTGCGTTGGGGCCACCGTGCGGGGGGAATGTGGTTGACCATCTAGGACGGTTGACCTAATATTCGCGCACTGTCTTTGTCCTGCTTGTCCAGAAAGTCCGTGACCCCTGCAGCCCCCAGCACGCGCGAACGCATCGCCGAGACGGCCGACCGGCTGTTTTACGAACATGGTTACGACCACACCTCGTTTGCCCATATTGCCGAGGCGGTGGGGCTTTCACGTGGAAATTTTTACCACCACTTCAAGGCCAAGGACGAAATCCTGGCGGCTGTGATCGCGCTGCGCACCCAGAATACACAGGCCATGCTGGATGCCTGGTCCGCGCTGGCGCCCACGCCATGGGAGCGCATCGACCGTTTCATCGGCATGATGCTCATGAACGCACCGCAGATCGGCCGCCACGGCTGCCCGGTGGGCAGCTTGTGCACCGAGCTGGCCAAGCTGGAGCACCCGGCGCTGCCACAGGCCAATGCGCTGTTTTCTCTGTTTCGCCACTGGTTGGCCGCGCAGTTCGCGCAGGCGGGGCTGGCGGACGAGGCCGACCGGCTGGCCATGCACCTGCTGGCCCGCAGCCAGGGCATTGCCACCCTGGCCAATGCGTTCCAGGACGAAGCCTTTGTCGCGCAGGAGGTTTACCAATTGCGCGGCTGGCTGAACACGCTGGCGCCATCCACCGCAGCGGCCCACTGACGCGCCACCCCGTCCAATAAAACCAAGGAGAACCCCATGTTCATCGTATCGCTCGCCTTGGCGGGCAACCCCGCGCAGGCCGCACCCCACATGGCGGCGCACAAAGCCTGGTTGCAGCAAGGCTTTGACGATGGCGTCTTCCTGGCCAGTGGCAACCTCATGGGCCAACCCGGTGGCGGCATCGTGGTTCATGGCGTGAGCGAGGCCGAGCTTCATGAGCGTTTGGACCAGGATCCGTTTGTCAGCCAGGGCATTGTGAGCGTGCAGGTCGTGGGCATTACGCCCACCCGGGTGGACTCCCGCCTGGCGTTCTTGCGGGAGAGCGAAGCATGAGTGCCGTCGTGATGGGGGCGGACGGCCTGGCACGCTGCCGCTGGTGCAGTGCGGCACCAGAGTTTCTGGGCTACCACGACCGGGAATGGGGCTTTCCGGTGGCGGACGATGTGCGCCTGTTTGAAAAGATCTGCTTGGAGGGCTTCCAGTCGGGGCTGAGCTGGCGCACGATTCTGGCCAAGCGGGAGCACTTTCGCGCCGCCTTCTGCGGCTTCGACTTCCACCAGGTGGCGGCTTTCGACGGGTGGGACGTGGAGCGCCTGCTGCAAAACCCGGGCATCGTGCGCCACCGGGGCAAGATCGAAGCCACCATCCACAACGCCCGCTGTGCGCAAGCCCTGGTGCAGGAGGCGGGCTCGCTGGCGGCGTTTTTCTGGCAGTTCGAACCCCAGGCTTCAGACTTGCCGGCGCCGCAAACTGTGTCCACCACGCCCGTGTCGGTGGCCTTGTCCAAGGCGCTCAAGAAGCGGGGCTGGAAGTTTGTGGGGCCGACCACCATGTACGCCTTCATGCAGGCCATGGGCCTGGTCAACGACCACGCCGCGCAGTGCGCCATCCGAGCGCGCGTACACGACGCGCGGGCCAGGTTTGCCGGGCCTGGTTGAAGGTGCAACGCGCCCCAGCGGGCGTACCTGCCCCGCGGGTGCGGCTGCCGTGGCAGACCGGCAGCCGCGCGTGGTAGGGAGTCAGCTGCCGATCACGCCGCCATCCATCTTGGTGATCACGATGGTGGCCGAGCGCGGGCGCTGGCCGGCGCCGTAACCGGCGTTGGCGGGCCAGTGGCTGGTGTACTTGGCGGGGTTGGTTACATCCGCCATTTTGGTGCCTTCACCGGGGTGCTGGATGTTGATGAACAGGGTCTTGCCGTCCGGGGTTTCGCACAGGCCGGTGATTTCGCAGTCCTTGGGGCCGACCAGGAAACGCTTGAGCATTTCGGGCGTCTGCGCCTTGCCCACCGGGGTGCTCACGCGCTTTTCGCTGCCGTCGGCGCGCTGGTAGGCCAGGGTTTTCTTTTCGCCGTCGCCCACCTTGCCCGGAATGGCGGCGAGCATCATGCAGTTGGTCTTGTCGGTGTAGGCGCCGTCGTCGGTCTGGATCCAGCAGATGCCGGTGGCCTTGCTGAAGGCCAGGCCATCCGGGGCGGACATGTCGTTTTCTTCCGTCAGACGCGAGAGGTTGACGCGGGCGGCGTCGGAGTCGGATTCGGCGCCAAACACGTAGATGTCCCAGCGGAAAGCGGTGTCCGAGGGCTTGCCTTCGGCCACGCGGATGATGTGGCCGTGCACGTTGCCCTTGCTCTCCTTGGTGCCGCTTTTCATGTCGGAGTAGGTGCGGGGGTTGGCAGCGTCCACGCCCATTTCGCCGTCGACCGTGCGGTTGGCGTTGTTGGTGAGCGTCATGTAGAACTCGCCGTTGCGCGGGTTGATGCCGCCCCACTCCGGGCGGTCCATCTTGGTGGCGTTCACGGCGTCGGCAGCCAATCGGGTGAACACGGCAATGTCGGCCTCGCTGGTGAACTCAAAGTCGGGGTAGGCGGTCACGAACGGGTTGTTCAGCGACAGCTCCATCCATTCGCCGGTGCCGTCGGCCTTGAACCTGGCGGCAAACAGGGTGCCCTGGTTCAGGTACTTGTCGCCAGCGGCCAGGCGCTTGGCCGGTGTGGCGTCGGCGGCATCCCACAGGGCCGCTGAGACGTACTTGTACATGTACTCGCCGCGCGAGTCGTCACCCATATAGGCCACCACCGGCTGGCCCACCACGGGGGCGGCAAAGCTCACGCTCTCATGCGCGATGCGGCCCAGGGCAGTGCGCTTGCGCACCAGCTCCTGCGGCTGGTAGGGGTCCATTTCCACCACGTAGCCGAAGGTGTTGAGTTCGTTGCGGTAGTCGGCCTTGGCGTCGGCACCGATGGCACCGTTGTTCCAGCGCGCAAAGCGGTCGTCGGCCCCCGCGCTTTCCCAGCCGTGGCGGCTGGCGGCACCGGCCTTGCGGCCATAACGGTTGAGGCCAGCGACTTGCTTGTCTTTCTTGCCACGGCGCTCGTCGTCCTTGGCGTCGCGGTGGAAGTAGCCGAACCAGTTTTCTTCGCCGGACACAAAAGTGCCCCAGGGGGTCTTGCCGGTGCCGCAGTTGTTGAGCGTGCCGCGGGCGCGCATGCCGTCCGGGCTGTACTTGGTGACCATGTGGGCGCTGCCAGCGGCGGGGCCGGTGAGCAGTACTTCGGTCATGCTGGTGACGCGGCGGTTCAGGTGGGAATCCTGCAGGGTTTTCCACGCGCGGCCCTGGGCCTGCACTTCCACTACCGACAGGCC
Organism: Rhodoferax sp.; assembly: GCA_052390055.1. Taxonomy (GTDB): domain Bacteria; phylum Pseudomonadota; class Gammaproteobacteria; order Burkholderiales; family Burkholderiaceae_C; genus Allorhodoferax. The sequence continues at coordinate 85,567 of JBQTHH010000025.1, forward strand.
GTGGATGGCCAGTTCCTTGTCCACCTCACTGGCTGGGCGGGGCAGGCTGGCCTTGCCGCCGTCGGCGTGGATGAAGAAGGAGCTGAGCTTTTCGTCCGTGGTGGCTTCGTGGTTCATGGCCAGCACGCCGCGGGTGGTGGCGCTGGCGCTGGGGCGGCCCTGGGCGTCCAGGCCAAACCACTCCATGCCGTCGTGGTGGTCACCGGCGCGGTGTTCCCACTGGGTGTCGCTGCCGTCATTTTGGAAGGCGGGTACATCGGCGCGCAGCGGGTCGCCCAGGGCGTAGAGCACCTGCACGCGGTAGCCTTCGGGCACCAGCACCCGGTCGGCCAGGCTCTTGGGCACGGCCTGGAAGCCCAGGGCGGAGACCAGGGCGTGCAAGGGGGCGGGGGCGGCGGCGCTGCCTTCGGCCAGGGTGGTGGCGCAGCCGGTGAGCGCGGTGCCACCCAACACGGTGCTGCCAAGTGCGGCTGCGCCGCCCAGCAGCAGGCTGCGGCGTTGCAGGCGGGCGTTCAAAACGGTGTCGAACGACTCGTTGGCGCTGTGGTTGGAGTCTTCGTTGTTGAAGGAAAAATCGGGGCTGTTCGGGATTCGGCGTTTCATGATGGGACAGATGAGGGGGAGCACACAAAGGAGCCCCTAGCATGCCCAAGGCGTATGACAGGCCGATGAAGAAGGTATGACGACGGGGCTGTGCCCCCAACCGGGCAGGCGCCGCCGCCTTGCGGGCCTGCCGCGCGGCGCTATTTGCCCAGCATTTGCGCCGGGTGCATCTGCCCGGGCTTGTCTTCCATGTAGCCCTTGCCGTCCTTGACGCCCTTCTTGCCCATGATCTGCCAGGCGGTTTTCTGGTGCACCAGCCGGGCCAGGTATTCCAGCTCTTCGTCGGTGTGGTTGATGGCCTTGGCCGGGGTCAGCCAGCGCCCGTTCTTGGGCTGGACCTCGCCCCAGAAGGCCTGGTGGTAGCTGGACTCGCTCACCACGCTGTCGCTCCCGGCGGCCATGTCCACCACGCCGTAGCAGTTGCAGAAGTAGCTGCGCCCGTCCTGGTCGGCAAAGATCTCGGTATAGACCCCGGTGCCGCGGATGCCCGCGGTGAGGGTGGGGGTGACGATCTGGCGCTGGCTGCCCTTGCCCCACACGCTGGCCACGGCGCCGCTGATCAGGCGCAGGATGCTCACGGTGCTGAGCGTGGCGCCGCGCTCCACCGTCAGCTCGGAGTTGTGGCGCACATGGAAGGCCGAGTTGCCGATCACGAAGGTCAGTGTCGAGCGCGGCCCGGTGCGCACGGTGTCGCCGGTCTGGATGATGGCATCGGGGCGCAGCGCCTGGCCGTTGAGCAGCGCGTCGCCATAGAGTTCGACGATGTTGCTGCGCGGCTGCGCCAGCAGCGTGCCAGAGCCGCCCGCAGCGACAAACGCCGCCGCCCCCTGCAGGAAGCCGCGGCGTTGGAACCAGAGCACTTCGTTGTCGTGGCGGCTGAGCAAGCTATGCGCTGTCATGCGTGTCTCCTGCGGTGTCGGGGGCGAAACAATCGCGGTAACTGTAACGGATGGAGGTGAAGAACACCGCCGCCGCGATAATGGTGAAGGGCACCGCCAGGGCACTGGCGAGCGCTGGCCCGCCCAGCACGAAGCCCAGGGTGGAGGCGGTCATGAGCAGCGCCAGGTACATGAGGCCCCAGCCCAGGCCGTACACGGTGAAGGCGCCCAGATTGCGCTTGCAGGCCACGAAGCTGAAGAACAGCGCCTTCAGCGGCGTGTGGCCAGCGTCCACCACCAGCATCGGGGCGTGCCAGAAGGCCATGGACACCGGCAGGTACAGCACCATGGTCAGCAGCAGCGCCCCGGGCAGGCCCGGGTTGCCCAGCGTGCTGTCGTCGAGCGCGCCGCCGAGCAGGTAGATGCGCGCCAGGGTGCCGCCGTCCATGAACACGCTCAGCAGCAGCACCAGCAGCACGCTGGCCAGGTACAGGGCGCCGAGCACCAGCATGGGGCGGCGTGCGCTGGCGCGCAAGGCGGAGAGCAGCAGTTGCGGGCGGGGAAAGCGGCCCTCTTCCACGGCCTGGGTGGCCTGCACGAAACCGGCCGTGAAGGCGGGCATCAGCGCCAGGCCGATGGCGGTGCCCAGGGTGGGCAGCACATGCAGCAGCATCATGGTCAGGGAAAAGAGCATGAACAGCCCGGCCAGCCCGATGGGCTGGCGCATGAAGGTGCGCAAGCCCTGGCGCACCCACAGTGCGCCCTGGCTGGCTTGGACGATCTGCAGTTTCATGCCGCCACCTCCTGCATGCCCAAGGGGTGTTCGATGCGCTGGCGCAGCACACGCTCGAAATGCCCGGGGTCGTGCGCCTTGAGCAGCGCGGCCTCGCGCGGCAGGTAGAAGTCCCACAGGCGCGAGAGCCAAAAGCGCAGGGCGCCCGCGCGCGCCATGGCAGGCAGCAACTGGCGCTCGGGCGCGCTCAAGGGGCGCACCGATTCGTAGGCGCGCACGAAGGCGCGCGTGCGCGCGCCGTCCGTGGCGCCAGTGGCGAGGTCGATGCACCAGTCGTTCAGGCACACCGCCAGGTCGAAGAGCCAAGCATCTTCGCCCGCAAAGTAGAAGTCGAAGAAGCCCGTCAGCTCGGGGGCCGCGCCCGTGCCCAGGTCGTGCCCGAACATCACGTTGTCGCGGAACAGGTCGGCATGGATGGGGCCGCGCGGCAAGGCGGCGTAGAGCGACTGTTCGGCCACGTGGTTCTGGTAGGCCAGCTCGGCGCGCAGCAGTTCGGCCTGCTCGGCCTCCAGGTAGGGCAGCACCACGGGCGCGGTCTCGTTCCACCAGGGCAGGCCGCGCAGGTTGGGCTGGCGTATGCCAAAGCTGCGTGCGGCCAGGTGCATGCGCGCCAGCATGGCGCCCACGGTGGCGCAGTGGGCGGGGCTGGGGGCGAGTTCGCTGGCACCACGCAGGCGGTTGACCACGGCGGCAGGCTTGCCTTGCAGGCGGTGCACCACGTCGCCGTCGGCGTTGGCGGCCGGGTCGGGCACGGGCACGCCGTGCGCGGCCAGGTGCTTCATCAGGCGCAGGTAGAAGGGCAACTGCTCGAAGCCCAGGCGTTCGAACAGGGTGAGCACCCAGGCGCCCTGGTCGGTGGTGGCGAAGTAGTTGGTGTTTTCGATGCCGCCCGCGCAGGGCTTGAGTTCCTGCAGCGTGCCCAGCGCGAGGCGGGACAGGAAGGCGCTGGCCTCGTCGAACGATACTTCTGTGTAAACCGCCATGGAACGCAACCGGTGGGTGAGTGCGGTCCACGCCGAAAGGGGCCCGCGAAGGAGGAGGAAACCCGCCATTGTAGAGGGGCAAGGCGCCCCGTGCGGGGCTGCGTTGTGCGGCTGCCTATCGGGCTATCTGCGCTTGCTCCAATAGCCGGGTTTGCGCTTGAAAGGTGCCACGGCCAGGACGACCAGCGTGTCACCGCTCATGCGGTACACCACGGAGTGCGGAAACCCTTTTGGAAATACGCGACGGGTACCCTGGAGATAGGGACAGCCTATGCCGGGCATCAGGTTGGCCAGACCCAGGGCCGATTCGACTTCCGCGACAAACCGTTGTCCCAGGCCCTGATCCTGATCTTCGTAGTAGCTGGCCTGGGCCAGGAGTTCGCGCAAGGCGTCCGGATGGAAACGCGGCGAACTCACGCCTGAAGCGCCTGACGGACCTGTGCAAAGGCTTCGTCAGCGGGGATCAAAGGCACGCTGCTACGCTCCACCTCATCCACCCGGCGCCGGATTTCTTCGTCCCAGGCCTGGGTCAGTGCCTCGTCGCTCGGCGCCAGACTGGCCAGCAGATCTTCTGCCAGCCATGCGCGGTCCTGCGGCGATAGCTCGCGGGCGCGGACGGACAGTTCGGTGGCGAGTTGGCTCATGGCGACCTCCAGGGGATGGATCGGATTGTGCCACTGGGCGGGTGCGCATGGGGGGCTTGCGCGCGGGCACAATGCGCCGCTATGACCAATCCCGACAAGACTTTGCTGCTGGTGGATGGCTCCAGCTATCTGTACCGCGCCTTCCACGCCATGCCCGACCTGCGCGCCGTGCCCGGCGACCCGGCCAGCGCCCCGACCGGGGCGATACGCGGCATGGTGAACATGCTGCAGTCCTTGCGCAAGGAGTATCCGGCGGCCTACGTGGCCTGTGTGTTCGACGCCAAGGGGCCGACCTTCCGCGACGCCATCTACCCCCAGTACAAGGCGCAGCGCGCGCCCATGCCGGACGATTTGCGTGCCCAGATTGCGCCCATCCACCAGATGGTGGCGCTGATGGGCTGGAAGGTGCTGGACGTGCCCGGGGTGGAGGCCGACGACGTGATCGGCACCCTGGCCGTGCTGGGCGCGCAGCAGGGGCTGGAGGTGCTCATCAGCAGCGGCGACAAGGACCTGGCCCAGCTCGTCACCGAGCGCATCACCATCATCGACACCATGAGCGGCAAGCGCCGCGACCTGGCCGGGGTGCAGGCCGAGTTTGGCGTGCCCGCGCACCTGATGCTGGACTACCAGAACCTGGTGGGCGACACGGTGGACAACGTGCCCGGGGTGGAAAAGGTGGGCCCGAAAACGGCGGCCAAGTGGCTGCTGGAATACGGCTCGCTGCAAGGCGTGCTGGAGCATGCCGAGGCCATCAAGGGCGTGGCCGGAGAGAACCTGCGCAAGGCGCGCGACTGGCTGCCCACCGCGCGCCAGTTGCTCACGATCAAGACCGACTGCGCGCTGCAGGACTGGGTGGTGGGTTACCCTGCTATCGATTCGCTAGCGGCCAAGGCAGAAGATACGGGGGCTTTGAAGGATTTTTACCAGCAGTATGGGTTCAAGGGCCTGGCCCGCGCGCTGGAGGCGGGGGCGTCGGCGCAGGGCAAGCCCCCGGTGGCGGGGGGCGCAGCGGGCGCGGGCACGGCCAGCGCGGATGCCGCCAGCGGCGACCTGTTTGGCAGCGCGCCGCACAGCGCGCTGCAAGGCGAGCTGCAGTACGACACGGTGCTGGACTGGGTCGCGTTTGACACCTGGCTGAAGCGCATCGAAGCCGCCGAGCTGACCGCGCTGGACACCGAAACCACCATGCTCGACGAGATGCGCGCGCAGATCGTGGGCATTTCGCTGTGTGTGCAGCCCGGGCAGGCGGCCTATATTCCGCTGGCGCACAGCTACCCCGGTGCGCCCGAGCAGTTGCCGCGCGACGCGGTGCTGGAGCGCCTGCGGGCCTGGCTGGAGAACCCGGCCGCGCCCAAGCTGGGCCAGCACGTCAAGTACGACCAGCATGTGTTTGCCAACCACGGCATCACGGTGCGCGGCTACGCGCACGACACCATGCTGCAAAGCTATGTGCTGGAGGTGCACAAGCCCCATGGGCTGGAGAGCCTGGCCGAGCGCCACGTGGGGCGCAAGGGCCTGAGCTTTGAAGACCTGTGCGGCAAGGGCGCTTCGCAGATCGGCATCGACCAGGTGGACATCGAGCGCGTGGCGCGCTACGCCTGCGAGGACGCCGACTTTGTGATGGACGTGCACCGCGCGCTGTGGCCGCGCCTGCAGGCGGACCCGGCGCTGGCTTTTGTCTACCAGCTCGAAATCGAGAGCAGCGAGGCGCTGTTTCGCATCGAGTGCAACGGCGTGAGCATCGACGCGCCCACGCTGGCGGCGCAAAGCCACGCCCTGGGCCAGCGCATCGTGGAGCTGGAGCGCGAGGCGCACGAACTGGCCGGGCAGCCCTTCAACCTGGGTAGCCCGAAGCAGATTGGCGAGATTTTCTTCACCAAACTGGGCCTGCCGGTGGTGAAGAAAACCGCCACCGGCGCCCCCAGCACGGACGAGGAGGTGTTGGAAAAGCTGGCCGAAGACTACCCGCTGCCGGCCAAGATTCTGGAGCACCGCGGCTTGGCCAAGCTCAAGGGCACCTACACCGACAAGCTCGCCGCGATGGCCTTGCCGCGCACGGGGCGCGTGCACACCCACTACGCGCAGGCGGTGGCGGTGACCGGGCGGCTGTCGAGCAACGACCCGAACCTGCAAAACATCCCGGTCCGCACCCCCGAGGGGCGCCGGGTGCGCGAGGCCTTTGTGGCGCCGCCGGGCTGCGTGATTGCCAGCGCCGACTACAGCCAGATCGAGCTGCGCATCATGGCCCACCTCAGTGGCGACGCGGCCCTGGTGCGCGCATTCCAAGAGGGGCACGACGTGCACCGCGCCACCGCGGCCGAGGTCTTTGGCCTGGCGCTGGAGGCGGTGAGCCCCGAGCAGCGCCGCTATGCCAAGGCGATCAACTTCGGCCTGATCTACGGCATGAGCGCCTTTGGGCTGGCGCGCAGCTTAGGGATAGACAACACGGCGGCCAAGAATTTCATCACGCGCTATTTCGAGCGCTACCCCGGGGTAAAGGACTACATGGAGCGCACGCGCCAGAGCGCCAAGGCGCAGGGCTATGTGCAAACCGTGTTTGGGCGGCGCCTGTACCTGCCCGAGATCAACTCGCCCAACGGGCCGCGCCGGGCCGGGGCCGAGCGCGCCGCCATCAACGCGCCCATGCAGGGCACGGCCGCCGACCTGATCAAGCTGGCCATGGTGGCGGTGCAAAAGGCGCTGGACGCCCAGGCCCTGGGCACGCGCATGGTGATGCAGGTGCACGACGAGCTGGTGTTCGAGGTGCCGCTCTCTGAGGTGGACTGGGTGCGCGAACAGGTGCCGCGCCTGATGGCCGGGGTGGCGCAGCTGGCCGTGCCCCTGCTGGCCGAGGTCGGGGTGGGCGCCAACTGGGACCAGGCGCACTGAGGATGTTCCGGTGCCCGCCGGGGTGGCGCAAGCGCTACGGCACCTGCGGGCGTCTGGACACCGTGCAAACCCGTAGTGCATGGGGGCTGCATTGGCCATGAAACCGCAGTACGATGGACACGCACCTTGTACGGCCATCAGAAGGAGTGGGGCATGCACTTGAATGTCAAGCAGCGGTTGTTGTTGGGTTTTGGCGTGCTGTTGGCCTTGCTGGCCATCGTCACCGTGGTGGGGCAGAGCCAACTGGCCACGGTCCAGCACCTGAACAAAGCACTCGACGAGCGCGCCATGCGCATGGCGCTGGCCAACGAATGGTCCACCCAGATCAAAGTGGCGGTCGCCGCCAAGTCTGCCGTGCCGGCGCTGGAGTCGGACGGCGTCAAGAAGCTCTCTACCCTGGTGCAGGCGGCCGAGGAGAAGCAGGCCCTGGGTGCGGCACAGTCTTCGCACGGCGCGGCGCCCGAGGAGCACGGCAAGGCCGTGGATGGCCTGGTGTCCCGGCTCACCGAACTGCAGATCAGTGACAGCAAGCAACTGCAATCGGCCCTGAGCGCGGCTGTCGTCACCATCTGGGTCTGCCTGGTGCTGGGCCTGGTGCTGGGCACGGCCATGGCGCTGCGCATCGCCCACGGCCTGCTGCAGCCGCTGTCGCGCGCCATCGCGGTGACGGAAAAGGTGGCGGCGGGGGATCTGACGGAGACCATCGAGGTCAACCGCAGCGACGAGGTCGGCCAGATGCTGGCGGCCCTGTCGAAGATGCAGGGCAACCTGGCCCGTCTGGTGACCAATGTGCGCCAGGGCTCCGAGAGCGTGGCCACCGCCAGCGCCGAAATTGCCCAAGGCAACAACGACCTCTCCGCACGCACCGAACAGCAGGCCGCAGCGCTCGAACAAACCAGCGCCTCCATGGCCGAGTTGGGAGGCACCGTCAACCAAAACGCCGACAGCGCGCGCCAGGCCAACCAGTTGGCCCAGACGGCGTCGAGCGTCGCCGTCAAGGGCGGCGAAGTCGTCAGCCAGGTCGTGCAGACCATGCGCGACATCAACGACTCCTCGCGCAAGA
>JBQTHH010000026.1:0-12300 GCA_052390055.1 Rhodoferax sp.
ATGACCGGCATACCGGTCACGTTCACCGGAATGCCGGTCACGATCCCGGAATCCCCCCGGTCACGTTCGCCGGAATCAGCGGTCACGATCCCGGAATCGCCGGTCACGTTCGTCCGGAATACCCACCCCGCCGTGCGCGCCCTGCGCCGGGGGGATGCGGCGCGCGCGCGCGTCCTGGCGCAGCAGGCCGCCAGCCAGTACGACCTGGCCGTGCCCGCGCTGGAGGAACTCAGCCGCTGGCAGTTCGAAGCCGCGCTGCAGGTCTACGAGCAGGGCGTGGCGCGCTTTACCGCCACACGCCAACTGGTGCTGGCGCTGCTCGTGCTCACCGCCAGCGTCATGGCCTGGCTGAGCTGGCTGTTCCATGCCTCCATCGTCGGCGCGCTGGAGCGTGCCCAGCAGGTGTTTGCCCACATCGCCCAGGGGCGCTACGACAGCGAGGTGCCGGTGCATGGCAGTGACGAATTCGCCCAGTTGCTGCACGCCCTGGGGCGCATGCAGACCAAGCTCGGCGAAGACGAGGCCGCCATCCACCAACTGGCCTTTTTCGACGCCCTGACGCAACTGCCCAACCGCCGCTTGCTGTGTGAACGGCTGCAGCATGCGCTGCAGCTGAGCGAGCGCACGCGCCAGTACGGCGCCGTGCTCATGCTCGATCTGGACCAGTTCAAAGCCATCAACGACACCCAGGGCCACGCCGTCGGCGACCTGCTGCTGGTGCAGGTCGCCCAGCGCTTGCAGGAATGCGTGCGCCAGAGCGACACCGTGGCGCGCCTCGGGGGCGACGAGTTCATCGTGCTGCTGGTCGATCTGGGCAGCGACGAAGCCTGCGCCAGCCTGGCCGCCGAGCGCGTGGCGGAAAAGATCCTGGCCGCGCTGCAGCGGCCCTGCCTGCTCGACAAGCGCGTCCACCGCCCCTGCGGCAGCCTGGGTGTGTGCCTGTTCCTGGGGCGCGGCGTCGCCATGGAAGAGCTGCTCAAGCGCGCCGACATGTCCATGTACCAGGCCAAGAGCGGCGGGCGCAACACCCTGCGCTTTTTCGACCCCCAGGTGCAGGCGCGGCTGGAGGTGCGCGCCTCGCTGGAGGCCGACCTTCATGACGCCCTGGCCCAGGCCCAACTGCAGCCTTGCTACCAGATGCAGGTCGGGGCGGGCCAGCGGGTGCTGGGCGCCGAACTGCTGCTGCGCTGGCAGCACCCGCGCCTGGGGCTGGTGCAGCCGCAGGACTTCATCCCCATCGCCGAAGAATCCGGTCTGATCGTCCCGATTGGCGACTGGGTGCTGCGCACCGCTTGCGCCCAGTTGCAGGCCTGGGCCCAGCACCCGCAGCGCAGCCAGTGGGTGCTGTCGGTCAACGTCAGCCCGCGCCAGTTCCGCCAGGACGACTTCGTCGACGGCGTGCGCCAGGCCCTGCTGGCCAGCGGCGTGAGCGCCTCGCGGCTCAAGCTCGAACTCACTGAAAGCCTGGTGCTGCACAACCTGCACGACGCCGTGGTCAAGATGAAACAGCTCAACCGCCTGGGCGTGCACTTCTCCATGGACGACTTCGGCACCGGCTACTCCTCGCTGGCGCACCTGACCGCCTTGCCCATCCACCAGCTCAAGATCGACCGCAGCTTCGTGCGCGAAGTCGCCCACAGCGAGCAAGACGCCGTGGTGGTGCAGACCATCATCGCCATGGCCCATGCCCTGGGCGTGCGCGTCATCGCCGAAGGGGTCGAGACCGACGAGCAGCGCCAGCGCCTGCAGGCACTGGGCTGCGAGGCCTTTCAAGGTTTCCTGTTCGGAGCGCCGGCGCCCGTGCAGGACATGGAAGTGCAGGCCCAGCGCCTGCACCCTTATCCGGTGCCGGACCATACACAGGAGTGTTTGACGTGAACCAGTGGAAGCTGAGCACCCGTCTGGGGTGGCTGTTGGGGATATTGCTGTGCCTGGTGGTCGCCAGCGGCGCCTTGGGCCTGTGGGGCATGGCGCGTTCCAACGATGCGCTCGAACGCAGCCATGCCCAGCGCCTGGTTCCCACCACCGAGGTGGCGGCGATCCAGAAACTCCTGCTGCGCAACCGGCTGGCCATCGCCAGTGCGGTACTCGACCCGCAAGCCGACAGCGTGCACTCCGCCATAGCCGAGGTCGAGCGCAACATCGCGCAGATCACGGCCCTGTGGGGCAACTACGTCCGCACCGACGCCGCCCAGGGCCAGCGCGAACTGGTGCAGCGCTTTGCCCAGGACCGCGCCCGCTTCGTGCAGCAAGGCCTGCTGCCGGCCTTGCAGGCGCTGCGTGAGCAGGACTGGCCCCGCGCCCGCGCCATCGCGTTGCAGCAGGTACAGCCCCTGTACGAGCCGGTGGGCGCGGGCATCGATGCCCTCATGCAGGCCCAGGTGGAGGCGGCGCGTGTCGACTACCAGGCGGCCAACGCGCGTTACACCCGCTTGCGCCAGGGCTTCGGGGTGGCCACGCTGCTGGCCGTGGCGCTGGTGCTGGTGCTGGGCCTGGCCATGGTGCAGCGCATCCAGCGCAGCCTGGGCCACGCCGTGGAGGTGTCCCGCTGCGTCGCCAATGGCCAACTGGGCGGCGCCATCGCCGTGCACGGGCGCGACGAGACGGCCCAGGTGCTGCGTGCGCTGCAGACCATGCGCCACAGCCTGGGCCAGGTCGTGACCCAGGTGCGCCACGGCTCGCACAGCGTGGCCAGCGCCAGTGCCCAGATCGCTGCCGGCAACCACGACCTGTCGGCGCGCACCGAGCAGCAGGCCGACGCCTTGCAGCAGACCGCAGCTCGCATGGTCGAACTCAGCCAGGCCGTGCGCAGCAACGCGCAAAGCGCCCACGAGGCCAGCGCCCTGGCCAGCGACACCTCGCGTGCCGCGCAGCAAGGCGGCGCCATGGTGGCCCAGGTGGTGCAGACCATGCGCGCCATCCACGGCGCCGCGCGCAAGGTGTTCGACATCATCGACGTCATCGACGCGATCGCCTTCCAGACCAACATCCTTGCGCTCAACGCCGCGGTCGAAGCCGCGCGCGCCGGTGAGCAGGGGCGCGGCTTTGCCGTGGTGGCGGCCGAGGTGCGCGCGCTGGCGGGGCGCTCGGCCCAGGCGGCCAAGGAAATCCAGCAGCTCATCCACGCCAGCGTGGCCCAGGTCGACCAGGGCAGCCAGCTGGTCGACCAGGCCGGCAGCACCATGCACGGCGTGGTGCAGGCCATTGCCCGCGTCGCGCAGCTCATGGAGTCCGTCAGCCAGGCCAGCCAGGAGCAGGCGCGCGGGGTGGACGACGTGGTGCGCGCGGTAGGGCAGATGGACCACAGCACGCAGCAAAACGCCAGCCTGGTCGATCAGATGGCCCAGGCTGCCACCAGCCTCCAGGCCCAGGCCGAGGCGCTCGTGGGCACGGTCTCCGTGTTCCGCCTGGACCCATCCGCCCCGGCGCCAGGGCGCACCCCGGCCGACACCGGCACCGGGCTGGTTGCGCTGCAGGCCGCAGGGCGGCTCAGCCCGTGAGCAGCTTGTGCACCAGGTCCGCCGTGGTGTGGGCCTGGTACTTGCGCATCAGCCGCGCGCGGTAGATCTCCACCGTGCGGTGGCTCAGGCGCAGCGCCTTGCCGATGTGCTTGGAGGTCAGGCCCTGCATCAGGTAGGTGGCCACCTCGCGCTCGCGCGGCGTCAGCTCGGCCTTCACGGGGCGGTGCGCGCTCAGGTCTTCGAAGCACCAGATGCCGGCCTCGTGCGGGGCGTCCTGGTTGAGCGCACGCCCGCTCACGTGGCACCAGAAGGTCTCGCCCTTGAAGCGCCCGTCCACCCGCTTCATGATGCGGTCGTCGGCATAGGTGCCGTGGCGGTTGAGCAGCGGCACCAGGCGCTCGCCGGTGCGCTCGAACTCGTCCGCGCTGGGGTACAGGATCAGGAAGGACTGCCCCAGCAACTGCTCGCGGCTGGTGCCGAACATCTCGCACAGGCGCAGGTTGCAGTCCACGATCACCCGGTGGCGCGACAACGCCAGGCCCATCGGGGCCATCTCGAACGCCAGGCGGTAGTCGATGTCGGGCGGCAGGGCGGTTTCTGGCATGGGGGAGGGCTACGAAATACTACGTAAAGACATAGGTAGGTGTCGGTAGTATCGTACGGCTTCCCCGATTTAAGGAGACATTCCTGTGAACAAGATCTATCCCAGTGCCCAGGCAGCACTGGCGGGCATCGTGCACGATGGCCAGCTGCTTGCCGTCGGAGGCTTTGGCCTGTGCGGCATCCCCGAGGCCCTGATCGACGCCCTGCGCGACACCGGCGCCAAGAACCTCACCGTCATTTCCAACAACGCCGGGGTCGATGGCTTTGGCCTGGGCAAGCTGCTCGAAACGCGCCAGATCAAGAAAATGATCTCCAGCTACGTGGGCGAAAACAAGGAGTTCGAGCGCCAATACCTGGCTGGCGAACTCGAACTCGAATTCACTCCCCAGGGCACCCTGGCCGAGAAGCTGCGTGCCGGCGGCGCGGGCATTCCCGCCTTCTTCACCCGCACCGGCGTAGGCACCATCGTGGCCGAGGGCAAGGAACTGCGCGAATTCGACGGCCACACCTACGTCATGGAGCGCGCCCTGCTGCCCGAAGTCTCGCTGGTCAAGGCACACCGTGCCGACCGCAGCGGCAACCTGCAGTTCCGCTACACCGCGCGCAACTTCAACCCGGCAGCAGCCATGGCCGGCAAGATCTGTGTGGTGGAGGTGGAGGAGATCGTCGAGACCGGCGACATGGCCCCCGACAGCGTGCACCTGCCTGGCATCTACGTGCACCGCATCGTGCACAACCCCCACCCCGAAAAGCGCATCGAAAAGCGCACCACCACCCCCAAGAGCGGAGACTGACATGCCCTGGACGCAAGACCAAATGGCGCAACGCGCCGCCCAAGAGCTACAAGACGGCTACTACGTCAACCTCGGCATCGGCATCCCCACCCTGGTGGCCAACTACGTGCCCCAGGACATCGAAGTCTGGCTGCAAAGCGAAAACGGCATGCTCGGCATCGGCCCTTTTCCGACCGAAGACAAGGTGGACGCCGACCTCATCAACGCGGGCAAGCAGACCGTCACCACGCTCAAGGGTTCCAGCATCTTTGGCAGCCACGAGAGCTTTGCCATGATCCGCGGCGGCAAGATCAACCTCTCCATCCTGGGCGCGATGCAGGTCAGCGAAAAGGGCGACCTGGCCAACTGGATGATCCCGGGCAAGATGGTCAAGGGCATGGGCGGCGCCATGGATCTGGTGGCCGGCGTCAAGAACGTGGTCGTGCTCATGGAGCACGTGGCGCGCAAGAAGGATGGCAGCGAAGACCTCAAGATATTGCCCCAGTGCACCCTACCGCTCACCGGCGTGGGCGTGGTGGACCGCATCATCACCGACCTGGCGGTCATGGACGTCACCCCCCACGGTCTCAAGATCGTCGAACTGGCCCCGGATGTCACGCGCGAATTTGTGCAATCCAAGACCGGCGTGCCGCTGATCTGAGCGCATCCCTGGGCCCGGGGCGGGCGGCGGTTGTATGATCGCCGTCTCATTACCCGACAGCCTTCAGGGAGCAAGTCTTGCGAGCCGTTCGTTCGATGCAATGCGGGGTGGCCACAGGCCGCTTCCCGCATGGGGGTGTAGCGCTGTGACCAGCCTGCGCGAGCGCGCCGCGCGGGTGCGCGTGGCCTCCGGCATCGGCATGGTGGTGGGCTCGCTGTTCGGGCTGTTCAACCTCGTCACGCCGGGGCAGGCGGCCCTGGGGTGGACCGAACTGGCGGCGGTGGCCTTGTTCGTGGTGCCGGCCTGGGTGCTCAGCCGCGAGCAGGCCCAGGTGTTCTGGGCCGAACTCAGCCTGATCCTTTCTTCCTACGCCATCTTCGGCGCCCTGATCGTTTTCGGCGGGGTCGAAGGCACCGGCATCTACTGGGTCTACACCGTCCCCTTCCTGGCCTTCTTCATCAAGGAGCAGCGCGAGGGCTGGGCCTACAGCCTGGGCTTCATCGCCCTGGTGCTGGCCTACCTGGTTTGGTTCGCCCCCCATTGGGGCTTCAGCTACCACTACAGCGGCGTCGAGGTAACGCAGTACCTGCTCTCGCTGGGCTTTTACACCCTGCTGGCGGCGGCCTTCAACAAGACCCGCATGATTTACGCCATGCAGTTGCAAAAGGCCAAGGAGCGCGCCGAGGAAGACGTGGTGGCGAAGTCGCGCTTTCTGGCCGCGGCCAGCCACGACCTGCGCCAGCCCGCCCATGCCCTGGGCATGTTCGTGGCCCGCCTGTCCCAACTGCAGCACGACCAGGAGGCGCGCGAACTCGTGGCCGGGGTGGACGCCAGCGTGCGGGCGCTGCAGCACATGCTCGACGAATTCTTCGACTATTCGCGCCTGGGGCTGCCCACCATGCAGGTGCGCTCCAGCGACTTCCCTGTCGAGCGCATGTTCGCGCCGCTGCGTGAGAGCTTTGCCAGCCAGGCGGCGGTCAAGGGCATCCGCCTGCGCGTGCGTCCCACCCGTGCCTGGGTGCACGCCGATCCGGCGGTGCTGCAGCGGGTCATGTACAACCTGGTGGCCAACGCCATCCAGTACACCCCCCAGGGCGGCGTGCTGGTGGCCTGCCGCAGTGTGGACGGCGGGCGGCGGGTGCGCCTGGAGGTCTGGGATACCGGCGTGGGCATCGCCATGGAAGACCAGCAGCGCGTGTTTTCCGAGTTCTTCCAGGTCAGCAATCCCGAGCGCGACCGATCCAAGGGCTTTGGCCTGGGGCTGAGCATCGTCAAGCTGTCGTGCGAGTGGCTCGGCGCGCACCTGAGCCTGCGCTCGCAGCCCGGGCGCGGCTCGCGCTTTGCGGTGGTGCTGCCCCAGGTGGATGCCGGTGAGCCCCCCGCTCCTGGCGCCGGATTGGCGCTGGGCGCGCACGCCGAAGCGGGCGTGACCGACACCGACAGTGCCGTGGTGCTGGTGGTGGAGGACGACCCTCTCGGTTCGGCGGCCATGGACAGCCTGCTCAAGGGCTGGGGCTGCGAGGTCCATGTGGCGCACAACGCCTCCCAGGCCCAGCAGATGGTGCGTGCCGGGCTCTCGCCCCAGTTCCTCATCACCGATTACCGCCTGCCCGGCGAACTCGATGGCCTGCAGGCCGTGCACGCGCTGCGCGAAAGCCTGGGCCGCAGCCTGCCCGCCTGCGTGGTCAGTGGCGACACCGACCCGGCCGTGCGCGAGACCGCGGCGGGCATGGGGGTGGCGGTGCTGCAAAAACCCGTGCGCCCGGCCAAGCTGCGCTCGGTCATGCGCAACGCCTTGCGCAGCGGCAGCGCCTGACCGCGCTCTGCAGCCGCCCCCGTCAGAACCTGGGCGGCAGGGGCGGGCGGCGTTACCAGCAGCGCGTGCCCGCGCCCAGCGCCTGCACCCCCAGGTGCGCCGCCAGCGTCTGCCCCAGGTCGGCAAAGCTGGCGCGCCGCCCCAGATCCAGGCCCACCGGGCTGGCCGGTCCGCCCAACAGCAGCGGCACGTATTCGCGCGTGTGGTCGCTGCCCGGCCAGGTCGGATCGCAGCCGTGGTCGGCGCTCAGCGCCAGCAGGTCGCCTGGGCGCAGCGCTGCCAGCAGGCGCGGCAAAAAGGCGTCAAAGGCCTGCAGCGCGTCGGCGTAGCCACCCGGGTCGCGCCGGTGGCCAAACAGCATGTCAAAGTCCACCAGGTTGGAAAACACCAGGCCGCCGTCTGGGCAGCCGTCCAGCGCCGCCAGCGTTTCCTGGCACAGCGCGGCGTTGTCGGGCGCCTTGCGCAACTGGGTCACGCCGCGCCCGGCAAAAATGTCCTTGATCTTGCCCACCGCGTGCACTTCGCGCCCGGCGCGCACCAGCAGATCCAGCAGCGTGTCGGTGGGCGGCGGCGTGGTCAGGTCGCGCCGGTTGGCGCTGCGCTGGTAGTGGCCGCTGCTGCCCGTGAAGGGGCGCGCGATGACGCGGGCAATGTTGGCTTCGTCAAAAATCGGCTTGGCCTTGGCGCAGATGTCGAGCAGGCGCTCCAGCCCGAAGTGTTCTTCGTGTGCGGCCACCTGGAACACGCTGTCAGCGCTGGTGTAGCAAATGGGCCAGCCGGTGCGCACGTGCTCGTCGCCCCATTGTTCGATGATGGTGGTGCCGCTGGCATGGCAGTTGCCCAGCGAGCCGGTCAGGCCGCAGGCCTGCAGCCAGCGCTGCATCAGTTCGGGCGGGAACACCGAGCCGCCATCGCTGCGCGGCGCAAACGTGCCCCACTCGAAGGGCACGGGGCAGCCCATCAGCTCCCAGTGCCCGCTGGGCGTGTCCTTGCCCATGCTGGTGGGTGCTGCCGCCGCGCAAGCCCCCGCCGGTGCTGCCACCGGGTCCATGCCCGCAGGCCACTGGCCGCTGGCGGCGCGCGCAGCGTGGCCCAGGCCCAGTGCCATCAGGTGGGGCAGGTGCAGCGGGCGCCCGTGCTCCAGGCACCAGCGTGCGATGTGGCCAAAGGTGTCGGCCCCCACATCGCCAAAGCGGGCGGCGTCGGGTGCGGCACCCACGCCGAACGAATCCAGAATCACCACCACGGCACGCGCCATCTCAAGCTCCTTGCACGGTGCGCTGCACCAGCACCGGCGCTGCGGCCGCAGGGCTGTTGCCCAGCGCCACCAGGCCTTGCAGCGCTTGTGCGCAGCGCTGGGCGTCGTCGGCGTTGGCGGCGTGCACCCGCGCCAGCACATCGTCTGCGGCCAGCACCTGCCCGGTCTGCACAAAGTGCGTCATGCCCACGGCGTGGTCGACGCGGTCGGCAGCGACACGCCGCCCCCCGCCCAGTTCGATGAGCTGCAGGCCGATGCCCCGGGTGTCCATGCCTTGCACCACCCCGGCGCGCGTGGCGCGCACCTCCAGCACCACCGGCGCGGCGCGCAGGTAGGCTTGGGGGCGTTCGCAGAAATCGTGGGGGCCGCCCAGCGCCGCCACCATGCGCGCAAAGCGCTCCAGCGCCGCGCCGCTGGCCAGGGCGGTGTCCACCCGCGCCAGCCCGGCGTCCACGTCGGCCACCAGGCCGCCCAGGTGCAGCATCTCGGCGCACAGCATGCGCGTGACTTCCAGCAGGCGCGGTTCCTGGCGTTCGCCCTTCAAAAAGGCCAGGGCCTCGGCCATCTCCAGGGCGTTGCCCACCGTGTCGCCCAGCACCTGGTTCATGTCGGTCAGCCAGGCGCGCGTGGGCAGGCCCGCACCCACGGCCACCGCCACCAGCGACTGCGCCAGCTCCTGGGCCATGGGCAGGGTGCTGGCAAAGGCGCCATTGCCCACCTTCACGTCCATCACCAGGCCCTGCAGCCCGGCGGCGAGCTTCTTGGACAGGATGCTGGCGGTGATCAGGGGGATGGACTCCACCGTGGCGGTGACGTCGCGTATGCCGTACAGGCGTTTGTCCGCCGGGGCCAGGTCGCCGGTCTGGCCGATGATGGCGCAGCCCACATCGCGCAGGGTGTTGCGCAGCAGGGGCAGTTCGGGCGCAGTCTGGTAGCCGGGAATGCTGTCGAACTTGTCCAGCGTGCCCCCGGTGTGGCCCAGGCCCCGGCCCGAGATCATGGGCACAAAGCCGCCGCAGGCCGCCACGATGGGACCCAGCATGAGGCTCACCTTGTCGCCCACACCGCCGGTGGAGTGCTTGTCCAACACCGGGCCGTTCAGCTCGGCACTGCGCCAATCCATCACCGTGCCCGAGCGCATCATGGCGCGCGTCAGGTCCACCTTTTCGCGCTCGGCCATGCCGCGCAGGAAGATCGCCATGGCCATGGCGGCGCACTGGCCCTCGCTCCATTCGCCACTGGTCAGGCCTGCGACAAAAGAGTCAACCTCGGCGCTGCTCAACACCTGCCCGTCGCGTTTGCGCCGGATGATCTCCTGGGCCAGCATGGGTGCGCTCCTCAGTATGTGCCTGGCGCTGCGGGCGCGGGCGATGCCGCGCCCGAGAGCACGGCCTCGATGTCGGCCAGCACGCTGCTGGCGCCAATGCGAAAACGCTGCGGGTTCAGGGCCTGCGGCCCCAGCAGTTCTTCGGTCAGGGCGATGAAACCTGCCGCATCGGCCACGGTGCGGATGCCGCCCGAGGGTTTGAAGCCGGTCACGCTGCACAGGCGGCTGTCGGCGGCAATGGTTTGCAGCATGGCGCGGGCCGCTTCCAGCGTGGCGCTGGTGGCGGTCTTGCCGGTGCTGGTCTTCAGGAAGTCGGCGCCGCAGTCCAGCGCCAGGCGGCTGGCCTGGGCAATGCGCGCCGGGTCGCGGATTTCGCCGGTTTCCAGAATCACCTTCAGCACCAGGCCCTCGCAGGCGCGGCGCACGGCCTGCAGCACGCGCGTGGCGCTGGCCGTGTCGCCCGCCAGGAAAGCGCGCCAGGGCAGCACCACGTCCACCTCCTGTGCGCCCGCCTGCACGATGGCGGCGGTGTCGCGCACGGCGCGTTCCACATCGGTGCCGCCATCGGGAAAGTTGGCCACCGCCGCCACGCTCACCGCAGTGGGCAACTGCGCGCGCGCAAAGGCCGCCAGGCGCGGCCACACGCACACCGCGGCGGTGCTTCCAAAGCGGCCCTGGGCGCGCTGGCACAGGGCTTGCACCTCGGTTTCGGTGTCGGCGTCGTTCAGGCTGGTGAGGTCCAGGCATTGCAGCGCCAGGCGGGCGCTGCGGGGCAGGTCGGTGGTCCAGGAATCGGTCATGGTGCTTTGGGGGTGTTCACAGTTGCAATTGGGCGACGATGGCGGCCAGCAGGGTGCTGGCGCGCTGGCTGGCGGCCTGGGCCTGCTCCAGCGTGTGGGCGTGGCTCAGCGCTTCGCTGGACAGGCCCGCGCCCATGTTGGTGATGAGCGACAGCGCCAGCACGCGCATGCCGGCGTGGCGCGCGAGGATGGTCTCGGGCACGGTGCTCATGCCCACCGCGTCCGCCCCCAGCACCTGGGCCATGCGGATCTCGGCCGGGGTTTCGAAGTGCGGGCCGAAGAACCAGGCGTACACGCCCTGGTGCAGCGGCTGGCCCAGGGCGCTGGCAATGGCCAGGGCCTGGGTGTGCAGGGCCGGGTCGTAGGCGTCGGCCAGGCCCACGAAACGCTCCGAGCCGCTTTCGCCCACCAGGGGCGAGCGCTGGGGCAGGTTGAGGTGGTCGGTGACCAGCATCAGGCTTTGCGGCGGGATGTGGCTGCGCACGCTGCCTGCGGCGTTGGTCTGCACCAGCACCTGGCAGCCCAGGGCGTGCAGGGTGCGCAGGGGCTGCTTCATGCCGTCCACGGCGCCGGTCTCATAACCGTGCTTGCGCCCGCTCATCACCGCCACGGGCTGCGTGCCCAGGTGGCCCAGCCACAGCTCGCCGCTGTGCCCGGCCACGGTGGCCTGGGGGAATCCCTCCAGCTCGGCGTAGGGGATGCGCACCGCATTCTGGATGTGGGCCGTCAGGCCACCCCAGCCGGAGCCGAGCACCACGGCGACGCGGGGGGTGAAGCCGGGGGCGCGCTGGCGTATCAGGTCCAGCGCGGCGGGGGAGGCAGCAGTGTTCATGGTGTGGGGGGGCTGGGAAGGTGGTCGGGCCCGAAACTGTCGGGCAGCAGTTGCGCCAGGGTGTAGCGGGGGCCCACGGCCTGGGGGTTGGCGCTGTGGATGGGCAGATCGGGCGCGCCGAACTCGCGCAGTTTCTGGCGGCAGCCGCCGCAGGGCGTGATCCAGGCGCCGCCTGTGCCCACCACGAACACGGCCCTGGCGCGGCGCCCACCGGCGAGCACCATGGCGGCCAGGGCGGTGGCTTCGGCGCAGCTGCCTTCGGGGTAGGCGGCATTTTCCACATTGCAGCCGGCGTGGATGCGGCCCTGCTCGTCCAGCACCGCCGCACCCACGGCAAAGCGCGAGTAGGGCGCATAGGCCCGGGTCTGCGCCTGGCGCGCGGCCTGCAGCAAAGCGGCCTGCACCTCGGCGCGGGTGGGATCAAGGGGTGTTTCCATCCCGCACATGATACCTGCGCAGGCGCAAAAAACCTGTTTTGTATACAGATATACCAAGTGGTAAAAACCATTGGTCTTGGTTGCGGGGTACATGACTGCCCGGTCAGGCCGTGGCAGGCGCTGCCCGGGTGAGATCCGTGCCTGGTTTACACGGCTGTCCCGTCCATGCCGCGTCAGGCGCTGCCCGGTGCGCGCTCCTGCTGCAGCGGTCGGCTGCGCCGACTCCGCCGTGCCAGAGGCTCGGGGGCCAGCGCGGGGGAACTCTCTTCGCGCCCTTCGGGCGCTGCGCTCGGACAGCCCCCGCGAGAATGTTGACGAAGCGCGCTGCGCGC
>JBQTHH010000027.1:0-22109 GCA_052390055.1 Rhodoferax sp.
AATCAGAACGCGCAACACCGCATCGGTCACGTTCGCCGGAACCCGCTCATATATTCATAGCGGTCACGTTCACCGGAATGTCGGTCACGATGCCGGAATCAGCGGTCACGTTCACCGGAATACGCACATTGGCAAGAAAGAGGAGCTCACCACGACCTGGCCGCGGATTGCAAAGGAAGGGGCAAAGGCCAAGATCGCATTCGTCTATGCCACGCAAGAACCGTCGTCGATCCATGCGAACATCCTCGCTAATACTGAGAATTGGTTCGTCACGCACCTGAACAATGATGATGAATTGAAAGCCTTGGCAAAGTTTTATGACTTCGCCGACTTCATTGCTTCGTTGAAGTCGGCGCAAGACGTTGGCTTCGCCCGCATCAAAACGCTTTCGTCACCGTTCGTTGTGCCAGTCCAGATTGATCGATTTACCCCGGCTGAGTTGAAGAAACAGCTCGCGAATATCGATGCGGCCAACGCCCACAAGGTAAGTTGATTTTCTAGGAGCACGCATGCCCTACGAAGGACAGCAGGCCAGCAAGCGGGGCCACATTGACATTGTCAAGAATGAAGACGTCAAGAAGTTCCTTTCCGAGTGCGCCTATTTGACGCAGCCGGGCGACCAAGCTGCCGAGGCAATCGCTGCCCTATACCAGCCTGCGCCTAAGTGCGAAGAATTGCCGCAGCTGGTCGTCGCATCGGATGGCAGCGCTTACTCGGAGCCGATCGATAAGAAGTTTCCATCGACCCAGGTGGGCTACGTCAAGACGAGCTTCATGGCTTTTGACATGAGCGACTACAACGGGCTCGTAACACCGGGCAATCCCTTTGTGGATCCTTATGCGGCAGCCAGCCTGCACAACAAAGCCAGAGCTGTCGCATTCACACTACCCGGCGCAAACATCCGTTACAAGGGGCTACGCGTCCAAGATGGATTTCGACGGGCGGTTTACGAGCAGCTCTCTGACGAACGCACTCAGATCCCCCGAGGCGGTTTCTCAGTGAAGGACATGCTCTACCACTTGGAGGGTGGGCAGATATCCATCGAGAAGTGTCCGTCTTGCGGTACCGACGGCCCCCACTTGTTCAAGAAGGATGAGGATGAGAGCGCATGCACCGGTTGCGGCTGTACGGTTTACGTTACCGACTCGCTGCGTATCCACGAACAGATATCCGACCAAGGCGACAGCTCGTCGGCGATCACGCGGTTCATGAACGCGGTGGAGCACCTTCAGCTGGCCACTCTATTGAAGGCGATGGCAGATAACAGCCTATCGACGGTTTCAAGCGCTGCGATCATGGTGGACGGGCCGCTCGCGCTATTCGGTCAACCAGCGCGATACCACGCCTCGATTCAAGCGTTTTACAACAAGCTGTTTGAGCGCTGCGCTGCTGCAGATCTTCCGCCACCGTTAATCATGGGGCTTCAAAAGGATGGCATGGTAATGGAGCACGCTCGAGCGCTCTCGCCTCACCTTAAAAAAAGCACCTTCTGCGCGGTCTCGGACGAGTATCGTGCTGAATTCATCAACGGCATCGCACCGCTGAACGACAACTTCGGCCACGAGACCTACTACGGGCAAGACTTCATCTACAAAACTGACAGTGGCCGGATATTTGACATCTGCCTTGCCTACCCATTCCCAAACAAGAAGAACCGTAAGGAATTTTCTGGTCAAAAGGCTGACCCGAAGAACTACGATCGCTGGCTCGCACGTGCGTTTGCGCTTATCCGTCACCTGGAATTCGACCTCTACGAGAACTCGGTCGTACCAGTCGCGTTGGCTCATCGCCATGCATCGATCAGTCTCTCGCCTGGCGGAACGTTGTTGGACGTGCTCACGAAGAAGCATTTGAGCTAGCAAGACTTTGATTACTTAATGGCATGTGCCCCGCAGAGGTCATGCCCTGGAGCCAGACCATTGCCTACGTGGCCGACGTCAACGGCTTTCTGGTGTAGCTGTCCACGCCCATGGCGTGAACGTGCGCAAGGTCCGATGTTCCATAAGCGTTAACTTTGCTTGAAATTAACGGCATAACGGAACATACTCCAGCTTCCATGGAAGCAAGCCCCAATACCCAAACCCAACGCGTACTGGCGCTTGCCAGCCAGCGCGGCATGCTACGTGCCAGCCACTTGCAGGAACTGGGCATTGCGCGGGTGGTGCTCTCGCGGCTTACGGCCAGCGGCCAGTTGGAGCGCGTGGGGCGAGGCGTCTACCGGCTGCCCGGCACACAGGGGGCCGAGCACGAAAGCCTGGCCACCATTGCGGTCAAAGTGCCGCAGGCGGTGTTTTGCTTGCTCACGGCCTTGCAAATGTACGAGCTCACCACGCAGTTGCCGCGCCAGGTGTGGATCGCCATGCCGCAGGGCAGCCACGCACCCAAGATGGACTACCCGCCGGTGAAGATGGTGCAGTTTTCTGGCAATGCCTATGCCCAGGGCATAGAGGTGATGCGTGCCAACCAGGTGGAGCTGCGGGTGTATGGCGTGGCCAAAACCATTGCCGACTGCTTCAAACACCGCAACAAGATTGGGCTGGACGTGGCTATTGAGGCGCTGAAGGAAGCGCTGGCCGCGAACAAGACCAATGCCAATGACCTATGGCGGTTTGCCAAGATTTGCCGGGTGGCCAACATCATGCGCCCCTACCTGGAAGCGCTGGGGCACGGGAGCTGAATGGCACAAGACCTGGCGGCTTCGGTACGGGCGCGCTTGCTTGCTATCGCCAAGGCAGAGGCGGCGGACTTCGACACCGTGCTGGTGCGCTACGCGTTGGAGCGGTTTCTGTACCGGCTGGGCCAGTCCGCCCATGCCGACCGCTTTGTGCTCAAAGGCGCGATGCTGTTCCACCTGTGGTACGCCATGCCCCACCGCCCCACGCGCGATGTTGATCTGCTGGGATTTGGGGCGAGTGATCTGGATTCCATCGCGCAGGCCTTCCGCGAGATCGTGTCGGTGCTTGCAGAAGACGGCATGGTGTTCGACCCCGCCAGCGTGCAAGTGGCCGAGATTCGCAAGAGTGTCGGCTATGCCGGTGCGCGGGTGTTGGTGCGGGCAGAGCTAGCCCGGGCCCGCTGCAAGGTGCAGGTGGACGTTGGCTTTGGCGATGCCGTTACGCCCGGCCCGGTAGACGCCAGCTACCCGGTGTTGCTTGCCGACTTTGCGCCGCCGCAGTTGCGCACCTACCCGGTCTACACCGTGGTGGCAGAAAAGTTGCACGCCATGGTGGTGCTCGGCATGACGAACACGCGCATGAAGGACTACCTCGATTTGTGGGTCTTGCTGAACCGCGAGGCCTTGGACGCTGGCACACTGGCCAGCGCGATTGCCGCCACGTTCGCCCGGCGTGAAACCCCGCTGCCCACCGAGCTGCCCATTGGCTTAAGCGACGAGTTTGCCAACGATGGCACGCGCCAGGCGCTGTGGGCAACGTTCTTGCGCAAGAACGCGCTGGAAGCCATACCGCTGCAAGATGTGGTGGGCGCACTGCGGTCCAAACTGCAGCCGACGCTCATACGCACGCCCATGGCGTAAACGCTATTGTTTTGATAGCTTCTCACGCATATTCCACGAGGGCGGGCGACCTATTTGACCACCAATTCATACCCCGTATTGCGCCCCCCGCCCTCCAGCTTGCGCAGCACGCCCCGCGCCAGCAGGTCGCTGATGTCGCGCAGCGCCGTGTCCGCCGAGCATTTGCCAATGGCGGCCCACTTGGCGTTGGTGAGCTTGCCCTCCATGCCGTCCAGCACGCGGTTCAGCACCAGCGTCTGGCGCGCGTTCATGGGCGTGCCTGCCCAGCGCTGCCAGAACTGCGCTTTGTTCAGCACGCCGGATAGCAGCGTGTCCGCGCCCTGTACGGCGCGTAGCAGGCAGCCCAGAAACCAGTGGAGCCACGGGGTTACGTCCAGCGACCCCTTTTGGGCGCGCTCCAGTTGTTCGTAGTAGTCCTTGCGCTCGCGCTGTATCTGGGCACTGAAACTGTAGAACCTTTGGTGGGTGCCTTCGGCCCGCGCCAGCGCCATGTCGCCCACGGCGCGGCTCAGTCGGCCATTGCCGTCGTCAAAGGGGTGCAGTGTCACCAGCCATAAATGGGCCAGCCCCGCCTTGATGAGCGCGTCACCTAACGTGGGGGCTTCAAACCAGTCAAAGAAGGCTTCGCATTGCGCTGGCAAGGTGGCAGCTGGGGGGGCCTCAAAGTGCACTTTCTCCCGGCCCACGGGGCCAGACACTACTTGCATGGGGCCGCTGGCGTCTGTGCGCCACGCTGCCACGGTGATGCGCATGCGACCGCTGTAGCCGGTGGGAAACAGGGCTGCGTGCCAGCCGAACAGGCGCTCGGGGGTAAGTGCCTGGTTCAAGTTGCGGGTGGCGTCCAGCACCACGTCCACCACGCCGTCCACATGCCGGTCGCTGGGGGCCAGGGCGCCAATGTCCAGGCCGAGCTTTCGGGCCACGGACGAACGCACGGCGTCCAAGTCCAAGCGCTCGCCTTCGATGGCGCTGGTGGTGATGACCTCTTGCGTGAGCACCTGCAGCGTGGCTTGGTCGCGCTGCGCCAGCCCCAGTTCGGCCATGCGCCCCGCGAGCATGCCCTGCGCGCGGTGCACGTGGGCCAGTGGCACGGCCAGTGCGGCAGCATCAAAGCGCAGGTGCGGCCAATCCGGCAACTGCCAGATGTAGCGGGGGGTGCGGTTGGGGCGGTGTGCGCGCATGCGGTGATTATGCGGCATATTCGCCGCTTTATGTGCGGCGAATATCGCGGCAATGCGGATCACGTTTTGAGTTGCATTTTTCTCAATACGCCCCCTACCCTCCCCACTGCCGCACATAGTCCGGCGCCGCCACGCTGCACAGCGGGTCGGGCACGGGCGTGGCGCGCTGGGTGTGCAGCGGCAGCACGCCGGCCCACACGGGCAGGTCCATGTCTTCTTCGTCGTCGTTCGGGCCGCCGCTGCGCACCTTGCAGGCGGCCTCGTTCAGGCCGATACGCATGACGGTGGTGGCGGCCAGCTCTTTGCGGTTGCCGGGGCGGGCCTGGTGCTCGCGCCCGGGGGCCAGGTGGCGCATGAAGGCGTCCAGCGCGGCGGCTTTGTCTTCCACCTCTTCAAACTGGCCATACACAATGGCCGAGCGGTAGTTCATGGAGTGGTTGAAGGCCGAGCGCGCCAGCACCAGACCGTCGATGTGCGTCACCGTGACGCAGGCCTGCGTGCCACGGGCCAGCAGCTTGATGAGACGCCCGCCATTGGAGCCGTGGATGTACAGGTGCTCGCCCTCGCGCCAGCAGGCGGTGGGGATGCAGTGGGTGCCTTTGTCGTCCACAAAGGCCACGTGGCACACATAGGCCGCGTCCAGCACGGCATGCAGGGTGCTGCGGTCGTAGGCGGCGTTTTCGGCCACGCGGCGGATGCGGGTGCGGTCGCTGGGTGGGGTGGCGGGGGTAGTAGTGGTGTTCATGGTGGCAAGTGAAGGCAAGTGCTGGCAAAGCGTTGAAAGAGGCCGCACTGTAGGCACTTTGTGGTTCCAAATTAAGATCCACAGATACGCTATTTTTTAGAACCACCAACAAAGCTTCACCGTGGACTACCAACTGCTTTTTTCGGCCTACTCCGCCCTGCCCGCGCACGCCCGCTGGTCGCGCCAGCGCCAGCTGCACGAATGCCTGCGCAGCGCCATCCGCGCAGGGCTGCTGGGCGCTGGCGCGCGCCTGCCCGCCACGCGCACGCTGGCGCAGGAGCTGGGCGTGTCGCGCAACACCGTGCTCTACGCTTTTGACCAGCTCGCCACCGAGGGCTATGTGCTGTCCGACCGGCGCGGCACCGTGGTGGCCGCCGCAGCAGGCCGCAGCGCGCTGCCCGCACCCACCAGCGCGCCGCTGCGCGTGGGCCTGTCGCGCCGCGCGCAGGCCGTGCCCACCCGCGAGGCGCCCGAAACGCCCGCCGCCTTTGCCCCCGGCGTGCCCGCGCTCCAGGAATTTCCCGCCACGCTGTGGCGGCGCTTGCTGGAGCGCGCCTGGCGCAGCCTGCGCACTGAGCAGTTGAACTACGCGCCCCACAGCGGCGAGCCGGCGCTGCGCGAGGCCATTGCCAACCACCTGCGCGTGGCCCGTGGCGCGCGGCTGGACGCCAGCCAGGTGTTCATTACCGACGGCACCCAGCAGAGCCTGGACCTGTGCGCCCAGGCCTTTGCCGACGCGGGTGACAAGGTGTGGATCGAGAGCCCCGGCTACCTGGGCGCACTGGCGGCCTTCAAGGCCGCGCAGCTCAAACCCATGGGCATCGTGGTGGACCCTGAGGGCCTGGCGCCCACCACCGCCGACTGGCAGCGCCACCGCCCCAAGCTCATTTACGTGACGCCCTCGCACCAGTACCCCACCGGCAGCGTGATGAGCCTGACGCGGCGCATGGAGCTGATCACCCAGGCACGCGCAGCGCAGGCCCTGATCATCGAAGACGACTACGACAGCGAGTTCCGCCACGACGGGCCGCCGCTGTCGTGCCTGCAGGGGCTGGAGGCCGACGCCCCCGTGCTCTACCTGGGCACCTTCAGCAAGACCATGTTTCCGGCGCTGCGCATGGGTTTTATGGTGGTGCCCGCCGCGCTGGTGGCGCCCCTGGGCGCCCTGCTGGCGCGCACCGCCCCGCGCGGGCGCGCCGCCGACCAACTGGCCCTGGCCGCGTTCATGCACAGCGGGCAGTTCAGCCTGCACCTGCGGCGCATGCGCCGCCTCTACCGCCAGCGCCGCGACGCGCTGGTGGCGGCGTTGGAACAGCAATTGGGCGATGTGGCCGATGTGTACGGCGGCTCGGCCGGCATGCACCTGGCGCTGCGCCTGCGCGACCCCCACGCCGACGACGCGGGCATGAGCCACCAGTTGCTCCAGCAAGGGCTGGTGGCCCCGGCCCTGAGCCCGCAGGCCGTAGGCCAGCGCGTGCAACCCTGGCGCGGCTTTCTGCTGGGCTACGCCCAGGTGCCGGTGGAGCACATGCCGGGTCTGGTGCGTACGCTGGCGCAGGTGGTCAAAGGCGGCTTCACCCCCACCCCTACGCCCACACTCCTACCGCCACAGCATGGACACCGGCGCGGCGTGTAGCTTCTCGCCAAACGGGGTGATACGGTCATGGTCGTGCAGTACCAAACCCTGGACAAACTTGTCGCCCACTGCGTCTTGCAATTGGCGCAGACCATGCAGGTCTGCGCTGCGCACGGTGGCTGACGCCTTGACTTCAATGCCGACCACACGCCCCTGGCGGTCTTCTATCACCAAGTCCACTTCATCCTGTGCCTTGGTGCGAAAGTGCGACACACGCAGGCGCTTATCTGACCAGCTCATGAGTTTGAACACCTCCGAGACCACAAAACTCTCCAGCAAGGGGCCGTAGTCCACACGGTCTTTCTGGAGTTGCCCGGCAGTGGCATGGCGCAGTGCGGCCAGCAAGCCCGTGTCCAGGAAATGCAGCTTGGGCGTTTTGGTCTGGCGCTTGAGCGCGTTGTGCGCCCAGGGCGGCACTTGGCGGACCAAAAACAGGCGCTCCAGGATGCCACTGTACTTCTGCGCGGTGGGCACGGTCAGCCCCAAGGCCGCGCCGTAGCTGCTGTGGTTGACCAATTGCCCGGCATGGGCAGCCAGCACGTCCAGCAGGCGTGGCATACGCTCCAGTTGGTCAATGTTGGCGATGTCGCGCACGTCGCGCTCCAGAATCAGCGCGACATAGTCGTGCAACCAGGCTTGGCGCCGGTGCTCGGTGGGGCGCCGCAGCGCCTCGGGATAGCCGCCCCGCAGCACCACCTGCATGAGGGCGTCGTCGACCACAGGGTTGCCCGCATCGGGCAGGCCCTGCCCAGCGAAAAGGCGCTCCAGCAGGTCGCCCGCCGTGCCTGCCAGTTCGGCCTGGGCAAATGGCAGCAGGGTCACGACTTCGAGCCTGCCCGCCAGCGAATCGGCCACCGCGGGCATGGCCATGAGGTTGGTGGAGCCCGTGAGCAGAAAGCGCCCGGGCGTGGGGTCTTTGTCCACACTTTCCTTGAGGGCCAACAGCAGTTCCGGGGCACGCTGCACTTCATCGATGACAGCCGTTTTCAGGCCACGCACGAAGCCCGTGGGGTCGGCGCGTGCGGCGGACAGTGTGGCGGCGTCGTCCAAGGTGAGGTAAGGGCGATCCGGGCCAGCATGCAAGCGTGCCAAGGTGGTTTTCCCTGCTTGACGAGGCCCCACGATGAGGACGACCCGGGTATCCTGCAAGGCGGCGTCCACCTTCACCCGCACGTGGCGGGGGACCGGGTTGCCAGAGGGGATCAGAGGTAGAGCAGCCATGTTGGTTTTGGCAAAGTACTTCCGCCAAATTTAAACATAAAGTCTGCCAAATTTAAATTTGAAATACGCCAAATTTCAATTTAAACAGCAAAGAAGCCCCTCCTACCCCAGTTCCTCCACCCGCAGCACGCTTCCATACCCCAGCACCCCGGGCCAGGACTCCAGCGCGTGCACGGCTTGCTGCAGGGCGCGTGGCGGCACGGGCTCGGTGAGGGCCACCAGGCACTGCACTGCGCTGTGCTGCGGGTGGGGCAGCACCAACATGCGCTGCACGCGCACACCGTCCAGCGCCAGTTGCTGCAGCACGGCGGGCACGGTGCGCTCGGCGTGGTCCGCGTCCAGGTCCAGGCGCAGGTAGTGGGGCGCGCCCACATCGGCGCTGTCCAGCACGGGCAGCGCTGCGCGCGGGCCATGAAAGCCCAGCGCAGGCACGCGCCCAGCAAGGCCTGCCGGGTGCAGACGGGCCAGGTCCACCAGGTCGGCCACCACGGCCGAGCCGGTCTGCTCGGAGCCCGCACCAGCGCCGTAATAGAGCGTGGTGCCTGCGGCGTCGCTCTTGACCACCACCGCGTTCATAGCCCCGTCCACCTGGGCCAGCAGCTCTGACGCGCGCAGCAGCACCGGCTGCACCCGCAGCTCCAGCGCGTCGCCGTGGCGGCGCGCCACCCCCAGCAGCTTGGCGCGGTAGCCCAGTTGCGCGGCAAACCCCAGGTCCAGCGCCTGCAGCGCGGTGATGCCCTGCACCTGCACCTGGGCAAACTGCACCGGCGTGCCAAAGGCGTTGGCCGCCAGCAGGGCCAGCTTGTGCGCGGCATCCATGCCCTGCACGTCCAGCGCCGGGTCGGCCTCGGCATAGCCCAGGCGCTGGGCTTCGGCCAGCATCGGGGCGTAGTCCGCGCCCTGCTCCTGCATGGCCGACAGAATGTAGTTGGTGGTGCCGTTGATGATGCCCGCTACCCATTCGATGCGGTTGGCGCTCAGCCCCTCGCGCAGCGCCTTGATGATGGGAATGCTCACCGCTACCGCGCCCTCATAGGCCAGCACCACGCCGTGTGCCTGGGCGGCGGCAAACAGCTCGGCGCCGTGCTCGGCCAGCAGCGCCTTGTTGGCCGTGACCACGTGCTTGCCCTGCGCCATGGCCTGCAGCACCAGGGTGCGCGCCAGGCCAGTGCCACCCATCACCTCCACCACCACGTCAATGTCCGCTTGCGTGACCAGGGCGTGCGGGTCGTCGGTGAGCAACTGATCGGCCCCGCTGCCCAGCCGAGCGCGGGCGCGCTCCAGGTTGCGCACGGCCACCCCGCGTACCTCGATGGCACGCCCAGCGCGGGCGGCGATGAGCGCCGCATTGCGCTGCAGCACCGCCCAGGTGCCCGCGCCCACCGTGCCCAGCCCCAACAGGCCCACACGCAGGGGCGCCACAGGCGTGGGCGCAGCGACGGGTGCTGCTGCTACTGTTGCCACTGCTGCTGCGGCGGCGGGTGCGTGTGCCTGCGCAGGGGCGCTTCGCCCTGTGGTGGCTGCGGGGGCAGCGTGCGAAAAATGGTCTTGGTACATGCGAACTCTCCAAACAGTTGTGAGGCCCTGCTGCCAGGGCTGGGGGTTCTGTAAGGAGAGACACCAGGTGGCAGCCGGGGCGGCCACCTGCACGACTCAGGTGGTCGTGACGGTAATGGTGCTAATGCTGAACATGGCGCGCACCACCCCGCCGCACCGCATGGAACGGAATTGGACGGGGCAGAACAAACGCGACATGGGCGCAAGCATAGCACGCAAATTGCCCCGCGCGGGGCAATTTGTTTGAACGCTGCAGCAGCAACGCGCCAGCGCAAACCGCGCTGGCTGCGATACTCGGCACCCCGCCGCGCACCATGCCCAGGGCCCCATCGGCCCACCCCGCCTGGCCCCCGGCCCCACCCGAGAACGCCCGTGAAATCCACCCCCGCCGACACCTTTGACGAAGCCTATTACGAGCGCTTCTATTTCGACCCCAAGACCCGCGTGGTGGACCGCGAGCACACCGACCGCCTGGGTGCCTTTGTCTGCAGCTACGTGCGCCACCTGCGCGTGCCGGTGCAGCGCGTGCTGGACATCGGCTGTGGCATCGGCCTGTGGCGCGACCAGATCGCCCGCCACTTCCCGCACGCGCGCTACCGGGGCGTGGAGTTCAGCGACTACCTGTGCCAGCGTTTTGGCTGGGAGCGCGGCTCGGTGCTGGACTACCGCGCCGCGCAGCCCTATGACCTGGTGATCTGCCAAGGCGTGCTGCCCTACCTGGACGCGCACGACCTGCCCAAGGCCCTGCGCAACCTGGCGCGCCTGTGCAAAGGCGCGCTCTACCTGGAAGCGGTCACCGCCGAAGACTGGGCCGCCGACATCGTGGACGACACCCTCACCGACCAGCGCCAGTTCCGCCACCCCGCGCAGGCCTACCGCGATGGCCTGTCGCGCCACTTTATGGAAATGGGCGGCGGCCTGTGGCTGAGCCAGCAGGCCGATCTGCCCGTGTTCGCGCTGGAACGCGCCGCCCCCAGCGCGGGGCCCAGCCAAACCCCTGCCCCATGAAGCCCACGGTCCAGACGCCCACAGCGGCGCTCCTGCCCTCAACAGCGGCTGCCCTGCCAGAGCCCCATCCCACCGGGGCCAATGCCGGTGCCACCGCCCCCCACGCCGTGGCGCGCCTGCGCGCGCAGCGCCTGGCGCGCGCGCTCAAGCCCTTCAAGGCACGCGGCTCCAACACCGTGCGCTGCGAGGGCTGCCGCCTGCCGCCCACACACTGCCTGTGCGCGTTGCGCCCCAGCGTGGCCACGCACGCCGGGGTGTGCCTGCTGATGGCCGACATCGAGCCGCTCAAGCCCAGCAACACCGGCTGGCTGATTGCCGACGTGGTGCACGATACCTGGGCCTTTGGCTGGGCCCGCACCGCGGTGGACCCGCAACTGCTGGCCCTGCTGGCCGACCCGCAATGGCAGCCCTATGTGGTATTCCCAGGCGAATTCGCCCCGCCCGAACGGGTGGTGCAGGCGCTGGCGCCCGAATGCCAGGCAGGCGCGGCCAAACGCCCCCTGCTGGTGCTGCTGGACGCCACCTGGACCGAAGCACGCAAGATGTTTCGCAAAAGCCCCTACCTGGAGCGCTTTCCGGTGCTGAGCCTGCACAGCGAGCAAATCTCGCGCTACCGGCTGCGCCGCTCCAAGCGCGACGACCATTTCTGCACCGCCGAAGTGGGGGCCATGTGCCTGGAGCAGGCCGGCGACACCCACGCCGCCCAGGTGCTGGATGCCTATTTCGACGTTTTCACCACCCACTACCTGCTGGCCAAACGCCCCCAGGCGGTGGACGGGAACAGCCCCGCCCACCACAGGCTGCAGGCCTGCTTGGCCAGCACATAAGCGCCCCCGAAAGGCGCCGGATTTATTCACAAGCTCTGCGCCATGGCTTGAGCGCTGGCGGGCGTTGGGAACCATGGGCAGGGGTGGGCAAGGCCGGTGTGAGGGACGGGGTGCCAGGCTCAGTAATAGGCCGGGGGCGGCTGCACGTCTTCCAACGCCGGATCTTTGCGCGCGCCGGGCACCTGCCTGCGCGCCAGCAGGGTGTAGACCGTGGGCACCACGAAGATGGTGAGCAGGGTGCCCAGGCTCATGCCGCCGACGATGACCCAGCCGATCTGGCGGCGGCTCTCAGCGCCCGCCCCGGTGGCCAGGGCCAGGGGCAAGGCCCCCAGCACCATGGCGCCGGTGGTCATGAGAATGGGGCGCAGGCGCTGCGATGCCGACTGCTGGATGGCCTGCAGCGTGGCCACGCCCTGCTCGCGCAATTGGTTGGCAAATTCGACGATCAGGATGCCGTGCTTGGTGATGAGCCCCACCAGGGTGATGAGCCCGATCTGGCTGAACACGTTGAGCGTGCCACCGGACCAGCGCAGCGCCAGCAGCGCCCCGGTCATGGACAAGGGCACGGAAAGCATGATGACCAGGGGGTCGACGAAACTCTCGAACTGGGCCGACAGCACCAGGAAGATGAACACCAGGGCCAGCACGAAGACCAGGGCCAGCGCGTCCGAACTCTTGCGGAACTCGCGGCTGACGCCGTTGAAGTCGTAGGTGTAGCCGGGCTTGAACACCTTTTGCGCCGTGGCCTCCATGAACTGCAGGGCCTCGCCCACGGAATAGCTGGCCGAAAGATTGGCAGTGATGGAGGCCGAGCGCCGCTGGCCAAAGTGGTTGAGTTCACGCGGCACCACCACCTCGCGCACCTTGACCAGGGCCGACAGGGGAAGCAGATCGGCGCCGCGCCCCCGCACGAAGATCTTGTCGATGTCGTCGGGGGTATCGCGCCCGCTGGGGGGAGTCTGCACCACCACGTCGTACTGCTCGCCGCCGCGTTTGTAGCGCGTGACCTTGCGCCCGCCCAGCAGGGTCTCGATGGAGCGGGCCACGGCGTCCACGCCCACGCCCATGTCGGCGGCGCGTTCGCGGTCCACCTCCAGCCGGATTTCGGGCTTGTTCAGGCGCAGATCGCTGTCGACCTGGACAAAGCCAGGGTTCTTGCCCATTTCGTCCTGGAAGGCGCGCACGGTCTGCGCCAGGTTCTGGTAGCTGTCGGAGGTGGTGATGACGAAGTCCACCGGGCGCGACGAGAAGCCCTGCCCCAACGAGGGTGGAGTCACAGGAAAGGCGGTCACGCCGGAGAGGGCGCCGATCTTGGGTGTCATGCCACGCGCCATTTCCATGGTGGTGCGGCTGCGCTCCTCCCAGGGCGTGGCGCGAAAGAAGATGTTGCCCTGCGCCACGGTGGGATTGCCGATGGTGGCGAACACGCGGTCGAACTCGGGATAGTCCTGCGCCACGCGCTCGATGGCGCGGGCATAGCGGTCGGTATAGGCCAGGGTGGCGCCGTCGGGGGCATTGACCCGCGCCAGCACCACGCCACGGTCTTCGATGGGCGAAAGCTCGCGTTTGATGTCGGCCTGCGCCCACCAGGCCAGCGCACCGCTGGCCACCATTACCAGCAGCACCAGCCAGCGCTGGCGCAGGCTCCAGCCCAGTGCTGCGGCATAGGCGCGGGTCACGGCCTGCAGGACTTGCTCCATGCCGCGGTCAAAGCGGTTCGGCGCCGGGTTGTGGCGCAGCAGCAGCGACGACATCATGGGCGAGAGGGTCAAGGCCACCAGGCCCGACACCAGCACGGCACCGGCCAGGGCCAGGGCGAATTCGGTAAAGAGTTTGCCCGTGCGCCCGGGCGAAAAGGCCAGCGGCAGGTACACCGCCACCAGCGTGAGCGTCATGGCGACGATGGCAAAACCGACCTCGCGCGCGCCCTTGATGGCGGCCTGGAAGGGGGGCAGACCGGCTTCGATGTGGCGATAAATGTTCTCCAGCATGACGATGGCGTCGTCCACCACCAGCCCGATGGCCAGCACCAGCGCCAGCAGGGTGAGCGTATTGATGGAGAAACCCGCCACCGCCATGAGCGCAAAGGCGCCAATGAGCGAGACCGGAATCGTCACCAGCGGGATGAGCGAGGCGCGCAGTGTGCGCAGGAACACAAAGATGACCAGGGCCACCAGCAGGGCCGCCTCGACAATGGTCTGGTAGACGGCGCGGATGGAGCGGTCGATGAACACCGAGTTGTCGTTGGCCACCTCCAACTGCACGCCGGGGGGGAGGTCGCGGCGCAGGCGCTCGAGCAGTTGGCGCACCCCGGCGGAAAGCTCCAGCGGGTTGGCCGTGGCCTGCTTGACCACGCCCACCCCCAGGGCCTCGCGCCCGTTGAGGCGCACGCTGGAGCGCAGCTCCAGCGGGGCCTGGGACACGCGCGCCACGTCGCCCAGGCGCACGCTGTGCCCGGCACTGGTGCGCAGCACCACCTGGCTGAACTCGCGCGGGGTCTGCAAATCGGTGGCGGCGGTGACGTTGAATTCGCGCTGCGCGCTCTCCACCCGCCCGGCGGGCACCTCCAGGTTGCTGCGGCGCAGGGCATCTTCCACGTCCTGCACGGTGAGTTTGTAGGCCGCCAGGCGCTCGGCGTCGAGCAGCACCTGCATGGAGAACTTGCGTTCGCCAAAAATGGCCACGTCGGCCGCGCCCGGGGCGGTCTGCAGCACCGGCTTGACCAGGGTGTTGGCGATTTCGGTCAGTTGCAGCGGGGTGTGCACGTCCGAGCTCAGCGCCAGGAACACCACCGGGAAGGACTCGGCCTCGACCTTGGCGATCACCGGCTCGTCGATGCCCTGCGGCAGGCGCTGGCGCACGCGGCTGACCTTGTCGCGCACGTCGGCGGCGGCGGCATCGGCGTCGCGCGTGAGGGCAAAGCGCACCGAGATCTGGCTGCGCTCGGCACGGCTGGTGGAGGTGATCACGTCCACCCCTTCGATGCCGGAGAGCGAGTCTTCGAGCACCTTGGTGACCTGCGCCTCGATCACCTCGCTGGACGCGCCGCCAAAGGTGGTGGTGACCGACACCACGGGTTCGTCGATCTTGGGGTATTCGCGCAGGGAAAGGCGGTGGAACGCGACCGCGCCGATGAGCACGATCAACAGCGACAGCACCGTGGCCAGCACGGGGCGGCGGATGGAGACTTCGGCCAGTTGCATGCGGGGTCTCCGACTCAGGGCTTGCCCGGCGCTCGCGCCCCGGCGGCGCCCTGCCCGTCCCTGGGCGGTGCAGCGCCGTCCTTGCCTGCACCGCCCGCTGCCTTGGCCAGGTCCAAGGCGCGCACCGGGGTGCCGTCCTTTTGCAGCCGCTGCTGCCCGGCGAGCACCACCACGTCGCCCTCCTGCAGGCCCTGCACCACCTCGACCTTGCCCTGGCGGCGCACGCCCAGGCCGACCTCCTGGCGCTGCGACTTGCCCTCCACCACCTTGACCACGAACTGCTTGTTGCCCTGGGGCACGATGGCCTCTTCGGGCACGACCAGCGCCTGTTCGTTGACGCCGAACACCGCGCTCAGGCGGGCAAACTGCCCGGGGCGCAGGACCACGCCTTGGGCGCGGGGCGGCTGCAGCAGCGCGCGCACCGAGACCGCGCGGCCATTCACATCGAGCAGCGGGTCGATGGCGTCGATGCGCCCGCGCAGGGCCAGGCCGGGGTGGGCGTCCAACGCCACCTCCACCACCAGGCCTTTGCGCAGCTTGCGCAGGAAGCGCTCGGGCAGCTTGAAGTCCACCACCATCGCGCCCAGGTCTTCCAGGCCGACCAGATCGGCGCCGTCCTTCACGTAGTCGCCCAGGTTGACGCTGCGCAGCCCCACGGTGCCGTCAAAGGGCGCGCGCACCGCCATGCGCGCCAGGCGCGCCTGGGCCAGTTCGTTTTGCGCCTGCACCACCTGCAGGTTGGCCGCGCTCTCGTCGAGCACGCGCTGGGTCACAAAGCCCTTGGCGACCAGTTCAGTGTTGCGCTGGTGGTTGGCGCGCGCCACCGCCAGTTGGGCCTGGGCCTGGGCCAGTTCGGCGCGCTGCAGGCTGTCGTCCAGCTGCACCAGCAACTGGCCCTTGCGCACCGTGGCACCATCGTGAAAGCCCAGCGCCACCACGCGCCCGGCCACTTCGGGGCGCAGCACCACGCTCTGGCGCGAGCGCAGGCTGCCCACGGCCTGGGCGTCGTCCTGCAGGCGCAGGGTCTGCACCGGCGCCATTTCCACTGCCACCGGCTGCGCGGGCCCGGCAGCGCCGCCCTGGCTTCCCCCCTTCGGGTCCGCGCCCTCGCGCGCGGGCGCCGCCAGCGCGCTGGCCTGCCCAGGGCGGCCCTGGTACCACCAGGCGCCTGCGCCCAATACAGCCATCGTCCCCACGGCCAGGGCCGTGTGCATCCATTTCCTGTGCATCGCGTGTTCGTCCTTGCTGCAAGGGGGACAGGCGCGTCAGGCGCTGCGCGCGCGCGCCACCCCCCGGTTGGCCAATGCGTCGGCACGCTCGTTGCCGGGGTCTCCCGCATGGCCCTTGACCCAATGCCAGCGCACAGTATGGCCGCGACCGTGCACCAAGGTGTCGAGCTGGCGCCACAAATCCGCGTTCTTTACGGGTTGTTTACTGGCGGTTATCCAGCCCTTGGCCTTCCAGCCCTTGAGCCACTCGGTCACGCCCTTGAGGACGTACTGGCTGTCGACGTGCAGGTCGACGGTGCAGGGCCGACGCAGCGCGGACAGGGCCTGGATCACGGCCATCATTTCCATGCGGTTGTTGGTGGTGTCGGGCTCGCCGCCGAACAGCTCTTTTTCGGCACCGTTGGCCGAACGCAGCAGCACCCCCCAGCCGCCAGGGCCGGGGTTGCCCTTGCAGGCGCCGTCGGTAAAAGCCACCACGTGGCTGAGCACTTCCGTCATGGCGCTTTACTCCGAAGGGCCGCGCCGCCGGTGCTGCGGCAGCGAGGGCGCGACGGCAATGACCTTGGGCGCAGCGCGCTGCGGGCGCGTCCAGGCCGGGCCCAGCAAGTGGATGCCGCGCACGCGCTTGACCGCCACCATGCAGTAGGCCGAACCCAGCACGGGCCACAAGCGCGCACCCATCCGGTCCATCCAGGCCCAGCGATCGAGCCACGCCTGCGTGCGCACGGCGGGGCGAAAACATCCCATTTCACAACGTTCCACCTCAAAACTGAGCAGTTGCAGCCAATCCTGCAAGCGCCTATAGCCAATAAATTCGCCCTCTTGCGGCAGCACCAGGCGCGCCTGGCAGACGCGCTGCAGTTGGTGCGCCAAGCCTTGCCGCAGCGCCCACCAGCCGGTGGGGTTCAGGCCCAGGATGAGCACGCGCCCTTCGGGCACCAGCACGCGCTCGACTTCGCGCAGCGTACCGTGCGGGTCGGCGCTGTACTCCAGGGTATGGGGCAAGACCAGCAGGTCGATGCTGTTGGCCTGGAAGGGCAAGGCCGTGAAATCGGTCTGCAGCCCCAGGCGCGGCCAGGCTCCACCGCTGCGCAGGGGCACATTTTCGGTGGCCAGCCAGCGGTGGGGCATGCGGTTGGCCTCCAGTGCGTCCAGCTCGGGCAGGCCCAGCTGGACGGCGTGGTAGCCGAAAATGTCGGCCACCCAGGTGGCGGTGCAATGCGCCTCCCACTGCAGCAGATACTGCCCCAGGGGGGTCTGCAGCCAGTGGTGCAAATCTATAATTTGTGAGCCCATGACGCTTGAACCGCTGCCCGCTTTCAACGACAACTACATCTGGATGCTGCACGACGGAATCCGCTCGCTGGTGGTCGATCCAGGCGATGCGCAGCCCGTGCTGCAGGCGCTGCAGGCCCAATGCCTGCAGTTGGACGGCATTCTAGTCACGCACCACCACGGCGATCATGTGGGCGGCATCCACGAGCTGCTGGAGCACACGCGCGTGCCGGTGTGGGGAGCGCCGACGCTGGCGCAGGTGACGCACCCGGTGCGCGGCGGCGACACACTGTGCGCGCTGGGCATGCACTGGCAGGTGCTGGCGCTGCCCGGCCACACGCTGGACCATCTGGGCTACTACCTGCCGCCCTGCCCGGCCAAGGGCCTGGATGCGCCGCTGCTGATGTGCGGAGACACCCTGTTCAGCGCTGGCTGCGGGCGGCTGTTCGAGGGTAGCATGCAGCAGCTGTATGGCTCGCTGCAATGCCTGGATGCGCTCGACGCTGGCACGCAGGTGTGCTGTGCGCATGAATACACTTTGGCCAACCTGCGCTTTGCGGCGGCCGTGGAGCCGGACAATGCGGACATCGCAGCCCACCTGCGCCACTGCCAGGCGCTGCGTGAACAACTCCGCCCGACCCTGCCCAGCACGCTGGGGCTGGAACGGCGGATCAACCCCTTTCTGCGCTGCCACACCGAGGGCGTGCAGCGCAGCGCACGGGCACAGCACGCTGGCGCGGATACGCCAGAGGCGGTGTTCGCGGCGTTGCGCACCTGGAAAAACCATTTCGCATGAGACTTTCACTTTTCATCGCCGCCTGGACCAGCCTGTGGCTGGCCGGATGTGCCACCGCCCCCAATGCCTCGGCGCCCCTGGCGAGCGCCGACCCGGTTTCCGTCGGCGCCGTAGCGGCACCCACGGGCACGGCTGCCCCAGCCCCCACGGCTGCGGGAACGCCCGCCGCAGGCCCATCGACCGCACCCGCTGCCAGCGGCACGGCGGCCGCCACGGCCACCGAATCGCTGCGCCTGCGCACCGCACCGGGGTGGTGGCCGTCCACACCGGGCGAGCGCGCCAGCGCGGCCAGCCCGCTGCAAAGCATCGAGCTGGGCGCCGACGGGGAGCGCGCCGTGGCCCAGTTGGCCGCCCCCAACGACCTGTGGGAGCGCATCCGGCGCGGCTTTGCCATGCCGGACCTGCAAAACGACCTGGTGCAGGACCGTGAGCAGTGGTACCTGAACCGGCCAGACTACATCTTTCGCATGACGGAGCGCTCGCGCAAATACCTGTTCCACATCGTCGAGGAGCTGGAGCTGCGCGGCATGCCGACCGAGCTGGCGCTGCTGCCCTTCATCGAGAGCGCCTTCAACCCGCAGGCGGTCTCGGTGGCCAAGGCTGCGGGCATGTGGCAGTTCATGCCCGCCACCGGGCGCACTTTCGATCTCAAGCAGAACACTTTCCGCGACGACCGCCGCGACGTGCTGGCCTCGACCCGCGCGGCGCTGGACTATCTGCAAAAGCTCTACCGCATGTTCGGCGACTGGCACCTGGCGCTGGCGGCCTACAACTGGGGCGAAGGCAGCGTCAAGCGCGCCATCGACAAGTCGGCGCGCAATGGCGGGGGCAGCGGCTACACCGAGATCCGCATGCCCAACGAGACGCGCTACTACGTGCCCAAGCTGCAGGCGGTGAAGAACATCATCGCCCACCCCGAGGCCTACAACGCGCGCCTGCCCGACATCGGCAACCACCCCTTCTTCGACGCGGTGGACATCCAGCGCGACATCGACGTGGCCCTGGCGGCCCGCCTGGCGGAGGTGTCGGTGGAGGAGTTCCGGGCCCTGAACCCGTCCATGAACAAGCCGGTGATCCTGGCGGCAGGCACGCCGCAGATCCTGCTGCCCTGGGACAACGCCGAAGTGTTCAAGGCCAATCTGGAAGGCCACAGCGGACGCCTGGCGAGCTGGACGGCCTGGATCGTTCCCAGCAACATGGGTGCGGCGCAGGTGGCGCAGCGCGTGGGCATGTCGGAGAGCCAGTTGCGCGAGGTCAACCGCATTCCGCCGCGCATGCTGATACGCGCCGGCAGCACGCTGCTGGTGCCGCGCGGCCCGGGGCTGAACCAGGACGTGTCAGAGCGCGTGGCGGACAACGCCCAGCTCTCGCTCTCGCCTGAGGTGGTGCTGCGCAAGACCAGTGTCAAGGCGATCAAGGGCGACACGGTGGCCACGGTGGCGCGGCGCTGGCGCCTGGAGCCGGAGCAGGTGGCGCAGTGGAACAAGGTGGCGGCCAACGCCAGTTTCAAGCCCGGCCAGAGCCTGACGCTGTACCTGCCGGCCAAGGCCAAAGGCAGCGCCTCCAAGGGCAGCAGCAAGGGCAGCTCGGGCAAGAGCGCCTCCGGCAAGGCCAAGGGCAGTGCCAAGGCCCCGTCCGCCAAGGGCAGCAGCAAGGCGGCAGCCCCCAGCAGCAAGGCGAAGAAAAAATGACCCGCCGCCCAGCCGCCCCGCAGGCGGCTGGCGCGGATTCAGCGGTAGCCGATGAACAAGATGCCGATGTTCAGCAGGAAGGCCAGCATCCAAACCCCGGAACGCAAGGTGGCGGCGTCGGCCACGTACAGCATCACGTAGAACACGCGCAGCACGATGTACAGCAGGGCCATCAGGTCCAGCTGGGTCTGGTTGGCGCCAAGCTGGTGGGCGATAAGAACAGCGCCGATGAAAAAGGGCAGCGCCTCGAAGCTGTTGGCCTGGGCGGCGTTGGCGCGGCCACGCCAATCGACCTGCTTGGCCAGCCAGGCACGCGGGCTGTGGTTGTCGTAACCGCCCTGGCGGCGCGACAGGCGCAACTTGCCCGATTTGGCCAACCCGGCACAGGCGATGGGCAGTATCGCGGCCAGCAGCACGCACCAGTAGGCCAGGGTGAAGTGGGGGACGGTGGTCATGGGGTTCTCCAGAAAGGCAGCACAGGCTCAGGTCTGGCGCCGGTCCACCAGCGCATGGGCAATGGTACCCAGATCTACGTATTCGAGCTCGCTGCCCACGGGCACGCCGCGTGCCAGGCGCGTGCAGCGCAGGCCGCGCGCCTTGAGCGCTTCGCTGATGACGTGGGCGGTGGCCTCGCCTTCGCCCGTGAAGCTGGTGGCCAGGATGACTTCCTGCACCACGCCGTCGCAGGCACGTTCGAGGAGTTTGGCCAGGCCGATGTCCTGCACCCCGATGCCATCGAGCGGGCTCAGTCGCCCCATGAGCACGAAGTACAGGCCGTGGTAGGCCTGGGTGCGCTCCATCGCGGCCTGGTCGGCCGGGGTTTCGAGCACGCACAGGCGCGTGGCGTCGCGCCGCGCATCGAGGCAGGTAGAACACACGGCCTGCTCGGTGAAGGTGTGGCAGCGCTCGCAGTGGTGGGTGCGCTCGACGGCGTCGGCCAGCGCGCGCGACAGGGCCAGCGCCGTGCCACGCTCGTGCTGGAGCAGGTGGTAGGCCATGCGCTGGGCCGATTTCACCCCCACCCCGGGCAGGCGTTTGAGGGCCTGGACCAGGGTCTCCAGCGCCCCCCCGTCGTGCATGCTGGCCAAGGACTGCCCTTAGAAGGGGAACTTGAGCCCGCCGGGCAGACCGGGCATGCCGGCGGTGAGCTTGCCCATCTTTTCGTTGGAGAGGTCTTCGGCCTTGCGCACGGCGGCGTTGAAGGCGGCGGCCACCAGGTCTTCGAGCATGTCCTTGTCGTCGGCCAGCAGGCTGGGGTCGATGGCGACACGCTTGACGTCGTGCTTGCAGGTCATGGTGACCTTGACCAGCCCGGCGCCGGACTCGCCGGTCACTTCAAGCTGGCCCAGTTCTTCCTGGGCGCGCTTGAGGTTGTCCTGCATGGCCTGGGCCTGTTTCATCAGGCCGGCGAGTTGTCCTTTGTTGAACATGGGGGGTTCCTTTGTGAATGAAAAAATGTGGGCTGTCTGTCTGGCGGCCGCTACAGGGGCTTGATGCTTGCGGGCACGATTTTCGCCCCAAAGCGCTGCACCAGCCCTTGTACCAGGGGGTCGTCCTCGACGATTTTCTCGGCCCCGAGCTGGCGCGCCTGCTGCGCGGCACGGATGCGCCGGGCCGGGTTGTCGCTGACGCGACCCATTTCGATGGCCAGGCGCACAGGGTGTCCGGCCCCCTGCAGCGCGGTGGTGAGGCGATCGCGCGCGCCGCTCTGGTTGAGGCTTTCGCGCTCCACGCGCAGCAGCCACTGGTCGGTATCGCGCGCCACCAGTTGCGCCTGCAGGGCCAGTTCGCGCGCCAGGGCGGTGATGGATTCGCTGGCGATGAGGGCCTGTACGGTGTCGAACCAGAAATCGCCCTCGTCGGTGGGACGCAGCGTTTCGTCGCGCACGCTCTCGGCCCGCTGCGGCGAGGTGCGCACCGGAACTGCTACTATATTTGTAGCACCCGGTGATTGTTCTACGCGGGCTGGATGGCTTTTTTGTTCTTCATCGCGGGCAGCTTCGGCGGCCACGGCGTCGGGGTTGACGACGGGCAGCACGCGCCCTGGGGGCAGATCTTCCCAGGGCTGCACCACGGCGGAAGCTGGTGCTGGTGCTGGTGCTGGTGCTGGTGCTGGTGCTGGTGCTGGTGCTGGTGCTGGTGCTGGTGCTGGTGCTGGTGCTGGTGCTGGTGCTGGTGCTGGTGCTGGTGCTGGTGCTGGTGCTG
>JBQTHH010000028.1:0-9724 GCA_052390055.1 Rhodoferax sp.
CCCCGCGAGTCAGACCACGAAGCGCGCTGACGCGCGCCTGGCCCCCGGACCTGTGCCACGGCCACCGCAGAAGTCGCCCGAGCCGGGCAGCGCCTGCCACGGCAAAGTGAGGGGGGTGGACCACGCACCGTTTTTTCTGCGGGGAACACCACCAGCGCCATTTCCCGGCGAATAGGGAACTTTGTGGGCGCACCACCAGCGCCCCATCTGGATACATGGGAGTTCTTGTGGGCATACCACCACCCGATCTGGGCACACGGGAGTTCTCTTGTCGGTGCACCACCAGCACCACACCCAGCTACGCGGAAGTTCTTGTAGGAGCACCGCCACCGCCACTTCCAAGGCGGGAGCGCTGCTGAAGCGCGGCGCTGGGCCTTGTGGGGGCGCCGAGGCGCGCAGCGCCAGGCGGGAGGGCGCGCGCAGCGCGCCTTCGTCATCTGACTTGCCGCACATGTCTGAACGCAGAGAGCGAAGCGAACGAAGTGAGTTTGTGCGGCACCCGCCTGGCGCGAGCACCGCAGGGAAGCCGCCGCGCAGCGGTGGCCGCTCCCACCGGCCCAGCGCCGCGCTTCAGCAGCGCGCCCGCCTTGGAGCACACGCGCCACCCCGTGCACCTTGCACGACCACCCACCGCTCCACCTACCTTGGAACACACGCGCTGCCCCGCGAGCGTGGGCGGCGTCGGCAAGCCGCTCAAACGACCAGGGGCGGCGCCCGCATGGCTTCGTTCTGGTCTTGCAGCATCTGCACCTGGCCTTGCCAGTAGTCGCTGGAGCCGAACCAGGGGACGTGGCGCTGGAAGCTCGGGTCGTGCCAGCGCCGCGCCAGCCAGGCGCTGTAGTGCAGCAGGCGCAGGGTGCGCAGCGGCTCGATCAGGGCGAGTTCGCGCCGGTCGAAGGCGCGCAACTGCTCGTAGCCGTCGATCAACACCCCGAGCTGGCGCTGCATCTGGGCGCGCTCGCCGCTGACCAGCATCCACAGGTCCTGCACCGCGCAGCCCATGCCGCAGTCGTCCAGATCGACGAAATGCGGGCCCGGGTAGCGGCCCGCGTCCAGCGGCGTCCACAGGATGTTGCCGGGGTGGCAGTCGCCATGCACGCGCAGCCAGCGCAACCCTCCGTTTTCAGAAGAAAATTTGCCATCAGCCCGCGTCAAACATGCGTTTTCAGCTATTAATTCAATAGCGCTCTGGGCCTCGCGCTGCCACGCCGAGCGCACGTCCAGCGGCAGTTGGTCGTGCTCCAGCAGCCACTGCACGCTGTCCCGGCCCAGGCGCTGCAGGTCCAGCGCCGGGCGGTGCACAAAGGCGTGGCGCTCGCCCACGCCGTGCAGCCGCGCCAGGTAGCGCCCGATCCACTCCAGCACCTCCTCGTCGTCCAGCTCGGGGCGGCGCCCGCCACGGCGCGGGCAGACGCTGAAATACCAGCCCTCGTGGTGGTGCAGGCTCTGGCCCTGCAGCCGCAGCGGCGCCACCACGGGCACCTCGGCCTGCAGCAGCTCGGCGCTGAAGGCGTGTTCTTCCAGTATCTGCTCGCGGCTCCAGCGCCCGGGGCGGTAGAACTTGAGCACCACGCTGTCCAGCGCCCCACCGTCCTCCCCCACCGGCGCGGGGTCCAGGTGCGCCAGGAACACACGGTTCTCGAAAGAGTTGAGCGCCATCAGGCGGCCATCGCCGCGCAGGCCCACGCTCTCCAGGGCGTCGAGCACCGTTTGCGGCCCGAGGGCGGCAAAGGCGTGCGGGGCGTGGTCGTGGGGCATGGCGGCGCTCACAGGACCGCCAGCAGGGCCTGCAGCACGCTGGCCCCCAGGCGCTTGGAGCGCTCGCCGTTCCAGCCCACCTCGGGGTCGGGGGCGTCGGCGTTGTCCTTGAAAGGCATTTCGATGGTCAGGGCCAGGCAGCGGAACTGCTCCGCCACCCAGTTGGTGGCCAGGCTCAGGTTGGCCTGGCCCGGGGCGTCGTTCTCGTAGTGGTGGGTGTCCTGAAAGTCTGGACAGGCCGCCATCCACGCGGCCTTGAAGCGCGCCTCCTGGTCGGCGATGAAGGGGCTGTAGCCCGGGTTGCCCTCGCTGCCGACCACGAAGTTGTAGGGCAGTACCTCGTC
Source organism: Rhodoferax sp. (assembly GCA_052390055.1). GTDB lineage: Bacteria > Pseudomonadota > Gammaproteobacteria > Burkholderiales > Burkholderiaceae_C > Allorhodoferax. The sequence continues at coordinate 2,103 of JBQTHH010000028.1, forward strand.
GCCATGGGCGTCCAGGAACAGGTCGACCCCGGTGTCAAGCATTTTCTGGCGCACCCAGTAGACCTCGGGCGAGCGCTCCAGGCTGGGCGCGAGCCATTCGCGGTTGAGGTTGGCGCCAGCGGCGTTGGTGCGCAGGTTGCCGCGCACGGCACCGTCCGGGTTCATGTGGGGAACGACGTGGAACACGCACTGCTGCAGCAGGCGCCGGCTGAGCGCGTCGCTGGGGTCGAGCAGCCGCTCCAGAAAGCCCTCCACGAACCACTCGGCCATGGTCTCGCCGGGGTGCTGGCGGGCGATCAGCCAGACCTTCTTGCGCAGCCCCTCGGCCAGGGTGCCGTGGGGGGCGGTGATGCGCAGCAGGCTGATGTCGCGCCCGTCCACGCTGGCGCCCAGGCGCTGCTGGCGCACCGCCTCGTGCGCGCAGGCCCCGGCGAGCAGGTCCAGGTGCTGCTCGAAGGAATAGGGTTCGAAGTAGGCGAGGTAAACGCAGTCGGCCCGGGGCACGAACTGCGCCCGCATGACCTGGCCGTCGTAGTGCGTGTCGACGCGAAACCAGTGGCGCCGGTCGTAGCTGGCGACCACGCGGTAGTGCTCCCAGCCCCTGGGGTAGGCGCACTGCCCGGCGTTGACGAAATGCAGGCCCACCGCCTGCTGCGCCGCGCCGTGCAGCGCGAAGTAGAACCACTGGGCGAATTCGGCGGCGTTGTCGCGGCGGATGCGCAGCTCGATCTGGCGCGCGTCGTCGATGCGCTGCACCTCGATGGCGCCGCCATCGAACTGGCTGGAAATGGACAGGGGGCTCATGCAATCACCTCGGGGCCAGACCCGGCCCGCTGCAACCCCCGAGTATGCCTGTGCCGCCAAGGCCGCAGGGGCTGGCGGGCACGGGATACGCAGCCTGTTCTCAAGGGCGCGCCTGCACCACCTTCACCATCTGCCCCGGGCGCGGCGCGCTGGCGCTGCCGTAGTAGCCATTGAGCAGGCGCAACTGCACTTCAGCGCGCGGCAGCGGCGAGCTGCGCGCCAGTTCGGCAAAGCCGCCTGCGGGCAAGGGCACGCTGCGCAGCGCCCATTCCTGGGCCTGGGCGCGGTCCTGCGCCCCCAGGGGGCGAAAGCTCCCCTCCACCGCGCGCCACAGCCCCACGGCCTGCTGCCAGGCTTGCGCCGTGCGGGCGCTGAACTGCAGCAGGTACCAGGCCTGGCCCGGCCCCTGCACCACAGTGGCCTCCAGGCGCTGGCTGCCGCGCGCGCCGACCAGGCGTATGGCGCTCAGGCCGTGCAGCTGCAGGGTTTCGGTGCGGCCCTGGCTGGGCTGGACCATGCTGCGCAGCACCGCCGCCGGGTCGCCCACCAGCTTGGGCGGCACGCTGCGCAGCAGCACGGCGGCGTCGCCCGCCGGTGCCACCAGGGCCAGCTGCTCGGCCTCGTTTCGCAGGCTCCAGCCCTCGGGAATATCCAGCGCGAAGCCCAAGCCCGGGTGGTAGAAGCCGCGCCCGCGCTCCAGCCCCTGGGCCGCGCTGTCGCCAAAGGTGAGCCCGGCCAGCATCTTGTGGTAACGCGCGCGCCCTTCGTCCTCGTACTTGTCGGCACGGTACTGGGCCGAAAGCTCGTCGATGCGTGACAAACGCTCGTCATTGGACGGGTGGGAGGAGAGCCAGTCGTTGCGCCGCGCGGGCGTACGCCCCTGGGCGCGGGCGGTGTCGGCGGCAAACTGCTCCTGCGCCTTGAGTACGCGGATCACGTCCACCATGGTGCGCGGGTCGTAGCGCACGCGCGAGAGGTATTCGGCCCCCAGCGCGTCGGCCTGCAGCTCCTGCTCGCGCCCATAGGCGGCAATATTGCCCACCGCCACGGCCTGCGTCACGTCGGTGGCCAGGCGCCCGACCCCGCCCACGCCAAAATAGCCCTCCGCCACCGCCCCCAGCACCCCGGCAGCGAGCACGCCCAGCGAAGCGTCGCTCTGGCGCGTGGCGCGCTGGGCCGCGTGGCGCGCGGTGACGTGGCCGATCTCGTGCCCCAGCACCCCGGCCAGCTCGGCCTCGCTGTCCAGATAGGCCAGGATGCCGCGCGTGATGTAGACATAGCCTCCGGGCAGGGCAAAAGCGTTGATCTCCGGGCTGTCCAACACCGTGAAGTGCCACTGCAGCTGCTCGCGGTGCGAGTGCTCGGCCAGCTTGCGGCCCAGCGCGCTGACGTAGGCCTGCAAGGCGGGGGCCTGCACCACGCCGTACTCCTGCACGATCTGCGCGTGCGCCTGCGCCCCCTGCGCGCGCTCCTCATCCTCGCTCATCACCGAGCGCTCGGCCTGCCCCGTCACCGGGTTGACCACGGCGCTGCCGCACCCAACCTGCAGGGCCGCTGCCAGCAGCACCGCCCATCCCCACCCACGCACCATGGCGACTCCTTGTTCCGTTCCTGCACGGCATTGTAGAAATCGGCCGCCGCCGCGCCGTCCAGGCCCGCGGCGGCGGCACTATCATCCCGCCATGAACGCCGCCACCGCCCGCGCTGTTGACACCCCGAGCGACTATTTCACCGAACGCGACGGGCTGCGTTTTGCCGGGCTGCACCTGCTGGCCGACCTGTGGGACACCGACCGGCTCGACGACCGCGCGCACCTGGGCGCGGCCCTGCGCGCCGCCGCCCTGGCGGCGGGCGCCACGGTGCTGCAGGAGCACTTCCACGTGTTCACGCCCCAGGGCGGGGTCACCGGCGTGCTGCTGCTGGCGGAGTCGCACATCAGCATCCACACCTGGCCGGAGCGGCGCTTTGCCGCGGTGGACGTGTTCATGTGCGCGGGCTGCGACCCGCACCGCGCCGTCGATGTGCTGCGCCAGCACCTGCGCCCCGGGCGGCTGGAGCTGCACGAGCAGCGCCGCGGGCTCGCCAGCGCCGCCCGGACGCTATGAAAATAGTAGCGACATAAGCACTTTCCACGCGGGCCAGTGCCGGTTTTCATTCAGAAAAAACGCGCACTGCCTCCCACAGGCGGTGCGCACGCTCGCGCAGCGAGGATGCAGCGGCGCTGCTTTGCTCGACCATGGCGGCGTTTTGCTGCGTCATCTCATCGAGGTGCGCCACGGCCTGCCCGACCTGGCCGATGCCGATGGCCTGCTCCTTGGTCGCATTGGTGATCTCGGCGATCAGCGCGCTGGTGCGGCGCACCTCCTCCACCACCTCGGCAATGGTGTGCCCGGCCTGGTGCACCTGGGCCTCGCCGTGGGCCACGGTGCCCACCGAAGCATCGATCAGGGATTTGATCTCCTTGGCCGCGCCGGCGCAGCGCCCGGCCAGGCTGCGCACCTCGGCCGCCACCACGGCAAAGCCGCGCCCCTGCTCGCCCGCGCGCGCCGCCTCCACGGCGGCGTTCAAGGCCAGGATGTTGGTCTGGAAGGCGATGCCGTCGATGACGTTGATGATGTCGGCGATCTTGCCGCTGGCCTGGGCGATCTGCCCCATGGTCTGGACCACCGCCTGCACCGCGTCACCGCCCTGGTGGGCAAGGTGGGCGGCCTGCTGGGCCTCGGCGCTGGCGCGCTGGGCGGCGTCCGAATTCTTCTGCACCGTCACGGTCTGCTGCTCCATGGCGGCAGCGGTCTGCTCCAGGCTGGAGGCGGTCTGCTCGGTGCGCCCAGACAAATCCATGCTGGCGGCGGCGATCTCGCCACTGGCGCTCTCCAACGCTCCAACCTGGGCTTGCACATCTGCGATGAGGGATTGCAGATTCAAGCCCGCTTGCTGGATGCCGCGCGCGATCATGCCAACGTCATCGCACCGATTCAGGTTCAACGGCGTCCCCACCTCTCCTGAAGCCACGGTTTGCGTCAATGCCTGCACCGCGCGTAGCGGCGTAGTCACCTGCCACTCGATGAACACATCACAGGCCGCGAGCAAAACCAGCCACACCCCGCCCAGGCCCCAGAAGCCGGGGCTGGCGCCGCCCTCCAGCGCCCACAGCGCAGCCAGCCCCACCAGCGCTGCCAGCAGCAGCGGCAGGCGCACGCGCCAGGCGGTGGGCAGCACCTGCAGGGCGCTCATCCAGGCCAGCAGCCCGGTGCGCACCACCAGCCCACGGTGAAAGGCCAGGCCCTTGGCCTGGCCCTGGCGAAAGCGTGCATACAGGGGCTCGACCGCAGCCACCTCCTCGCGCGCAGGAAAAGTGCGCACCGACAGATAGCCTGTCAACTGCCCGCCACGGCGCATGGGCGCGGCGTTGGCGCGCACCCAGTAGTGGTCGCCATTCTTGCGCCGGTTCTTCACCAGGGCGGTCCAGGTCTGCCCCGCCTTGAGGCTGCGTCACAGATCGGCAAAAGCCTCCTCGGGCATGTCCGGGTGGCGCACGATGTTGTGCGGCTGGTGCGTCAGCTCGCCCGCCTCGAAACCGCTGATCTCGACGAAGGCGGCATTGGCGTACCGGATGCGGCCCTTGGTGTCGGTGGTGGAGAGCAGCGTTTCGGCACTGGCGCTGCGGTATTCGTGCTGGCTGACGGGAAGGTTTTTGCGCATGCTACCCCATTAAAGAAACAAACTTACCCGCAACAGCAAAGGCTATTGCCCGGGAAAATCATACGTCAAAAGAAATGAAAACCTTTTCAGTTAACGCCCCGTAGGAATTCTTCCTACACGCCATACCGCCTTTGGCCGACTGAAAAAAACCACCCCGCGCACTACAGTGGTCCCATGCCCGCATTGTCCTTGGAGAGCCGACCATGAAAACCCACAGCCACGCGCTCAACCCCTTCAGCCTGATGATGGAGCCCGAACTGGTGCTGCAGACCATGGAGGACTCGCAGCAGCTGCGCAGCCTGCGCCGGCGCACCCTGCGCCCGCTGGACAAACCCCTCATCCCCTACAGCGCCGAGACCCTGGCCGCACGCGCCGCCTTCGACGCCGCGATCGACGCCGAAGCCATCGACGAGGCCGCGCAGGACTACCTCAACTGAGCGCCGCCCCCCTTGGGGCGGGGTGGCGGCTGCGCTATAGTCAACTGGCAAGAACCCAGCCCCCAGCCCGGCACGGCGCTGCTGCACAGCCGACCTGGCGGGCCCCAGCCAGGAGGCGGCCATGTACGGATTGGTCAACCGCGCACTCGAAGAGTTGGTGCGCCGCGAATACGGGGACGCGCAGTGGGAGCGCATCAAGGCCCACGCGGATGTCGACATCGAAGTCTTCATCCGCATGGACGACTACCCCGACGACATCAGCTACCGGCTCGTCGCCAGCGCCAGCACCCTGCTGGGCATCGGCGCCGACGACCTGCTGCGCGCCTTTGGCCGCCACTGGACGCTGTACACCGGGCGCGAAGGCTATGGCGCGCTGCTCGACAGCGCCGGCAGCAACCTGCAGGAGGTGCTCGGCAACCTCAACGACCTGCACGTGCGCGTCGGGCTGATGTACCCGCAGCTGCGTCCGCCCGCGTTCCGCTGCAGCGACGTGCGCGACGACGGCCTGGTGCTGCACTACTACTCCCAGCGCGCGGGCCTGGCCCCCATGGTCATCGGGTTGGTGGAAGGTCTGGGTAAGCGTTTCGGGCAAGACTTGCGCATCACCCCCCAACTCAGCCGCTCCCAGGGCGACGACCATGACAGCTTCGACATCCGCATTCTCTGAGCGCAGGCGCGCCGCTCCCGTGCGCCAGCACCGCCTGCCTGCGCTGGCGTGGAGCCGCCGTGGACACTGAGCCCGGTTTCCGCGAGGACGCTTTTCCGTTCCTGCTGGCGGTGGACGAAGCGCTCGCGCTGCGCCGCGTCGGCCCCCTGATGCGGCGCGTGCTGCCCGGCGCGCGCGAAGGTGCCAGCCTGCCCACGCTGTTCGCACTGCGCAATGCCCCCCAGGCGCCCACCCATGCCTTGCTGCGCAGCCTGGGCCGGCGCAGCGTCATCATGGACGCCCTGCACACCGATCCCGCGCTGATCTTCAAGGGCGAGTGGTACTGCCCGCCAGGCCAGTCCGGGGTGCTGTACTTCCTGGGCTGGCCCTGGCTGCTCGACAGCGAGGAACTGACGCGCCTGGGCCTGTCGCTCAAGGACATCCCGGCGCACAACCCGCTGGGCGACATGCTGGTGCTGCTGCGCTCCTGCCAGAACACCCTGGCCGACACACGCGAGCTTGCCGAGCGGCTGCGCCAGCGCTCCAACGACCTGCGCCAAGCCAACCAGCAGCTGCAGCACCTCGCGCATTTCGACCCCTTGACGCAAATGCCCAACCGCGTGCTGCTGGGCGACCGCCTGCGCCAGGCCATGCTGCACTGCCAGCGCCGCAACGCCTGCCTGGCCGTGGTCTACCTCGACCTGGACGGCTTCAAACCCATCAACGACCGCCATGGGCACGCCGTGGGCGACCAGTTGCTGATGGTGCTGGCGCTGCGGCTCAAAGAAGTGCTGCGCGAGGACGACACCCTGGCGCGCATCGGCGGCGACGAATTCGTGGCCGTGCTGGCAGACCTGCAGCAGCCCAGCGACTGTGAGCCCGTGCTGCAGCGCCTGCTGCAGGCCGCGCGCGTGCCCGTGCCCGTGGGCGCTCTGAGCCTGCAGATCTCCACCAGCATCGGCGTCACCTACTACCCCCACGACAGCGCCGACGCCGACCTGCTGCTGCGCCACGCCGACCAGGCCATGTACCTGGCCAAGCAGGCCGGCAAAAACCGCTTTCACGAATTCGACATCGCCCACGACGCCGCCGTGGCCACCCGCCACGAGGGGCTGGAGCACCTGCGCCAGGCGCTGCACGCCCGGCAGTTCGTGCTCCACTACCAGCCCCAGGTCGATCTGGCCCGGGGCCGGGCCATTGGCGTCGAGGCCCTGATCCGCTGGCAGCACCCGCAGCGCGGGCTGCTGCCTCCGGCACAGTTCCTGCCCCTGCTCGATGGGCACCCGATGGCGCTGAGCCTGGGAGAGTGGGTGCTGCAGACCGCCCTGGCCCAACTGACCGAATGGAACGCCCAGGGCCTGGCGCTGGAGGTGAGCGTCAACGTCGACCCCGAACACCTGCAAAGCGCGCACTTCGTCCCCTGGCTGAGCGCGCTGCTGGCCCAGCACCCCGGCGTGCGGCCCGGTCAGCTCACCCTGGAGGTGCTGGAGAGCTGCGCGCTCGAAGACGTCAAACGCGCCGGGGCCGCGCTGCGCGCCAGCCAGGCCCTGGGGGTGCACAGCGCGCTGGACGACTTCGGCACCGGCTACTCCTCGCTGCTCTACCTCAAGCGCCTGCCGGCCCACACGCTCAAGATCGACCGCAGCTTCGTCAGCGGCATGCTCGACGCTGCCGACGACCGCGCCATCGTGCAGGCCGTCATCTCCCTGGCGCACGCCTTTGGCCGCAACGTCGTGGCCGAAGGTGTCGAGCACGCCGCCCAGGCCCACGCCCTGCACGCCCTGGGCTGCACCCGCATACAGGGCTTCGGCATCGCCCGCCCCATGCCCGCACAGGCCGTGGCCGACTGGGTGCGCCAGTTCCAGCCCGGCCCCGACTGGCAGCCCAGTCCAACACGGCTGCGGTACTAGTGCAGTGTTGCACCCTATCCGGCACTTAAAACCGCGTCTTTTTGCCCAGGGCGTTGTTGCAAATCCGCGCGATACCTACGGGTATCGCTGTGGTTTGCGCCTAGCCCTGACCAAAAATCCATC
>JBQTHH010000029.1:0-15600 GCA_052390055.1 Rhodoferax sp.
GCGATCGAGATCACCAGGCGCAGGTTGGCCTCGATCATCTCCTTCTTGGCCGCGCGCGAGGTGGCTTCGCCCTCGTTCATGCGCTTGTTGATGTCCTTGAGCTGGTCCAGCGGCACCACCACGGAGGCCTGCAGGTCGCTCAGGCGCTGCTGGATGTCCTGCACCGGCGGGATGTTGCGGCCCATGACCGCGCTCCAGGGCTTGCCCGCGCCGGCCTGTTTTTCGATCCATTTCAGGTCCAGCAGGTGCGAAACCACCTTGTTGCCATGGCGGTCGCGGCCGCTGAACTCGGCAATGAAGTGCTCCTGCGGGTAGCCGCACTTGTCCACGATGATGCGGCGCAGTTCGCGCTCTTTCTTGCGCACATCGTCCACCTGGGCGCGCACCATGTCGCACAGGCGCTCGATGGCCTTGGCGGTGAAGCGGATCGTCATCAGCTCGCCGGAGAGGGCCTGTTGCGCCTTCATGTAGCCGGGGGTGCCGTAGCCTTCCTTGTCGTAGATCTTGTGCACCTTCTCAAAGAGGTCGCGCAAGCGGTCGAAGCGTTCCAGGGCCTGGTTCTTCAATTCTTCGAGCTTTTTGGTCAGGGCCTTGGAGCCGCCCTTGCCGTCGTCGTCGTCGGCTTCGTCGAATTCGTCGAAGTCCTCTTCGGCCACGTAGTCGTCGTTTTCGTCGGCATTGACGAAGCCGTCCACGATGGTGGTGATGACGGTCTTGCCCTCGCGGATTTCCTCGCCCAGGCGCAGGATCTCGGCAATGGTGGCGGGCGAGGCGGAAATGGCCTCCATCATCGCCATCAGGCCGCCTTCGATGCGCTTGGCGATCTCGATCTCACCCTCGCGGGTGAGCAGCTCCACCGTGCCCATTTCGCGCATGTACATGCGCACCGGGTCGGTGGTGCGGCCGAATTCGCTGTCCACCGTGGAGAGTGCGGCTTCGGCTTCTTCCTCGGCCTCTTCCACCGTGGTGGCGGTGGGGGCGACGTTGTTCTGGAACAGCGTTTCCGCGTCCGGGGTCTGCTCGTACACCGCCACGCCCATGTCGTTGAGCATGGAGATGACCACTTCCAGCGTTTCGGCATCGACCAGCTTGTCGGGCAGGTGGTCCGAAATCTCGGAGTGGGTCAGGAAGCCCCGGGTCTTGCCCAGGGTGATCAGGGTTTTGAGGCGGGCGCGGCGCTTGACCAGTTCCTCTTCGGTCAGGATGGTCTCGTCCAGGCCGAATTCCTTCATCAAGGCGCGTTCCTTCGCCTTGCTGATCTTCATGCGCAGGGGTTTGACCTTTTCCGTCGTCCCTTCGGCGGCAGGCGTTTCTTCTTCCAGGGTCAGATCGGCTTCGATCTCGGACAGGTCCAGTTCGTCTTCGGCGCCTTCTGCCTTGGCTTCGGCCTTGGGCTTGCGTCCGCGCTTGGCGCCGGTCTTGGCGGGCACGCTGGATTCCGCTGCGGCGGCCTTGGCCGGGCGGCCAGCCTTTTTCTTGGGTGTGGCTTCAGTGTCGAGCAGTTCGGTGTCTTTGGCTTTTTTGGCAGGCACGGGCGGGGCTTTCTCTTTCTTCTCGGGCTTGGCGGCGGCAGCAGTTTTCGCGGTTTTTTGTGCGGGCATGAAGAACCTTTAACGACACAGGGAAAAACCAGCGCTGTCTGCACGGCCCAGGCAATGTGGGCCAGGGCAGCCAGCACAAGAACACAAACGGGGGACCGGATGGCAAGCCACAGGGGCGATCATTTGGAATGCAGTCCTTGCGGTGAGGTGGCCGGTGTGAACTTTTGTCATCAGATGGCCGGGCCCGGAGGTGCTGCTGTCGCACTTGCCAAACCCGACATTATAAGAGGCAGTTCAAAGCGATGCAAAAGGCCTTGATCCTGGGGCGCGGGCCGGGCCTTGCCTGGGGTGGGCGCTCAGGACGACTGCGCCGCCACGGCGGCCTGCACCGACTGCTCCAGCTGCAGCCGGCGTGTTTGCAGCGCCTGGTAGCGTTGCAGGGCGCCGGGGTCCGTGGCCGCCGCGGCGATGGCCTGGGTCTGCTGCTCCTTGAGGTGCTCGATCAGCATGCGGTTGAGCGCGTCGCGCAACTCCTGCATGCGGGCACGCGCGTCTGCCGCCACCAGGCCTGTGTGCTGCAGTTGGCGCACCCAGTCCGATGCCTGTGCCGACAGGGCATGGACGGCGAGCTGCCCGGGGGCCTGCTCGCCATGCACCAGAAAGGCGTCGTCGATGGCGGCAAACAGGGGACCATAGGGCTCGCCCAGCGCGCACAGCAGGCTGTGGTCCTCGTTGGAGAGCTGCAGCCACAGATCGGGATGGCGCGCCAGCGTGCGTGCTACCACGTCGGCGCGGGCCACCACGGCGCTGCCACGCACGCGCTTGGGCGCCCCCTGGGGGGCAGGCGCCGGGCTGGGGGGGGCGAATGCCCTGGCCCCGGGGGCCTCGCCGCCCGCAGGGGCCTTGCTGCGGCGTGTTCTGCCGGTGGGGCGCTCGCCGCGCGGGTCCCACAGCGACTGCAGCTCGCGCGGGCTCAGTTGCACCAGGTCGGCCAGCTCGGCGAGCAGCTGCAGCTTGAGCGCGCCGTTGGGCAAGGCGCTCCACAGCGCTTGCGCCTGGCTGGCCAGGCGGGCACGGCCTTCGGCCAGGGCCAGGTCGCAGCCGTCGCGGCAGCTGTCCACCAGGAACTGGCTCAGGGGGGTGGCCGCGAGCACGAAGCGGCCAAAGGCGTCCTTGCCGTGGGCGCGCACGAAGCTGTCGGGGTCGTGCTCGGGAGGCAGAAAGAGGAACTTGATCGAGCGCGTGTCGTTGGCATAGGGCAGGGCGCCGTCCAGGGCCTTGCGCGCCGCCCGGCGCCCGGCGGCATCGCCGTCGAAGCTGAACACCACCGCTTCGGTGTGCTGGAACAGCTTGCGCACGTGGTCTGGCGTGCAGGCCGTGCCCAGGGTGGCCACGGCGTTGCCGAAGCCGTGCTGGGCCAGGGCCACCACGTCCATATAGCCTTCAGTGACCAGCACGTAGCCGGCTTCGCGGATCGCCTGGCGCGCCTCGAACAGGCCGTAGAGTTCCGTGCCCTTGCTGAACACCGGGGTTTCGGGTGAATTCAGGTATTTGGGTTTGTCGTCGCCGAGCACGCGCCCGCCAAAGCCGATGCACTGGCCCTTGGTGTTGCGGATCGGGAACATGATGCGGTCGCGGAAGCGGTCGTAGCGCTTTTGCTCCTGGCCGCCTTCCTCCGCACTGTGCAGCACCAGGCCGGACTCGACCAACTGGGGGTCGTCGTAGTGCGGGAACACGCTGGCCAGGTGGCGCCAGCCCGCGGGGGCATAGCCCAGGCCGAAGTGCTTGGCGACGGCGCCGGTGAGCCCGCGCCCCTTGAGGTATTCCACCGCCCGGGGGGCGCCGCGCAGCTGCTTCTGGTAGGCCTGCGAGGCTTTTTCCAGCAGCTCGACCAACAGGGTCTGCTGGCTGCGCTGGCGTTGCGCGCGCTCGCGCTCCTGGGGGCTGGCCTGGTCCTGGGGCACCTGCATGCCGTACTGCTGGGCGAGGTCGTGCACGGCCTCGACAAAGCCCATGCCGGTGTGCTCCATCAGGAAGCCGATCACGTTGCCGTTCTTGCCGCAGCCGAAGCAGTGGAAAAACTGCTTGCTCGGGCTGACCGAGAAGGAGGGGGACTTTTCGCCGTGGAACGGGCACAGGCCCATCAGGTTGGCCCCGCCCTTCTTGAGCGGCACGTAGCGGCCGATCACCTCTGCGATGTCGGCCCGCGCCACCAGCTCTTGGATGAAGGACTCAGGGATTGCCATGGAGCCGGGATTGTAGGCAGGCCCGGGGCAGCGCGGGCATCGCCCGCGCCAGCGGGTGGGGTCAGTCGGGCGCGTTGGATGCGGGGGGTGTGCTGAGCAGGCCGATGGCGGTTTCGCAGTGGGCGGCTGCGCGTTCGAAGTCGAAGCGGGCCATGGCCTGGCGCAGGTCTTGGGCGAGATCGGCGGGCAGGGGGGCCAGTGCGGGCAGCTGCGCGAAGGCGTCCATCGCCTCCAGGTTGGACTGCTGCAGGAGTTCGGCCAGGTGGCGCATTTGTTGAACCAGAGGGCGCGCGCCGGGGGGGCTGGGGCTGCCATCGGGCTGGGGGGCGGGCAATGGGATCAATGCCTGGCGCAACTGATGGCAGGCGCTGCCAATGGCCTGGCGCAGTTGGTCCGGCAGTTCGTTGGTCGGGAACGGAACCGTGCTCTTGAAGAGTGACTCCAGGTGCCTGGCATAGGCCGCGAACCCCTGGGCGCCCACGGTGGCGGCAAGCCCCTTGATGGTGTGCAGCAGGCGGGCCGCACCGGCATGGTCGCCGCGCGCGATCAGTTGCGCCAGGTCCTTGTCCCAGTGGGATGCATCCAGGAGGAAGGAGTGCACGATGCTGCGCAGCAGCGCGCTGTTGCCGTCGAGCCGCGCCAATGCGCCCGGTATGTCCAGCGCATCGCAGCTGCCCGCACCCAGGGGCGATGGGGGGATGACCGCAGGCGTAGGGGCCTGGCGCACGGCGGAGCTGGCCCGGCGCGGGCTCTGGCGCAGGGTATGGTCGAGCAGCACCTGCACCAGGTGCTCCAGATCGAAGGGTTTGCCGATGTGGTCGTTCATGCCGGCAGCCAGGCAGGCCTCGCGGTCGCTGTCCAGGGCGTTGGCGGTCATGGCAATGATGGGCAGTTGCTGCCACTGGGCTTGCTGGCGTATCGCGCCGGTGGCGGCGAAGCCGTCCATTTCGGGCATTTGCAAATCCATCAGCACGGCATCGAAAGGGGCATGCATGGCGGCCGATTGCAGGGCCCGCAGGGCGAGTTTGCCGTTGGAGGCCAGCTCCACGTGTGCGCCTTCGCTCTGCAGCAATTCGCTGGCGACTTGCTGGTTGATCGGGTTGTCTTCGGCCACCAGCAGGCGCAGGCCTTGCAGGCGCTGCGCCCCCCTGTCGCTGCGCGTAGCGCTGCGCAGCCTGCGCCGGCCGCAGCGCGCGTCGGCGACGGCGTCGAGCAGCATGGCGGCGGTGAAGGGCTTGACCAGTATGCCTGCCAGTGCGGCCTGCTCCTGTGCGCTGCGCTGCTCCAGGCCCTCGCGGCCATGGGCGCTGAGCAGGATGGTGCCCGCCATGTGCGCCTGTTCGCCGTATTCGCCGCGCAGGGCCTGCAGGGTCTGCCAGACATCCATGCCCTCGGGCAGGGACGAGTCCAGCAAGATGATGTCAAAGGGGCGCTGGTCGCGCATGTGTGTGCGCCGCTCCCGTACCATGCGCACGGCGGCTTCGCCGCTGGAGGCGCTTTCGACCTGCCAGTTCCAGTATTGGGCGGTGCGCGCCAGCACGTTGCGGGCGGTGGTGTTGTCGTCGACCACCAGCACCTGGAGTTCACTGAGTTCGGGTGGCAATGCGGTGCTTGGGCGGGGGCTGTCGGCATCCACCGGCAGCGCGAGTGTGAAGTGGAATTCACTGCCCTGGCCCGGGGTGCTGCATGCCTGCAGATGCCCGCCCATGAGCGATACCAGGCGCCGGGAGATGGACAGGCCCAGCCCGGTGCCGCCATAGCGGCGCGTGGTGGCGCCCTCGGCCTGGGCGAAGTCCTCGAAGACGTGGGCCAGTTTTTCCGTCGGGATGCCGATGCCGGTGTCGCGCACCGAAAAGCGCACCGTTGCCAGCGGTTCGCTCAGTCCGATCAGCTCCATGCGCAGCACCACTTCGCCCTGGGCGGTGAATTTGATGGCGTTGCCGGCCAGGTTGAGCAGGATTTGCTGCAGGCGCATGCTGTCGACCACCAGATCGGGGGGGATGCGCTCGTCCAGGTCGAACAGGACCTCCAGGGGTTTGTTGCCGACGCTGGCGGACAGGATCACGGCCAGCTCGCGCAGCAGCCTGTCGATCCGCACGCTCTGGGGATCAAGCTCCATGCGCCCGGCCTCCATCTTGGAGAAGTCCAGGATGTCGTTGATGAGGCCCAGCAATGAGCGTGCCGCGCCCTCCGTCTTGGTGACGTAGTCGAGCTGGCGGGGCTGAAGTTCGGTGTTTTGCAGCAAGCGCAACAGCCCCAGGATGGCATTCATGGGGGTGCGGATTTCATGGCTCATGTTGGCCACGAACTGGCTCTTGGAGTGCGATGCGTCCTGCGCCGCGTCCATGGCGCGCTTGAGTTCGCTGATGTCGGCGTAGGTGGTGACGAATCCGCCCCCGGGCATGGGGGCCCCGCGCACCTCGATGGTGCGCTCGCCGCGCGCGCGCTGGAACTGGTGGGGCAGGGCCAGGCGGGCGCGGGCGACGATGTCGCGTACCAGGGCCTGCGGGTCGCCCTCGCCGTACTCACCACGCAGCGCGTTGTAGCGGATGATGGATTCGAAGGTCACCACCGGCGGGGTGAAGAGCGCCTCGGGCAGGTCCAGCAGCTCGCGGAACAGGCCGTTGTGCAGCACCAGCTGCAGATCGCCATCCATCACCGTCAGGCCGACCGGGATGTGTTCGAGCACGTTGCGCATGAGTTCGTTCTTGGCGCGGATTTCGTCTTCGAGCCGGTGGCGCTGGGTGATGTCCTGGAAGATGCCCACCAGCCGGGTGCGCTGGCCGCCGGTGTATTGCGCCTCGGCCGCGCAGCGCACCCAGATGTGGCGCCCCATGGCGGTGACCACGGGCACCTCCATGTCCCAGGGTTTGCCGGCCTCGGCGGCGGTGGCAAAGGCGGCGCGCAGGGTTTCCTGGGTCGAGGCTGCGAAGAAGCCGAGCATGTCCTCGAAGTCGGGTTTGTGGCCGGGGGCGACGTCCATGATGTGGCAGGTTTGCTCGGACCACTCCACGCCCCAGTCCTGCAGATCAAGCTGCCAGCGTCCGATGCCGGCCACGCGCCCGGCGCGCGCCAGGAAGCTGACGTGGTCCTGCAGCCGGGTGGCGGTGGCCTGCAGCTCGGACTGGGTGTGCTTGGACTCGGTCACGTCCAGGTCCATGCCGTACAGCCACAGCGGGCGCCCATCGGCGCTGCGCGCGACCAGTTTGCCGCGGGACTGCTGCCAGACCCAGTGCCCGTCCTTGTGGCGCACCCGTGCTTCGCATTCGTAGAACTCGGTGTGTCCGTCGCAATGGCGGCGCAGCATCTCGCGGGCATGGGGCAGGTCGTCGGGATGGATGCGCTCCTGCCACAGTTGCATCGCACCGTCACCGACCTCCTCCAGGGTGAAGCCATACATGGCGGCCCAGCGGGCATTGACCGTGGCCTGCTGGGTCTGCAGGTTGATTTCCCAGGTGCCGGCGCGGGTGCCTGCAATGAGGTTGCTCAGGCGTGCGCGCTCGGACTCCAGCGCTTGCTGGGCCTGTTTGAACGCGCTCAGGTCGTTGCCCAGGCAGATGTAGCGGGTGATGTGCCCGGCTTCGTCGCGCAGCGGGGTGATGACGGCGTCCACCCAGTACAGGTGGCCGTCCTTGGCGCGGTTGCACAGCACGTCGCGCCACGGGGTGCCGTTGGCGATGGTGTTCCAGGCCTTGACCCAGTAGGCATCGCTTTGCATGGCGGACTTGACCAGGCGGTGGTTCTGGCCGAGCAGCTCGGTCTGGCTGTAGCCGCTGATGTGGCAGAAGTTGCTGTTGGCGAAGGTGATGCTGCCGTGCGCGTCGGTGATGGAGACGATGGCGTGGTGCCCGACGGTCTGCATCAGGTCGTTGGCCTCGCGCTCGGCGCGCGTGCGCGCTTCGCTGGCGTCCTGGTACTGCCGCTGCCCCTGGCGCAGGTGCTGCTGGATCCGGGCCAGTTGCACCGTGATGCTGCCGTGGTCGCCGCTGGCGGGGGTGATGGGGGCGCTGGTGTCGCCCTGGCCCAGGCGGGTGGCCTGGGCCAGCAGGGTGCTGGCGCGCTCGCCCAGTGTGCGGCGCAGGGCGCGGCGGGCGCACAGCAGCAGCGCGCCCAGGCCCAGCACCAGCAGCACCAACAGCGCCCGGACCCCTTGGCGCAGGCCTTGGGTGAATTGCAGTTCGCCCTGGGTGCGGCGGTCGACGGCCTGGTAGAAGGCGTCGATGGCGTTCATGATGCTGGATTGGGCGCTCTGGTAGTCCTGGTCGTACAGCATGGCGCGGGCCTTGCCTGCCACGCTACGGTCGCCGGGGTGCTTGTCCACCAGGGCCATGGCGGCGGATTCGGTGAGGGCGAGCTTGTCCGAGCTGTTCTTGGCCTGTGCCAGCAGTTCGAATTCGGTGGCGGTCACGCCGGCGCGGCGCAGCAGTTCGAGCAGGGAGACCAGCACCGGCAGGTCTTTGCCGGGGCGCTCGTGCATGACCTGGGTGAGGAATTTGAGCGAGCGCGGGTAGCGGCCTTCCCGGATGTCGAGAATGCGGTGGTACTGGTCCTGGTACTGCCGCTCGCCGGTGGCGACATGGTTGCGGGCCAGGCGGGCGAGTTCTTCGCTGGATTGGCGCATTTCCTCGGCCAGCAGGGTCGAGTACAGGCGCACGCGGGTGCTGTGCGCGATCTGGCCGTCGAGCGCGATGTGCCAGGCGAAGAGGGCGATCCAGGCGGCCAGCAGCGCGCCGACGAGCCACACATGGCGTTGGCGGCGATGTGGCGCGGGTGGCATGGGGCGAGGGTCTGGGGTTTATTGGGCCGCACCCGCGTGCAGGGCGCGTTGGCGCTGCTGGGCCAGCGGGGCGTCGTCGGCTACACCGGTGGGCCAGGCGCCCAGGTGTGCGGCGCTGATCTGGGCCAGGGCGGCTATCCAGCCGGGGCTGGCATTGAGCGCGCTCAGGTATTCGAAGCGCTTGCCTCCGGCGCGCAGGAAGGCCTGGCGGCCTTCCATGGCGATTTCTTCCAGGGTTTCCAGGCAGTCGGCGGTGAAGCCGGGGCAGACCACCTGCACATGCTCGAAGCCCTGGCGCGCCCAGCTCTCCAGGGTGGGCTCGGTGTAGGGCTGCAGCCATTGGGCGCGCCCCAGGCGGGACTGGAAGCTCAGGCCCCAGGCATGGTCGGGCAACTGCAGCGCCTGGGCCAGCCGCCGCGCGGTGCTCAGGCACTGGCAGTGGTAGGGGTCGCCCAGGGTGAGGGTGCGCTGGGGCACGCCATGAAAGCTCATCAGCAGGCGCTGGGCCTGGCCGTGCTGGCGCCATTGCTGGCGGATGTTGTCGGCCAGTGCGGCGATGTAGGCGGGGTGGTCGTGGTACTGGTTGACGAAGCGCAGTTCGGGCACGTGGCGCACTTTGGCGGCCCAGGCGTAGACGGCGTCGAAGACGCTGGCGCTGGTGGTGCCGGAGTACTGGGGGTAGGCGGGGAGGACCAGGATGCGCGTGGCGCCCTGGGCCTTGAGGGCATCGAGCTGGGCCGCGATGCCGGGCTGCCCATAGCGCATGGCGGGCAGCACCAGCACCTGGGGGTGCTGGGCCTGCAAGGCGGCTTGCAGCGCCTGGGCTTGGCTTAACGTCCACAGCAGCAGGGGGGAGCCCTGGGCGGTCCAGATGCTGGCGTATTTGGCGGCGGATTTGGCCGGGCGAAAGCGCAGGACGATGCCGTGCAGGATGGGCCACCACAGCCAGCGCGGCAGCTCCACCACACGGTGGTCGCTGAGGAATTCGGCCAGGTAGCGGCGCACGGCCGAGGTGCTGGGGGCATCGGGGGTGCCCAGGTTGCAGTACAGGATGCCGACTTTTTCGGCCTGGCCGTGCCGGTGGGCGGGCTCTGGGGTGAAGGGGCCGTGGAAGAGCGCGGGCATGGGGATGGCAGGTGCGGGGGTCAGCGGTGGGTGGGGCGCAAGCTTAGCGTGCTTTGGGTGTGGGCCTGGACCTCGTCCCAGGCCAGGTGCTGGGTCTCGTAGATGCCTTCGGCAAAGCGCAGGGCCTGGTCGTCGTAGTGGCGGTCGAAGGGCACGCCGCTTTGCCCCACGGGGTTGCCGCCCAGGCTGTTGGCGGGCGTGGCAAAGTCGATCACCCGGCGCGTGGAGGGACCGTAGGAGACGGCCCAGGGCGCGGGGCCGATGCTGCCGCTGAAGTTGTTGGGGGTCTCGCGCCCGCCGGGCACCTTGAAGGGGCCGACGTTGAGGGCCAGGTGCAGGGGCGCCATCTTGCCCAGGGGGTGTTTGTGGGTCAGGGTGTGGGCCTGGCCCCAGGCCCAGGTCAAGAGGCTGGAGCCGTACAGATCGCTCAGGTGTTCGTAGCTGGCGTGCCAGGCCTTTTGCAGGGTTTCAAAGCGGCCCTCCCCCCTTTTCTTGGTGCGCACGTCGTCCCACCAGGGGGAGTGTTCATCGGCCACCAGGCGCGCCAGGGCTTCGTCCAGGGCGCGGGTGCGCAGCAGGTTGGCGAATGGGGCCTCGCCGAGTTCGTCGGCAAAGGCGGCCTTGGCGGTCTGGTAGAGCAGTTCGCTGAACAAGGTGGCGGCGATGCTGTCGCGGGTGTAGCTGCCGTCCCACTTTTCCAGGGGTTCCAGGAACGCCTTTTCGTTGTCGTCGGCGACGGCGGTTTTCAATATGGGCAAGGCGGCGTCGAGAAAGCGGCGGGCGTAGCCGTTGCCCACATCCAGTTGCAGCGCCTGCGCGGCCGAGGTGTCCCAGCGGCGTGCGGGGTCGGACAGGGCGTCGTCGAGCTGGCGCGCGCGGTCGGCCAGGTTGTAGTAGCCCGGCACCGGCACGCCGCTGCGGGGCTGGGGCTGGTGGTTGGCCGAGACGATGTAGCCGCGCGCCGGGTTTTCTTCCTGCGGGTTGAACTGGAAGGCGTAGTAGCCGGGTTTTTCCGCTTCGCCGGCTTCGGCGTTGAGGATGAAACTGGGGTTGACGCCCGGGGGGCGCTGCGGCAGGCGCGCTGCGGCCCACCAGCCGATGTCGCCGGCGGCGTTGGCCCAGACGATGTTCACACCCGGGGCGTGGATCTGGCTGGCGGCGGCGCGGGCCTTGTCCCGGGTGTCGGCGCGGCCCAGGGCATAGAAGCCTTCCAGCACCGGGTTGGGGCTGTGCTGGAAGGTCCACCACAGCGACACCGGGGTGTCGCCCAGGGAGTCGCGGAAGGCGTCGTTGATGACCGGGCCGTGCGGGGTGCTGCGCAGCGTGAGCTGGACCGGGCTGGCGCCCTTGACGGCAATGGTTTCGGTGCGCACCTGCATGGGCACCCATTCGCCGCGGTAGAGCACTTCGTTGGGGCGGCTGGGGGAGGTTTTCTCGGCGATCAGGTCCATGTCGTCGTTCTGGAACATGGTCAGGCTCCAGCCGAAACGCTCGTTGTGGCCCAGCAGCGCCATAGGGTTGAGGGCCTGGAAGTGGCCGTAGAGTTCAAAGCCGGGGCTGCTCAGGTGGGCCTCGTACCACGCGGCGGGCACGCTGTAGCTGATGTGGGGGTCGCCCGCCAGCAGCGGCTTGCCGCTGGCGGTGCGCTTGCCCGAGATCGCCCAGGCGTTGCTGCCTTCGAGCAGGGGGGCGATGCCCAGCTCCAGCGCCTGGGTGCTGGCCTGGGCCACGCGGTCCAGGCTGCGCCAGTCGGTGCTTCTCAGGGGCGAGGGGCGGTGTCCGTGGGCAGGGGCGGCCTTGGCAGCGTGGGCCAGGCGCGCTCCGGCGTCGGGGGCGGGGTGCACGGCGGCCTGCTGGAGCACGCCTTCGGGGTGCCAGTCCAGGTCGAACACGCGCAGGTAGTCTTCTCCCAACTGGTCACGCACAAAGGTCATGACCGGCTCGGTGCGCAAGGCGGCGGCAAAGGTGTAGGCCACGTAGCCGGAGGCGGCGTACACGTCTTCGGGGGTGAAGGCGCGCTTGGGGATGCCCAGCAGTTCGAATTCGAGTGGAGCGGCGTGGCGCGCCTGGTACTGGTTGATGCCGTCCAGGTAGGCCATGAAGGCCTGGCCCGCCGGGGTGCTGAAGTCCACCGTGGCAAGGTATTGTTTGGCGTGCTGGCGCAGGCCCAGGGTGCGGAACAGCTTGTCGGTGTCGAGCAACTGGGGGCCCAGGATTTCGGCCAGTTCGCCCAGGGCGACGCGGCGCACCATCTCCATCTGGAACAGGCGGTCCTGGGCCTGCACGTAGCCCAGCGCGCGGTACAGGTCCACTTCGTTCTGGGCGCGGAGGTGGGGCACGCCGCGTTCGTCGTAGTCCACCCGCACCTCGGCGCTCAGGCCTTGCAGGGCCGCAGTGCCAGAGCGCTGGGGCAGCTTGCCGCGCAGGTACCAGGTGGTGCTGCCCGCGGCAAGAAGCACGAGGGCGGCGAGGACGATGGCAGTGATTTTCAGCGCTTTACGCATGGGCTTGGGGCTGGGGGTGGAAAGGGGCGCACGGTCGTGCGGGCCATTATGCGCACTCAGGCGCCGGGCGTTCGCTGCGCTGCACCACAGGCGCGGGCCACGGCTTCGCCGCTGCGCACGGCGCCTTCCAGGGTGGCGGGGTAGGGGCCCTGGACGTAGTCGCCGCAGGCCCACAGCCCGGGGGCGATGGCCATGGGCGGGCGCTGCAGGGCCGGGGTGCAGGCGAAGGTGGCGCGTTTTTCCACCACGGTCTGCACCGCGTGCAGCCCCCGCGCGCCGATCCAGGGCGCCAACTGCGCCTGGGCTTGGGCCAGCACCGCGTCCTGCAAGGCGGCGCGCTCGCCGCTGGCGGCGCTGACGACGAAGGCCCACAGCCCCGCAGGAGCGCCCAGCTGGCTGCGGTCAAAGACAAACTGCGCCGGCCGGGCGGCGTCGCAGGGCAGGGCGAGCATGGGTTTGGGCAGCGCGCGCGCCGCCGGGGCCCAGGTGTAGACGGTGGCGATCGCCTCAAAACGCAGGGCGCGTGCCTGGGTGCTCCACGATCGGCATTGATCTGCTATTGTTTTTATAGCTGTATCGGCAATGTTTTCGAGGGCCAGGGCCGTATTTGATGCACAGGTGGCGAGCACCGCGGCATCAAAGTGCTGCCCGGCCAGGCGCCAGCCGCCGTCGGGGCTGCTCTCCAACTGCGCCACCCGTTGCCCCAGGCAGACCTGGGCGCCGTGGGCGCGCAGCCAGCGCACGGCGGCTTCGGGCAGCAAGGCGCCCAGGTCGGTGCGCGGCAGCAGCAGGTGCGAGGCGCCGCGCGCGCCAAACAGCGAGTCCTGCAGCACGCGCAAAAATACCTGGGCGCTGGCCTGGGCCATGGGGGTGTTCAGGGCCGAGACGCACAGCGGCTCTATCAAGTGGGTGCGCACCTGGGGGTGCAGGTCCTGGCACAGGCGCTGCACGCTCCAGTCAGGCGGGCAGGCAAAGCCCATGCGCTGCCAGCGCAGGCTGTGCGCCAGCAGCGAGCGCCGCTGCGCCCAGCTCCAGCCGCGCGCACGCAGCACGCCCCACACGGCGTCCAGCGGCGCGGGCAGGGCGGTGCTCAGGCGCAGCCCTGCGCCGTCCGGGCTGCACAGGGCCAGGCCGCGGCGATCCAGCGCATGGGCCGGGTCCACGCCCACGCTGCGCATCAGCCCCAGGCAGGCCTGGTAGGCGCCGATGAGGATGTGCTGGCCGTTGTCCACGCGCGTGGAGGTACCGTCCGGCAACTGCAGATCCAGGCCGCGCGCGCGCCCGCCCGGGGTGGTGCTGGCTTCGAACAGATGCACGCTGTGCCCGGCCTGCACGGCGCGCACGGCACAGGCCAGACCGGCCCAGCCGGCGCCGACCACGGCGATGCGCGCCATCTAGATTTTTCCCAGCGCCTGCACGCGCCAGGCCAGCCAGAGCTTGCGCAGCGGCGTCAGGCTGGTGCGCTGGTGCAGCACTTGAAAGCCGTCGGACTCGATCTCGCGCAGCAGGGCGCGGTAGATGCTGGCCATCATGAGCCCGGGCTTTTGCGCGCGGCGCTCCTGGGGCAGCAGCAGGGCCAGCGCCTGGTCGTAGAGCTGGTGGGCGCGTTCGGCCTGGAAGCGCATCAGGGCGGTGAAACGCTCGGAGTACTGGGCCTGCAGGATGTCCTGGGCCTTGACCTCGAAACGCTGCAAGTCGTTCACCGGCAGGTAGATGCGGCCCCGGCGCGCGTCTTCGCCCACGTCGCGGATGATGTTGGTCAACTGCAGCGCCTGGCCCAGGGTGTGGGCGTAGCGGGTGGTCTGCTCCTGCGTTTGGCCGAAGATGCGCGCCGCCACTTCGCCCACGATGCCTGCCACCAGGTGGCAGTAGCGCTGCAGCCCGGGCCAGTCCAGGTAGCGGGTCTGCTGCAGGTCCATCTCGCAGCCCTCGATCACGGCCAGCAGGTGGCGCGCTTCGATCTGGAACGCGCCGGTGTGGGGCATGAGCGCCTGCATCACCGGGTGGCTGGGGCTGCCTGCAAAAGCCTGCTGCACTTCCTTGCGCCACCAGGCCAGTTTGGTGGCGGCCACGCCCGCGTCCTGGGTCTCGTCCACCACGTCGTCGACCTCGCGGCAAAAGGCGTAGAAGGCGGTGATGGCGGCACGCCGGGGCGCGCTCAGGAACAGAAAGGCGTAATAAAAGCTGCTGCCCGAGGCGGCAGCCTTGTCCTGGACGTATTGGGCGGGAGTCATAAGCGGCCGGTATTGTCGGGGCAAATGCGGGTCTTGGCGCTACATCCGCAGCGCGCGCCACAGCAGGCGAGGCACATCCCAGGCGCGCAGGCGCACGCGCACACGCAGGCTGCGGTGGCCGATGGCGGCGATCTTGTCCAGAATGCACAGGCCGCCGGCCACCACCAGGCGCAGCTCCCAGCCGGCGCGGCCCGGCAACTGGTGCACCAATGCCTGGCCAAATTCCATTCTGGCCCGCGCCAATTGGCACAAGTGCGCTATTAATTCAATAGCATTCGGGGTTTCTTGCTGTGCCTGCATGGCGCCTTGCGGGTAGCCAAAGCGCGCGCAGACGTCCAGCGGCAGGTAGTAGCGCTGGCGCGCAATGTCCACCGACAGGTCCTGCCAGAAGTTGATGAGCTGCAGCGCCGAGCAGATGGCGTCGCTGCGCTGCAGTGCCAGGGTGTCGCAGACCCCATACAGGTGCAGCAGCAAGCGCCCGACCGGGTTGGCCGAGCGGCTGCAGTAGTCCAGCAAGGCGGCGTGGTCGGGGTAGCGCAGGCCGTCGCGGGTGGCGCGCACGTCTTGCGCAAAGGCGTCCAGCAGGGCGTGCAGCAGGGGCAGCGGCAATTGGAACTGTGCGATGGCCTGGGCCAGCGGGCCAAAGACCTGTGCCCAGCGCGTATCCACCGCCGTCCAGTGGCCTTGCGCGGCGGCGTCCAGGCTGGTGCGGTAGGCCTGCAGGGCCGCCAGGCGCTCGTCCGCGCTGGTGTCGCCCTCGTCGGCCAGGTCGTCGGCGGTGCGCGCGAAGTGGTAGATGGCGGCAATGGGCGCACGCAGGTGCGGCGGGCACAGCCAGGAAGCCACCGGAAAGTTCTCGTAGTGGGTGATGGGCGCGGCGGTGGTCGAAACAGGCTCGGACATGGGCTGCGCATTGTGCCTGCCCCTCCGCTTGTCTGGCGGGTCTGTCTTGGGGTGTTGTGTGGCGTGTGGCGCTCCCAGGTGTGTGGTGGAGGGGGCACGCAGGACGGCACGTGTGCTCCAAGGCGGGAGCGCTGCTGAAGCGCAGCGCTGGGCCGGTGGGGGCGGCCACCGCTGCGCGCTGGCTTCCCTGCGGTGCTCGCGCCAGGCGGGTGCCGCACAAACTCGCTCTGTTCGCTGCGCTCTCTGCGCTCAAACATGTGCGGCAAGTCA
>JBQTHH010000030.1:0-58367 GCA_052390055.1 Rhodoferax sp.
GGGGCCGGTGCCCCCGCCGCCCACCGCGGCCCCTCCCCCGCGCCCGGGCCCCCGGGGGGCGGGGGGGGGCGGGGGGGGGGGGGGCGGGGGGGGGGGCGGGGGCGGCGGGGGCGGCGAGGGCGGCGAGGGCGGCGAGGGCTGCGAGGGCGGCGCTGCGTCCTGGCACGGCTGGTCCGTCTGGCTGCGCGCCGCCGGGGGCCGCCCGTTGGCGGTGGCCGCCACGCGCGCCGATGACCCGGCGGTGCTGATCTACACCAGCGGCACCACCGGCAACCCCAAGGGTGCGCTGATCCCGCACCGCGCGCTCATTGGCAACCTCACTGGCTTTGTCTGCAGCCAGAACTGGTTTGGCTTCGACCCCCACGCTGCCGCTGCGCAGGGCTGGGGCGACACCGAGGCCTTGGCCCAGGGCTCGCAGGCGGTGTTCTGGTCGCCCGCCGACTGGGCCTGGACCGGCGGCCTGATGGACGCCTTGCTGCCCACCCTGTTCTTTGGCCGCACCATCGTGGCCTGCCGTGAGCGCTTCAGCGCCGAGCTGGCCCTGGGCCTGATGGGCCAGCATGCCGTGAGCCACACCTTCCTCTTCCCCACCGCGCTCAAGTCCATGATGAAGGCCTACCCCGGTGGGCCCCAGGGCGCGGTGCGGCGCCAGTTCCGCTTGAAGCTGCAGGCCATCATGAGCGCGGGCGAGGCCGTGGGTGACGCCGTGTTCGCCTATTGCGCCGAGCAGTTGGGCGTGCCGCCGAACGAGATGTTCGGCCAGACCGAGATCAACTACATCGTGGGCAACTGCAATATGCGCGCCGCGCCCCAGGGGCGGCGCGTGGGCTGGCCCTCCAAGCCCGGCAGCATGGGCCTGGGCTACCCCGGGCACCGCGTGGCCGTGATCGACGAGGAGGGCCGCGAGTGCCCGGTGGGCGTGCCTGGCGATGTGGCGCTGCACCGCCTCAGCCCCAACGGCGCGCCCGACCCGATCTTCTTCCTGGGCTACTGGAACAACGAGGCCGCCACTGCCGCCAAGTACAGCGGCGACTGGTGCCGCACCGGCGACATGGCCACGCGCGACGCTGACGGCTACCTCTGGTACCAGGGCCGCAGCGACGACGTGTTCAAGTCCTCCGGCTACCGCATCGGCCCGGGCGAAATCGAGAATTGCCTGGTCAAGCACCCGGCCGTGGCCAACGCCGCCGTCGTGCCCAAGCCCGACCCCGAGCGCGGCGCCGTGGTCAAGGCCTACGTTGTCATTGCTCCTGAATACATAGCAAAAAACCCAATGGCTACGCGGGCTAGGGCCCCATTTGAGGCGCAAATAACGACGGACTTGCAAGCCCACGTGAAAGGCCTGCTGGCCCCCTACGAATACCCCAAGGAAATCGAATACGTCGAGGCCCTGCCCATGACCACCACCGGCAAGGTGCAGCGCCGCGTGCTGCGGCTGCAGGAGGAAGAACGGGCCAAGGCCCAGAGGGTGGGCGTATGAGGATACCTACCGCGCAGGGCCTTGCAGGCGCTGTCGCCTTGAATCGGCGCATCGGCTGGCTGGCGTGGGCGCGCTGGCTGGCGTTTCCGGGCGTGCCATTGGCAGCGTATTTCCTGACGCAGGCGCGCTGGGGGGCTTTGTTTGGCAGCATAGTGCTCAGTCTGGTGTTGTTGGCGGCCTTGCTGGCATGGGAGCACAGTCTGCGCCGTCAGTTCATCCGCGAATCGCTGCTGCCACGTTATCTGGGCGCCAAGCTGTGCGCCCAGTACCCGCAGTTGACGGCACGCGATGCCGAGCTGGTATTGCGGGGGCTGCGCCAGTTTTTCCTGAGCTATAGCCGCAGCAGGCACAAGTTTGTGGGCATGCCATCCAAAGTGGTGGATGCCGCCTGGCACGAATTCATATTGCACACCCGTGCTTACGCCGCCTGGTGCGATGCAGCGTTTGGCGGCCTGCTGCACCACACACCGGCCGAAGTGTTGGGGCGTGATGCGAAACGCAACGACGGACTGCGCCGCACCTGGTACTGGTGCTGCAAGGAAGAGGGCATAGACCCCCGCCATCCCAGCCGCCTGCCTTTGCTGTTTGCCTTGGACGCCAAGCTTGGAATCGAGGGCGGCTATCGCTACGTGCCAAACTGTAAAGACATTGAGCGCCAAAGCGCCGACGGCAGCTATTGCGCAAGCAGTTTTGGCGACAGTGGGGGTGCCGATGGAGCTGCCCCCGGTGATGCCGACGGCTTTGGTGGCAGCGACGGTAGCAGCGGTGGTGATGGGGGCGGTGACGGCGGTTGTGGAGGAGGGTGTGGTGGCGATTGAACAAATCAGCCCGGCCTCGCACGGTGTGGTGCTGGACTTGCGCTACGCCAGCACCCACAACATCGTCGGGCGGCCCCTGTACGCCCGGCCCGTGTGCCTGCTGCACCGCGACGCCGCGGCGGCCCTGCTGCGCGCTAGCCACGCGGCCCAGCGCCAGGGCTGGCGGCTCAAAATCTTTGACGCCTTTCGCCCCCAGGAGGCACAGCAGCTGCTGTGGGAGCATGCCAGCGACAAGGCCTTTGTGGCCGACCCGCGCCTGGGCTCCAACCACACCCGCGGCGTGGCGGTGGACCTGACCCTGGTGGATGCCGCCAGCACCCAGGAGCTGGACATGGGCACCGGCTTTGACGACATGACGCCGCAGTCGCACCACTTCCGCGGCGACGTGCCGCTGCCCGCGCAGCAGCACCGCGAGGCGCTGCGCTGCCTGATGGAAGACGCCGGTTTCGAGCACCTGGCGCACGAGTGGTGGCACTACGCGCTGCCGGCCGCGCACAGCTACCCGCTCATCGTCAGCCGCCGTCTGGGCCAGCTCAACCCCATGCTGGCGCACCACGCCCACGCCCACGGCTTTACCTGACTTTACCCATCGCCCACCGGGGTTTCATGCGACGGGCCAAGAATCGCGGCCATGGCCCGGTGCGGGCCGCAAAATAAGGAGACCCCCCATGACCCGTCCTGCCTTGTCCGGCGCTGCCATGCATGCGCGCGCCAACACGCCCGCCCCGGTATCTGCGCTCCCTGAGCCGGACCGCGCCGTGGACTGCAGACTTGGCCTGTGGCGGCGTGGCGCCTTGCTGCTGCTTGCCTACGGGGTGGTGGCGCTGCAGGCTGTGGCCGCCGACGCATCCGGCGCGGGCTCTACCGCTGCCAGCGTGGATGTGCGCAAACTGCCGGTGGGCACCCCCTTTGTCACCAGCACCACCCCCGCGCCGGGCTGGCTCTACGTTTGTCCGGTGCAAGCCCATGGCCGCGCCGGAGCCCACCTCCAGGGCCCCTGGTTCAATGGCGACGGCAGCACCTGGAATGCGACGCGCAAAATCGCCGTGCAAGGCAGTGTTCAGTGGGACTCCACATTCAGCGTCACCCCCAGCGGCGCGGCGCTGGAAATCCATGGCAATGGCCTGCCCAGCACGCCAGTGGGCAGCTTCCCGGTCCAGCCTGGGGACCCCGCCTTTGCCTTTGATCGCAACCCCAACAGCGCGCGCAGTGTGCCCATCGCCTGGGCGCTTCCCAGTGCCCCGCAGGAGGCCCAGCGCCCGAGCTGCCTGCCCCTGGGCGCGGTCGGGGTTTTGACCAATGGCGCGCGTCTTTTTCACGCTGCCGATGAAATGGGGCGCGATGCCGTGGCATGGGAGGTGCAGGACCAGTGCCAGGGCCACCCCGAGCGCCGGGGCGCCTACCACCACCACAGCGTCTCCAGTTGCGTAGGCGGCCAAGAGCAGAGCGGCCAGCACTCGGCGCTGGTGGGCTACATTGCCGACGGCTTTGGCCTCTATGGCAACCAGGGCGAGGGCGGTCGGGCGCTGACCAACGCCGACCTGGACGAATGCCACGGCCACCGCCACAGCATCGGTGTGAATGGCGTCCAAAAAGAACAGTACCACTACCACCAGACCCAGGAGTTCCCGTACACCGTGGGCTGCTTCAAAGGCACTCCGGCGCGGCTGCACTGACTCAATTCACCGGCAGTTCGAAATCGCGCAGCGTCTCGCGGCGGATGCGCTCCAGCGTGCCGTCGGCGCGCATCTTGCGCAGCGCGGCAGCCATGGGCAGCGCCAGAGCCGCGTGCTGGGGCTGCAGGTAAGCGTACAGCGGCGTGGGCTTGCCCAGGTTGAACAGCCGCAGCGGTGGGGGTTTGCGGGGAAAAAACTCGGAGGCATAGGCCAACACCGTGATGTCGATGCCACAGTGCAGCTCATGGCGGCCATAGTGCAGCATCTCCAGCGCGCTCGTCAGCGTCGTCACGTCCACGATGCGCTGGGCAGGCAGGTGCTCTTTCAGGAACTGCTCGCACACCAGCGTTCCCCGGTCAAAGCTCACGGAGTAGCCCGAGCCCGCGAGCTGCTCCGGGCTGCTGAGCAGGTAGCTGGGGTTGATGGCCCACAGCGCGAAGTTCACCTCCATCACCGGCTCAGCCACCCGGATGAGCTGGGGCTGGGACTGCCCAAACGCCAGGGCACGTGCGGAGTCGCCATCCACCCGGTTGTTGGCGGTTTCGACATTCAACCGCGCCACCGGCAGGGTGAGAAAGTCCACCCCCAGCCCCAGCCGCGCAAACAACTCCCGGTGGATGCGGCGCACATAAGCGCCGACGAAATTGTTCTCCGGGCTGGGGGTGCCCAGCACCAGGCGGGTCGGGGCGGCCTGGGCCCGGGCCTGGGGCAAGGCCCCAAGCCAGAAGAGAATGGCGACATACCCCAGAACCAAGGCCTGGACGCACGTTTGGCGCAGGGTGCGTTGTGTCATGCAGCGTGGTCAATTCACCGGCAGTTCGAAATCGCGCAGCGTCTCGCGGCGGATGCGCTCCAGCGTGCCGTCGGCGCGCATCTTGCGCAGCGCGGCTGCCATCGAGGGGGCCAGCGCGGCATGCTGGGGCTGCAGGTAGGCGTACAGCGCAATGGGCGCGGTCACATTGAACAGGCGCCGGGGTGCAGGCTTGTGGGGGTAGTTGGCGCGGGCAAAACTCTGCACCGCCAGATCGGCGCCGCAATGCAGCGCGTGGCGGCCGTAATGCAGCATTTCCAACCCGTTGGACAGGCTGGTAACGTCCACCACGCGCTCGGCGGGCAGGTGGGCACGCAAGACCTGCTCGCACTCCAGCACCCCACGGCTGTAGCTGACCACGTGGCCGGACGCCTTGAGCTGCTCCCAGGAGGATGGCTGGACGCCCGGATCGGTGGCCCACAGGGCAAAAGCGGTCTCCAGCACGGGCTCTGGCACCCGCACCAAAGCCGGGTGTTGGGCGCCAAAATCCACGCCGCGCGCGGTGTCGCCGTCCAGGCGGTTGTTGTCCAGTTCGGCGTTGAGCCGGGCCACCGGCAAGGTGGCGATCTCCAGGGTCAGCCCCATGCGGCTGAACAATTCGCGGTAGATGCGGCGCAAATAGGACCCGCCGTAATAGCTGTCCGGGCTGGGCGTGCCCAGCACCAGAGCAGGGGCCGGACCCGCCAGCAGCGCCGGGGCCGGGGTGTGTTGGGCTGCAGCTGCGGCGCCATACGCAATGGCGCACACCAGCGCCAGGCGCACGGGCAAACAGGAGGCGGGCAGTCGCATCAAAGGTATTGAGAGCATGCAGGGCAACGCTGCCGATTCTAGGAGGCCGCTGCACGCGCGGCATGCCCGCACAATCCCTTACATGGCGCCTGGGCTGTGCACGGGCCCCTACACTGCAAAGCATGCAACACATCCCTTTAGGAACTTCCGATCTGCGCGTGTCCCCCATCTGCCTGGGCACCATGACCTTTGGCGAACAGGTGGACGAAGCGCTCGCCTTCGCCATCCTGGACCGCGCCGTCGAGCGCGGCATCCACTTCATCGACACGGCCGAGATGTATGCCGTGCCGCCGCGCGCCGAGACCTTCAATGCCACCGAGAAAATCATCGGCCACTGGCTGCGCGCGCGCCCTGGCGTGCGCCAGCGCCTGGTGATCGCCACCAAGGTGGCGGGCCCCTCGCGCGGCATGCCCTGGATACGCGACGGCGCCAGCAACCTCAGCGGCGCCGACATCGAAGCCGCCTGTGAGGGCAGCATGCGCCGCATGGGCCTGGAGGTGATCGACCTCTACCAGATCCACTGGCCCAACCGCCATGTGCCCATGTTTGGCGCGGCCTACTTCAACCCGGCCCAGGACAACCCCGAGGTCAGCGGCATCCATGAGCAGCTGCAGGCGCTCGACCGCCTGGTGCGCGCGGGCAAGGTGCGCGCCATCGGCCTGTCCAACGAAACCCCGTTTGGCGTGCACGAGTTCGTGCGCCTGGCCGAGCAGCACGGCCTGGCGCGTGTGGCCACGGTGCAGAACCCCTATTGCCTCATCAACCGCGCTTACGAAAACGGCCTGGACGAAACCTGCCACCGCCTCGGCGTCGGGCTGCTGGCCTACTCGCCCCTGGGTTTCGGCCTGCTCACGGGCAAGTACGACGCCAGCGGCTTGGTCGGCCAGGGAGCCCCGACCGGCGCGCGCCTGGCGCGCTTCGAATCCACCCGCAAGCAGCGCTGGGGCCGCCCCGAGGCCCTGGCCGCCGCCCGGCGCTACAACCAACTGGCGCGCGAGCACGGCCTGACCCCCACCCAGATGGCGCTGGCCTTTTGCTACACGCGCTGGTGCGTGGCCAGCACCATCATTGGCGTCACCAGCGTGGCCCAACTGGACGAAAACCTCGACGCCTGGGGCACCCCCCTCAGCGCCGAGGTGCTGCAGGCCATCGACGCCCTCCGCTGGGAAGCGCGCGACCCGGCGCTGTAGGCGCTTGCCGGCTGCGGGCGCCGCCCCAGGCGGCGCGCGCACAATGCCGCCATGGCCAAGAAAGCGCACATTTCCGAAACCCCGGCCACTGCCGTGCTCAAGGCGCACGGTGTGGCCTACAGCGAACACCCCTACGAGTACCTCGAGCATGGCGGTGCCCAGCACAGCGCCCAGGTGCTGGGCTGGAATCCGCACCATGTGGTCAAGACCCTCGTCATGCAAGACCAGGCGGCCCGGCCGCTGGTGGTGCTGATGCACGGCGACTGCAGCGTTTCCACCAAAAACCTGGCGCGCCAGATCGGCGCCAAGAGCGTTGAGCCCTGCGCTCCCGAGGTGGCCAACCGCCACAGCGGCTACCTGGTCGGCGGCACCTCGCCCTTTGGCACACGCAAGGCCATGCCGGTGTACATCGAAAGCAGCATCCTGGAGCTGCCCACCATCCTCATCAACGGCGGGCGGCGCGGCTACCTGGTGGGCATAGACCCGCAGGTCTGCGTGCGCCTGCTCGGCGCCACCGCAGTGCAGTGCGCCTTGCCCCTGTAGCCGCGCGCCGCCAGCGCAGGCGCGGCGCTGGCACAATAGGGCGCTTTGCCCCGCGCGCGGCCCCGTGGCCGTGCTTCCCTTTTCCACGCAACGCCTGCAATGACCATTTTGCTTTCCCTGGCCACCGTCGTGGCGGCCTACCTGCTGGGCTCCCTGTCCTTTGCCGTGATCGTCTCGCGCCTGATGGGCCTGGCCGACCCGCGCACCTTTGGCAGCAAGAACCCCGGCGCCACCAACGTGCTGCGCTCGGGCAGCAAGGCCGCCGCCGTCATCACCCTGGTGCTCGACGCCGCCAAGGGCTGGCTGCCGGTGCTGCTGGTGCGCCTGTGGGGGCCGCAGTGGGGCCTGGGCGAAGGCACCCTGGCGCTCACCGCGCTGGCCGCCTTTCTGGGCCACCTGTACCCGGTGTTCTTCCGCTTCGAGGGCGGCAAGGGCGTGGCCACGGCGCTGGGCGTGCTGCTGGGTCTGAGCGGCTGGTTTGGCCTGCTGGTGGCGCTGGTGTGGCTAGCCATGGCCGTGCTGTTCCGCTACTCGTCACTGGCCTCGCTGACGGCGGCGCTGGCCGCACCGCTGCTGTACGCGCTGCTGGGCGATGGCACGCTGTGGGCTCTGCAGCTGCCGGTGCTCACCGCTGTGGGCACCATGACCCTGCTGCTGGTCTACCGCCACGCCGAAAACATTGGCCGCCTGGCCAAGGGCACCGAATCCAAGCTGGGCAAGAAAGCCGCCGCCAAGTAGCCGCGCGCCTGCGAACACCCGCTCACATCATCCGCACTGCAAATGCGCCCAATTGCAGCATTTGGGCGTGGTTGATGCGCAGGCGCACCTGGGCGGCAGCCAGAGACACCTTGATCTCGGTGCCCGCGCTGGCCGGGTCGTGCAGGCGCGGCGCCGGGTGCAGTTCACCATCGCTCTGGCTGATCAGCACCACATAGGGCCGGTCCGGGCGCGCGCTGCGCCGCACCACCACCGCCAGCTCCCCCGTGTCCAGCGCCACATAGGTGCCGGGTGGGTACAGGCCCACGCTGCGCACCAGGGCCTGCCCGGTGGGATCGTCTTCCGTGGCCGAACGGCCCAGGATGGCGCGGATCGACTCCAGCGCACTGCGCCCGGGGCGTGAGTGGCGCGGACTGATCATGGCGCCGTAGCGGTCCACCACCTTCAGGATCTCGGCCAGGCGCTGGGTGGCGGGCTCGGCCGCGTCCACGGCGCTGCCCTCGCCGTCATGGTGGTGGGCGACGATGTCGATCCAGGTACTGTCGCGCACCCCCAGGGCCCCGAGCATCATCGCCCCCCTGACCGGATGCAGCCGGATCGCCTCCTGCTGCTGCGGGCTGGGTTTTTCCTTTTGCGTGGCCAACTGGTCCTGCAGCGCCGTCATGGCCACGTTCATGGTGAAGGCCGCGCGCACCAGGCTGTCGCGCTCAAAGGGGTTGAGCCCCAGGTCCTGCGCCATCAGGTGGCACAGTACGGCGCACACCAGGGCGTGCGAGGCGCTGTAGCCCACGGGCGAGTTGCTGGCCAGTTGAAAGAGCTGGTACAGCCCGACATCGGGGTCGCGCTCCAGCAGGCTTTGCATCCAGCGGTCGTACTGCAGCACGCGCGCGGCGAACTCCTGCGTGCGCTGCGGGTTGGCCAGTATCACCCCCAGGCCCGACTCCAGGTCCGACCACAGCGCCAGCAGGTCCTCGTACTCGGTTTCGTCGCGCACCTGCATCGCAGCGGCCTTCAGTAGCGGCGCTCCAGCACCATGGTGTCATTGGTGCGGGTCATGGAAAAGCGCCCCAGAAAACTGTTGCCCAGCAGCACCATGGGCATGTGGCCCGGGCTGACCACCCCGTCCACATCATGGACCGTCACTTCCCCCACGCGCACGCTGGCGAGCTTGACGTGCCAGGCGCTCACCGTGCCATTGGCCGTGCTCAGGCGCACGGGTTTGCCCTGGCGGTAGTCCAGCCCGATGCGCTGCGCGTCCGACTCGCTGATGGACACCCCCGTGGCGCCGGTGTCCACCACCATCTGGATGCTTTTGCCGTTGATCTGCCCGGTGGTGACGAAATGCCCGCCCGGGCCCGCGGTGAGCACGATGCGCGTGCCCGCGCCCTGGCCCGTGGGCGCCACACCCACATGGGCCGGGGCGTCGCCCAGGCGCAGGGTCTGGCGCTGGCCGCTCACCTCGATCACGGTGCTGTCGGGCTGCACGCTCACCACCTTGACGCCCTTGTGGGTCTCTCCGGCGCCCACCGCCTTCGGGGGGGCGCCGTCCACGATCAGCAGCGCCTTGGCGCCCAGCACACCGCTGAAACCCACGCTTTGCGCATGGGCCAGGCCCAGCGCCAAGCTAAGCAGGAACATCAGCAGTGCGCGTGCCATGGCCGTTCAGTCGCGGAAGTTGTTGTAGTCCAGCGGCACGTCCTTGATCTCTTTCTTGAGCAGGGCGATGGTCGCTTGCAGGTCGTCGCGCTTGGTGCCCGTGACGCGCACCTTGCCCTCTTGTATGGCGGCGCTGACCTTCACCTTGCTGTCCTTGATCAGGCGCTGGATCTTCTTGGCCAGCTCGGACTCGATGCCGTCGCGCACCTTGATGACGCGCTTGACCTTGTCTCCGCCCATCTTCTGCAGCTCGCCAATGTCCAGAAAGCGCACGTCCACGCCCTGTTTGGTGAGCTTGTTGCGCAGCACGTCCAGGATCTGGTCGATCTGGAAGTCGGCATCGCCCACGGCGGTGATCTCCTTGTCCTTGATCTCCACACTGGCGGCTGTGCCCTTGAAGTCAAAGCGCGTGCCGATCTCCTTGGCGGTGTTGTCCACGCCATTGCGGACCTTGACCATATCGGCTTCACAAACGGTATCAAAAGAAGGCATGTTGTACTCAGTTCCACTGAACGGGCGCGCCCCGGTGGCAGGGCGTCGCGGACGCGCCGAAAAAGACATGTGGGCGCGCGAACGCTGCGCCCCGCACAGGCCCTGCACAGGCGGGCCCGGTGCGACAATTCCGGCATGTTAGTCGAGAAAAACGTTTCCCTGCAGCCCTACAACAGCTTTCGCATCGTCGCGCGCGCCCAGGCCCTGGCGCGCGTGCGCAGCGAAGCCGACCTGCGCGCCGTGCTGCAGCACCCCCAGTGGGGCAGTGCGCCCAAATTCGTGCTGGGCGGGGGCAGCAACATCGTGCTCACCGGCGACGTCGAGCCCCTGGTGCTGAAGATGGAAATACCGGGCCTGCGCGTGGTGGGCGAAACCGCCCACGCCACCGTGGTGGAGGCGGGCGCGGGCGTGCTCTGGCACGAACTGGTGTGCTGGACGCTGGCGCAGGGCC
Organism: Rhodoferax sp.; assembly: GCA_052390055.1. Taxonomy (GTDB): domain Bacteria; phylum Pseudomonadota; class Gammaproteobacteria; order Burkholderiales; family Burkholderiaceae_C; genus Allorhodoferax. Next base: position 10,624 of record JBQTHH010000030.1, read on the forward strand.
TGCCGGGCCTGGAAAACCTCGCCCTCATCCCCGGCACCGTGGGCGCCGCGCCGGTACAGAACATTGGCGCCTACGGCGTTGAGCTGCAAGACCGTTTTGATTCGCTCGACGCCATCGACCTGGAGACCGGGCGCGGCTTCACCCTGGACGCCGCCCAGTGCGGCTTTGGCTACCGCGATTCGGTCTTCAAGCGCCAGACCGGCATGGGCCTGCAGGGACGCGCCGCCATTGTGCGCGTGCGCCTGGCCCTGCCCAAGTGCTGGAAGCCCGAGCTGGGCTATGCCGACCTGGAGCGCAAGATGGCCGAGCACCAGTGCAGCGCCCCCACGGCGCAGCAGATTTTTGGCTGGGTGTGCGAGGTGCGCCGCGCCAAGCTGCCCGACCCGGCCCAGATCGGCAACGCCGGCAGCTTTTTCAAGAACCCCACCGTCAGTCCCGAGCAGTGTGCCGACATCATCGCGCGCGACCCCAAGGTGGTGCACTACAAGCTCGACAACGGGCAGTTCAAGCTCGCCGCAGGCTGGCTCATCGACGCCTGCGGCTGGAAAGGCAAGACCATGGGCCACGCCGCCGTGTACGAAAAACAGGCCCTGGTGCTGGTCAACCGCGGCGGCGTGCAAGACGGCGCTGGCGCCACCGGCGGCGAAGTCATGACCCTGGCCAAGGCGATACAAACCAGCGTCTACGAGCGCTTTGGCATCCTGCTGGAGCCCGAGCCGGTGGTGGTGTGAGCGCCGGACGCAGACCCTGACCCATGCGGTGTGGGGGGCCGCTTTCGGGCCGAGCGTGGACATTGCAGGCGCTTTGACGCAGGGTTAGAGTCGGCCCCACACCGTGTTCTGTGTCCACGCATAGGGGGCTGCCATGTTCCTTTCTGGTTTCCTGAGACCGCGCCTGCGCTCGGCGCTCTTGCTGGGAGTGCTGCTGCTGCCGGTTGCGGCACTGTCCGATGCCACCAGGGTGCTCTACCCAGCCAACCAGACCGCCCATGACAACCGCTTCAACGACCTGATCGAAATCCTCGACACCGCGTTGAAGGCCACCGTGGCGGAATGGGGCCCCTATGAGCTGGCTCCGTCCCGAAACGGCATGAACGAGGCACGCTACCTGGCGGAGCTGAAGGAAGGCCGCAACACCGTCAACGTGGTCTGGAGCTCCACTTCGGTCGAAAAGGAACACGATTTGTTGCCCCTGCGCATCCCCTTGCGCAAAGGCATTCTGGGTTACCGCATCGCCCTGATCGCGAAGGAAAAACAAGCCTTGATCGACCAGATCAAAACCCTGGACGACCTGAAAAAACTCAAAATCGGCCAGGGCATCGGCTGGGGCGACGTGCAGTTGTACGAGTCCAACGGCTTGGCCGTCACCACCTCGCAATACGACAACCTGTTCCGAATGGCGGCGGGCGGGCGGTTTGACTTGTTCCCCCGGGGTATCAGCGAGGCCTTCCACGAATACGACACCTATTCCAAGGACAACCCGAACCTCGCCATTGAGCAAAACCTGCTCATCTACTACCCCTGGCCCTACTACTTTTTCTTCCACAAGAGCGACACCCCGCTCAAGGAACGCATCGAAGCGGGCATCCGCAAAATGATGAAAGACGGCACGTTTGACGCCATCTTCCAGAAATACAACGGCGCCGCCATCGAAAAGGCAAACCTCAAGCACCGGCGCATCATCCGCGTCGAAAATAAACTGCTGCCCAAGGAGACGCCGTTGAACGATGCCTCGCTGTGGTTTGATCCGAAGAGGTGACAACGGGAGCCCCCATCTTTGTTGCGGGTGCGGCGCGAAAGAGGGGGCAGCGTTGCCCTGACTGCGCCTTGTCCTACTTCTTCGTCCGCATCTTGCTCAGTTCCAGCAAGGTGTCATACCAAAGATCCTGGCCGACTTGGGCCGAGACTTCCTTGTAGATGCTGCCCAGTTTGTTGAACATGCGCCCCGATTCGTCGGCGGTGAGGTGGTTGATCTGCATGCCCTTGGCCTTGAGTTCGCCCAGGGCTTTTTCGGCTTCGGCGCGGGTGTCCTTGCGCTCGAAATCGCGGCTGGCTTTGGCGGCGTCGAGCAGCACCTTTTGTTCGGCCTTGTTCAGGCCGTCCCACCACTTTTTGCTCACCAGCACGATCCAGGGGCTGTAGACGTGGTTGGTGATGCTGAGGTATTTCTGCACCTCATAGAACTTGCTCGACAGGATGGTGTTGTAGGGGTTTTCCTGCCCGTCCACGGCCTTGGTCTCCAGCGCGCTGAAAAGCTCTGAAAAGGGCATGGGCACGGCGTTGGCACCCAGGGTCTTGAAGCTGTCGAGGTAGACGTTGTTCTGCATCACACGCAGCTTGATGCCCGAGAGGTCTTCCATCTTGGCCACCGGACGCACGTTGTTGGTCAGGTTGCGAAAACCGTTCTCCCAGTACACCAGGCCGACCAGGCCCTTTTCCTGCAGCTTGTCCATCACCTTCTGGCCGATGGGGCCGTCCAGGATGGCGTCGGCTTCTTGCGTGGTGTTGAACAAGAAGGGCGTGTCCCACAGCGCCATCTCCTTGGTGATGCCCACCAGGGTGGCGGTGGAGCCCACCATCATCTCCTGCGCGCCGCCGATCAGGGCCTGTTGCATCTGGGTGTCCGGCCCCAGCGCGGCGGCGCCGACGGCGCGGATGCGCATCTTGCCGAGCGAGGCTTTTTCCACCTCCTGGGCAAAGAGCTTGACCGCGCGGCCCTGGTTGCTGATTTCATTGAGCCCGTAGCCAAAGCGGATCAGGCGGGGTTGGAAATCCTGGGCCTGCAGGCTGGTGCTGGCCAGCAGGGCGGCAGCGCTGGCGGCGGCCAAAAGGGTGCGGCGAAACAGTGTCATGGCGGTACTCCTGGGGATGGGAACGGGGTGGAACAAAGCAGGCGTCAACGCAGCCATTTCAGCGGCTCGGTGACGATGGCGGGGAACAGGGTGAGCAGTGCCAGCAGCGCGGCATAGGTGGCCAGAAAGGGGTTCACGCCCTGGATGACGCGGTGCAGCGGCAGACGCCCGACACCGGCCACCACATTGAGCACCGTGCCCACGGGCGGTGTGATGAGGCCGATGGCGCCGTTGAGGATGAACATGAGCCCGAAGTACACCGGGTCGATGCCCGCCTTGACCGCTACCGGCAGCATCACGGGCGCAAAGATCAGGATGGTGGGGGTCAGGTCCAGCGCCGTGCCGATGAGCACCAGCGCCACCATCATGGCGGCCATGAGCAGGCGCGGGTGCTGCACCAGCGGGCCCAGCCATCCGGTGAGCACGCTGGGCAGGTCGGCCAGGGTGATCATGTAGCTGGCCACCTGGGCCCCAGCGCACAGGAACATCACCACGGCGGTGGTTTTGGCGGCACGCTGCAGCACACCATACAACTCGGGCAGGCGCATTTCGCGGTGCACCCACAGCGCTATCGCCAGGGCGTAAAACGCCGCCACCACGGCCGCTTCGGTGGGGGTGAAGAGGCCGCTCTTCATGCCGCCGATGATGATGAGGGGCATGAGCAAGGCCCAGAAGGCCTTGCCCGTGGCACGCAGGCGCTGCGCCAGCGGCAGCGGCGTGCCCTGGGGCAGGTCCATGCCGCGCAGCACCAGGCGCCAGGTCAGCAACAGGCCCACGCCCATGAGCAGGCCGGGCACCAGCCCGGACAGGAACAGCGCCGAGATCGAGGTGTTGGTGGTCACCCCGTAGATCACAAAGGGCATGCTCGGCGGGATGATGGGGGCGATGATGCCGCCCGAGGCCAGCAGCCCGGCGCTGGTGTGCAGCGGGTAGCCCTGCTGGCGCATCATGGGCAGCAAAATGGTGGCCAGCGCCGCCGTGTCGGCCAGGGCGGAGCCGCTCATGCTGGCCATGAGCACGGCCGCACCAATGGCCACGTAGCCCAGCCCGCCGCGGATGTGGCCCACCCAGGCCTGCGCCATGTCGATGATGCGTCGGCTGATGCCGCCGCTGTTCATCAGCTCACCGGCCAGGATGAAGAAGGGCACCGCCAGCAGTGCAAAGCTGTCCACCCCGGCCACCAGGTTCTGGGCCAGCAACTGGGTGTCCCAAAAGTTCAGTACCCAGGCCATGCCTGCACCGGTCAATACCAGGGCCAGGCCCATGTTCATGCCCACCCCCATCAGGACGAGCATGCCCACAGAAAAAACGAGAAAGGCTTGTGCTTCGGGGCCCATGGTTACTCCACCTCCATGCCATGGCCCAGGTCCAGCGGCGCGTTGCGCACCAGCTCCCAAGCCGCCATCAGCGCCATGGCGGCGCTGCACAGGAACGCGGGCAGGGGCAGCAGGGCCGTGGGGTAGCCCAGCACGGCCGAGTGGCTGTCCAGCCCCACCAGCACCTGGCGCCAGGCGCCGTGGGCCAGCAGCACGCAGGCCAGTACCACCAGCAGGCGTATCAGCGCTGCGGCGGTGGCCAGGGCCCGGGGTCGGCCGCGCAGCAGGGCCACCAGCGAGGTGAAGGCCATGTGCTCGCCCGCCGGGTAGGCCGCAGCCGCGCCCAGGAACACCATCCACACAAAGAGCAGGCGCGACAGCTCCTCACTGGCGGCAATGCCGCTGCCAAAGCCGTAGCGCAGCACGGCATTGACGAACACCGCCAGCGCCATCACGGCCAGCGCGCCTGCGGTGAGTACATGGGCCAGGCGCAGCAAGGTGCTGGACGCGGTGGCGGGGTCGTGGGGGTTCATGCCGTCTCCTTGTCGGTTTGCAGCCAGGTGCGGGTGCGTTGCAGCAAAGGGCCCAGGTGCAAGCTGGCGTCCAGGCGCAGCACGCCGGGTTCGCCCACGGGCGGCTCCAGCGTGGCGAACTGGCTGTCCACCAGGGTGCTGGAGAAAAAGTGGGCGTTGCCCCGCGCGGCCACGCGGCGTTGGGCCAGTGTGGGGGTGATGTCCAGAAACACGAAGCGCAGGTCTGCGCGGGAGGCGCGCAGGCGCTCGCGGTAGGGGCGGCGCAGCGCCGAGCAGCTCAGCACCACGCTGCGGCTGTCGTCTTGCAACTGCTGGGCCAGGCGGTCCAGCCACTGGGTGCGGTCTTCGTCCGTCAGGGCAATGCCCTGGCGCATCTTGTCCCGGCTGTGCGGGCTGTGGAAGTCGTCACCTTCCACCAGCGCGCCGCCCAGGGCCTGGGCCAGGGCCCCCCCCAGGCTCGATTTGCCGCACCCGGCGACCCCCATAATGACCACTGCGTAATTCATGCTTGGATAGCGCTATCTTGTTCGGTGAAAAAAATGAAACCGGGGTTTTGCGGTTTCATACGGGTTTGGATAGCGCTATCATAGCCATTCCATGCCTTTGCAAACCAAGGGAAAACCCGCATGACCTCCCGCAAACGCCGCTCCAGCGGTCGCATCACCCTGGACACCGTCGCCGCCGAGGCGCAGGTGAGCCGCATCACGGCTTCGCGGGCCTTGCGCGGTGAGCGCAGCGTCGCGAGCGAACTGGTGCAGCGCGTGCAAGAGGCGGCGCAGCGCCTGGGCTACGTGCCCGACCCGGCGGCCCGTGCCCTGGCCAGCGCGCGCAGCAACACCGTGGTGGTGCTGGTGCCGCTGCTGTCCAACCAGTTGTTCGTCGATCTGCTGGAGGCCGTGCACCGCACCCTGCACCCAGCCGGGTACCAGATACTGATTGGCGTCACGCACTACCAGGCCCAAGAAGAGGAAGAGTTGCTGCGCAGCTACCTGGCGCAGCGCCCGGCGGGCTTGCTGCTCACCGGCTTTGACCGCACCGAAGGCGCGCGCGCCCTCATCGCCGCCAGCGCGGTGCCGGTGGTGCACCTGATGGAAACCTCGAACGACCCGGCCAGCTACTGCGTGGGTTTTTCGCAGGCGGACGCGGGGCGCGCCATGACCGAACACCTGCTGGCGCAGGGGCGTCGGCGCATTGCCTTTGGCGGCGCCCAACTGGACCCGCGGGTGCTGCAGCGTCTGCAGGGCTACCGCAGCGCCATGGCGCAGGCCGGGCTGGCCGATGCGGCGCTGGAGTGGCTCAGCCCGCAGCCATCGTCTTTGGCGCTGGGGGGGCAGTTGCTGGAGCAGCATCTGGCGCTTCAGCCGGAGGTGGACGCGGTTTTTTTCTGCAACGACGACCTGGCGCAAGGCGGCGTGCTGGCCGCCTTGCGCCTGGGGCTACCCGTGCCCCAGCGTGTGGCGATTGCGGGCTTTAACGACTTGGCTGGCAGTGCCCAGATGTGGCCGCCTTTGACCACGGTGCGCACGCCGCGAGCGGCCATCGGCGAGCAAGCAGCGGGCATGTTGCTGGCACTGATGCGCGGTGAGAAGCCTGCACAGCCCTGTGTGGACCTGGGCTGGGAACTGGTGCGCCGCGCCAGCACTTGAGCGTCGTGGTGTACGCGGTGGTGCATGGAAGCCCCGCGTCGACTCTCTGCAAAGTCGCCTCGGCATCGTAATGTCGTTGGTATTTTTCAATTAATGGGCGTACATTAAATGGAATGGACATCACGTTTGACGCCGCCAAGAACCTGCGCAACATCGCAGATCGGGGTCTGAGCTTCGAGCGGGTGGGCGAGTTTGACTTTGAGACGGCGGTGTACTCGGTGGATGCTCGGCGTGACTATGGCGAACCCGCCTGCGAGCGCTGGGGCTGCTGGCTGGCCGTGTGCATGCGCTGGTGTTTGTGGAGACCACAGGCGGCATCCGGGTCATCAGCTTTCGCAAGGCGAATCAACGTGAAGTGAGGCGGTATGAAGAAGCAACCCAACCCTGAACACATAGACGACGACAACCCGGAGTGGACGGCCGAGGCAGTCAAAAACGCCAAGCCGTTTTCCGCATTGACACCTGCCTTACAGGCCAAGCTGCGTGGCAGGCCCAAACTGGCCGTCACCAAGGAGCCTGTCAAACTGCGGCTGGACGCCGATTTGCTGGCGGCGCTGCGTGCCACGGGCGATGGCTGGCAGACACGCATCAACGATATGTTGCGGGCTTCCATGCACCTGGCTGGGCGTTTCTGACCGAACTGGTCTGCACCGAGGCTGCGCGACTGCGCATGGGGGCGCCGCGGCGCCTGTGGGGTGGGGCGGGTGTGGGATCAGCGGTGCAGCGCGTCGGCCAGCATGTCCTCGTCGGCGGGCCACACTGCCGGTGGGGCGTATTCGCGCCCCACGGTGGCGCGTGCGAAGAGGTAGTTGTGCAGGGCCTTGGGGCTCAGGGTGTCCAGGTCCACGTGGCCCTGGGTGTCGCAGGGAAAGCTCAGCGAGCGCCCGGCCTGGAACAGGGACTCGAAGCGGACTTCATAGCAACTGGCGTTCATGGCGGCCTCCTTTCGCGGCGTGCGGCTCCAACGGCGCATCCCCGCGTGGCGTTGACACACCTTTATTGGGGGTGTGACGGTACGCAAGGGCTGCGTGCTTTCAATATCGTTATCGCCCGGGGCAGTGAGGCCCCGAAAACAGACCCCTTTGGGCTGCTTCTGTGGCCCTATCCGAGTGCTGGTGCTGCGCGGCGCTGGCGCACCGCCGCTGCCAGCGCCTGCAACACCGGCACGGTGTCGTCCCAGGCCAGGCAGGCGTCGGTAATGCTTTGGCCGTACACCAGGGGCTGGCCCGGCACCACGCTTTGGGCTCCGGCGAGCAGGTGGCTTTCCAGCATCACGCCGACGATGGCGCGTTGGCCCTGGGCCAACTGCTGCGCCACGGCGGCGGCCACCTCGGGCTGGCGCCGGTAGTCCTTGGCGCTGTTGGCGTGGCTGCAGTCCACCACGATGGCGGCTGGGGCCTTGGCGTGGCGCAGCAGCGCGGCGGCCTGCGCCACGTGCTCGGGGCCAAAGTTGGGGCCGCTGCGGCTGCCGCCACGCAGCACCAGGTGGGCGTGTTCGTTGCCGCTGGTGGTGAGCACGGCGGGCATGCCCTCGTGGGTGAGCGAAGGGAAGGCGTGCGGGTGCTGGGCCGAGCGGATGGCGTCCACCGCCACCTGCAGGTCGCCATCGGTGCGGTTCTTGAAGCCCACCGGCATGGACAGGCCTGATGCCAGCTCGCGGTGCACCTGGCTCTCGGTGGTGCGCGCGCCAATGGCGCCCCAGGAAATGAGGTCGGCGTAGTACTGCCCCAGCGTGGTGTCCAGAAACTCGGTGGCAATGGGCAAGCCCGTGGCGGTGATGTCCAGCAGCAGCTGGCGCGCCACGCGCAGGCCACGGTTGATCTGGAAGCTGCCGTCCAGCGCCGGGTCGTTGATCAGGCCCTTCCAGCCCACCACGGTGCGGGGTTTCTCAAAGTACACGCGCATCACCACGCACAGCTCGGCGGCCAGCTCCTGTGCCACGGGCGCCAGACGCTGGGCGTATTCCAGCGCTGAGCGCGGGTCGTGCACCGAGCACGGGCCTACGATGGCCAGCAAGCGGTCGTCCCGCCCGAGCACGATGCGCTCCACCTGCGCGCGCGCCTGGGCCACGGTGGCGGCACCGGCCTCGCCCAGGGGCAGCTCGTCTTCCAGGATGGCGGGGGTGATCAGTGGGCGGGTGTGGCGGATACGCAGGTCGGCGGTGGTGGGCATGGGGTGGGCAGGGGCAATGGGCACAAAACCCGATTGTCCATCTACCTGCTGGCGGCGGGCGGTGTGGCTCGGGTAGGAATGGGCCAGGTGTCAGGACAAACCCTAGACCTGGTGCTGTCGGCGCGGGCGCGGCGGCGGCTTGCAGTACCATGCTTCGCTGCTGGCGCCGCTGGTGCGGCGAGGGAGAAAAGCTGATGGGCTCTGTGCGATTGAACCCCCTGGATGCGGCCTGGATACTCACCGAGTCGCGCGCCACCCCCAACCATGTGGGCGGGCTGTTGCAGTTCAAGCTGCCGCCCCACGCACCGCGCGACTGGATGCGCCAGCTCATGGCCGACTTCCGTTCCCACCGCCATTTCACCGCGCCCTGGAACCGCAAGCTCAAGGTGGCGTTCCAGTTCAACCCCGTGCCCGAGTGGGTGGAAGACCGCCACATCGATCTGGAATACCACGTGCGCCATGCGGCGCTGCCTTGGCCGGGGGGGGAGCGCGAGTTGGGCGAACTGGTGGGGCGGCTGCAGAGCACGCCGCTGGACCTGAGCCGCCCACCATGGGAGTGCACCATCATTGAGGGCTTGGAGGGGGAGCGTTTTGCCTTGTTCATCAAGATGCACCACTCGCTCATCGACGGTGTGTCGGGCGTGAAGCTGCTGCAAGGCGCCATGTCGGCGGACCGCGCCGAGAGCGTGTCGCTGCCGCCCTTTTGGGCGCTGGGCAAGCAGCAGCGCGAACGCCACGCCCACCCCGCACACGAGGCCCTGGTGCCCACCGTGGCGCACGCGGTGGCCGGGGCGGTGCAAGAGCTTAAGGTGCAGGCGCGCAACCTGCCCGAGCTGGCGGTGGCCTTTGGCAAGATGGCCAAGAGCGCCTTCCAGGGCGGCGAGGGCATGGCCGTGCCGTTTGACGCGCCGCTGTCGGTGCTCAATGGCCGCGTGCGCGAAAAGCGCCGTTTCGCCACCCAACGCTTTGCGCTGGAGCGGCTGCGCACCCTGGCCCATGCGGCCGATTGCACGGTGAACGACGTGGTGCTGGCGCTGTGCGGCGGGGCGCTGCGCCGCTTCTTGCAAGAGCGCGGGGCGCTGCCGACGCAGTCGCTCACGGCGGGCATTCCGGTGTCGGTGCGCCCCAAGGGGGACGAGGGCACGGGCAATGCCATCAGCTTCATCATCTCCACCCTGGCCACCGATGTGGCCGATGCGCAGGCACGGCTGGCGGCCATCCGCGCCTCGGTGCGCCGCGCCAAGGACCACGTGCAAAGCCTGCCGCGCCAGGCCATGCTGCAGTACACCGTGCTGCTGATGGCGCCCACCATTCTGACCCTGCTCACCGGGGTGGGCGGGCGCACGCGGCCCATGTTCAACATCACCATCTCCAACGTGCCCGGGCCGGAAACGCCGCTGTACTTCCGTGGTGCGGAGCTGGTGGCCACCTACCCGGCGTCCATCGTCACCCACGGGCAGGCGCTGAACATCACCTGCCAGAGCTATGCCGGGTACATGAATTTCGGGTTTACCGGCTGCCACACCTCGGTGCCCAGCTTGCAGAAGCTGGCGGTGTACACGGCCGAGGCATTGCAGGAGCTGGAGGCTGCGGTGCAGGCGCAGCAGGTTTCGCGCGATGGTGCGGTGGTGGTGGGGCGGCTGCCCAAGGCACCTGCCGAGCGCAAGCGCCGCTCGGGTGCGGCTGGTGCGCCAGCGGCAGAGCAGGCACCTGCCCAGGCCGAGGCGGTGGTGGTGCCTTTGCCCACCGCCTCCACCCCGGCGCAGCGGCGCGCGCGCAAAGTGCCGCAGGCCGCGCAGCCCTTGGCCGCCCCGGCGCGGCCCAAGCGAACGCCGCGCGTGGCAGGGAACAAGGGCGCAGCAAAGAAGACGGCGGTGGGTTAGCCGTCCACCGCTTTTGGGGTGTGCTGGTAGGTGACAAAGCTGTAGGCCAGGCCCGCAGCGTTGGTGTGGCGCTCACGCGCGCCCTCGTGCCAATCCGGTCCGAGGATGGGGGCGAAGGCATCGCCTTCAAAGGCCTGCTCGATTTCCGTCACCACGGCGCTGTGCGCCAAGGGGGCGGCCAGGGCGTAGAGCTGGGCACCACCAATCACCCACACGTCCGCTGATTGCTCACATATTTGTAGCGCATGGGCGAGATTCGATGCGGGCTGGGCGCCATTTTCGTGCCAATTTTGTTGCCGTGTGACAACCACGTTGGTGCGCCCGGGAAGGGGGCGAAAACGCGGCGGGAGCGAATCCCAGGTCTTGCGCCCCATGATGACCGGGCAGCCCAGCGTGGTGCGCTTGAAATGCGCCAGATCTTCTGGCAGGTGCCAGGGCAATTGGCCGTCGCGCCCGATCACGCCATTGGCGGCGCGGGCGTAGATGAGGTGCAGGCGGGGTGTGGGGGCGGTGGACATAGGGCGGGGATTATCGGGGCAGGGGCCCGGCTGGCTGGCTGTGGCCGGTGGCAGCGGGCGGTGCCTGCACCGCCGCGGCGGACAGTGCAAACTCGTCCAGCAGCCACTGGCGCAGGGCTGCCAGAGGCGGCCAGTCGCCACGTTCGGGCGGGTGGACCAGCCACAGGGCGCTGCGGGGGTCTTCCACCAGTTCGACGTTGGAGAGCTGCACCAGGCGCCTGGCGCGCAGCGCGTCGGCCACCAGGAGCTGGCGGCCCAGGGTGATGCCCATGTTCTGTTCGGCGGCCTGCAGCATCATGCCCATGTCGTTGAAGCTGGCCACGGGGCGCACCCGGCTGGGGTGCCCGGCCAGCGTGAACCAGCGCTCCCAGGTCTGGCTATCGCCCATCAGGGGCTCATTCAGCAGGGCTGCAGGCGGGCAGCCACGCAGGCGCTGGGCGAAGTCGGGCGAGGCCACCGCCACCAGAGGCGACTGCACCAGGCGCGCGCCCTCCAGCCCAGGCCAGGGCCCGGGGCCCTGGCGCAGCCCAGCGTGAAAGCCCTCGCGCTGCAGGTCCACCACCTGCAGGCTGGTGTGCAGTTCCAAGGCAATGTCGGGGTGCTGCGCCTGCCAGCGCGCCATGCGCGGTAGCAGCCAGCGCTGGGCAAAGGAGGGCAGCACGGTGATGCGCAGTTGGTGCGCCGTGCCCTGGGCCAGCGCCGCCGCATGGCGCGCACCTTCCGCCACCTGGGCCAGGGCGGGCTCCACGGCGCGCAAGAAGCTGCTCCCCGCCGCATTGAGCACCAGGCGCCGACCCCGGCGCTCGAACAGGGCAAAGCCCAATTGATCTTCCAGCAGCTTGATTTGCTGGCTGATGGCGCTGTGTGTCAGGTGCAGGGTGTCGGCCGCAGCGCGCAGGCTGGCGGACTCGGCCACGGCCTGGAAGGTGGGCAGGAACTGCAGCGGTATGCGGGGCATATTGGTAAGTAAATAAGACCAATCGGTGCAGAAAATAGCGCTTTTATGCGGCTTTGTGGGTCGATAAGCTTACCAGTAAATCCACTGAAAGGAGAAGCCATGAACAACACCGGCGCTTGCTGCACCGTTTCCTTCACCCCTCTGGCGCCCCCCGCGCCCCGGCTACCGCGGGTGTTGGGGTCTGTGTTTGGCGCGGGCCAGGCCTTGCGCCGCGTGCTCCAGGGCCTGCGCTGGCATGTGCCATGGCGAAGGGCCCGGGCGGTGCAAGCCCGCACCCAGCCGCTGGACCTGGACACGCTCAGTCCCCACCTGGCGCGTGACCTGAACCTCTACGCCTCGGGCGATGGGCGGGTGGCGCACCACCGTGCAGTGGATCGCTACGAACAACTGCGTACCAGCCTGCCCCCGCGGCTACCCTTGTAGGTGAAGCCATGCAGCTTGTGTGGAGTCCAAACCTGGACCAGACCCTGCCGCTCTTGGAACTGTGCGGTTTGCCCATAGTGGACCTCACAGCGCAGCACGGGGTGCAGTTTGTCGTCGCCCAGCAGGGGGCGCTGACGGTGGGGGTGGCGGGGCTGCAGTGCCTGGGGGCCTGTGCCCTGGTGCGCTCGGTGGCGGTGCATCCGCAGCACCGGCGTGCCGGGCTGGGGCAGCAGCTGCTGTCTGCGGTGGAGGGCAGGGCCCGCGGCCTGGGGGTGCAACGCTTGTTCTTGCTTACCGAGAGCGCGCAGGCATTCTTTCGCCGCCAGGGCTATGCCGAGTTGCCGCGCTGCGCCGCACCGCCCGAGCTGCAAGCGTGCAGCCAGTGGGGGCTGCAACGCTGTGCGGGTGCTGCGGCCATGGAGAAAGTGCTCGGGTGATGGCGCGTGCCGGGGGCTGGAGCGCAGGCGGCATTCTGTGTGGGTGCTACAGCAGGCGCTGCAGTTTGGCTCCCGCGTCGGTCAGGTGCGTTTGCAGGGTGTGCAGGCAGGGGGCAAAGCGGGGCGAGAAACGCGGCTCGCTGCGCAGGCGCTGAAGATAGTCTTGTGCCAGGCGCAAGGCCGGTACCCAGGTGGCGCTGGGCACGGCGGGGTGCAGCGTGGCGGGGCTCAGGGTGTCGCCCAGCGCGCCGCCCGCGCGCGGTTGCAAGCCCATGGGCAGCATGTCATAGGCCGGGGCCAGGGGGTAGGGCTCGCCCGGCGTGGACATGAAGCTGAGGTTGCCATGGTGCATGTCGGTGTTGCCGATCAAGGTGCCAAAGGCGTAGAGCAGGGTGGCGCTGTGCTGGGCTTGTGGTGTGATATGGCCCCCGAGCGCCAGGGCCTGCGTCACCACCGGCCAGGGTTCGCGCGCCAAGCCTGCATATTCAGCGTCCAGCGCGGCCAGCGACACCACGCCTTGGCGCCCGATGGCGCTGGTGCGATCGAAACGCTCCACTTCCAGAAATCGCTGTTTGCCGATGTCCACCACCCCGGTGTGCGCTGCGGCCACACCGCTGATGCGCAGGGTCTCCAGGGCGTGGTATTCGGCCAGCAGCAGGTCTCGCCAGCGCTCGGACACCGGGTTGTCGTCGGCCACGCTGAACTTGACGATGAGGTGGCGCGGCCCCTGGGCGGTGCAGGCGTAGGCGGCAAACTTGGGCTGCTCGCCACCGGCGGAAGACCAGGTTGGATCGGCCCCGGCGGCGTCGTTGGCCAAGCGCGGATAGGCGGCGGCTTTCTGCTCCGCGGCCAGTGGGGTGGGGGCGGGGCTGTGCACAAAGTGTTCGCGCGCCCAATCGCCCAGCAGCAGATCTCCCACGGTGTCGTATCCGTGTGCCAGCAGGGCGCGCAGGGCGTGGGTGTCGGTCCATTGGGCAATGCTGCGGGGCAGGCCCAGGGCCTGGGCGTTGCGGGTGGCGTAGGCCCGGCCCATGAAGCCCTGCGGGCGCATATCGACCAGCCACCAGGGCAGGCCCTCAAAGTGCTCGGTACGGCCGCCGTCATGCAGCATCACAAAGCCCTCATCGCGCACCGGCACCAGCAGCCCCAGGCGGGCCACACGCCCCTGCGCATCTACACGGTATACCGGCATATCGCCCAAACCACGCACGCTGTCGCGGGCGGCATAGTGAATAGATCTTCCACTGCGGATGCGCAGCACCGCAGGCCCCAATGCCGAGATCAGCCGGGACAATGTTGGCTGGCTGACGCCCAGGCGCAGCAGCAGTGCCGAAGCGTTTTGCGGCCCGCTGCTGAGCGCGGCCAGCAGCATTGCGGCCTGGGGATGCTCCATGGTTTGTGCTTGGCGTGAATAGTAAAATGAATAGTATTTTGAATGCTATTCAGGCCCGGGGCAAGGTCACGTGAGCACCGCCCCAGCTCACCTACGGCACGGCTGGCTGCGTGCCAGCGCGCCTACACCGCTACCGGCGCCTTGATGGCCGGGTGGCATTGGTAGTCCTGCACCTCAAAGTCTTCGTACTGGTAGTCGAAGAGGCTGTCCGGGCGGCGCTGGATGTGCAGGGTGGGGTAGGGGTAGGGGGCGCGCTCGAGCTGGGTTTGCACCTGCGCGAAGTGGTTGCTGTAGATGTGGCAGTCGCCCCCGGTCCAGACGAAGTCGCCCACGTCCAGATCGCACTGCTGCGCCAGCATGTGGGTCAGCAGCGCGTAGCTGGCGATGTTGAAGGGCACACCCAGGAAGATGTCGGCACTGCGCTGGTAGAGCTGGCAGGAGAGGCGCCCCTTGCCCCCTGGCGCGCTGGCCGGGGCCACATAGAACTGGAAGAAGGCATGGCAGGGCATGAGCGCCATCTTGGACAGCTCGGCCACGTTCCAGGCGCTCACGATGATGCGGCGGCTGTCGGGGTTGGTTTTCAGGGTCTGCACCACCTCGGCAATCTGGTCGATGTGGCCGCCGTCCGGGGTGGGCCAGGAGCGCCATTGCACCCCGTACACCGGGCCCAGATCGCCGGTTGCGGGGTCGGCCCATTCGTCCCAGATGCTCACGCCGCGTTCCTGGAGCCAGCGGTTGTTGCTGGAGCCGGTGAGGAACCACAGCAGTTCCTGGATGATGGAGCGCAGGTGCACCTTCTTGGTGGTGACTAGCGGAAAGCCCTCGTTCAAATCGAAGCGCATCTGGTGGCCAAACACGCTGCGCGTGCCGGTGCCGGTGCGGTCGCCCTTGGCCACGCCGTGCTCGAACACATGGCGCATGAAGTCTTCGTACTGGGAGCGGATGGGGCGCTGCGCGGGGGGGGGAGTGGCCATGGGTGTTTTCGGGACGTAACCAAGACGAAGGCTGGGATTTTAGGCTCGGTGGTACGCTCAGGCGCCTATGCACCCTTTACGCCGCCTTCTGGGCTATGCGCAGGCTTCGCGCCCCGACATACGCATTGCCAGCCTCTACTCCGTTCTCAACAAGTTTTTCGACATCCTGCCCGAGGTGCTCATCGGCGCGGCGGTGGACGTGGTGATCAAGGGCGAAGAGAGCTTTCTGGCGCGCCATGTGCTGGTTGCCTGGGGCATCAGCGACGTGTGGCACCAACTGCTGGTGCTGGGCGCGCTCAATGTGCTGATCTGGGGCGGGGAGTCGCTGTTCCAGTACCTGTACGAGGTGCGCTGGCGCCAGGTGGCGCAAGACCTGCAGCACCGCATGCGGCTGGACACCTACAGCCATGTGCAAAAGCTCGACATGGCTTACTTCGAGCACCAGCGCACCGGGCGCCTGATGGCGGTGATGAACGACGACATCAACCAGATGGAGCGTTTTCTCAACGGCGGGGCGAACCAGATCATCCAGGTGTTCTGCTCCTCGCTCATGATCAGCGCGGTGTTCTTTGCGCTGCAGCCCGGCATAGCGCTCATCGCCCTGCTGCCGGTGCCGCTCATCCTGTGGGGCACCTTCTGGTTCCAGGGCCGCCTGGCGCCGCGCTATGCCGAGGTGCGCGAGGCGGCGGGTGACGTGAACGCGCGCCTGAACAACAACCTGCTGGGTCTGGCCACCATCAAGGCCTTTGCCACCGAGTCTTTCGAGGCGGCGCACATTGGCGCCGCCAGCGACGCCTACCGCACCGCCAATGCGCGCGCCATCCGTGTCAGCGCCGCCATCACGCCGGTCATCCGCATGGCGATCCTGGCCGGGTTCACGGCCACGCTGCTCTACGGCGGCTGGCTCACCCTGCATGGGGGGCTGGCCGTGGGTGCGTATTCGGTGCTGGTGTTTCTGACCCAGCGCCTGCTGTGGCCGCTGACCTACCTGGCCGACGTGGCCGACATGTACCAGCGCTCCATGGCCTCCATCAGCCGCGCGTTTGAGCTGCTGGACACGCCGGTGCGCATCCCCTACGAAGGCCAGCACTTTGCCGCCAGCAGCGTGCGCGGCGACATTGCGCTGGAGGGCGTGGACTTTGCCTACGGCGAGCACCCGGTGCTGCACGGTGTGAACCTGCGGGTGGAGGCCGGGCAGACCGTGGCCTTTGTCGGCCCCACGGGCTCGGGCAAGTCCACCCTCATCAAGCTGCTGCTGCGTTTTCACAGCGCGCAGGGCGGGCGCGTGCTGCTGGACGGCATGCCCATCGACACCCTGAACCTGCAGGACCTGCGCCGCGCCATCGGCTACGTGGCGCAAGACACCTTCCTGACCGACGGCACGGTGGCCGAAAACATTGCCTACGGGGTGCCCAACGCCGCCCAGGCCGACATCGAGCGTGCCGCCATGCTGGCCGAGTGCACCGAGTTCATAGAGCGCCTGCCGCAGGGCTATGCCACGCGCGTGGGCGAGCGCGGCCAAAAGCTCTCGGGCGGGCAGCGCCAGCGCCTGGCCCTGGCCCGCGCCATCCTCAAGAACCCGCCCATCCTGGTGCTGGACGAGGCCACCAGCGCCGTGGACAACGAAACCGAAGCCGCCATCCAACGCTCGCTGGCCGTGGTGAGCCAGGGCCGCACCACGCTGGTCATTGCCCACCGCCTCTCCACCGTGCGGCACGCCGACTGCATCCACGTGCTCGACCAGGGCCGTATTGTGGAAAGCGGCACGCACAATGCGCTGGTGGAGCAGGGCGGGGTGTATGCGGCCTTGTGGAAGTTGCAGACGGGGGAGTAACCACCGCCATGGGTGATCGCAAATCTTCGGCGCTTGACGCAGGTGGCACAGAAGCGCCCAAGCGTGTTGCGCTGGCGCAGTTGCCCAACCTGGGGCCGAAGTCGCAGGCCATGCTTGTGAAGGCGGGCATTGACAGCCTGGCGCAGCTGCGGCAGATGGGTTCTGTGGTGGCGTTTGTGCGCGTCAAACGCTCGGGGGCGAACGCGAGCCTGAACCTTTTGTGGGCGCTGGAAGGCGCGCTCAGTGGCGAGCATTGGCGCACCGTGGCGCGGGAGCACCGCACCAGCTTGCTGCTGGCGTTGGATGAGTATGAGCGCCGCAATCCACCTGGAATGCCGACGCGGGGCCGAGGCGGCTTGCGGGCCTGATGGCTCTGGGGCGATACGCCCACTGTTTTCTGGACATTGGCCCGGCTTCGGTTCACCATGGGCGCCGCGTTCAAGGTGGAGGTGCCTATGTGCCGTGCTGCTGTGGTTCTGCGTTGGCTGCTTGGGTTGGGGTGCCTGTGCGCCGTGTCGCTGGGGGCCTTGGCCAAAGACACGGTGCGGCTGACCAACGGCGAGTGGCCGCCTTACCTTTCCGAACGGTTCAAGCACTATGGCCTGGCCTCGCGCATCGTGACCGAGGCTTTTGCGCTGGAAGGCGTGAAGGTGGAATACGGCTTTTTCCCCTGGGCGCGTTCGCTCAAGCTGGCGCAGGACGGCGACTGGGACGGTAGCGTGGTGTGGCGCGCGTCCGAAGAGCGGGCGCAGAAGTTCTACATCAGCGACGAGGTGGTGCCCGACAAGGTGGTGTTTTTCCACCTCAAGCGCACGGCTTTCGACTGGAAGACGGTGGACAGCCTGCAGGGCGTGCGCATCGGCGCCACGGTGAGCTACCAGTACGGCGGCGATTTTGACGCGGCCGACGCGGCGGGCAAGCTGCAGGTGGAGCGCGCACCGACCGATGAGACCAACCTGCGCAAGCTGCTGGGCGAGCGCTTCCAGGTGTTCCCCATCAATGTGGACGTGGGCTACTACATGCTGCGCCTGCAGTTCAAGGAGGACGAGGTGGCACAGTTCACGCACCACCCCAGGCCGGTGACGGAGGCGCCCTTGCGCCTGCTGCTGTCCAAAAAGGTGGCGGGCAACGAGCAGCTCATGGCCCTGTTCAACCGCGGGCTCAAACGCCTGCGTGACAGCGGCAAGATCGACCAATACACCGCGGAGTCGCGCAAGGGGCTGTATATGGGGGCGGGGGGAGCGCCGTAGGCTGCGCCCTTGGGCAGCCTATGCTGCGTTTTTTGGCGGGGCTGGGTTGCGACTGGTCCCTAAATTTTGAAAAACCGACGGGTTGTGTTCAATATCAAGGGCAACGACTACCGTTTGGTCGTGGCAGTGGCGTACCGCTTGCGGGTGGTGTACGTGAAGTTTGTGGGTACCCACCAGGAATACGATGCGGTGGATGCCGAAACCGTTGAGGCGCTTTGACGCCATTGGAGTACGCACTATGGACATTCGCCCCATCCACACGCCCGACGACTACCGCGCAACGCTGCGCGAAGTGTCGACCTTGATGGACAGTGATCCCGAGTTGGGTTCGCCGCAAGGGGATCGGCTGGATGTGCTGGTGACCTTGGTGCAGGCCTATGAGGCCCGGCACTTTCCCATGGACGCCCCCGACCCGGTGGAGGCCATCAAGTTCCGCATGGAGCAGGGCGGTTTGACGCCCAAGGATTTGGAGCCCCTCATTGGTCAGCGCAACCGGGTGTACGAGGTGCTCAACCGCAAGCGCCCACTGACCTTGCCCATGATCCGGCGCCTGCACCAGGTGTTGGGGATTCCCGCAGAGGCTTTGATCGGGGTGTCGGCGCTGGGTTGAGTGGGCACGGTCCCACCCCGCGGCATCTCACACCATCTTCCCCGGATTCATGATCCCCTGCGGGTCCAGGGCGGCAGGCATCTACTGCGGCCGCACAAGGCGAAGTGCCTCCTCCAGCGCACGATCCCCATGGTGCTCACTGCTTGATGTGGGCTGGGGCGCGGATTCAAGGGGAATGCGCAAATCTGGGGTCACGCCAACGCCGTGTATGGCCGCGCCATTAGGGCGGAAGAGATAAGCGGTAGTAAAACGCAGCCCGCTATAGGTACCGATAGAACGAAACTGATCTTGGTTGCCAATACCGGCGGTTTGCTCACCGATGATGACGGCTCTTTGGTGATCCTGCCATGCCGCAGCGATCACCTCCGCCCCTGCGGCGGTGCGACTTCCCACAAGCATTGCCATCGGGACGGTTTTTGCCTCCGCAGGAAGTTGTTTGCACGTTTTTTCTGGGGTGTCACGGCCTGTCGAAGAGGGGTATTTGACTGCCCGGCCTGGATCCCGGGGGCGTGCCTCAACAACCAACTTGGTGTCGGGTAGAAACGCGTTGGCGATAGTGACGGTTTCGGTGAATAGACCTCCGGTGTTGTCGCGAAAGTCGAAAATGATGGCCCGCAGAGGTGATCCATTGCTTGCGCGCATCTGTACCAATTCAGTGCAAATGCCCCTCGCTGCATACTCATTGATCTGCAGCATGTGCACAACCGCTACACCGGGTTCGATTTGGCGCACCGTTGGTTGGTTCTTCACGATTTCCCGTATTGCGGACAGAGTTCGAGGCGCATCCCCTGGGGATTGCACTGTCAGCCGCACTTTTGACCCCTGTTCGGCACGCAATAGGCTGATGATCTTTTCCAGGGGGAGGCCGCTGATTGGGTTGGAGTCAACGTGAGTCAGTATCTCTCCCGCTTTGATCCCCGCACGATCAGCCGGGGCTCCAACGGTGACGTAGCTAACCCGTGCACCCTGGACATCCGGGCCAAGGGTCAATCCCACGGACGCGGTGCCCTGGGCTTGTTTAATCTCCTCCCGTCGGTCGTAGTACCGTGCGCTGGGATTCAGCAGTGCGATGACAGCACGTAGGCAGCGTGCAGGTGTTTGCATGTACTCGGATTCGGACAGTTGTCCGCGTAGCGCACCGATGGAGGTGGCGATAGCTCTATTGCGCCTGGCCTGGGCTTGCCCTACGGCCAATGCCTGCCCGATGGACGCACGGGCTTTGTCGGACAGAGTAGGGTCCAGTATTCTGAGGCCTGCAGACAACACATCTTGTTGTAGCAACCGGTCCGCTGGCTCCTGCACCGGCGCTGGCGGTATGGCCCCTACAGCAGAGAAGCAAGCTGCGGTCAGTGTGCTCCAGGGAATGGTTTCGTAGTAATCGGATTCGATGGCTTCCAAGCCTGAAAGTATTTCCCGTACGACTTCATCTGAGTTCCCAGAACTTTGTGACCACGCGGGCAGTGGTAGGACCAGTGCAAAAACCACGACTGTGTGCTGGGCCGATAGATGGACCAGCAACTGCAGGAACTGTCGCAGGGCGATGGCGAGGTTCCTTGTCTTCTTGGATGGGTATGACACGGCCAGGATGCGAATCGGAACAAACGCCGAGTATCCGTGATTAACGGGCGTCACACCATCTTCCCCGGATTCATGATTCCCTGCGGGTCCAGCGCGGCCTTGATGGCGCGCATGGTGGCGAGCATGGTGGGGTTTTTGTATTCCACCAGGGTGTCGCGCTTGAGGCTGCCAATGCCGTGCTCGGCGCTGATGGAGCCGCCGTGGGCGCGCACCAGGCCGTATACCAGGGTAGCGATGGGGGCTTCCTGTTCACGCAAAAAGCCTTCCGCGTCGGCGCCTTCGGGCGCTTGCACGTTGAAGTGCAGGTTGCCGTCGCCCAGGTGGCCGTAGTTGACTAGGCGCACGCCGGGGTGGGCGCTTTGCAGGGCTTGGTGCGCTTGCGCCACGAAGGTGGGGATGGTCGAGATGGGCAGCGAGATGTCGTGCTTGAGGTTCAGTCCCTCTTGCGCCTGGGCCAGGGGGATGCTTTCGCGGATGTGCCACAGGGCGCGCGCCTGGGCGACGCTTTCGGCCACCACGGCGTCCAGGGCGTGGCCCTGGTCGAGCGCTTCTTCCAGCAGGGCCTCGAAGCGGCCTCTGGCGTGTTCGCTGGATTCGAGGTCGGAGTTTTCCAGCACCACGCAATAGGGTGCGGTGGTGTCGTCCAGCGTGTCCACCAGGGGGATGCGCTGCTGCGGGAAGTGCTTGGCCACCAGACCCAGGGCGAAGCGGCCCATCACTTCAAAGCCGCTCAAACCGGCGTGCAGGTGGCGGTGCGCCAGCGTGAGCAACTGCACAGCCGCCTCCAGCGAGGGCACGGCCACGAAGGCGGTGAGCTGCACGGCAGGCAGGGGCGAGATTCTGAGCGTGGCGGCGGTGATGATGCCCAGCGTGCCTTCGGCGCCAATGAGCAGGTGGCGCAGGTCGTAGCCGGTGTTGTCCTTGCGCAGCCCGGTGAGGTTGCTCCAGACCTCTCCCTGGGGTGTGACCACTTCGAGCCCCAGGCACAGTTCGCGCGCGTTGCCGTAGCGCACCACCTGGGTGCCCCCGGCGTTGGTGGAGAGGTTGCCGCCAATGGTGCAGCTGCCTTCGGACCCCAGGCTCAAGGGGAAGAGGTAGCCTTGTGCGGCACAGGCTTCCTGCAGGGTCTGCAGCACACAACCGGCTTCGACGGTGACGGTGAGGTTGCCGGGGTCGATGGCGCGCACCGCCGCCATGCGCGTGGTGCGCAGCACCACCTGGGTGCCGCTGGCGTCGGGGGTGGCGCCCACCACCATGCCGGTGTTGCCGCCCTGGGGCACCACGGCCACGCCCGCCGCCGCACAGGCGCGCACCACGGCGGCCACTTCTTCGGTGCTGGCGGGCAGTACCACGGCCAGGGCGCGGCCGCGGGCGCGTTGGCGCCAGTCCTGCTCGTAGGCAGTGAGGTCGGCACTGTCAGCGGTGAGCACGTGGGCGGCGCCGACCAGGGCGCGCAGTGGGTCGAGCAGGGCATGGGGTCTTGCCGTGGCGGGAGCGTGCCCTGCACTCTGGGCGGGCGCTGTGGGCATGCCGGGCGCCTGGGCGGGGGGCGTTTGCGGGCGGATGGATGGGGCGCTGGGCGATGTCATGGTGCCTCCTGGGGCAGGGGTGGGGCCGATGCCAATCGGGCTCGGATGTAGAGCACGCAGGCCACAAACAGGCCCACGCACAGGGCCACCTCGCCCAGGGCCCAGTAGCGGCTGGGGGCGGCGTCGCTGGCGGCGCGCACCACGCCTTCGGTGAAATAGAGCCACACGGCCAGGCTGACCCAGCGGTAGGTGTAGAGGCGGTGGCGCAGCAGGCCCGCCAGCGGCAGGCACAGGGGCAGGGCCTTGAGCGCCAGCCACGAGCCCCCGGGGCGCAGGGGCGCAGCCCACAGTTCCCACACCAGGGACACGGCGATCAGGCCCAGCAGGCAGGCCACTGCGATGGTGCGCAGGCGATCGAGGGCGGGGGCGCGCGTGGCGGCGGGCAGAGGGCTGGCTTCGGGGGGCATGGGGTGCGGCAGAACGGGGGAGCGGAGCGTGGCGGCCCGGGCGGTGCGCCGGGGCGGGGCCGGAAATCTGGGATCATATCGGGCTATGCATTTCCTGACCCGACTGCGCCAATGGCTGGCGGACGCACGCCAGTGGCTGGCGGAGGTGGCGCGCGTGCCGTGGATGGACGCGGTGCAGACCCTGCGCGAGCGCTTCCGCGAAGACCGGCTGGCGCTGACCGCCAGCAGCCTGACTTTCACCACCATCATCTCGCTGGTTCCCTTGGTGGCGGTGGCCCTGGCGGTGTTCACGGCGTTTCCGATGTTCGCCAAGTTCCAGGACGTGTTGCAGAAGTGGCTGATTGAAAGTCTGGTGCCGGACAACATTGCCAAGCAGGTGCTGGGTTACCTGAACCAGTTTGCGGGCAAGGCCGGTAAGCTCGGTTCGGTGGGGGTGGCGGTGCTGCTGGGCACGGCGCTGGCGCTGGTGTTCACCATCGACCGCACGCTCAACAGCATCTGGCGCGTGCGCCGCCCCCGGCCCTTGGTGCAGCGAGTGCTGGTGTACTGGGCCGCCATTACGCTGGGGCCGCTGCTGCTGGGGGTGAGCCTGAGCATCACGTCTTACGCCATTTCTTCCAGCAAGGGGCTGGTCGGGGCGCTGCCCGGTGGTGTGGGGCTGCTGCTGGATGTGCTGCAGTTCTTCCTGGTGGCTTTTGGCATGGCGGCGCTGTACCGTTTTGTGCCCAACACCTTTGTGCGCTGGGGCCACGCCTGGATGGGCGGGTTGCTGGTGTCGGCCCTGCTGGAGCTGGCCAAGAAGGCGCTGGGCCTGTACCTGGCCAAGGTGCCGACCTATTCGGTGGTGTACGGCGCCTTTGCCACGGTGCCGATTCTGCTGGTGTGGATCTACGTGGCCTGGATCATTGTGCTGCTGGGCGCCACGCTCACGGCCTACGTGCCCAACCTGCTGGCCGGCACCCACCGCATGCGCGCCGGTCCGGGCTGGCAGTTCAGCCTGGCGCTGGACGTGCTGCGGGCCTTGCACGCGGTGCGTTTTGCCCCACAGCGCGGGCGCACCCTGGCCGAACTGGGCACAGCGCTGCGCGTGGACACCCAGCGCCTGGAGACGGTGCTGCAGACCCTGGTGGCGCTGGACTGGGCTGCCCTGCTGCAGGAGGACCGCGCCGCCGGGGTGGGGGCGCGCTATGTGCTGCTGGCCGAGCCCGCGCAGACGCCGCTGCTGCCGCTCATGCACCGCCTGTTGCTGCCGCCTGCCGAGCAGGGCACGGATGTGTACAAAATAGGCCATTGGCCCGCGTCCACATTGGCGGATGTGCTATGAAAAACGTAGCTATTCAGTAGCGGGAAATTCCAGGTGCGCGGTGGGCTGCAGGGATGCCAGGTCAGCGCTGCCGTGGCCGCAGCACCATTTCCTGGCCGCTCCAGGACACATCGAAGTGTTGCAAAAAGGACTGGCCCAGCAGGCCTTCGTTGGGGCCCATGCCGGACAAGCCCACCCCGACGCGGGTGTTGTGCAGGGCCAGCGGCCCGGCGGCTACGGTGACGCGCTCCACGATGCGCCCGGCGCGCTCGCCGTTGGCGGTGGCAAAGGTGGTGGGCGTGCCGCCTGCCAAACCGGCCGCTTGGGCCAAGGGCTCGCTCACCACCACCAGCGAGGCCCCGGTGTCCACCAGAAAGCGCACCGGCTGCCCCGCCACCGTGCCCTGCACGTAGAAGTGCCCATCGGCAGCGCGCGGCAGCACCAGCGCGCCGTTGGCCTGCACCCGCGCCTGTTTGGGCTGCAGCGCATAGGTCATGGCGGCGTAAAGCAGCCCCATCACCACGCACCAGAACAGCAGCATGGGCACAAAGCCGGTCAGCCAGGCGCTGCGCGGCGCCTGGCGTGCGGCGGTCTCCTGCCGCAGCTCACGCTGCCTGTGCGCGTCGCGGTACCAGTCGCGGTCTTCGATGCCCATGGTTGGTGTTGGGTGCTGGTCAACGGGTGCGGCAAGGAGGGATGGCGCTCGCCTCACTGCTACCGAGGAGGGGCTTTGACGCCTTGAGCGGGGGGGATGTTCTTCAAGGCGCCCTGGTGCTTGGGGGAGTGGGGACGCGGTCGGGGACGGCGGGCGCGGTGCTGGCGGGTGGAGTCAGGTACTCCAGCACGCCGCTGTGCGACACCGCGATCGGCGTGCCGGTTTGCACCGCCAATTGGTGTGCACGGCGTGCCGCCCGTTGCAGGGCAGCCAGGGACAGCCGAATGTCCGGGTCTTGCGCGTCGTCCAAGGGGCGGGGGTTCACGGCTTTTCGCTCCAATCCAGCAATACAGGAAATTCACCGCCATTGTCGTACAAGGCCCAGGCGTCTACCACCGCAGCGTAGTGGTGCACAAAGTGGTGCAGGCCTGCGTCAAAGCGCCGCCGCACCACCGCTTCGGGGATATGGTGGCCGCCTTGCCGTACCCGCAGGGCCACCCGGGCCAGGGCTTCGTCCGCGCTGTCCAGGCGCAGGAACATGAGTTTGACGCGGTAACCCAGGGATTGCCAGATACGGATCTGACGCAGGTAGCCCTTGCCCGAGAGGGTGGTCTCAAACGCAAAGCTGTGGCGTGCTTGGGTGTGGCGTTCCAGCTCCTGCAACATCAGGCGCCCCGCTTGCAGGGCGGCGCTCTCCGGAGCGAAGGGCGCCAGCCCTGCGGCAATGAGATCGGCGTTGACAAACACCGGGCAGTCCGCCTCCAGGGGCAAGAACTCGCGGGCAAAGGTGGTTTTCCCCGCGCCGTTGGGCCCGGCGATGATGATGATTTTGGGGCCGGGCATGTGCGCTGCCAGCTACGCCTTCAAAAACCCTTTGAGCGCCGCCAGCAGTTCCTCCGGCGTTTCGCTCATCTGGTTGTGGCCGCCGGGCAGTGGCACCACGGTGGGCTGGGCGCACAGGGCGATCAGGCCCTGGGCGGCTTTGGGGGGGGCCATCTGGTCGTTGCGGCCCAGGGCGAAGAGCACCGGGCAGGTGACGCGGCGCATGGCCTCTTCGCCACCGCTGTAGCGGTCGCAGGCCGTAAAGCCGGTGTGAAAGAGGTTGGTGCTGCGGTTGCTGGCCAGGATGCGCCGCCCCAGCGCCATGCCCGCGCCATACACCCAGGTGCCTGGCCCCAACGCCGAGGGCGGGGCGGCCAGGGTGGCGCGGGAAAAGGTGTTGACCATGGCCAGGGCTTTCATGGGCTGCTCCAGTGAGGCGGTGAGCAGGGCTTCGGACACCTTCATGGGGTAGGCGGTGCCCACCAGAGCCAGTTGGGTGATGCGTTCGGGCGCGCGAGCGGCGGCTTCCAGCGCGATGAGCGAGCCCAGGCTGTGGCCGATGAGCGTGGCCTGCGGCACGCCCGCGGCGTCCAGCAGGGCCAGCACGGCATCGGCGGCGTCTTCGACGCTGGTACAGGCGTTGCCGCCGCTGCGGCCGTGACCGGGCAGGTCGATGGCGAGCACGTTGTAGCCGTGGTGGGCAAAGTAGCGGCTTTGCAGAATCCACACGCTGTGGTCATTGAGCACGCCGTGGATGAACACCAGCGTGGGTTGCTCGGGCTGGAAGGGCTTGCCGCCGGTGTAACAGTACAGCGGCGCGCCGTGGACGGTGTAATGCATGGTGCTGGCTCGTTTGATGGGTGAAACAGGGGGTTGACCCGCGTATATGTTGGATTTGTTGCTATCAATTAGGTAGCGATTGGGTGGCAATGAAAGTTAGGCCGCTTTCTCGGCCGCCTTGAGGGCGCGGCCCAGGTCGTCGATCAGGTCGGCGCTGTCTTCCAGGCCGATGGACAGGCGGATCGTCCCCTGCGTGATGCCTGCGCCAGCCAGGGCGGCGTCGTCCATGCGGAAGTGCGTGGTGCTGGCGGGGTGGATCACCAGGCTGCGGCAGTCGCCCACATTGGCCAGGTGGCTGAAGATCTTGAGCGTTTCCACGAACTTCTGCCCCTGGGCGCGCGAGCCCTTGAGGTCGAAGCTGAACACCGAGCCCGCACCGCGCGGCAGCAGCTTTTGCGCCAGGGCGTGGCTGGGGTGGCTCTGCAGCAGCGGGTGGCCGATGCGGCTGACCATGGGGTGGGCAGCCAAGAACTCCACCACCCGCTCCGTGTTGTCCATGTGGCGCTGCATGCGCAGCGGCAGGGTCTCCAGCCCCTGCAGGATGAGCCAGGCCGAATGCGGGCTAAGGCAGGCGCCAAAGTCGCGCAGGCCTTCGCGCCGGGCGCGCAGCAGGAAGGCCCCCACGGTGGATTCCTCGGTGAACACCATGCCGTGAAAGCCCGCGTAGGGCTGGCTCAGCTCGGGGAAATGGCCGCTGGCCTCCCAGTCGAAACTGCCGCCGTCCACCACCACGCCGCCAATCACGGTGCCGTGGCCGCTGAGGAATTTGGTGGCCGAGTGGTAGACCAGGTCGGCCCCGTGGGCAAAGGGTTGGATCAGCCAGGGCGTGGTCAGGGTCGAGTCCACCAGCAGCGGCACCCCGGCTTCGTGGGCGATGGCGGCGACGGCTTCGATGTCGAGCACGTCCAGCCCCGGGTTGCCCACGGTTTCGCCAAAAAAGAGGCGCGTGTTGGGCCGCACTGCGGCGCGCCAGGCGTCCAGGTCGCCCGGCGGCACGAAGCTGGTATCGATGCCAAAGCGCTTCAAGGTGTAGTGCAGCAGGTTGTGCGAGCCGCCGTACAGCGCCGTGCTGGCCACGATGTGAGAGCCCGCGCCCATGAGCGTGGCAATGCACAGGTGTAAAGCAGCTTGACCGCTGGCGGTGCTGATGGCGCCAATGCCGCCTTCGAGGGCGGCCATACGCTGCTCGAACACCGCGTTGGTGGGGTTGCTGATGCGGCTGTACACGTGGCCCGCGCGCTCCAGGTTGAAGAGCGAGGCGGCGTGCTCGCTGGACTCGAACACGAAGGAGGTCGTGAGGTGGATGGGCGTGGCGCGTGCGCCCGTGGCGGGGTCGGGGGCGGCACCGGCGTGCAGCGCCAGGGTGTCGAAATGCGGGTCGGCGTATCCGGGCATGGGGGCCTTTCGTGCGTTGTTGGGGGCGTGCGTGGGGCCACGGGGACACTTTTGGAACCCCTGTCAGGCGCACGCGGGCGTTTGTGGGCTATATTTTGGTGCTGTTTTGTTGGCGCGCCCCGATCCGGTGCGCCCCTGCCGAGGTAAAGCACCATGAAAGTCAGCGACATCCTGCGCGTCAAGGGCAACACCCTGTACACCATCACCCCCGAAGACAGTCTGGCCGACGCCGCGGCCATCATGGCCGACAAGGACATTGGCTCCCTGGTGGTCATGTCCCACGGCCTGGTGGTGGGCATGCTCACCTTCCGCGAAGTGATCAAGGCCGTGGTCGGAAACGGCGGCTCTTTTGGCAGCACCACGGTGTACCGTGCCATGGACAAAGGCCCGCTCATCTGCACCACCGAGACCGACATCGACACCGTGCGGCGCATGATGCTGGCGCAGCACGCGCGCTACATGCCTGTCATCAACAACAGCATGCTCATGGGCGTGATCAGCTTCTACGACGTGGCCAAGACCGTGGTGGAAAGCCAGAACTTCGAAAACCAGATGCTCAAGGCCTACATCCGCGACTGGCCCGCCGAAAAAGACGCGCAGGACCAGGACGCCGCCTCGGCAGCCTGATTCCCTCCCCAGGCGCTGCGCCTGCTCAGTAGCGCATCCACCAGGTCAGCGAGCCCCAGCGGTGGATGGCCTCCACGCCAGGCAGCTTGAGTTCGCGCGTTTTCCAGTTCTGCTGCCACTCCAGGCCCCAGTGCTTGGGGGCGCCACCCGGCAGCACCGGCCCCAGCAGTTCGGTCACATCCACCTGAAAGTGCATCAGGGTCACCAGCCGCTCCACGTCGGCATACCCATGGGCCATGGGGTTGCGCCCCAACAGCGCGCCCTGCAGTGATTCATCGTAGAGCACGTAGGAGGCGTCGTACTCCAGGCGCAGCGGCCCCCAACTGGCCACCACCCCGGCGGTGGGCCAGGTGTTCCAGCCCAGCCACAGGCCGTACTTTCCCTCTAGCTCCACCGGGCCCAGGTCGGCGTAGTGGTGGCGCGTCTGCTTGTACAAAAAAGTGGGCGCGCCGCCCTGGCCGATCTGCGTGTCCCACTCTTGTGGGATGTTGTCGGCGCAGCAGATTTCGTGCATCCGGGTCTGCACCACCCGGCCCACGCTGGTGCCGTGCACCCCCAGGTTGAACTCGGCCGAAGAGGCGCTGTGTTCGCCATCGCGGCGCTTGCGTGACACCCCGGTGAACACCAGCGCATCGTAGGGGCGCGACTCGGTGATGGGGTGGCCCTTGGCGGCGCAGCGCGCCGCCGTGTCCAGGCAGTCGGGCGTGAAGGCGTTCACCCCCACGGTCATGGCGCGGTTGCGGGTGCTGCCCCCTACAGGCGCCGGGCCGTCCAGCCACCAGGCGTGTTCGGCCAGCGCGTCCAGCGCGCCAAACAGCGGGTGCGCGTCCACCGCGCTGGCACCCACTTCGGCGCGCGGCACCCAGCGCGCGGCAAAGCCCATGGTGTAGTTCTGGTCGCTGTGGCTGCGCAGGCCCCACAGGTCGTTGTCCATGCGCAGGTAGACCGTGCCTGCGGGGTCCGGGGTGGGAGTTGTCGTGCCTGGCGCGTGTGCGGTGGACTCCTGCGCGGCGGCGGCACAGGCCAGGGCGGCCCCTGCCAGAAAAACGCCTGTGTGGCGCAGCAGTTTCGCGGCGGTGGTGTTCATGGCTCTCCCTGCAGGTGTTGGCCTTTTTTGCACCCCGCGCGCACGGCGGGGGCGGGCCACTATAGCAGCGGCGGGGCCTGCGCCACCGGCGGTGGCTATGGCGCAGGCGTACACCGGGCGTGCCCGGCGTGCCACGGGCTCGGGGATAATCTGCGCCCATGAGCGGCAACACCCTTGGACACCTTTTTTGCGTCACCAACTTTGGTGAATCCCATGGCCCGGCCATTGGCTGCGTGATCGACGGCTGCCCGCCCGGCATGGCCTTGAGCGAGGCCGACATCCAGCACGATCTGGACCGCCGCCGCCCCGGCACCAGCCGCTTCGTCACCCAGCGCAACGAGCCCGACCAGGTCAAGATCCTCTCCGGCGTCTACCAGGGCCAGACCACCGGCACGCCCATCGCCCTGTTGATCGAAAACACCGACCAGCGCAGCAAGGACTACGGTGACATCGTGCAGACCTTCCGCCCCGGCCACGCCGATTACGCCTACTTCCAGAAGTACGGCCTGCGCGACCCGCGCGGCGGCGGGCGCTCCAGCGCGCGCCTGACCGCCCCCACCGTGGCGGCGGGGGCCGTGGCCAAGAAGTGGCTGCACGAGAAGTACGGCACCACGTTTCGCGCCTGCATGACGCAGATGGGCGAACTGCCCATCGCCTTCGAAGGCTGGGAGCATGTGCCGAACAACCCCTTCTTTGCCCCTTGTGCCGACGTCACGGCCCTGGAGGACTACATGGACGCGCTGCGCAAGGCGCACGACTCCTGTGGCGCGCGCATCCGCGTGGTGGCCAGCGGCGTGCCCGTGGGCCTGGGTGAGCCGCTGTACGACCGGCTCGACGCCGACATTGCCCACGCCATGATGGGCCTCAACGCCGTCAAGGGGGTGGAAATCGGCGCCGGGTTTGCCAGCGTGGCCCAGCGCGGCAGCGCGCACGGCGACAGCCTCACGCCCCAGGGTTTTGCCAGCAACAACGCCGGTGGCGTGCTTGGCGGCATCAGCACCGGGCAGGACCTGGAGGTGGCCATCGCCATCAAACCCACCAGCTCCATCCTCACCCCGCGCGACTCCATCGACATCCACGGCCAGCCCACCCAGGTGGTAACCAAGGGCCGCCACGACCCCTGCGTGGGCATACGCGCCGCCCCCATTGCCGAGGCCCTGCTGGCGCTGGTGCTGATGGACCACGCCCTGCGCCAGCGCGCGCAAAACGGTGACGTGCACCCCGCGCTGGCGCCGATTGCTGCCAGAAAAACTGAATGAAAATGGCCATTGGCCCGCGTGTATATTGGCTTTATTGCTATTGAATTTGTAGTAGATTGCGTCTCCGACCCTGACCCGAAAGGCAGCCTGTGGCAAAAACCGTGCTCATCCTCAACGGCCCCAACCTCAACCTGCTGGGCACGCGCGAGCCCCAGGTGTACGGCGCCCAGACCCTGGCCGACGTGCAAGACCTGTGCGAACGCGCCTGCCTGGCCAACGGCTTTGTGGCGGACTTTCGCCAGAGCAACCACGAGGGCGTGCTGGTGGACTGGGTCCACGAGGCCGGGCGCCTGCACGCCCAGCAGCAGCTCGCGGGCGTGGTGTTCAACGCCGGGGCCTACACCCACACCAGCATCGCGTTGCACGACGCCATCAAGGGCACGGGCGTGCCCCTGATCGAGGTCCACATCAGCAACGTGCACGCACGCGAGTCCTTCCGCCACCACTCCTACCTCTCACCCGTGGCCAAAGGCATCATCGTCGGCCTGGGCGTGAACGGCTACGCCCTGGCCATCGCCGCGCTGGCGCACGGGGTCTGACCTTGGGCCACGCCGGGCGTCTGCCGAAGCGGGGCGCTTGCCCACCGGGCGTGGCCGGCGCGGCGGCGTGGCTGTGGCTGTGGCTGTGGCTGTGGCTGTGGCTGTGGCTGTGGCTGTGGCTGTGGCTGTGGCTGTGGCGCGTGCTGCCTGCGCTGTCTTGTCCGCTGCTCTCGGTCTGGCGGGCTTGGGGGCGGCGTGTGGTGCTGGCGGCCTTGCGTGCCACGGCCCTGGCGCTGCTCGGCGCCCAGGCCAGCAGCGCCGCCTGGGCCGACACCGTGCAGGTGGCCGTGGCCGCCAACATGGCCGCGCCCATGCAGGCCATTGCGCAGCAGTTCCAGCGCGACAGCGGCCACCAGGCCCTGCTGTCGCTGGGCGCCACCGGCAAACTCGCCACCCAGGTGCGCCACGGCGCGCCGTTTGAGCTGCTGGTGGCGGCCGACGACCACACCCCGGCCGCGCTGGAAGCGCAAGGCCTGGCCGTGCCCGGCACGCGCAGGCGCTACGGCACCGGCCAACTGGTGCTGTGGAGCGCGGACCCGCAGCGTGTGGACGCCCAGGGCCAGGTGCTGCGCCAGGGCGGTTTTCGCCACCTGGCGCTGGCCAACCCGCAAACCGCGCCCTATGGCGCTGCAGCGGTCGAGGTAATGCAGCGCCTGGGCCTGCGCGAGGCGCTGCAAGGCCGCTGGGTGCAGGGCGAGAGCGTGGCCCAGGCCTACCAGTTCGTCGCCAGTGGCAATGCCGAGCTGGGTTTTGTGGCCCTGTCCCAGGTCTGGGAGGGGGGCAAGCTGCGCGCCGGTTCGGCCTGGATCGTCCCCGCCACGCTGCACGCCCCCCTGCACCAGGAGGCCGTGCTGCTGCGCCCGGGCCAGGGCAGGCCCGCCGCCCAGGCCCTGCTGGCCTACCTGGGCAGCGAGGCTGCGCGTGGCGTGCTGCGCGCCTACGGCTACCGCGTGGAGCCCTGATGGACGCCAGCCCCTTGCAGCCCCAAGACTGGGCCGCCATCGGCCTGACCCTGCGCCTGGCCGCCAGCACCACCGTGCTGCTGCTGCTGCTGGCCACGCCCCTGGCCTGGTGGCTGGCGCGGGGCCGCTCAGCCTGGCGCGTGGGGGTGGGCGCGGTGGTGGCGCTGCCCCTGGTGCTGCCGCCCACCGTGCTGGGTTTTTACCTGCTGCTGGCGCTCGGGCCCAATGGCTGGGTTGGCCAGGCATTGCTGAGCCTGGGGCTGGAGCCGCTGCCCTTCAGCTTTGGCGGGCTGCTGCTGGGCTCGGTGCTGTATTCGCTGCCCTTTGCCGTGCAGCCCCTGCAAAACGCCTTTCAGGCCCTGGGCGATGAACCCCTGGAGGTGGCCGCCACCCTGCGCGCCTCGCCCTGGGACGCGTTCTTCACCGTGGTGCTGCCCCTGGCGCGCGGCGGTTACCTCACCGCCGCCATCCTCAGCTTTGCCCACACCATCGGCGAGTTCGGTGTGGTGCTCATGATCGGCGGCAACATCCCCGGGCGCACCCAGGTGGTCAGCACCCAGATCTACGGCCACGTCGAGGCCATGCAGTACCCGCAGGCGCATTGGCTCTCGGCCGGCATGGTGCTGTTCTCCTTGCTGGTGCTGCTGGCCTTGGGCTGGTTCCAGCGCCGTGGCGCACGCTGGTGGTCCTGATGGCGTCCCCGGCCCCGCTCCCACCCGGCGCAACAGCGCCCGACGCCCCGCCCAGCCCCGGGCGGTACGGCAGCGCCCAGGCGCCCGTGCCCACAGACCCGGACGCGGCTTTGCGCATCGCCCTGCAGTGGCAGCGCGGTGCCTTTGGGCTGGCCGTGGACCTGCACCTTCCGCCCCGGGGCGTGAGCGTGCTGTTTGGCCCCTCGGGCTGCGGCAAGACCACGTTGCTGCGCTGCGTGGCCGGGCTGGAGCGCGCGCCCGTGGCCCAGGTGCGCCTGGGCGCGCAGTGCTGGCAAGATAGCGCGGCAGGCCTGTGGCGCGCGCCGCACCAGCGCGCCGTGGGCTATGTGTTCCAGGACGCGCGCCTGTTTTCCCACCTGAGCGTGCGTGGCAACCTGGACTACGCGCGCCGCCGCGCCAGCCCGGGTACGGGCGCCAGTGGCGCCGGGCGCGACCCGCAGCGCCTGCTGCACGACGCCATCGAGCTGCTGGGCATCGGCCAGCTGCTGGATCGGCCCGCTGCGGCGCTGTCGGGCGGCGAGCGCCAGCGCGTGGCCATTGCCCGAGCCTTGGCCACCCACCCCGCCCTGCTGCTCATGGACGAGCCCCTGGCCGCGCTGGACCACGCGCGCCGCCAGGAGGTGCTGCCCTGGCTGGCGCGCCTGCAGCGCGGCCTGCAGCTGCCCGTGCTCTACGTCACCCACGCTGCCGAGGAGGTGGCGCAGCTGGCCGACCACCTGGTGGTGTTGGAGCAGGGCCGCGTGCGCGCCCAGGGCCCGATTGCCCAGGTGCTGGCCCAGGTGGACACGCCGGTGGTGCTGGGCGAAGACGCGGGCGCCTTGCTGCGCGGCGTGGTGCGCGCCATCGACCGCGACTGGCACCTGGCCCAGGTGGACTGCGCGGGCAGCCTGCTGTGGCTGCGCGACACCGGCCTGCAGCCGGGCCAGGCGGTGCGCGTGCGTGTGCTGGCACGCGACGTCAGCCTGGCCTTGCAGCCGCTGCCCGACAGCAGCATCCAGAACAGCCTGCCCTGCACCGTGCGCGCCATCGCGCCCGGTGCCCACCCCTCGCAGGTGCTGGTGCAGCTCCAGATGCCGCCGCGCGTTCCGCTGCCCGGCAGCACCGCCGCCCCCGAGGTGCTGGACGCGCCCTTGCTGCTGGCGCGCGTCACTGCGCGCGCGGCGCACCAACTGGGCCTGCACCCCGGGCTGGCGCTGTGGGCCCAGGTCAAATCCGTCGGGCTGGTGGCCTGACCCTCTGGCCCGCAGCCCGCAGCCCGTAGCCCGTAGCCCGTAGCCCGTAGCCCGTAGCCCGTAGCCCGTAGCCCGTAGCCCGTAGCTGGCCATTTTCCATTTGCTACTGGCGTGGGCGTGGGGCGGCGGCTGGGGCAGGGCGTGCGGGGGCGTCGGTACCGGCGCGGCCTTGCAACGCTGTGTTGTAGCGGTTTGAACGCTGTCTGGGGCCCTTGTCCGTACAGTGCGGGCAGGGCGTTGCCGCCGCCGTGCCGCCCCCTTCTTCCTGCGGAGTCCGCCATGTCCCCACCCACTGCCGTTCCCGCCATGCCCGCGCTGTTTGTTTCGCACGGCGCGCCCACCTTTGCGCTGGAGTCCGACAGCAGCGCGGCCCAGGCCCTGCGGGCCTGGGGCCAGGCCTTGCCCCAGCGGCCCCGCGCCGTGCTGGTGCTCAGCGCCCACTGGATGGCGGCGCAGCCCGACGTGATGGCCGCCCCCGAGCCCGCCACCTGGCACGACTTCGGCGGCTTTGACGCCGCCTTGTACCGCCTGCAATACCCCGCGCCGGGCTCGCCAGCGCTGGCGGCCCAGGTGCAAGGCCTGCTGCAGGCCGCAGGCTGGGCCAGCGCCCTGGACGGCGAGCGCCCCCGCGACCACGGCGCCTGGGTGCCGCTGCTGCACCTGCTGCCGCGGGCCGACGTGCCGGTGCTGCAACTGGCCCTGCCCGCGCGCGCCGGTGCGGCGCAGGTCTACACCCTGGGCCAGGCACTCGCCCCGCTGCGCGCCCAGGGCGTGCTGCTGCTGGGCAGCGGCGCCATGACGCACAACCTGGGCGCCTTCGGCCTGCGCCACCCCGGCCAGGGGCCCGTGCCCTACGTGCAGGCCTTTTCCGACTGGGTGCACGCCCGCCTGCTGGCGGGTGATCTGGACGCCTTGCTGGACTATCGCCGCCAGGCGCCCCAGGCCCAGCGTGCCCATCCCACGGAAGAACACCTTCTGCCCTTGTTCTTCGCCTTGGGGGCTGCCCAGTGGGGGCAGGTGGGGAGTACATGCCGGGTGGAGTATTTGTTGCGTGAAATCCACCACCGGCTCATTGCCATGGATGCATTTTTTCTCCAATGAGCGACAATGCCCCGCCAATATCAACACACTCAAGGGGAACATCGTGAAATCTGCTGTATGTGCTGCCGTCGCGCTGCTTTGTGGCTCCGTGTGGGCCGAGCCGGTGCTGCAAAACGTGGTCGGGTCTGTGCAAGTCAATTCCAAAGCCGCCAAGGTCGGTGATGCGGTGCCCGCGGGTGCCTCCATCCAGACCGGCGGCGGCAGCCGCGCCGAGGTGCGTTTTGATGACGGTCACTTGATTGCCCTGGGCGCGGGGACGCAGTTCCAGTTGCGCCAATACGCCTACAGCAAGGCCGAGCCTGCCAAGGACAGCATCCTGATGAGCCTGCTGGTGGGCACCTTGCGCTCCATCACCGGCGCCCTGGGCGCGCGCAATCCGGGCAAATTTTCTCTGTCCACCCCCACCGCTACGGCAGGCATCCGTGGCACGGACTTTGGTGTGGCCGTGGTTCCCGCGCAGGCCACGGCCTCGTGGTCCGCAGGCGGCGTCCAGGTGGCCGGTGTGGGTAGCATCCCCCTGGATCTGGGCGATGCGGCCCTTGCTCCCTTGCAATTAGCCCAGATTCCCATCCCTTCGGTCTTCTTCACGGTCAATACCGGCAGCATTGGCGTGGTCACTTCCTCTGCATCGGCCATCATGGGGGCGGGTCAAGCGGTGGCGATCGGCGTTGGGGGCTCGGTCAGCTTTGTTTCCGCCGCAGTTTTGCCCGGCAGTTTGTCCAGCATGATGAGCACCCCCTTGGCCAGTGGGGCTGCAGGCGCGGGGGCCCAGGGCGGCGCTTCTGCTGGCCAGGCCGGCAGCGGCACGGCGGGTGCATCCTCGGGCTCCGCAGGGGCAGGCACCGGGGCCGGTACGGGTGCAGGCGCTGGTGCGGGTACCGGCGCCAGCGCGGGTGCCGGGGCTGGTGCCGCAGGGGCCACGACGGCTGCGACCGGCGCGGTGACGGGGGCAACCGTTGCTGTGGGTGCTGCTGCCGCCGCCGTGGTGGTCACGACGGTGGGCTCCACCACCGGCACGTCCGGGACCACCGGGACTACCGGGACGCAATGATTGCGAGGGGGGAGTGCAGCTTCCCCCGCGTGATTGTCAGCACTCCACGATGTTCACCGCCAGCCCGCCGCGGGCGGTTTCCTTGTATTTGGTCTTCATGTCCGCGCCGGTGTCGCGCATGGTCTTGATGACCTTGTCCAGGCTCACATAGTGGGTGCCGTCGCCGCGCAGCGACATGCGCGCGGCGTTGATGGCCTTCACCGACGCAATCGCATTGCGCTCGATGCAGGGTATCTGCACCAGCCCGCCCACCGGGTCGCAGGTCAGGCCCAGATGGTGCTCCATGCCGATCTCGGCGGCGTTCTCCACCTGTTCGGGCGTGCCGCCCAGCACCGCGCACAGGGCGCCCGCCGCCATGGAGCAGGCCACGCCCACCTCGCCCTGGCAGCCCACCTCGGCGCCGCTGATGCTGGCGTTTTCCTTGTACAGAATGCCGATGGCCGCTGCCGTGAGCAAAAAGTCATGTACGCCCTGTGGCGTGGCCTGGGGCACGAAGCGCGCGTAGTAGTGCAGCACCGCCGGGATGATGCCCGCCGCGCCGTTGGTGGGGGCTGTCACCACGCGCCCGCCCGCGGCGTTTTCCTCGTTCACCGCCAGGGCGTAGAGGTTGACCCAGTCCAGCACCTGCAGCGGGTCGCGCAGGGCTGCTTCCGGGTTGCTGCACAGGGCCTGGTGCAGCGCCTTGGCGCGGCGTTTGACCTTGAATCCCCCCGGTAGCACCCCCTCGGTGGCGCAGCCGCGCGCCACACAGGCCTGCATGACCTGCCAGATGCGCTCCAGCCCGGCGTCTATCTCGGCGTCAGAGCGCCAGTGCAGTTCGTTGCGGCGCATCACCTGGGCGATGGACAGGCCGTGCGCCTTGCACAGCCCCAGCAACTGGGCCCCGGTGGTAAAGGGCAGGGGCAGCACGGTGGCGTCGGGGGCAATCACCTTCTGGCGCGCACCGTCGGCGGCCACCTCATCGCTGACGATGAAGCCCCCGCCCACCGAGTAGTAGGTGCGGCTGCACAGCTCCTGTCCCTGCGCATCGAAGGCGCTCAAGCGCATGCCATTGGCGTGAAAGGGCAGGGCGGCGCGCATGAACAGCAGGTCTTCCTTCTCGTGGAAGCCAATGCTGTGGCCACCGGGCAGGGTCAAACGCTTGTGGGTGCGCACGTCGGCCAAATAGCCCGCAATGCGGTCCACCTCTACGGTGTCGGGCTCATGCCCCATCAGGCCCAGCAGCACTGCCGTGTCGCTGCCGTGCCCCTTGCCCGTGGCCCCCAGCGAGCCATGCAGCCAGCAGCGCACCGTCACCGTTTGCGCCAACACGCCCTCGGTGCCCAGCCGCAGCGCAAACAGCCGCGCCGCCCGCATCGGCCCCACGGTGTGCGAGCTGCTGGGGCCGATGCCGATCTTGAAAAGGTCAAATACGGAAACTGCCATGGGGCTCCTCGTTGTTGTCAGGGGGGGGCGGTGAGGCCGGATTCGTTTCGATTTCGGGAAGCCATTGCGAGGACGCCGCAAAGCCCCGGCGTGCCACGCCGGGGGCCAGCGGGTCGCTGCCAGGGCCTTGGTCGATGATGGTGGCGGTGGCAGCACCCGTGTCGGCCATGATGGCGCGCAGGCTGCGTGCCAGGTAGGGCGAGGTGGCGCGTGCGGTTTTGAATTCCACCGCATGCAGCGCGCCGCTGCGCTCCAGCAGCAAGTCCACCTCGGCACCCCCGGCGGTGCGCCAGAAGTGGGCGGCGCTGTGGGGGTGGGCGAGTGCTTCGCGGCGCAGCAGGTCTTCCAGCACCAGGGTTTCCCAACTGGCACCGCGGATGGGGTGGGAGTCCAGCACGGCCAGCGAGTCGATGTTGAGCAGGTGATGCAGCAGCCCGGTATCGCGCAGGTACAGCTTGGGGGCTTTGACCAGGCGTTTGCCCACGTTGCGGAAGTAGGGTGGCAGGCGGCGCAGCAAGAAGCTTTGTTCCAGTATGTCCACATAGCGCCCCACCGTTGGCTGCGAGCAGCCCAGCGCCGCAGCCAGTTGGTTCAGGTTGGCCATGCCGCCTTGCGCATGCGCCAGCATGGTGAGCAGCTTGCGCATCAGCACCGGGTCGGCACCAATGCCCATGGTGGGCAGGTCGCGTTCGACATAGGTGCGCAGGTAGGCTTCCCACCAGTCACGGAAATGCCCGCCCCGCGCAGCAGCATCCAGGGCGTCGGGAAAACCGCCGCACAGCCATAGGCGTTGCAGGTCGGTATCCAGCGGTGGGCTTGTGCTGAT
Source organism: Rhodoferax sp. (assembly GCA_052390055.1). Classification (GTDB taxonomy): domain Bacteria; phylum Pseudomonadota; class Gammaproteobacteria; order Burkholderiales; family Burkholderiaceae_C; genus Allorhodoferax. Next base: position 48,833 of record JBQTHH010000030.1, read on the forward strand.
TTCCTGCAAGGTCAAGGGGGGCAACTCCAGAATGCCGACCCGGCCCGCCAGGCTTTCGGCCACCTGCCGCACCAGGGTGGGCTGGGCCGAACCCAGGATCACGAAACGCCCCATGTGCTGGCGCTCGGCGTCAATGGCACCGCGCAGTGCGTCAAAGAGGGCGGGCAGGCGCTGCGCCTCGTCCAGCACCAGGCCCTGGCTGCGGCGCGCATCCAGCTGAAAGCGCGGGTCCTCCGCAAACAGGGCGTGCGTGGCGGGGTCTTCCAAATCCAGGTAGGTGTGGCTGGGAAACGTTTGGCGCGCCAGCGTGGTCTTGCCGACCTGGCGCGCACCCAGAATCAGCACCGCCGGAAACTGGCGGGCCAAGGCATGAAGCCTATCCAGGGCAAGGCGCGCATACATACAATGTATATTTAAAGTTTGTCTTTAAGAAAGCATTGTATGTTGTGCGCCATCGCTTGCATAGCGGCTCAGGACTGCAACGCCAGTGTGACCGCCGGCCCGTGCTTTGCAAAGTGCTGCTGCACATGGCCGCACAGCTGGTGCGCGGTAATGGCCGACAGCGTCCAGCCCAGGTGGCCGTGGCCCGTGTTGTAGAACACATTGGACGCGCGTCCCGGGCCCACGCGCGGCATCATGGTGGGCAGCATGGGGCGCAGACCGGCCCAGGGCTCCACACGGCGCGTGTCCACACCCGGGAAACACTGGTTGACCCAGTTCACCAGGGGCCGGATGCGGTCGGCGCGGATGTTCTGGTTGATGCCGTTGAACTCCGCCGTGCCCGCCACGCGAAAGCGCTCAGAGCCCAGGCGGCTGGTGACCAGCTTGGTCTCATCGTCCAGCAGGCTCACCCACGGGGCTGCCTGTTGGCTCGCATCGTCTTGCAGGTGCACGGTGATGGAGTAGCCCTTGACCGGGTAGATGTTGAGCCGGTCGCCCAGCTGTGCGGCCAGTTCCCGCCCCCAGACCCCGGCGCAAACCACCAGCGCATCGCAGTGCAGCACCTCGGTGCTGCCATCCTGACCGCGCAGCTCCAGCGACGCCAGCGTGCCGGTGCTGTGGGCGCGCAGCACCGTGCTGCCGCGTACGAACTCCACTCCCAGGCGCTCGCAGGCCAGAGACAAGCCGTGGGTGAACAGGTGGATGTCGCCGGTGGAGTCGCTTTCGGTATAGAAGCCACCAAAAAACTGTCCGGTCAGCGTGGGTTCGATGGCGCGCATTTCGGCCGGGGTCACGGCGCGGCGTTCCAGCCCGCCTTGCGCCAGCAGCTTCGTCACCGCCGCGGCGTGGTCAAAACCCTTTTGGTCGCGGTAGATGTGCAGGATGCCGCGGCGCTCGTGCTTGAAGTCAATGCCTTCAGCCTGTGCCCAGGCAAACAGGTGCGCCCGCGCCTCGATGGCGAGCCGGGTGGTGGCAATGGTGTTGTCGGCGTAGCGGGGGAGCGCGGCCACGAACTCGGCCATCCAGCTCAGCTTGTGCCAGGTGGGCAGCGGGTTCATCAAGAGCGGCGCATCGGGCGTGAACATCCACTTCAGGCCCTTGATGAGGGTGCTGGGGTGGTTCCAGACCTCGGCATTCGAGGCCGACAACTGCCCGCCGTTGGCGTAGGAGGTCTCCATCCCCGCGTAGCGGTTGCGTTCGATCAGGGTAACCCGGTAGCCCAACTGGGCCAGGGCGTAGGCGGACGTGACGCCGGTGATACCGGCGCCGATGACGGCGATGTGCTTGCGCATGCTGCTCTCTCCAAAAAGCTGTCAAAACAAGGATGTCAAGGCCGCTGCACCGTGCATCGGCAATGACCCCCTCTGTTTTGAGACCTGAGAGATTCACGCCCGCTGATGCGTGGGCGCTTGCTCCTGCGGTGAGCCGGGGGACAAATCCCGGCCGCTCTTCAGAGTGCAATGCCCCGGGTTGGGGCTTCCCGCACGGTCCTTTTGCCTGAGAGTTTCCGGGGTGGTTGCTCCTTCGGCGCTGCCGCTGCGTTGGCAGCGGCAGTCTCTCCCGTGCGAGAGAGGGTGACGGCTTGCAAGCTTCCGCCACCCGTTTCAATCCTTCCTTCCTAGGGTTGCAGCGCTGCCTCCATGTCCGCCAGCAGGGCGTCTACCGACTCGGGCTGCGTGTCCCACGCGCACATGAAGCGGCAGCCGCCGCCCGCGATGAACTGGTAGAACTTCCAACCCTGGGCGTGCAGGGCCTGCACCACCGCGGGCGGCAGTTGGACAAACACGCCATTGGCCTGCGGTGGGTGCAGCACCTGCACCCGGGGCAACTGGAGCAGGCCCGCATACAGGTGCTGTGCCATGGCGTTGGCGTGGCGCGCGTGCTTGAGCCACACATCGTTCTCCAGCAAACCCACCCAGGGGGCCGAGATGAAGCGCATCTTGCTGGCGAGCTGCCCAGCCTGCTTGACGCGCCAGGCAAAGTCTTCGCTCAGCGCCTTGTCGAAAAACACCACGGCCTCACCCACCGGCAAACCGTTCTTGGTGCCGCCAAAACACAGCACATCGACCCCGGCCTTCCAGGTGATCTCTGCCGGGTGGCAGCCCAGGTGTGCCACCGCGTTGGCAAAGCGCGCGCCGTCCATGTGCAGGCGCAACTGGTGCTTCTTGGCCATCCACGCGACCTCGCGCACCTCCTCCACACTGTAGACCGTTCCCATCTCCGTGGCCTGGGTGATGGAGACCACCTTGGGGCGCGGGTAGTGGATGTCGCTGCGTTTGGTCACCAGGGTGTGGATGGCCTGCGGCGTGAGCTTGCCCTGGCGCGCCGCGGGCGACTCGCTCTCGCCCAGCAGCAGCTTGGAGCCGTTGGAGAAAAACTCCGGCCCGCCGCACTCATCGGTCTCGATGTGCGCCAGCGGCGAGCAGATCACCGAGTGGTAGCTCTGGCACAGCGAGGCCAGCGCCAGCGAGTTGGCCGCCGTGCCGTTGAACACGTAGTACACATCGCAGTCGATGTCGAACAACTGGCGCAGCATGTCGGTGGAGCGCTGGGTCCAGCGGTCGTCCCCATAGGCCGGCTCATGCCCGCTGGCATTGGCCTCCAGAAACCAGCGCAGCGCCTCGGGGCAAGCCCCGGCGTAGTTGTCGCTGGCGAATTGTTGGCGGTTGGCGGCGGTCATGGAGCGAGGGCGTGCTTAGCTGTTGGTTATTTCACCCACCGGCACGCAACTGCAGAACAGGTTGCGGTCGCCGTAGACGTTGTCCACGCGGCCCACGCTGGGCCAGTACTTGCCTGCCTTGAGGCTGGCCACCGGGAAGGCGGCCTGCTCGCGGCTGTAGGGGTGGTCCCAGGCGTTGCCCACCACGGCGGCCGTGGTGTGCGGCGCGTGTTTGAGCGGGTTGTTGTCCTGCGGCCAGACCCCGGCTTGCACCTGGGCGATCTCAGCACGGATGGCGATCATGGCCTCGATGAAGCGGTCCAGCTCGGCCAGCGGTTCGCTCTCGGTGGGCTCCACCATCAGCGTGTTGGGCACCGGGAAGGACAGGGTGGGGGCGTGGAAGCCGTAGTCCATCAGGCGCTTGGCCACGTCCTCGGCCATCACGCCGCAGCTCTCCTTGAAGTGGCGCAGATCCAGAATGCACTCGTGCGCCACGTGCCCGTTTTCGCTGGCGTACAGCGTGGGGTAGTGGTCCGAGAGGCGCTTGCTGATGTAGTTGGCAGCCAGAATGGCCGACTCGGTGGCTTGCTTCAGGCCTTCGGCACCCATCATGCGGCAATACATCCAGCTGATGGGCAGCACGGCGGCATTGCCCAGCGGGGCCGCACTGACCGCCCCCAGCTTGCCCGCCACACCACCCGTGGCATGGCCCGGCAGGAAGGGCACCAGGTCTTCCACCACGCACACGGGCCCCACGCCAGGGCCGCCACCGCCGTGGGGAATGCAGAAAGTCTTGTGCAGGTTCAGGTGGCTCACGTCGCCGCCAAACTGGCCCGGCGCGGCCACCCCTACCAGGGCGTTCATGTTGGCGCCATCCACGTACACCCGGCCGCCGTGGCGGTGCACCAGGGCACAGAGTTCCTTCACCTGGGTTTCGAACACGCCGTGCGTGCTGGGGTAGGTGATCATCACGCAGGCCAACTGGGCGCTGTGCTTTTCGCAGGCGGCGCGCAGGTCTTCCATGTCCACGTTGCCATTGGCGTCGCACTTGGTGACGACCACCTGCAGCCCGGCCATCTGGGCGCTGGCCGGGTTGGTCCCGTGCGCGCTGCTGGGAATCAGGCAGATGGTGCGCTGGCTCTCGCCGCGGCTCTCATGCCAGCCCTTGATGGCCAGCAGACCGGCGTATTCGCCTTGGCTGCCCGCGTTGGGCTGCAGGCTGATACCGGCGTAGCCGGTGGCGGCGCACAGCCACTGGCGCAGCAGTGCGTCCAGCTCGGCATAGCCCTGGCGCTGCTCGGCGGGGCAGAAGGGGTGGATGTGCGCAAACTCGGGCCAGGTGATGGGAATCATCTCGCTGGTCGCGTTGAGCTTCATGGTGCACGAGCCCAGCGGGATCATGCTGCGGTCCAGCGCCAGGTCCTTGTCCGAGAGGGCGCGGATGTAGCGCAGCATGGCGGTCTCGGAGTGGTGCGTGTTGAACACCGGGTGCGTCAGGTAGGCGCTGCTGCGGCGCAGCCCGTTGGGAATGAGTGCGGACGCTGTGTCTGCCAGCGCATCCACGCTGGGCAGGGTCTGGCCGTCTTGGGCGAAGAAGGACCAGACCAGGGCCACGTCCTCGCGGGTAGTGGTTTCGTCGAACGACACGCACAGCGTGTCTTCGGAGGCAATTCGCAGGTTGGCCCCCGCGGATACTGCGCGGACAGCTATGGATTTTGTAGCGTCTGCGGTGGCGACGCACAGTGTGTCAAAAGCGCTGCCGCCGTGCTGCGTGGTGGCAAAGCCCAGCTGCGCCAAGCCTTGCGCGGCAATAGAAGTGAAGCGCGCCACGCGCTCGGCAATGCGTTTGAGCCCCTGGGGGCCGTGGTACACCGCGTACATGCTGGCGATGACGGCGGGCAGCACCTGCGCGGTACAGATGTTGGAGGTGGCTTTTTCGCGGCGGATGTGCTGCTCGCGCGTCTGCAGCGCCAGGCGGTAGGCCGGGTTGCCGTGGCTGTCCACGCTCACGCCCACCAGGCGCCCCGGCATGGAGCGCTTGTACTCGTCGCGGCAGGCCATGAAGGCGGCGTGCGGGCCGCCATTGCCCATGGGCATGCCAAAGCGCTGGGTGGAGCCGATGGCGATGTCTGCGCCCATTTCGCCCGGGGCCTTGAGCAGGGTCAGGGCCAGCAGGTCGGTGGCCACGATCAGGGCGGCCCCTTTGGCGTGGATGGCGGCGGCGTCGGCGCTCCAGTCCGCCAGCCAGCCGGTGCTGGCAGGGTAGGGGGCCAGTGCGGCGAAATAGTCGTCACGGCCCAAGGCGGCGTTCCATTCGGCCTCGGTGGCCAGCACCTTCACCGTGAAGCCCAGCGGCGCAGCCCGGGTTTGCAGCACTTCAATGGTCTGCGGGTGGTTGTAGCTGCACACCAGCATGACCGTGCCCTTGGCCTTGACGCTGCGCTTGGCCAGGGTCATGGCTTCGGCAGCGGCGGTGGCTTCGTCCAGCATCGATGCGTTGGCCATGGGCATGCCGGTCAGGTCGCACACCATGGTCTGGAAGTTCACCAGCGCCTCCATGCGGCCCTGCGAGATTTCGGCCTGGTAGGGCGTGTAGGCGGTGTACCAGGCGGGGTTTTCCAGAATGTTGCGCAGGATCACGCCGGGCGTGTGGGTGCCGTAATAGCCCTGGCCGATGAAGCTCTTGAGTACGCGGTTTTTGCTGGCGATGGCCTGCAGCTCGGCCAGTGCGGCAGCTTCCGTCACCGCTGCGGGGATGTCCATGCGCTCGGTGCGCGCGATCGAGCCTGGCACCACGCTGTCGACCAGCTCCTGGCGGCTGGCGCAGCCCACGGCGGCGAGCATGGTTTTTTCCTCGTCGGCATCAAAGCCGATGTGGCGGGCTACGAATTCGCTGGGGTTTTCCAGGCTGGCAAGGGAGGCGGCAGTGGCGGACATGGTGACTCAAGGGCTGGCGTTTGCCCCGCGCCTGTCCCGTGGGCCAACACAACTGCAATCAATGGGCCGGAGAACAAGGCGGGCCCGCAAGGGGAGGGCCGCAGCAGGCGCCCGGGGGGCGGGAGCCTGCTGCGGGAGGATCAGGCGTTTTGCTCGTAGGCCTTGTAGCTGGTCTCGTCCATCAGGCCGTCCAGTTCGGCCGGATTGGCGAGCTTGACCTTGAAGAACCAGCCCGTGCCCATGGGGTCGCTGTTGGCCAGCGAGGGATCGGCACGCAGGTCTTCGTTCACGGCCAGCACTTCCCCGGTGACAGGCATGTACACGTCGGCGGCGGCCTTCACGGACTCGACCACACCTGCCACGTCTTTGGGGGCGTAGGTCTTGCCCACTTCAGGCAAGTCCACGAACACCACGTCGCCCAGGGCGTCCTGGGCGTGCTGGGTGATGCCTACGGTGGCGGTGTCGCCGTCCACGGCAATCCATTCATGGTCGGGGGTGTATTTGATGCTCATGGTTTTCTCCTGCGAAAAAGGGTTGTGCAAAGGGGGGGCTTGCCCGGGGTCTGTCCGGCTGCCAGTGTGCCACCGGGCGGGCCAGCGCCGGGCGATTGTGGCCCGGCTCAGCCGCGGTAATAGCGGTTGGGCGTGAAAGGCATGGCGCTGACCACCATGGGCACTTTTTTGCCACGCACGATGGCCTGCACCGTGCTGCCCAGGGCGGCGTGCGCGGCGTCCACGTAAGCCATGGCGATGGGCTGGTTCACGGTCGGGGCCAGCAGCCCGCTGGTGACTTCGCCGATGGTGTGGCCAGCGCCGTCCTGCAGTTCGGTGTGTTCGCGCACCGGAACCCGCTCCTGTGCCACCAATCCCACACGTTTTCTGCCTCCAGCCCGCGTGGAATCTTCCAGTTGCGCTATCACTTTGGTAGCACCCGGGAAGCCCCCCGCGCGTGCGCCGCCGCTGCGGCGCACCTTCTGGATGGCCCAGTTCAGGCCCGCCTCCACCGGGGTGGTGGTGGTGTCGATGTCATTGCCGTACAGGCACAGCCCGGCTTCCAGGCGCAGCGAGTTGCGTGCGCCCAGGCCAATGGCTTGCACTTCGGGCTGGGCCAGCAGGGCGCGTGCCAAGGCCTCGGCCTGCGATTGGTGCACCGAAATCTCGAAGCCGTCTTCGCCGGTGTAGCCGCTGCGGGTCAGGAACACGGCTATCTTCTGCGCGCCGGTGTCCACCGTGAAGCTGCCGCCGGTCATGAACACCAGCTTTTCCACCCCGGGGGCCAGGCGGCCCAGCGCGGTCACCGCTTGTGGGCCCTGCAGCGCCAGCAGCGCCTGCTCGGGCAGGGGCTGCACCTGGCAGCGGCTGCCAATGCGCGCCTGGATGTGGGCAACGTCCGCCACCTTGCAGGCGCCGTTGACCACCACGAACAGCTCCTCTTGTGAGACCTTGAAGAACATCAGGTCGTCCAGGATGCCGCCCTCTTCATTGAGCAGCAGTCCGTAGCGCTGCTTGCCCACGCCCAGGTCGATCACGTCCACGGGAATCAGGGATTCGAACGCCGCGCAGGCGTCCGGGCCCAGCAGGCGCAACTGGCCCATGTGCGAGACGTCGAACAGGCCGGCGGCTGTGCGCGTCTGGTGGTGCTCGGCCATCAGGCCTTGGGGGTACTGCACCGGCATCGAATACCCGGCAAAGGGGACCATGCGCGCGCCCAGTTCGAGGTGCAGGGCGTGCAAGGGGGTGAGCAGGAGGCTGGCGGAGTCGGTCATGGCGGACACAAAAAAAAGGGGGGCCGAAAAACGCGCAGGCCGGGTGGGCCTGCGCACTTCATGCCCCACTGTCCGCTTTACCTGAGAGATTCGCCCGGCGGGGTGTTTTCCGCTTGGGGGCTTGCTCCTTCGGTGGACCCCGGGTTCCGGGGCCTCTCTCCAATGGGGGCGTCCGGGTGTAACCGAACGTTGGTCAGTCCTTTTGCCTGAGCGTTCCGAGCACTGCGATCAGTGCTCCTGCGCCTTCGGCGGCCTTTTCCCGGGGGCAAGGCTCTCTCCTGACGAATTTATCGATTCTAATCCACGCATGCTGTTTGTGTTCCGTATGGCGGCCCTGGGGCTGCATTTTGTGGGGGCCTCGGTCCTCAATCTCCTGCTGGTGCTGTGGCGCCCCTTCCATCCCGACAACTCCCGCCTGTGCGCACGGATGTACGCCTGGGGGGCCTTGCCGGTGCTGGGCCTGCGTGTGCGCCGCGAGCTGTCCGCATTGCCGCCCCCGGCACAGCCCTTTGTGGTGGTGGCCAACCACCAGTCCAATTACGACCTGTTCGTGCACGGCAGCGTGGTGCCCCGGGACACCGTTTCCGTGGGCAAGAGCAGCCTCAAATGGCTGCCCCTGTTTGGCCAGATTTATTGGCTGGCGGGCAATGTGCTGATCCGGCGTGGCCACGCCCAGCAGGCCAAGCAGGCCATGCTCCGCTCCACCGAGGCCATCTGCCAGCGCAACACCTCGATCTGGGTATTCGCCGAGGGCACGCGCAACCGCGGGCGCGGGCTGCAGGCCTTCAAGAAGGGGGCCTTCCAGATGGCCATCGCCGCCAGGGCCCCGATCGTTCTCATGTGCGCCAGCACCTACGTGCGCAGCATGCGGCTGAACCGCTGGCAGTCCGGCCACGTGCTGGTGCGTGCATTGCCGCCCGTGCTGACCGCCGGGCTCACCCTGGACGATTTGCCCGAACTCATGCAGCGCTGCCACGCCCTGATGCGCCAGTGCATCGACGAGCTTGACGCCCAGGTGCGCGCCCTGGATGCCGGGGTGCCCGCGTTGGGCCGCTGACCCCACATAAAAAAAGACCCGCCTGGCGGGTCTTGCATGGGCAGCCTGGGGATTACATGGCCCCGTAGTTCGGCCCGCCGCCGCCTTCCGGCGTGACCCAGACGATGTTCTGCGTCGGGTCCTTGATGTCGCAGGTCTTGCAGTGGACGCAGTTCTGGGCGTTGATCTGCAGCCGGTCCTCGCCGGCGTCGGTCTTGATGAACTCGTAGACGCCGGCCGGGCAGTAGCGGCTCTCGGGCCCGGCGTAGAGCGCGAGGTTGATCGCCACCGGCACCGCGGCGTCCTTCAGCGTCAGGTGCGCTGGCTGGTGTTCCTCGTGGTTGGTGTTGCTGATGAAGACCGAGCTCAGGCGGTCGAAGCTCAGCTTGCCGTCGGGCTTGGGATAGGCGATGGGCGGGCTGCTCGCGGCCGGCTGCAGGTAGGTGTGGTCGGCCCGCGTGCGATGCATGGTCCACGGCGGCTCGCGCATGCAGAGACGGGGCAGCAGCCATTGCTCGATGCCGGTCATCAGCGTGGCCGTGGTGCGGCCCTTCTTGAACCACTGCTTGAAGTTCTTGGCCGACTATCCCGCAGCGTTCGAGCAGAGCTGGCTGCACGCCGAGCTGAAGCAGGCCAAGAACTTCAAGCAGTGGTTCAAGAAGGGCCGCACCACGGCCACGCTGATGACCGGCATCGA
>JBQTHH010000031.1:0-4171 GCA_052390055.1 Rhodoferax sp.
GCTGACGCTCATCAAGCGCCGTGCGCATAACTTCCCACCGTTGACCAATCTGCGAATCAGTTGCCACATATCGGAGCATATCCGATTACAGATAATTGTCCAACTTATTTATTAACAAGCCCTTAGCGTCCTTTGACACGCGGAGTCCAAGGCAATAGACCTTGCGGTGTAGCAGCTTTGATGGATGCGCCACCCAGCCAATTGCTGGTGCGCCCGAACTGGCTTCCCGATGACAAGGCCTCCGTCATTGACGATTTGCCATCGACCACGAAGCGCAATACTTCGTTTGCCCGGTTCGGCCCCAGATCCAACAACATGTCTGGCCGCACCGTCATACCACTGCCGCTGGGGTCATAGGCCCAACGGTTCATTACCAGCAACTGGCCGGGGCCCTCAGGGATACCCAGTCGTTCGTTATATCGCACCATCACGTCGCGGGAGACTGCATCAGCATACAGACCTACCTGCAATTGTTGAGGCATGTCCGCCGGGTAGCGCAGGCGACCGCTGTCGTATCTTTGCTGCCCATCCTCTACACCGGCAGCAAATGCCCGTTGATACCGTTGGGTGTTTTCCTCCACCCACTGCCCCGTGCTCATCCGCTGATTTCTAATGGATGTGATGCGCATGGTGCCCGTATCCAGCTCAATAATGCCTTGCTTCCACATCTCGACCTTGCGCAACGCATCGCCATAGCGGTCGATCAGGTCAGCCTTGTCGTATCGCACGACACCGCTGGAATCAATCATAGGTGATGCCCCCAGCGCATCCGGCGTGGGCAGCACACGCATCATGCCCAGCTTTTCCTGCAACCTGCCCTGCATTTTGTTCAAGGCAGCCGTTTGCTGCGCCTCACTCATCAATCCACCCAGCAGCTTGTAGTCGCGATACATCTCGCCCATGCCGAGCAAGTCACCTGCCCCCTGAAAGGCCGTTTCGGCGCGCTGGTTGACACTCAAGCCATTGACCAGGGCCGGACGCAGCCCGTTGCCGGGTGTTACTCGAACGCCACCCGTCTCCGCGAAGTCCCAGTCTGGCCCATAGACATCGGCCCAACGCTGCTGTGCTGTACGCCTGACCAGGCTGGCTCCGTCGTCATACCTGCCATCGGCGTCTCCCATCTGCCTTTGCGCGTAGTACTGCGCCCCATCGGCTCCGCGCTGTGCCCGCGCGCCTGAGACCTCCACGCCGCTCAGGATGCCATCGTCGGGCAGGGCCACGATTTGGCCTGCTCCGACTTCGTGGCGCGAGCGCAGTCCGTTGTATTGGGCAATGCGGTCCAGGGTGCTGGCGTCGTTGCTGCCGGCCAGACCCGACAGGGTTTGGCCTTGCGCCACTTTGACCATGCGCACGCTGCTGCTGCGCCCGGGGCCATGGGCTGCGACCCATTGGTCGCTTTGCAGGTCCATCCCATTGACGTCGTCCATCCCGCCCAAGCTGACCGCCCCGCTGCCTTCCCCTGGCAGGGCGTAGCCGTCCATGCCCAAGGCACCCGGCAACTGCCCGTAGGCTTGCGCGCCAGACACGGGGCCAGAGGCGCTGGCACCCACCCCTTGCACCCCCGCCCCCACCATGCGCTCAAAGTCCGCCCGCATGCGCTGCTCAAAGGATTGCGTCATGCCTGCGGTTTGCTGTGCTGCCTCCTGCCTGGCCAGGTCATTGCGCTGGCGTATTTCGCTTTTCCTGAAGGACTGTTGGGCCGTGTCGGCGTAGCGGATGTGCTCGGCCACACTGCCGCCTATGACCCCACCGGCAGCCCCAATCCAGGCATTGTCGCTTTCTTCCTGCGTGATGTGCCCGCGGTCGTTGGCCACCATGGTGCCGACCATGCTTCCTGCCGCCTGGGCGGTGATGTGGCCCAGGTGCTGGCCTAGGCTGGCGCCCCAGTCGGTTGCGCCTTGCGATGTGCCGGTGCCCATGGCAGAGCCCAGGCTGTCGCTCAGACTGTTGCCCATCTTTTGCGCGATGCCTGCGCTCACTGCGGAGCTGACCACCGCCCTCCAGGAGAATTCGCGCTTGGCCACGCCCACCACGGTGGTGACCAGGGCCTGGCGCACCACCGCTCGGGTGACTTCTCCGGCCTTGGCGTAGGCCTGGGCCACGGTGTTGGCAGTTTCGCTGGCCTCGCCTACGGTTGCCAGCTCTTTGAGGCCGATGTCCACTCCGGCGCTGACCCCGGCTTGCAGCGCGGCCTGGCCGACGGCGTTCCAGCTGAAGTCTTTGACGTTGCCCATCATCATGCCTGCACCCTGGCTGGCGATGGAGCCTGCGGCGCCTGGCCGCCGATCGTGGTGGCGGGCAGTTGGACTTGGGTGACGCGGTCCAGGGCGTCGGTGGCGTAGAGGGTGCGAGCACACGCACTGTCGCCACCGACACCCCGGCACAAACCGCTGCCGGAGTCTTTTGCGCTCAGCGTTTGTGGTCAAAAATGCCTCTGGCACTTGATGGGTATGGGTTTGGCGCTATGAAAACAGGAGTGTTGTGTAGCATTTATCGCAGCTTGGTCACATCCGCGTTGTACAACGCCCACGCTGCCTTGCGGCCCTGCTCCTTTTCTCCGGCATCAAAGGCCGTGAACATCTCCCGCAGCTTGCCATCCACCCATTCGGCTTGCTCCAAATCGCGTTTGAGCTGTGGGCGGATGGAGGCCCATAGCTCTTTGAGGTCGGCCATGTTCAACTCGTAAGTGATGTAGCTCCAATCAGCGTACTCATCAGGGGCATTCGTTGCTGCACAGCCAAGAGACCCGGCAAAGTTTTCAAGGGTTTCACGCAAAGACATCACAGCCCCCTTCCAGTTGGCAGCGATGGCATGAACGGCTGGATCGCCGCTCGCGGAATGACGTAGGAGCCACCGCCAGGCATATTGCTCGGTCGGATGATGAGGTAATTGGCGTCTGGTCGGATCGCGTTCCATTTCATGATCTGCTCCGTGTTGCCGCTCTTGGGCGCAAGCGTTGTGTCGGCAAACAGGTTGTAACCCAGGCGATTGTCCGGGATGCCTCGGCCCTCTGTCAGGTCGCTGCGGATGCTGCGGTTCACGCCCCACAGGTTGGAGGTCATGCTGTCGTTAATGCCTTCGCCCTTTGCAAGGAATCGCAATTCAGTACGAACTTGCCGATCGATGTAGTTGCCAAGCGTCCTCGCATAGTCACCTTCCTTCACCGCTATGTCGCCACGCGCAATAGCCTCTACGCCATTGGCATAGGCTCTGTCCGTGGCCTTCTGCTGCACATCAAGCACGCGCTTTTCAAACTCCAGCACCGTCATCTGCGATTTGCCCAGGCGCAGGTTTTGGTAGTTCTCACCCCAGGTCTCTTTGAGGCGGTTGTCACGCACAAAACCTTCATATTTGGTCTGCAAATCATCCACGGTCGCGCCATAGTCACGCACCGTGACACCGGTTCTGCTGCCGTTGTCCACCAGGCTGGTTCGGTAACCTTCGGGTACGTCCTTCATGCCAGCATCCGTCATGCGCTGGCGCATGTCATTGATGCGACTTTCCGTTTGGATGCGGTTGAGCTTACCGAGGTCTTGTTGCAAGCCCGCCATATCTGGCAGCACACCATAGGGGTCGGCTCCGATGTTTAGCGCCGCATCCCAATTGCCGTTGCGCACCATCTCAAATCCGCCGCTGCCGACACCGCGCGGCGCGCCACCACGCAATAGACCACCCGTCTGGAATAGTTGTGCACCACGCACCGAATCTTCGCGCGCTTGCTCTCCCAGGATTTCGCGGTGCACCTGTTGTTCAACCGCAGTCCGGCGCAATGCTTGTTGGTCAATGGCCTGTGTCGCCTCATTGAGGCTGCGCGCCTGGATGGCATCGCTTTGCCCCACCCACTCCTGGCTACGTCGGCTGTCAAAGGCCAAGTCGCTCTGCACATCCAAGCCATTGCGGTACTCTGGTGAAGACCACGCCCCCACCCCCTGCACCTCCAGCGCGGGCTCCAGGTTCAAGCCGTTCAAGCCCCTGCCGCCTTGCACCCCCACCATGCGCTCAAGGTCCGCCCGCATGCGATCCGCAAAGGACTGCGTCATGCCCGCGGTTTGCTGTGCTGCCTCCTGCAGCGCCATGTCATTGCGCTGGCGTATCTCGCTGCCTCTAAAGACCTGCTGGGCACCGTCCATGGGCGTGGCGTTTTGCTGCGCGATCTCGCTGCGCCTAAAGT
>JBQTHH010000032.1:0-109296 GCA_052390055.1 Rhodoferax sp.
AACCGAACCTAACCTAACCTAACCTAACCGAACCGAACCTAACCGAACCGAACCGAACCTAACCTAACCTAACCGAACCGAACCGAACCGAACCCAACCCAACCCAACCCAACCCAACCCAACCCACCCCAACCCAACCCAACCCAACCCAACCCAACCCAACCCAACCCAACCCAACCCTAACCCCTGGCTGCCCGCCACAGCCGCCCCAGCACCGCCGCCCCGGCGCGGATCTGCGCTTCGTCATAGCCCGCGTAGCCCAGCAGCCAGCCCCGGCGCTGCGACACCATGGCGTAGCGCGACAAGGGCCCGAGCATGAGCCCGGCTGCCTGCGCCTGGCGGCTCAGGCTTTCGTCATCGGCCCCGGCGGCAATCTCGTGCAGCAGGTGCATACCCCGGTCACTGGGGGGCAATAGCCAGTCGCCCTGTGTGGCATCGGCCACGGCCACGCGCAGCACGCGCTGGCGCTCCTGGTACAGCTCCTTCATGCGGCGCAGGTGGCGCAGCAGGTGGCCTTCGGCAATGAAGCGCGCCAGCACCGCCTGCACCTCGCCCGGCGCGTGGCGGTCGGTCACGGCCCGCGCCGTGGCAAAGGCGTCCACCAGCGCATGCGGCAGCACCACAAAGCCCAGGCGCAGGCCCGGGTGCAGCGTCTTGGAAAAAGTGCCCACGTGCAGCACGCGCTCCGAGCCCGGCAGGCTGCACAGCGCGCTCACGCGCTGCGCCTCGCGGTACTGGAACTCGCCGTCGTAGTCGTCCTCCACCACCCACGCGTCGTGCGTGCGCGCCCAGTGCAGCAGCGCCTGGCGCCGCGCCAGCCCCATGCACACGCCGGTCGGGAACTGGTGCGTGGGCGTCACCACCGCCATGCGCGCACGCGGCCACTGGCGCGCGCCTTCGGCAATGCACAGGCCCTGCGCGTCCAGCGCCACCGGGCACACCACGGCGCCGTGCCCCAGCAGGCTGGAGCGGATGCCGGTATAGCCCGGGTCTTCCACCAGCACCTCGTCGCCCTCGTCCAGCAGCATGCGCGCAATCAGGTCTATGCCCTGCTGCGAGCCCGCGCACACCAGCACCTGCGCCGCCTCGCAGCGGATGCCGCGCGACGACCACAGCCACAGCGCAATCGCCTGGCGCAAGGCGGGGTCACCGGCCGGGTCCAGGTACTGGGCCTGCGCACTGCGCTGGCGCGCGCTGCTTTGGCGCGCCAGGCGGTCCCACAGCGCAAACGGAAAACGCTGCACCTCGGGCGCGCCAATGCGAAAGGCGCGCGCGCTTTCGCGCGGCACGCGCCAGCCCATGCCGGTGTCGGCCACCCGCTGCCCGCGCGCCGACAGGCCACGCGGCGCGGGCACCAGCGCGGCAGCCGCCGACCCCACGCCTGCCGCCGCCGCCACATAGGTGCCATCGCCCACCCGGGCCTGCACATAGCCCTCCGCCTGCAAGCGCTGCACCGCCCACAGCACCGTGTTGCGCGCCACCCCCAGGCTGGCCGCGTGCTCGCGCGAGGGCGGCAGGCGCGTGCCCGCGGGCAACTGCCCCTGCTGGATGGCGCCGCGCAGCTGTTCGTACACGCGCTGGCGCAGCGTTGCGCCACGCCCCGGTGCAGCCCCTCGGGCCAGGGCTTTCGCATTGGTTCCCGCAGTCGCCATGTATTGGCCCCCTATCTGGCGAATTACAGCCATAAACTGAAGAGCCATTGTAGGCAGCCCACCCGGCGCCCACAGGCACGCAGAGAAAGGAGACACCATGGCCCATGCACACAGCGCCACCATCGACTGGGCGCGCGGCGAAGACAACTTTTTGGACAAGCGCTACCACCGCGCCCACACCTGGGCCTTTGACGGCGGCGCCACCGTGCCCGCGTCATCGTCCCCCCAGGAAGTACCCCTTCCCTATTCAGACGCCAGCGCCGTGGACCCAGAAGAAGCCTTTGTGGCTGCCCTGTCGAGCTGCCACATGCTGTGGTTTCTGGACTTTGCCAGCCGCGCGGGCTGGCGCGTGAACCGCTACACCGACGCCGCCGTTGGCACCATGGGGCGCAACGCCCAGGGCCAGACCGTGGTGGATCGCGTGCAACTGCGCCCGCACACGGTGTTCGACCCCGCCCATGCCCCCAGCGCCGAGCAGCTCGCCGCCCTGCACCACCAGGCCCACGAAGCCTGCTTTTTGGCCAACTCGGTCAAGACCCAGATTGACTGCAACCCCACCCTGGCATTGCAAGGGGACTGACATGGCCTACCCCAATCGTCAATTCCAGGTGAGCGACCCCGCCACCCTGCACGCCCTGGTGCGCGAGCAGCCCCTGGCCACCCTGGTGGTGGCGCACCAGGGCGCCTTGCACGTGAACCACATCCCGCTCTACCTGGAGCCCACGCGCGGCGAACACGGCACGCTCGTGGGGCACATGGCGCGCGCCAACGGCCTGTGGCCGCTGCTGCCGCAAGCGGCGGTGGCGGTGTTTCACGGCCCGCAGGCCTACGTGTCGCCGTCCTGGTACCCCTCCAAGGCGGTGGACGGCAAGCAGGTCCCGACCTGGAACTACGCCACCGTGCACGCCCACGGCAGCCTCAGCAGCTTTGACGACCCCGCCGAGCTGCGCAGCGCCTTGCAGGCCCTCACCCACAGCCAGGAGGCCCAGCGCAGCCCCGCCTGGGCCCTGGAGGACGCCCCCGCCGACTACATGGCCAAACTGCTGCGCGCCATCGTCGGCATCCGCCTGGAAGTGCAGCGCTGGGAAGGCGTCTGGAAAATGGGCCAGAACCGCAGCGCCGCCGACCACCAGGGGGTGGTCCAGGGCCTGCGCGCGCAAGGCGAGCCGCTGGGGCTGCAAACCGCTGCCCTGATGCAGCACATTGGCCCATCTACCCCATAAAAATGGCACTTGGCCCGCGTATATATTGGTCTTATTGCTACTGTTTTTGTAGCAATTGACGGTCTCTGCGCACCTGGCTGGGGCTGAGCCCGGCCTCGCGCAGCAGCAAGCGGCGCAGGGCATTGGCGTCGGCATAACCCACCTGGGTGGCCACCGCCTGCAGCGGCAGGGCGGTGCTGCGCAGCAGGTGCAGCGCATGCTCGGCGCGCAGGCGCTGCACAAACTGCAAGGGCGTCAGGCCCATGGCTTGCTCGAAACGGCGCGCCAGCGTGCGCGGTGTCAGGTGCACCGCCTGGGCCATGTCGGCGATGCGCACCGGCTCGTGCAGCCGCTTGCGCACCCAGTGCTCCACCTGGCGCAACTGCGGGTCCTGCACGGCCAGGTGCTGCACCAGGGCGTAGCTGTTTTGTCCCGTGCGCTGGTCCATCAGCAGATAGCGGGCGCAGGTGTGGGCCAGTTGGGCCCCGCCGTACTGGGCAATCAGCTGCATCACCAGGTCGCCATGCGCCAGCGCCGCGCCTGCGGTGGTGATGGCGCCGTCTTGCACCACCATGCGCTGCATGTCCAGCACCACGCCAGGAAAGCGCCGGCGAAAGTCGCGCCCCAGCCACCACGCGGTGGTGGCCCGGCGCCCCCGCAGCAAACCCGCCTGGGCCAGCACAAAAGTACCAACGCACGACGCCGCCACCGCCCCTGGCCCCGTGCCGCCGCCCCCCGCACCCAGATAATGCGCGGCCTGCTGCACCTGCGGCAAGGCCAGCCAGGCATCCAGCGCCTGCACGCTGGCCAGGTAGCTGCCCGGCAGCAGCAGCAGGTCCGCCGGGGGCAGGGCCTGCAGCGGCTGTGCAATGAGCAGCGGCACACCGGCCCCGCTCGTCTCCTGCCCCGCGCGCATGCCGGTCACGGTCACGTCGAACAGCAGCGCCTGGCCTTGCGCCTGCAGCAAGGTATTGGCGGTCTGGAACAGGCTCAGGCTGACGCCCACGCTGGCGTCCAGCGCACCGGGAAGCAGCAGCAAGTGGATTTTCATGCTGTCAAATTCTGACGTTTTTTTGTCATTTTTGACAGTTGCTGTGCACACCAGCCGCGCCGACACTGCAGGGCGAAAGGAACTCCCCCCATGCCCAACTCCGCCAGCCTCAGCGCACTACTGGTCTACGCCGCCTGGACCATGGCGCTTGTCAGCGCCATCGCCGCCTTGCGTGTCTACCTCTCCATGACGGGGCAACGCCGCCCCAACGCCTTTTCCCCGGCGGGCGACGACGTGTCCCCCTTCTCCGGGCGCCTGTGCCGCGCCCACGCCAACTGCTACGAAAACCTGCCCATCTTTGCCGCGCTGGTGCTGGTGGCCCAGCTCAGCGGCAACGCCGCCATCACCGACGGCCTGGCCTGGGTCGTGGTGGGCGCGCGCATGCTGCAGTCCTGCGTGCACCTCGCGTCCACCCGCAGCAAAGCGGTGATGCTGCGCTTTTTCTTCATGCTGGTGCAGTTGCTGATCCAGGCCTACTGGGTCCTGGGGCTGACACGCGCCCTGCTGCTGGGTTGAACCGCAAAGCTCCCGACAGCTATTTCCCATGGGCCTCGTGCGTGTACCCGGCCACGAGCCCTTCCAACCGGGCAAGCTGTCGATAATGCGCTCCCACAACAATACCTTCAGGAGAACCGAACTTGTCCCTTGAACTCTGGCTCACCTTCGTCGCCGCGTCTGCCGTGTTGCTCATCATTCCCGGCCCCACCATCTTGACTGTCATCAGCTATTCGGTGGCATACGGTCGGCTCGCGAACATTCCTCTGGTCGCTGCGGTGGCGCTCGGCGATTCGACCGCTTTGGCCGTATCCCTGCTGGGCCTGGGTGCGCTGCTGGCCACCTCGGCCTTCTGGTTCACGGTGGTCAAGTGGATCGGAGGCCTCTACCTTATATACCTGGGCCTGAAGCTGCTGCGCGCCGGTGTTTCGTCGGCCCAATGGACCACGCCGCAAGCACCTGGCTCTCTGTGGCGCCTGTTTGTCAACACCTACCTGGTAACCGCGCTCAACCCCAAAGGCATCGTGTTCTTCGTCGCCTTCCTGCCGCAGTTCATCGCTGCCGACCGCGACGTCACCCCGCAGTTGTGGGTGCTGGCGCTGAGCTTCGTCACCCTGGCCACCCTCAATGCCACGCTGTACGCCATGTTTGCCGCCTCCGCGCGCCAATGGCTGGCGTCGCCGCGCGCCCAGCAGCGTTTCAACCTGACCGGAGGCTCACTGCTGTGCGGCGCGGGCCTGTGGGCGCTGCTCGCCAAACGCCCCGCCTAGGCGCCCCATGCATGCACGCGTCCGCTGGAACAAGGCCTGCTGCGCCGCAGCCTTGCTGGCAGCACTTGCCATCGCCCGCGCCCAGACTCCCGCGCAAACCGTCTGGATACCGATGCAGGAAACCGGCGTGCTTGGGCAACGCACGATCCAGCTCGAAGCCACGCTCTATAAGCCCGATGGTGCAGGCCCGTTTCCGGTGCTGGTGTTCAACCATGGCTCCAGCGGCGGCCCGATCCCGGCGGACTACACAGAAAACCCCCGGGGCTTGGCATCCTATTTGAATGCACGGGGTATTTCTCTGTTGGTCCCCATGCGCCGTGGGCGCGGCAAATCAGAAGGCAGCAACGCGGAGGAGCCCTCCCCCTGCACCGTGGAAGGCGCAAGGGCCGGGATTGACTATGCCTCTGCCGCGCTGGACGCAAGCTTTGCGTACCTGCGCCAACAATCCTGGGCGGCCATGGACAAGGTCCTTTTGGCCGGCCACTCCCGGGGCGGCATCCTCTCTGTCGTTTATGCTGCCGAGCATCCGGGCGTGGCGGTGGGCGTCGTCAATTTTTCCGGTGGCTGGAAAAGCGACAACTGCGGCCCTGCAGACGTCAACCTCGCGCTGTTCGAGGCTGCGGCCATACGCACGAAAGTCCCGCACCTGTTCCTCTACGCCCAGGGGGATGGGTTTTACGCAGATGCATCGATGCAGAAGTACGCAGACACCTTCCGGGCCGCTGGCGGCCAGGTCGAGTTCAGGCTATTCAAGCTGGAGAACATGAACGGCCACCAGCTCTTTCACCGCGCCCGTCGGGTGTGGGAAAAAGACCTTGACGCATTCATCGAACACACAGGCCTACCCCCCCCACCCCAACACTGACCCGGCCCTGCACGCCCGCGACCTGTCGGACCGAGCCCGAAGCCCTGCCCCCTGGCTTCACAGCATGTTGCGCTGGCCGTCGGCGCCATCCTGGCGTGCACGCCGCGCAGCCCCGCTGCGCTCCGACTCGACCGAATCGAGCAGTTGCTGCGCCTGTGAGTTGCCCACCGCGCTCTCTGCCAGCAAATAGCCCCCAATGTCGCCAATGCTGATGATGGCATCCGCCCCGGCGGCTTCCAGGTAAAGACGCTGCCCCGGATCGAGCAGCTCTGCCACAACACGCGCGCCCGGGTTGACCTTGCGCACCATCAGGCAATTGACCGTGGTCAGCGCATCGGCGTACTGGCGCTCCGCGTAGTTGGCCAGCAGCACGATCAGGGAGGCATTGGCCAGGCAGGCCCGCACAATCGGCTCGCCACGGATCGGATAACTGGCCCGGGTGAAGAGCAGGAACGGATCATCCACCGGCTTTTGCTCCACGTCGGCCATCACCACAATCGGGGTCGAATGGTGTTCGTCGTCGTTGTGCAGTGTGGCCAGTATCTGCGAGCCCTTCAGGTTCCAGCCCACGAGTACGATGTGCTTGTCGAGTTTGTGCATCTTGAGCCCCATTTCCTCTTTCAACTTGCGTTCGATCAGCACCGCAGCCGCCAGACCCAGCAGCAGCGTCGTGAGCAATTTGGACATGATGACCACGAAGCCCATGACAATGCGCCCTCCCGTGGTCAAAGGCACCACCGTGGAGTCGCCCGAGGTCGTCATGGCCACGAGCAGGAAATAAATGGACTCGAGGGGACCGCGTATGCGCGGATTGATCCCGCTCTCCAGCCCATAGATCAACAAGGCGCAGCCCACCCACACCGCAATCGAGATCAAGGTCAATTCAGCGATGAAGCGATACCTCGCCACCGCCATGATGCGCATGAAGATCGATGTAAACAAACCCCTGCTGGGCGCCATGCCTGTCCCTCCTGCATGCGGTGGCCCGCGCCGCAAGGGACGCCAGCGCAGGCACCAATGGACCATGTTGGAAACAAGTATGTCACGCTTGATCCTCTGCGGCGCAATGATTGCGCTGGTATGGCAACTGCCCTATGGCAGGCTGGCGCTGTACCTGCTGTCGAGCCTGTTGTGCCCGTCCTGGTTCTCGGACCTGGACTACCTGTTTTCCGCCCACGCCTGGATTGGCATTAAACTTTCCCGGCGCACCCACAGGCGTCCGCCGCCTGCGCCATGCCCACCCAGGACACCGACCGTTACAACAGGGAGAACAGGCCGTGAAGGGAATGCTGAGTTTTCTGGAAAAAGCCGGGCTCGTCACCATCGACACCCCCGAGGAGCAGGCCCCGGCCGCCACCGCCCCGCCCCCGGCGCAGCAGGCCCCTGCAGCGCCCCCGGCCCCCGGCGCGGCCACTGTCGCCACTGTCCCGGGCCCGCCCCTGAACCTGGACGCCATCTACGCCGATGGCGGTATCGCCCCCTGCCTGTACCCGGCAGAGCGCCTGCTGCGCCTGCTCGATGGGCTCAGCGCCATGGACGAAGCCACGCGGCGCCTGGCCGTAGCGGCCATGGACGCAGCCGACGAATCCTGGTCCATTGAAGACCCGCTGGCCGACGCTGCCGCCAAGGTGCAGGTGCTGGCGGCCCAGGGCCAGCGTCTGCAGGCGAACCAGCAGACGCTGCAGGCCCAAACCCAGGCCCGGCTGGACGCCATTGCGTCGCGCCAGGACCAGGTGGTGGGTGGCATACGCAAACAGATTTCCGAACTGGAAGCCTTGATCGAGCGCGAAGTGAACCGCGCCGCCCAGGAGCGCTCCCAACTGCAGGCCGAACTCCAGGCTGCGCAGGACCAGACCGCACGCGAGCTGGGCGAAATGGCCCAATGGAGCGCCCGGCTCCAGGGGCTGTCCACCCAGTTCAGCAACCCCAACCCTGCACCCAAGGAATGACACCGATGGCCAGTTTGACCCCCCTCTCCAAAGGCCTGATTGGCCTGGCTGTCATCGGCGCCATGGCCTCTGCCGTGTGGCACCTGGGCCTCAAGGACCAGTGGAGCCAATGGAGCGGCAAACTGGGCACACAGCCCCCGGCCACCCCCTCCGTGGCCATGCCCCCAAGCAGCTCCAGCCCCCCATCCGCGGCGGCCCCTGCCGGGGGCGCCGCCGCCGGAGCAGCTACCCAGCTGTCGGCTGCAACCCACGCCGAAACCGGGCGCGCGCTGCTGGCCAAGGGGGACTACGGCCAAGCCCGCGTCCACCTGGAGGCGGCCGTCCAGGGGGGCGACGGCGCTGCCGCCTGCCACCTCGGCGAAATGGCGCTCAAGGGCCAGGGCGGGCTCGCCGCCAGCCAGGAACAGGCCGCCAAGCTGTTCCAACTGGCGCAGTCGCGGGGATCGATCTGCTTTGCACCGGCCCAGTAAACCGCACACCCTGCCCCCCTGTTTTCCACCCACAAGGACACCCCATGAAAATTCGCACCCTCGCCCTGCTGGCCGCCCTGGGCTGCGCTGCTTTGTTCAGCACCGGCGCCCATGCGCAGGGTTTCGTCTTTGGCACCGCCAAACCCGAAAAGGACCAGCCCCCCGCCGCCCCGTCCGTGGCCGCGCCCGGAGCGCGCAGCGCCAAGATCGAAACCGCCCAGCGCCTGCTCGCGCGCATGGGCCTGCTGCGCGAGGCCCCCACGGGCACGCTGACACCGGCCACCCAGGAGGCCATCCGCAGCTTCACCGCGCAGCAGGGCCTGCCCGCCGCCCACCAGGTCAACGATGCGCTGCTCAATGCCATCCGCCGCGTCATCTGGCAAACCCAGAACTGGTCCAGCGGCAACTACAAGGGGCGCGAAAAACTGGTGGACGCCGCCGGCCTGCGTGAAGCCCAGATCCTGCTGGGCAAACTCGGCTTCAACGCCGGGCCGCTGGACGGCACCTTCGGCCCCCAGACCCAGGTCGCCACCGAAGCCTTCCAGGAGTCCCAGAACGTGACCGTGGACGGCCTCATCACCGCCACCGTGCTGATGAACCTGCGCCGCGCCGCCAATGGCGTGGGCGCCAGTGCCAAGGGCACGGTGCGGGTGCTCAACTGGCCCGACTACATCGAACCCAGCGTGCTGCAGGACTTCGAGAAGGAACACGGCATCCGCGTGGTCTACGACATCTTTGCCGGCAACGACGACCTGCAGACCAAGCTCCAGGCCGGGGGCGTGCCCTACGACGTGGTCTTCCCCACCGCCAACGCCGTGCCCGCCCTGGCCGCCAAGGGCCTGCTGGGCAAGCTCGACAAAACCAGCCTCAAGAACCTGAACAACATCGACCCCCGGGTGGATGCCACGCTGCGCGCCTGGGACAAGGACGGCGCCTACAGCCTGCCCTATATGTGGTACACGGTGGGCATCGCCTGGAACCCCAAGCTCACCGCCAAGGCCTACCCCGGCCACGCCATGGACGCGCTGGGCAACGTATTCGACCCCGAAACCGCGCGGCGCTTCCAGTCCTGCGGCGTGGGCGTGGTGGACTCCGCCACCGACGTGGTGCCCCTGGCCGCCATGGCCGCGGGCCAGACCAAGTGGGAGGGCAAGACCTCCACCCAGGCCGCCGCGCAGGTGCTGGAGCGCCTGGGCGGCATCGTCAAGGTCATCCCCACCGACCAGTTCATCGACATGCTGGCCCAGGGCAAGCTCTGTGTCGCCATCGGCTTCTCGGGCGATGCCGTGCAGGCCCAGGGCAAGGCCCGCGCCAGCGTGGAATACCGGGTGCCGGTGGACGGCGGCCTGCTGGCCATCGACACCATGGCCGTGGCGGCCAACGCGCGCAACAAACGCGAGGCGCACCTGTTCATCGACTACCTGATGCGCCCCCAGGTCATTGCCAGAATCTCCAACACCGTGGGCTACGCCAACGCCAACCTCAAGGCCGGGGAGTTCATGAGCGAGAGCGTCAAATCCAACCCCGCCGTCGTGCCCAGCACCCAGGCGCTGAGCCGCTCCATGCCGATCCCCATCCTGAGCGAGCAAGACCAGCAGGAAATCACCCGCATCTGGGCAAAGCTGTCCAAATAAGGCCCCCACCCCACCGCCCAACGTGACCGAAAAACCCTCCTACCTGGGCGCGTTTTTGCGCCACCCCCACAACCGCGTGGCCCTGCTGGCCACCGGGGTGGTGGCGGTCTTTGCGTCCATCCCCCTGGGCTGGTCCGGCCTGGCCCTGGTGGGCGTGCTGGGCCTGGGCCTGGAGACCCTTGCCGCCCTGGTGGTGCCCAGCCTGCCCTCCTTTCGCAGCGCCGCAGACCGCAGCCAGCGCCAGCAATCGCGCGCCCAGCGCCGTTTGCAATGGCTCAGCGAACTCAGCGACCACGGTGACAGCAACGCACTGGCCACCTACCAGCACATGGTGGGACGCGTGCAGGCCCTTCACCACACCGCGGGCGAGCACCACACCACCCTCACGCGCGCCGACGTCGAAAAGCTCGAAGACCTCACCGTGGACTACCTCGGCCTGTGCGTGCTCAACCTCTCGCTCAAGCAGCGCAAAGACCAGGCCACGCAAGAGCAAATCGTCAAGCGCATTGCCAGCGTGCAGGCGCAACTGCAAAACACCAGCCTGCCCGAAGACGAAACACGCCAGTTGCGCGCCACCCTGGCTGAGTACGACGAAGCCATGAAACGCGCCCGCCGGCTTGCCGTGCGCCGCAGCGCCCTGGAAGCCACCCTGCTGGCCTTGCCCGACAAGATGGAAGAGGTCTACCAACTGGTCATCACCTCGCCCTACTCCAGCGACATGGGCAGCCAACTGGAAGACTCCTTGCAGCGCCTGCGCCTGGCCGAAGAAGTGGCCGCCGAGTTCGATTCCCCCGCAACCCCTCTTCACACGGAGAAACCCCATGGCCAACCACGCAATCTTCGCCCGCCTGTCCAACCTGTGGCAGGGATTCATCGCCCTGTGGGTGACTGACGTCGAAAAGGCGCACCCCGAGATCGCCTACCAGAATGCCATTGCCTCCATGATCGAAAAATACGGCCAGCTCAAGGCCGCCACCGGCTCCATCATCGCGCGCCGCCAGGAAATCACCGCGCGGCTGGAAACCCATGAGCGCGAGTTGGCCGCCGTCAGTGCCGACCTGGAAACCGCCCTGGCCACCAACCAGGATGATCTTGCAGTAGTGCTGATTCAGAAAAAGAACGCCCTGGACAGCGCCATTGCCGACCTGCGCGCCGAAGCCACCCAGGCCACCGCCGACGCCGACAACGCCAAAGACTCGCTGATGCAGGTGAAGACCGAAATCGACAAACTCAAGGCCGAGAAAGACCGCATGCTGGCGCAGATGCACAGCGCCCAGGCGCGCCTGAAGATCCAGGGCCAGCTCGATGGCCTCTCGGTCGATGCCGAGGTGCAGGCCCTGGGCGCCGTGCGCGAACACATCAAGAGCCAGGTGGCCCAGGCCAGCCTGGGCGCCGAGCTGCACAACTCGGACCTGGACGTGCGCCTGAACAAACTGCGCCAAAGCAGCGCCAGCGTCACCGCCAAGGCCCAGCTGGAAGCCCTGAAGCAGGCCCGCGCTGCCGCCCAGGCCACCCCCACCAAGACGCTCTGAACCGCCCTCCTGCAACACACCATGCCCGCGCCCTCCACACCGCGCCCGCCGCTGCCGCGCTGGGCCGACACCTTGCGCCAGAAGTACCTCGCCGGGGAAGCCTCCACCTTCGTGCTGTACCGCAACGTGTTCGACAACTTTCTGGTGGCCGACACACTGCACAGCCTGCAGAGCTTTCTGGTGGAGGACCTCTTCAAGGACACCAAGAAGCACATCTGCGAAGTCAGCCTGGAGCGCGGCATACAGGTGCTGCAAGGGGGGAGCGAGGGCACATTGGCGGCGCTCGCGGCCAGCGCAGATGACACGCCCTTGCCCCAGGCCCTGCGCACGCTGGAGGCGCAGATGCGCACGGCACAGTCCACCGCCGTGATCGTGCCCTATGCCGACGCGCTGCTGCCAGCAGGCGACCCCAGTTTCATGGCGCAGCAGGACCGGCAGGTGTACCTGAGCTTTCACCGCTGGTCGCTGGACAAGGCGCTGACCAGCGCAGACAACATCACGGTGCTCATCACCGAGTCCCTCAACGCCATCAACCCCGGCCTGCTGTCCAACCCCAAGGTCGCAGCCATAGAAATCCCCATGCCCGACGTCGAGCAGCGCCGCCGGGTGATCGCATTTTTTGCCCCCAAACTCCGCCCCGAGCAAGTGGAACTGTTTGCCGAACGTACCGGGGGCCTGCGTACCATGCAGTTGGCCAGCATCCTGGCCAGCTCCGAAGGCCACGGGCTCAGTGAAGCACAGCGTTGCGCACTGATCCTGCAACTGCTGCAGGGAACGCCCGATGCCCAGACGCGCGCAGCCACCCTGGCCAGCATCACCGCCGGCATGACCCCGGCCGAAATCGGCAAGCTCATCGAACCCGGCAAGGCGCTGCCCGCGAGCGACCCGAACCAGGAAGTGCTGCAAGTCATCCACGCCCGCAAGCGGGAAATGATCGAGAAGGAATGCGCCGGCCTGATCGAATTCATCGAACCCAAACTGGGCCTGGCGTCGGTGGGCGGGCACGAACACATCAAGGCCGAACTCCTGTCCATCGCCAAGAACCTCAAGGAGGGGGAAACCACCCTCACCCCCATGGGCCTGCTGGCAGTAGGCCCCATGGGTTCGGGCAAGACCTTTGTCATCAAGGCCTTTCTCAAAGAGGCAGGGCTGTCAGCGGTGGCCTTGAAGAACTTCCGCTCCAAGTGGGTCGGTTCCACCGAAGCCAACCTGGAGCGCGTGCTGGCCACGGTCAAGGCCATGGGCCCGATTGCCGTGATCATCGACGAAGGCGACCGCAGCTTTGGCAACGGCGGCGGCGAAGGTGGGGACGACGGCACCAGCTCGCGCGTGATCGCACGCCTGAAGGAATTCATGGCCGACACCGACAACCGCGGCCAGGTACTGTTCGTGATGATGACCAACCGCCCCGACAAGCTCGACTCCGACATCAAACGCCCCGGGCGCCTGGACCGCAAGATTCCGTTTTTCTACTGCCAGTCGGCCAGTGAGCGCGCCCAGGTGCTGCAGGCCGTGCTGGCGCGTTACGGCGAAAGCTGCAGCGCCAGCGCCGAAGAGTTGCTGGCGCTGTGCGAGACCCTGGAAGGGTATTCCAACGCCGACCTCGAAGCCCTGGCCCTGCTCGCGGTGGAGTTGGCACGCCAACAAGGCACCTGCGTCAGTGCACAGGCCCTGCAGGCCGCGGCGCAGGACTTCATGCCCCCCCAGGAACGCGACATGATCGAGTTCATGGAGCTGCTGGCAGTGTCGGAAACATCGCGCCGCTCCCTGCTGCCCAGGCGTTACCGGGATATGGCGCTGGCCGACATCCAAAGCCATCTGCGGCACGCCAGGCAGCGCGCGCTGGCGCGCTGAAACAAGCATTTGCCCCACACCACAGGAGAGACCCCATGCCCCCCATCCAGGACCAGGACCTGAGCCCCGCACAGGTCACCCAACTCACCCAGGCCATGCTCTCGGTGGCCATGGTCGACGGCATCCACCCCGCGGAAGCGGCGCTGATCGGCCAGTTCTACGAATCGGCCCGCTCGCCGGAAATGCCCAGCACGGCCAGCGTGCTCGCCCGCCCCGACAGCCAGGCCTTCGACCCCAATACCTTGACAGGAAGCCCCGCCGCCTTTGCCGACACCGTGGTGCAGATGTGCCTGATGGCGGCCTACGCCGATGGCAGCCTGAGCCCTGCCGAACGCGCCCATGTGCAAACCATCGCTGCGGCGATGGGCGTGGACACCGCGCGCGTGGACGCGCTGCTGGCCCAGGTGCGCGACGATCTGGTCGCCGCGCTCTCCCACCTGCCCGACGCGGGCTCGGTGGCGGTGCTGGTCAAGGAGCTGGAGACCCTCAGGGCCCCCCTTGTCGGCGCTTCTTGAGCGCCGCGGGGATCACCCGCAGCGCCACCAGCGCCGCACCCAGCCCCAGAGCCTGCGAAGCAGAATGCCGGCGTAGGCGATGGCGATCGACACCCCGGCGAGCCCGGCCCAGAATGCCAGCCCGGTCAGCACCCGATCCAGGCTGAGGTATTCCCAGGCGAAATAAAGGGGAACGCCAACGACGATCAGGGCAAAAAGAAGGGTGAGCCGCCATTCCTGTTCGCGCATGTCCTGGCTCCCTGCCCTTATTCCTGCGGGCCTAATCCCCGTTGGTGGCAATGGTGGAGTCCTTGAGGTAGATGGTCTGGACCTTGCCGCCGGCCCTGACCTCGAACTTGCCGCCCCAGGCCGGGTTGCTCAAAGGCCCGGAGAGCCATTCCACCCGCCGTGCGGCGGCGTTGTAGCGGTAGCTTCCGGCGCCCATGTAGCTCTTGTCGGAATTCCAGCGCTTGTAGCTGCCGCCGCTCTCCAGCACCAGATCGCCATAAGGAATCCGGAACAGGCTCTTGACGTTGACCCCCTGCACCACGTAGCGCCCGGGCTTGGGGCCCTGGGCGAGGGCCAGGGCTTCGGCCTTGTTCGCCTCCTGCACCTCGGCCATGGGCTTGATGTTCGAAGCGCTGAACCATGCCGGCAGCTTGGGCTGGTCATCACGGCGCACCTTGAAGTCGCCCGCGCTGCTGCCGCTGCCCACTTCGATCACGGTCCCGTCATACCAGCCGTAGTTGTACACCTGGACCCGCTCGCCCACCTTGAACACCCGGGTGGCCTTGGCGGCGTAATCGGCCTCCTCCTTGGCCACTTTGGCGCTGAGGGGTTTGACGTTCTCGGCCCGGATCCAGACCGGAAATTTGGGGTAGCGGGTCTTTCGCACCTGGTAGTAGCCCGCGTTCTCTGCGGAGCCGACGGCGACCACCGTCCCGGCATACCAGCCGTATTCATAGACCTCCACCTGGTCTCCCGCCTGAAACGCGGCAGCACTGCCACAAAACAGCAAGAGCGCCAGCAAATGCAGAATCCACTTCATCATCACACTTCTCCTGTCATTCATTCAAACCAACCGCGTTGGCCCCGGCGCGCCGCCTTGGCGGCGCCCAGACCGGCCAACGGGACGTTCTACCGACCTAATTCAGAGCGCCAGGCGCGATCACGTTGCCCCCGCCAGGTGCAATCACATTGCCACCCCCCGGCGCAATCACGTTGCCTGCGCCGGACGCAATGACTTGGTTGATGTTCGGTATCGGGCGGATGTCGGTACGCTGCCCGGGTTGAACAGTGGTGGCGCCCTGCACCCGGCTGGCCGCGACAAGATGGCCGCGGTACCAAGCCTGGTTGGACTGGCGGTTGCATGACCAGACGATGGCTTCCTGGTTGCCCAGCCAATGGCCGGAACCTCCCTTGAGGTCGAGGCACAAGCCATTCATGCCCCGAATGGCATTGCCCGAAGCGGACCAGCGCTGATTGGCCTGGCCATTGCATTGCCACAGTATGACCTTGTCGCCCTGGTTTCCACGCCCGCCAGAGATGTCCACACACAGGCCGCCCATCCGGATTTCACCGTTGCTGCGGAAATATTCGAACTGCTGGTTGGCGCCCGCGTGGCACTGGTAGCCAATGACCCGGGCACCCGCGCGGACCTGCCCCCCTTCCACATCCAGGCATTTGCCGCCCATCCCGCTGACCAGCAGATTGCCGGCATGGGCAGACGCTGCCCCCATGGCGGCAAACGCCACGGCCATCGCCGACGCGGCGCAAGTGAAAAAACTACGGTAACGCATGGGGTAAGGCTCCTCCTGGTGGGGGCCGCGCTCCGGAAGTACCGGAGGCATGGCGGTTAATGGGCGGGGCGCATGCTATCGCCCCGACCCTCCCGCAATAAATAGTGCAATTGCACTATCCGCTTGCCTGTACCAGGGCATTGGCGTTGACCGCCCCTCGACGCCAGTCCAGGGCTCTGCGCAGCACAATGGCGCGCGTTGCAAGTCATGTGGCGCATTGCGCTAGTTACCGCTGCCGAGTGAGAACCTAATCTAGCGCCTGTTCGGTCCGCCATCGCGGCCCTTCGCAACCCGAAACAGGAGTAGAACCATGTCCGCACCCA
Organism: Rhodoferax sp.; assembly: GCA_052390055.1. GTDB lineage: Bacteria > Pseudomonadota > Gammaproteobacteria > Burkholderiales > Burkholderiaceae_C > Allorhodoferax. The sequence continues at coordinate 16,091 of JBQTHH010000032.1, forward strand.
TCGCACTCGTCATCGGCGCCACCTCCGGCGTCGGCAAGGCCACTGCCGAGCTTCTCGCCGCCCAAGGGGCCACCGTCATCGTCAGCGGCCGCCGCGAAGCGCAAGGCGCAGCAGTCGTCCAGAACATCCAGGCCGCAGGCGGCCGGGCACAATTCCTGCGCTGCGACGTCAGCCAGGAAGAATCCGTCCGCACTCTGATTGCTCAAGCCGTTCGCGATCATGGCCGTCTGGATTGGGCCGTGAACGCGGCCGCCGTCTCGCTCGAAACCGAGCTGCTGGCCGACTCTGATACCGAGACTTTCAAGACCATGATCGACATCAATCTGCTCGGCCTGTACCACGCCATGAAGTACCAATTGAAGCAGATGCTGGCGCAGGGCGGCGGCGCCATCGTCAACGTGGGGTCGATTGCCGGCGTGAAAGCCTCGCCGCTGTTCGCACCTTATGTCGCGACCAAGTTCGGCGTGAGCGGCATGACGAAGACGGCGGCGCTCGAATACGCGGCCAGCAACATCCGCATCAACGCTGTGGCACCGGGCGGCGTGCGCACGGAACTGCTCGAAGGGCTCATCAAACTGGGAAAATTCGATGAACCCACGCTCGCCGGCATGCATCCGATGCGCCGCATCGCCGAGCCCATCGAGATCGGCCACGCCATCGCGTGGTTGCTGTCGCCACAGGCCTCGTTCGTCACCGGCCATATCCTGAGCGTTGACGGCGGCATGCACGCCTGAGCCAAGGCACTACCAAGAAGGAGCATCGCGATGACCGCACAACTGACCGACCGCATCAAAGTCCCGGCGGCGTTCTGGTCAGCGGCACGCAGCCTCGGCTTGGCGAGCACCGATCTGGTCCGTTCGGCCCGCTTGCCCTTGGGTCTCCTGGGTGATCGGCCAACGCTCAGCACGGCCCAATACTTCGCCCTCTGGCAGGCCGTATCCGACCTGTCCGGAGATCCGGGTATCGGCCTCAAACTGGCACCAGCCCTGCCTGCCGGGCGGCTGCCGCCGAGCCTCTTGGCCGCCTGGCACGCGCGCGATTACCGCGACGCCCTGCACAGGGTGGCTCGCTACAAGCAGTTGTGCGCGCCCGAGCGCCTGCACCTGCGCGAAGAGAGCGAGGTCTGCATCATCGACGTGGAATGGCCGCACGCGGGTCAGGCCGAGCCAGCGGCGCTGGTGGATGCGACCTTGGCGACTCTGCTGGAACTCGGACGGCAAGGCACCGGCCTGCCGTTGGCCGCGCGGCAGGTTGACATCACACGGTCGAAACCTGAAGCGCCGTCGCATGAGGCCTATTTCGGCTGCCGCGTGCGCTATTGCGCCGCGCACAACCGATTGGTCCTGCACCGCGCGGATCTGGATCGCTCCTTCGCCGCCTATAACGCGAAACTGCTCGAAATGCTCTCACCCGCCCTCGATCGCTTGCTCGCCGAGCAACAGCGCCCCCCGTCGTTCAGCGAAAGAGTCCAGTGGCTGCTGGGCAGGCAGCTCTGCGGCGGACGTCCGGATATACCGGCGATGGCCCTGGAGCTGGGGGTGAGCGAGCGCACCCTGCAGCGCCGCCTGGCCGATGAGGGCACCAGTTTCCAGCACTTGCTGAGTGCTGTGCGGCGCGAGCGCGCCCACGCCCTGCTGGCCGATCTTGAACTCGAACTCGGCGAAATCGCCTTTTTGCTCGGCTTTGAAGACCAGAACTCGTTTTTCCGCGCCTTCCGCCAGTGGGAAGGCCAGACGCCATCCCACTGGCGCGCCGCACGCACGCTCGCCCGCACGCAAGCAGCGTCCTGTCCTGCGCCAATGACACAACACTGAAAGCGGAGCTGTCCCATGACGATCGATTCAGAAATCAGCCAGGCGGTCGTGGCCGCAGCCCAGCACTACTTCGCGGGTGAACGCCGCGAAATGCTGCTGATCCTGGCGGGCGCGCTCGTCAGCGTGCTGCTCACGGGTGGCCTGTATCTGCTGGTTCGGGACGGTTTCACCAAGGCATTACTGATCACGGTCATCATTGCAGCATGCCTGCTGTCGGTCAGCGCCATTTCCCTGCTGAACCGCGACCCCAAGCTGCACGACGGATTGGTCTCGGTCTCCTTCGTGCTCGCGCTCATCGCCTGCTCCGGAGTGTTTGTTTCCCGGGCCGCTTGGGTCCATGGCGCCGCGGTGGGCCTGCTGCTCGTTGTCGTGGCGCAGCTCGCCATCGACCACTACTCGCAAGCGCGCGCGGAACGATACCTCGGGCAACTGCATGTGGCACTCAGTTCCCTTTTCCCTGTTCAACACGCAAGAACTCCTCGATGAACTCCGTGGACAACACGGATTCGACTGCGCACCCGATGGCGCCGTGCTGGCACCGTTGCCCCCGCGCGCGTTGGGGACAAACCCTGGTCACCACAATAGCCACGCTTTCTTGCCGTTCGCGGGCGCCGCGTTTGGCCAGGGAACACGACGGTCCGAAAACCCGTGGCGATTGCCACGCGCATGCAAGGGAGTTCCAACATGGTGCAACGTCGTCCCTTCTTGGCCGCCATGGCTGGCGGTCTTGTCGGCACAAGCTCTTTGGCGCGGGCGCAAAAAAGCAAGTCCTTCCTGGTGGTGGGCGCCGGGGTCGCGGGATTGGGCGCTGCCATACAGCTCGCGGCCGCAGGGCACAAAGTCACCGTCATCGAAGCCCGGGACCGGGTCGGCGGGCGGGTGGTCACCGACCGCAAGGCGCTGGGCTTCCCCTGCGACACTGGAGCCGGGTGGATCCATGGACCCGATGGCACAAACCCGGTCACGGAACTGGCCGCGCAAGCCAAGGCCGCAACCTTTGTGACTCAAGACGACTCGGTGCGCGTGTTTGATGTGCGGGGACAGGACGTCAGCAAGGAACAGTTTGGCCCCCGCGGAGACGGTCGATTCAAGGCCCTGCTGGCCAAGGTGGAATCGTGGGCACAGGAGGGCGAACAAAACGACCTGTCCCTGGCCGAAGTGATCCACCGGATCGACCCGGGCGCTTTGACGGACCCGTTTGTCCAGTACCCCCTGACGGCCTACACCGAGTTTGACGCTGGTGGGCCGCTGGAGCGCTTGTCCGCGCTGCACTGGGCCGGGGATGAAAAGTTTCCCGGAAAAGACGTCATCTTCCCGGGTGGCTACGATGCCATCCCCCTTTGGCTGGCGCGCCAGGCGCAGCAGATGGGGGTGCAGTTTCACCTGGGCACCCGGGTCACGCGCGTGGAGCACAGTGCATCTGGCGCGACGGTGGTGACAGACAAGGGCAGCTTCAAAGGCCAGGCGCTCGTGTGCACATTGCCACTGGGCGTGCTCAAGGCGGGAAAAGTTGAATTCGATCCCCCTCTTGCAGAAAAACACCAAGACGCCATGGCCCGCATTGGCGTGGGCAACGTCAACAAGGTGTTCTGCAGTTTTGAAAAACCCTTTTGGCCAGACGCCGTCCAGTATTTTGGGTACCACGCCCAGCAAAGGGGGATGCTGGCGTACTGGCTGAACTACCGCACCTTCAGCAACATCCCGTGCCTGGTGGGCATCTGTATGGGCAATGCCGGGTTTGCGCTGGAGTCGCTCTCAGAGAGCCAGGTCAGGAACGAAGTCCAGCAAGCCCTGCGCACGATGTTTGGCGCAAAGGCGCAAGCACCCCAAGCCATTTTGTGCACGCGCTGGGGGGCCGACCCCTTCGCACACGGTGCCTACTCGTTTACCGCCAAAGGCTCCAGCGCGGAGGACTTTGCCCAGTTGGCCCGCCCGGTGGGCGCGTCCTTGGTACTGGCAGGAGAACACACCAGCGAGAAATACCGCGCGACCGTGCACGGCGCCTACCTCGAAGGACGACGGGCGGCCCAGTGGTTGATTGACATGTAAGCCCCACATCCGTTGCTCGTGCCTCTCCCATGCACCCACCGCACACGCTCGGTGCCCGCAAGACCGAGCCAATGGCAGTTTTTGCTTAAAAATTCTCATACCGACGGTTCTGGGGCCAGCCAGCGCAGCAACTGCGCGCAGACTTCGCGATGCTCCAGCAGTTCGAGGTGGCCAATGCCGTAGCCGGTCCACTGCCGCGGCGGCGCAAAGTCCAGGCAGCGCGCGCCGTCCCGGTGGCGGCCCAGCGCACTGTCCAGCGGCACGAGGCCATCGCCCAGCACCCGGTCCTTCACGTCCCCGTGGCTCTGGCCCAGGCTGGTGGCCACGGCGTAGCAGCGCACGCCCGCAGGCAAGGGCACATGCTGGCGCCGATCTGCGCCGCGCGCGAAACGGTCGCGGCCAACCCAATCTTCGTCCAGCAGATTGCCGTGGCGCAGGTCCGTGATACCGGCGCTGCGCACTTTGCCCAGGCGCGCAAAAGGCGCCGCATAGGGCGTGGCGCCCAGCAGCAAGTCCACCCCGTGGCCCGCGCGCTCCAGGGGCGCTCCGTGGTGCGGCGTGCCCAGGAAGACGAGATCACTCAACTGCTGCGGCCAGGCATGGCCCGCCTGCGTGGCGTAATGCAGCGCGCTGCGTGCCAGCAGACCGCCCATGCTGTGGCCCATCAGCGCCAGGCGCTGCACCGGCTGCGGCCACTGCTGCAGCAGACGCTCCAGCAACTGCGCCAACGCACGGCCATTCAGCGAGATATGCAAGCCGCTGTTGTAGCGCAGGTACAGCGGCGTGTACCCCAACTCGCGCTCCAGCACCGCGCCATGGTTGTGGCCGTGGCGCGTCCACTGCAGGTCGTTCATGCACAGCCCGTGGACCAATACCAGCGGCATGCCAGAGGCCCGGGGCAGGCTGGCAGCCAGTGCATCACGGTGCAGCGCCAGGGTGTGGCCCTGGCTGTGCAAGGCCATGGGCGTGGCCAGCGGATTGCCTGTGGTCACCAGGTAGTCCCCCAAAACGCCGTTGAGTGCCGCCAGCAGGGCCTCGCGCTCGGGTACCGGCTTGTGGCCCTCCTCCAACGCCGGACCCAGCAGGCCCAGCAGCGCGTCCAGGCTACCGCCAACCACCCGGGTCACCCCGCGGATGCTCTTGTAAACCAGGCCCGTGATGCCCCGTGTGCGCCCATCGGGCCCCGTGGCGGACACACCCGGCAGGCGCGCGATGCGCTCGTGCAAGGCTTCCACCAGATCGGTCAGACCGGCCGTGGCATCGGTGGCCAGTCGGGCTGCGCCGCGCAAGTCGGTGCCGCGGACGGGGAATTTTGGAGAGTGTTCTGGCATGGAGGGGGCACTTTCACTGCAAAGCGGCAGGTCGCTGCACGGGCTTAGTCGGGAGCAGCCCCAGTATGGCATGGGCCCCGGGAGGGCCTGGGCTGACTGCCCGGCCTCAGGCCACGGGCGGGATGGGGGAAATGTTGACCGCCAGCGGCTTGCATTCATTGCCGCTAAGATGCCCGCTCTCCAGGCGAATAGCCATCGGCGGTGCTCCACCATTTCCATTCGACAAAAACCGGAGAGCAAGATGTCTGCATTGGTACAACGGCTGACCGTTTCTTATAAAGACTTCATCGCAGAAGCCCAGACGGGGGATATTCTCCTGATGCATGGTCGGCGCATGAGCAGCAAACTGATCGAGCTGCTGCAAGACAGCCTCTGGTCGCATGCAACCATGATCGTGCGCGGGAAAGATATCGGCGTCCAAATTTCGGGAGATCCCCTGCTGATATGGGAATCGAATGTCAAAACGCGCATCGAGGACGTCATCCTGAAAAAGCCGAAGAAAAACGGGCCCATGCTGGTGCGCCTGGAAGACCGCATCCGCGCCAACTTCAAAGAGGGAATCAACAGCATGTTCGCCGTGCGCCACCTCCATGTGGAGCGCACCCAGGCGATGTTTGATGGACTCTCAAAAGCGATCGATGAAGTACATTCCAAACCGTTTCCTGACGTTATTTCAGAATTCTGGAATGCCTTCGAAGGGCGCATTTTGAACCAGGCATGTGGCAACGGTAGTTTCTTCTGCAGCCAGTTGCTGGCCTATTCCCTGAAAAAAATGGGATTGCTGTCCGCCCATCATCCAGACAATGCATTCATTCCCCTGGACTTCTCGGAGGCAATGGATGTTTCCATGCGCCAGCGGGCCTGGCTCGCTCCAGAAATGCAGTTGGATACCCAGACCATCATCACAGCCTTATCAAAGACCAAGCAGCTGAAGTTTGGGCCGCCCATCACCCAAGAGAACCTGGATCGGGAGTTAAGGAAAGAGATTGCCATGGTCCGGGAAGCCCTGATGAAAGCGCATCCACAGCTGATGGCCGCAAAAGCTGGAAAGCCGGTTTCAAAAAAACAGCCGAGAAAATCCCACCCCGCCCCCACTGAGATGTGACATTGCAGCGGCAAAACAAATATTACCTGTCGTTGGGACTGGACTGTCTGGTTGCGGGGATATTGCTCCTTGCAATCCTTGTCATTGCGGCCTCGGGGAGCGGATTCCACCCCTTCCAGCAGCAGCCTTCGGCAAGAAACGGTGAATTCGACCTGAGCCAGTGGTCCTGGCGTGACAGCGGCCCGGTTCGGCTCGATGGTATGTGGCGCGTGTACTGGGGCGAACTCCTGTCGCCCACCGAACTGTCAAACCGGGGCGCAAGCCTGCAATATGACAATCTGCCCGTGCCCGGGAACTGGCATGGGCAGGCCTACCGTGGCGAAGAACTGCCAAGATTCGGCAAGGCAACACTTGCGCTGACCGTGAAAGGGGTCGAACCGGGAGTTGCTCTGGCGCTCAAGTCGGGGCGCGTATTTTCGGCACACCGGCTGTGGATCGACGGCGTTCTGGTGAAAACGGTGGGTGATCTTGAACCCCAGGACCGTCTGGGAAACCGCTGGGAGGCGTATGTCGCCCGTTTTGTTCCGAAAAGCGGCCAGGTGGAAATCGTTCTCGAAGTATCGAACCATGCGTTTCGCATGGGCGGTGTCTTCGAAAGCATGCTGTTGGGGCATGCGGACGCCGTTGCAAGAATTGCACGCTTCGGTTTCGCAACCGATATATTCGTGATCGGCTGTCTGGCCGGGCTGAGCGCCTACCAGTTCTCGTTGTTCGCATTCCGCCGCAAAGACCGGGTGCCCCTTTTTCTGGCGGTGTGCTGCGTTCTGGTTGCGGTATATACATCGGCCAACAATCAGCTGGTTTTTCTCAGCCTGGCTCCCGACGTCAACTGGGAGCTGTTCATGAAGATTTTCTACACTTCATACATGCTGACCTTTCCCCTTGCCTCAGCCTTTCTGCTGGCGCTGTTCCCCGATGAGATGCCGAAATCTGCGGTGGTGGCCATCGCAGGGGCCGGACTGCTTGCCACTGTGCTGGTCTGGCTGCTGCCACACAGGCTCAACACCTACATTGCGCCCATGTACCAGCTCTCGGTATTGCCGACCGTTCCCTATCTGTTATGGGTGATGGGCAAAGCAGCCTCGCGTGCCCGGGAAGGCGCACGCTTGATTCTCGTCGGCATCATCGTGATCTTCAGTGCCGCACTGAATGACATTCTCTTTGCCAACCACGTCATCAAGATCTCCGCCTCGCTCGGCCAATTGGCCTGGATCGTGATGATGTTCTGCATGTCATTTGTCTCCGCCAAACGTTTCGTGCGGACCTTTGCCAAGGCCGAGGAACTGTCCCATGAGCTGCAGATCGGCAATGCCCTGCTGGAACAACGCGTGGCGGAGCGGACCAAGGAACTGGAGGTTGCAGCGGTGACAGACCAACTGACAGGGCTGTTCAACCGGCGCAAGCTCGATGAAGTGCTTGACCATGAGGTCGAACGGGCTGCCCGCTACGGTAGCACCCTGTCGGTAATTCTGGGTGACGTGGACAAATTCAAATCCATCAACGACACCCATGGCCACCAGGCGGGGGACCAGGTATTGATCAAGTTTGCCGCACTCCTTCGCAACAGCGTGCGCTCCACCGATTGCGTGGGCCGCTGGGGTGGCGAGGAGTTCCTGATCATCTGTCCCAATACCCCGCTGGAAAACGCCCGGATACTGGCCGAGCACCTGCGTGAACGTGTGCAGGCCTGCGATTTTTCTGCGGTTGGCCGCAGAACTTGCTCTTTCGGCGTTGCAGGTTTTGCTGGGGACGTGCGTTCAGACCAACTGATCGCCCGCGCGGACGCTGCCCTTTATCGCGCCAAAGAGAATGGCAGGAATCGGGTCGAGTGCTGATTTAGACAAAACATCCATCTTGTCTAAAATAAGTGCATGAAATCCATCTCCGCCTCCAAAGCCAAGCAGAACTTCGGCGAGCTGCTGGCTGAAGCCGCCAAAGCGCCTGTGCGAATCATGCGCCATGGCAAAGCCGTGGCCGCTGTGGTACCTGCGGCTTGGTTGGAGCAAGCTGCTGCCCAGGTCGACCCGCGCCTGGCGGCCCGCGCCGCGCAGCAAGAACGGGACCGGGCGCGAGAAGACAAGCACCGCCGCATCGCGCTGGCACTGCTCACTGCCTCCGCCCCAGAGCGCAAAGCCATGATCCAACAGGCCCAGCGGATGGTGGATCGCTGGCAGGCCGAGCAACTGTGCAGCGCCGACTACATCGAGGGCTGGCGCGCCTGGCTGCGCCTGCCTACTGCCAAGCTCGCCAAAGCCATGACAAGCAACGATGACGCCTGGGCCAAGCCCATGCGCCAAAACTCGCCCTTCGTGCTGTACGCATGAAACTCGCCTCCCTGCTGCAACTGCTCTGCGAGGCCCACGCGGCTTCGGGCCATACCGAATACGTGGTCATCGGCAGCCTGTCCATCCTGGGCATGGAAGATGTTGCCGACATCCCCGAGGGCATGTCCATGTCCATTGATGTCGATGCCTACACGCGCTCAGACCCGGGGCGCATCTTTGACCTGCAGGATGCGCTGGGAGAAAACAGCCCCTTTCACAGAGACCACGGCATTTACCTCGATGCCGTATCGCCCCATCTGCCCACCCTGCCCGATGGGTGGGAGTCGCGCATGCGCAAGATCGAGCGCAATGGCCTGATCGTGTGGTTTCTGCACCCGGACGATGCCGCCGTCTCCAAGCTGGCCCGCATGGACGAAAACGACCTGCGCTGGGTGCGCGCCGGTGTTGCCGCCCGCCTCATCAGCCCACCCATGGTGAAGGCGCACTTCGCCGCCACACGTTTTCTGGATGCGCAAGAAGAATCAAGAGCGCGCGCAGGTTTGGAGCAAATCAACCGCTCCTTCGAGCCTGGACAGAGTTCCTGATATTGCACATAAAAATGCCCCGTAGAAACTGCGCGGCACGCTACTGAAATAGTAGCGTTTTCAGTTCGCTTTTACGCTCACTTCTTGCCCGGAGGCACATCCGTGCACGACCCATGCGCCACTTCCGCCGCCATCCCAATGCTCTCGCCCAGCGTGGGGTGGGGGTGAATGGTCTTGCCAATGTCCACGGCGTCCGCACCCATCTCGATCGCCAGCGCGATCTCGCCGATCATGTCGCCCGCATGGGTGCCGACCATGCCGCCGCCCAGGATCTTGCCGTGGCCGTGGGCTTCGGGGCTGTCGTCAAACAGCAGCTTGGTCACGCCTTCGTCGCGGCCGTTGGCAATGGCGCGGCCGGATGCGGTCCAGGGGAACAGGCCCTTCTTGACCTTGATGCCTTGGGCTTTGGCTTGGTCTTCAGTGAGACCGACCCAGGCCACCTCGGGGTCGGTGTAGGCCACGCTGGGGATGACGCGGGCGTTGAAGGCGGCAGATGCCAGTTCCTTGTCGCCTTTGAGTTCCCCGGCAATGACTTCTGCCGCCACATGCGCCTCGTGCACCGCCTTGTGCGCCAGCATGGGCTGGCCCACGATGTCGCCGATGGCGAAGATGTGCGGCACATTGGTGCGCATCTGGATGTCGACGTTGATGAAGCCGCGGTCTGTGACCGCCACGCCGGCCTTGTCGGCGGCGATCTTCTTGCCGTTGGGGCTGCGCCCCACGGCTTGCAGCACCAGGTCGTAGGTTTGCGGCTCGGGGACGGTGACGCCCTCTTCCGCCGGGGCAAACGTGACCCTGATGCCCTCAGCAGTGGCCTCGGCGGCGACCGTCTTGGTCTTCAACATGATGTTGTCAAAGCGCTTGGCGTTCATCTTCTGCCAGATCTTGACCAAGTCGCGGTCGGCCCCCTGCATCAGGCCGTCGAGCATTTCCACCACATCCAGGCGCGCGCCCAGGGTGCTGTAGACGGTGCCCATTTCCAGGCCGATGATGCCGCCGCCCAGGATGAGCATGCGTTTAGGCACTTCTTTGAGCGCCAGGGCGCCGGTGCTGTCGACCACGCGCGGGTCGTTGGGCATGAAGGGCAGGCGCACGGCCTGGCTGCCCGCGGCAATGATGGCGCGCTTGAAGGCCACGACCTTCTTGGTGCTGGTCTTCTCCTGCGCCGTGCCGGTGGTTTCCTCCACCTCCAGGTGGTTGGCGCCAACAAAGCTGCCGTAGCCGCGTACGGTGGTGACCTTGCGCATCTTGGCCATGGCGGCCAGGCCGCCGGTGAGCTTGCCAATGACCTTTTCCTTGTGGCCGCGCAGCTTGTCAATATTGACCGCCGGAGCGCCAAAGTCCACGCCGCAGTCGCCCAGATGGGCCACTTCGTCCATGACGGCGGCCACGTGCAAGAGGGCCTTGCTGGGGATGCAGCCCACGTTCAGGCACACGCCACCCAGGGTGGCGTAGCGCTCGACCAGCACCACTTTGAGGCCGAGGTCGGCCGCACGGAAGGCGGCGGAGTAGCCGCCGGGGCCGCCGCCCAGCACCAGCACGTCGCATTCCAGGTCGGCCGAACCTTGGAAACTGGCGCCAAAGCTGGCCGCCGCGGGGGCTGCAGGCACTGCGGATGCTACTGAATTAGTAGCAACAGGGGCAGATTCCACGCGGGCTGGTGCCTGTTTTTGCTCTTGAACCGGGGCGGTATCCGCGCCCTGCACTTCCAGCGCCAGCAGCACGCTGCCCTCGGCCACCTTGTCGCCGAGCTTCACTTTCAGCTCCTTGACCACACCGGCGTGGCTGGAGGGGATTTCCATGGAGGCCTTGTCGCTCTCCACGGTGACCAGGCTTTGTTCGGCCTTGATGGTGTCACCCACCTTGACCAGCAGCTCGATGACGGCCACTTCGGAGAAGTCGCCAATGTCGGGGACCTTGATGTCGATGATTGCCATGGCGGTTCCCTTTACAGCAGCACGCGGCGGAAGTCGGCCAGGATCTGGCCCAGGTAGACGTTGAAGCGCGCCGCAGCAGCGCCGTCAATGACGCGGTGATCCCAGGTCAGCGACAGCGGCAGCATCAGGCGCGGCTGGAACGCCTTGCCGTCCCACACCGGCTCCATCTGGCTCTTGCACACGCCCAGAATGGCCACTTCGGGCGCGTTGATGATGGGGGTGAAGTAGCGCCCGCCAATGCCGCCCAAGCTGGAGATGGTGAAGCAGGCGCCGCTCATGTCGGCGGGGCTGAGCTTGCCGTCGCGGGCCTTTTTGGCCAGCTCGCTCATCTCTTGGCTGATCTGCAGCACGCCCTTCTTGTCGGCGTCTTTGAGCACGGGCACCACCAGGCCGTTGGGCGTGTCAGCGGCAAAACCGATGTGGTAGTACTGCTTGTAGACCAGGCTGTCGCCGTCCAGGCTGCTGTTGAAGTCGGGGAACTTCTTGAGCGCGGCCACGCAGGCCTTGATGAGGAAGGCCAGCATGGTGACCTTGACACCGCTCTTTTCGTTTTCCTTGTTGAGCTGCACACGGAAGGCTTCGAGATCGGTGATGTCGGCGTCGTCGTGGTTGGTTACGGCGGGAATGACGATGGCGTTGCGCGACAGGTTGGCACCGCTGATCTTCTTGATGCGGCCCAACTCCTTGCGCTCGATGGGGCCGAACTTGGCAAAGTCCACCTTGGGCCAGGGGATCAGGCCCAGCTCGGCACCCGCGCCGCCCGCAGGCGCAGCCTTGGCCACGGCCGCAGCCACCTGGGAGGCGATGGCCGCCGTTTGCTGGCTGCCGCCCATCACGGCCTTGGTAAAGGCCTGCACGTCGGACTGGGTGATGCGGCCCTTGGGGCCAGAGCCCTTGACTTCGGCCAGCGGCACGCCCAGTTCACGGGCGAACTTGCGCACCGAGGGGCTGGCGTGGGGCAGGCCCACGGGGGCGGTGCTGGGGTTGTGCGCGGGCACGGCCACGGCGGTCGTTGCCGCTGCGGCGGGCGCCACCGGCGCAGCCGCTGCCGGGGCGGACGCGGCCTGCGCCGCTGCAGCGGGCGCTGCGGGCGCAGCACCTGCCACGCCTTGCAGCACCAGCACGAGGTCGCCCTTGTTGATCTTGTCGCCCACCTTGACCTTGAGTTCCTGCACCACACCTGCGTGGCTGCACGGGATTTCCATAGAGGCCTTGTCGCTCTCCACCGTGATCAGGCTTTGCTCGGCCTTGACGGTGTCGCCCACCTTGACCAGCAGTTCGATCACCGCCACGTCGTGGAAGTCGCCAATGTCGGGCACACGCACTTCCACCGGCCCAGCGGCAGCGGAAGGCGCGACAGGCGCTACAGAAACAGTAGCTGCCTGCGCAGTTTCCACACGGGCTGGAGCCGCTTTTTGTTCAGAAATCGGGGCAGTTGCAGGGGCGGGCGCAGCGGCTTCGCCCGCCGCTTCCAGCACCAGCACCACGCTGCCCTCAGAGACCTTGTCGCCGAGCTTGACCTTCAGCTCCTTGACCACACCGGCGTGGCTGGACGGGATCTCCATGGAGGCCTTGTCGCTCTCCACAGTCACCAGGCTTTGCTCGGCCCGGATGTGCTCACCCACCTTGACCAGCACTTCGATCACGGCCACTTCGTCAAAGTCGCCAATATCGGGAACACGTACTTCAATGTTTGCCATGTTGTCGTTCTCCGTCGTGTTCAGGCGTACAGCGGGTTGATCTTGTCGGTGTTGATGCCGTACTTGGCAATGGCCTCCGCCACGCGCGCCATGGGCACCGTGCCTTCTTCGGCCAGGCTCTTGAGCGCGGCCACCACGATGTAGTGGCGGTTGATCTCGAAGTGCTCGCGCAGCTTGCTGCGGAAGTCGCTGCGGCCAAAGCCGTCGGTGCCCAGCACCTTGTAAGAGCGGCCCTTGGGGACAAAGGCGCGGATCTGCTCGGCGTAGTTCTTCATGTAATCGGTGGATGCCACCACCGGGCCCGGGTGCGCGTCGAGCTGCTGCGCCACAAAGGGCACACGCGCCTCTTCCAGCGGGTGCAGCAGGTTCCAGCGCTCGCAGTCCTGGCCGTCGCGGGCCAGTTCGTTGAAGCTGGGGCAGCTCCATACATTGGCCGCCACGCCCCAGTCCACCGCCAGCAGCTCCTGCGCCGCCAGGCTTTCGCGCAGGATCGAGCCCGAGCCCAGAAGCTGCACGCGCGGGGTCATCGTTTGCCCGCCGGGCCGCCCCAAGGGCAAATGCGCCCCCTCGGGGGGCAGCGCATCACGCGCAGCGGAAAGCGTGGGGGCCAATTCCTGGCCTTCCTTGGCCAGGTACATGCCCTTGATGATCTGCTCTTCGGTGCCCTCGCCCAAGCCCGGCATGGCGTAGTTCTCGTTGAGCAGGGTGATGTAATAGAAGACGTTTTCCTGTTTCTCCACCATGCGCTTCAAGCCATGGTGCAGGATCACCGCCACTTCGTGCGCAAAGGTCGGGTCGTAGGAGATGCAGTTGGGGATGGTGCCGGCCAGGATGTGGCTGTGCCCATCTTCGTGCTGCAAGCCTTCGCCGTTCAGGGTGGTACGGCCCGAGGTGCCGCCCAGCAGGAAGCCGCGCGCCTGCATGTCGCCCGCCGCCCAGGCCAGATCGCCAATGCGCTGGAAGCCGAACATCGAGTAGTACACGAAGAACGGCACCATGATGCGGTTGCTGGTGGAGTAGCTGGTGGCCGCCGCGATCCAGCTCGCCATGCCGCCAGCTTCGTTGATGCCCTCTTGCAGAATCTGCCCGGCCTTGTCTTCGCGGTAGTACATCACCTGGTCTTTGTCCACCGGGGTGTAGAGCTGGCCCTTGGGGTTGTAGATACCGATCTGGCGGAACAAACCTTCCATGCCAAAGGTGCGCGCCTCGTCCACCAGGATGGGCACCACACGCGGCCCCAGGGCCTGGTCGCGCAGCAGCTGGGTGATAAAGCGCACATAGGCCTGCGTGGTGCTGATCTCACGCCCCTCGGCCGTGGGCTCCAGAATCGCCTTGAATGTCTCCAGGGCGGGCACGGTGAAATGCTCGTCCGCCTTGGCGCGGCGCTTGGGCAGGTAGCCCCCCAGTTGGCGGCGGCGCTCGTGCAGGTAGCGCATCTCGGGCGTGTCCTCGGCCGGTTTGTAATAGGGCAGCTTGGCCAGCTCGCTGTCGGGGATGGGAATGCCAAAGCGGTCGCGGATGTACTTGATGTCTTCGTCGCTGAGCTTCTTGGTCTGGTGCACGGTGTTCTTGCCTTCACCGGCCTTGCCCATGCCATAGCCCTTCACGGTCTTGACCAGCAGCACGGTGGGCTGGCCGGTCTTGTTGTGGTGCGCGGCGTGGAAGGCGGCGTACACCTTCTCGGGCTGGTGGCCGCCACGGCGCAGTTCGAACACCTCGTCGTCGGTCATGTGCTCGACCAACTTGGAGGTTTCAGGGTATTTGCCAAAGAAGTTCTTGCGCACGAAAGCGCCGTCATTGGCCTTCATGGCCTGGTAGTCGCCGTCCAGCGTTTCCATCATGAGCTGCTTCAACTTGCCGCTCTTGTCGCGCGAGAGCAGCTCGTCCCAGCCCTTGCCCCAGATCAGCTTGATCACATTCCAGCCCGAGCCACGGAACTCGCCTTCCAGCTCCTGGATGATCTTGCCGTTGCCCCGCACCGGGCCATCCAGGCGCTGCAGGTTGCAGTTCACCACGAAGACCAGGTTGTCCAGCCCCTCGCGAGCCGCCAGGCCAATCGCCCCCAGGGATTCGGGCTCGTCCATCTCGCCGTCGCCCATGAAGGCCCAGACCTTGCGGTTTTCGGTGTTGGCAATTGAGCGGGCGTGCAGATATTTCAGGAAGCGCGCCTGGTAGATCGCCATCAACGGCCCCAGCCCCATGGACACGGTCGGAAATTGCCAGAACTCCGGCATCAGCTTCGGGTGCGGGTAGCTGGACAGGCCCTTGCCATCCACCTCCTGGCGGAAGCTGTCGAGCTGCTCTTCATTCAGCCGCCCCTCCATGAAGGCGCGGGCGTAAATGCCCGGTGCGCTGTGCCCTTGGATGTAGAGGCAGTCGCCCCCGTGGTTTTCGCTCTCGGCATGCCAGAAGTGGTTGAAACCGGCGCCCAGCATGCTCGCCAGCGAGGCAAAGGAGCCGATATGGCCGCCCAGGTCGCCGCCATCAGCAGGGTTGCGCCGATTGGCACGCACCACCATGGCCATCGCATTCCAGCGCATGTAGGCGCGCAGGCGCTTTTCGATCTGGATATTGCCCGGGCAGTGCGCCTCCCCGGCGGGCTCGATGGTGTTGACGTAACCCGTGGTGGCCGAAAACGGCATGTCAATCGAATGCTGGCGCGCATGCTCCAGCAGCTCCTCCAGCAGGCCATGCGCACGCTGCGGCCCCTCGGCCTCGATCACGGCGCTGAGGGCATCGAGCCACTCCTGCGTTTCCTGGGGGTCGTAGAGGGCGTCGATGCCTGGCGTGCCGGTGCTTGCGGTCATGGGGTTCTCCTTGGGTAGTGCGCGAATTTAGTACGACCTGCCTAGTTTCCCATATAAATTTTCATTTTTCAATATGTGCTATACATTTTCTTAATGTGAAACAAGAGGCCATTTTCAGGGTATTCCCTCCCCTACACTGCGCCCATGGCTACCCCCCCCCTGCTACACCTGCCCGAACCCCTGGGCTTTTCCACGCTGGAGCGTGTGCGCCGCTGGTGGCAGCGGCAGACCCCCTACCGCCAGGACCGTTTCGCCATGCTCGCCCCGCTGGCGGCGGTGCTGCTGTTTTTCACCGCCATCGCCGCCACACTGGCCTATCTGCGCATCGAAGAAATCGAACGCGAACACGAAGCCGTGCAACGCGACGTCGAATACACCCAGCAGCGCCTGCGCCTGCGCCTGCTGGAGCGCCAGGAGCAATTCATGCGCCTGGCGCGCGAAATCTCCAACCGCGAACTCGACGCGCACGAGTTCAAGACCCGCTCCGAGGCCATGCTCAACCAGTACCCCGAGCTGCAGGGCGTGGCCTGGATCGACGAGCGCCGCCGCGTGCGTGCCAGCGTGGGCACCTCGGCCTACACCGTCTACCAGCTCTTTGGCAGCAATGCCGCCGAAGGCGCGGACGCCGGCTTTGAGCAGGCGCGCGAAGCCGCCCAGGTGGTGTACCTGCAGCCGGTCTGGTCCACCAACGACCCGCCGCAGCTGCAGATGTACGCCCCCCTGAACGAACGCGCGCGCTTCTCGGGCGTCCTGCTGGCGGAGTACTCGGTCGACGCCCTGTACCGCTACGGCGTCCCCTCAGAGGTCACGGCGCGCTACGCCGTCTCCCTGCTCGATGCCCGCGGCTCGCTGCTGGCGGGCACCGTGGTTCCGGCCAAGAAGCTCAGCAGCCCCTGGCTGCCCTCGGCCGCGCCCCACAACGAATACACCATGCCGGTGTCCCCCGTGGGCAACGGCCTGCGGCTGCGCGCCCAGGCCTACCGCGCCTCGCTCGGCGTGATCGGCTCCGGCCTGTTCTGGCTCGTCGCCGCCTTGAGCCTGATGACGGCCTGGATGCTCATCGCCAACTGGCGCCACACACGCCGGCGCATGCAGGCGCAGCACGCCCTGATCTCCGAGACCAACTTCCGCCGCGCCATGGAAAACTCCATGCTCACCGGCATGCGCGCCATGGACCTGCAAGGGCGCATCACCTACGTCAACGCCGCCTTCTGCCAGATGACGGGCTGGGCCGAATCCGACCTCGTCGGCCGCACCGCCCCCTTCCCCTACTGGCCCGAAAACGACCGCGAGACCCTGACCCAGCGGCTCGAAGAAGAACTCAGCGGCAGAGCCTCCGCCGGCGGCATCCAGGTGCGCGTCAAGCGCCGCGACGGCTCGCTCTTTGACGCACGGCTGTACGTCAGCCCCCTGATCGACTCCCAGGGCACGCAAACCGGCTGGATGACCTCCATGACCGACATCACCGAGCCCAACCGCGTGCGCGAGCAGCTCAGCGAGTCGCACCAGCGCTTCACCACCGTGCTAGAGGCCCTGGATGCTTCCATCTCCGTGGCCCCCCTGGGCAGCGACGAAATCCTGTTCGCCAACCGGCTCTACCGGCAGTGGTTCGGCACCGATGCCGAAGGCCACCTGCAGCTCATCGCCCAGGCCGGAATGCCCCCCAGCCGCCCCAGCGACGACGTCAGCGACGACGTCGACGCCTTCGTCGGCCTGCCCATCACCGCCCTGCCCGAAACCGAAGCCGAGCGCACCGAACTCTACGTGCCCGCCCTGGGCAAATGGCTGGAGGTACGCACCCGCTACCTGAGCTGGGTCGACGGGCGCCTGGCCCAGATGGTGATCGCCACCGACATCACCAAGCAGCGCCTGGCCGAAGAACAGGCCGCCATCCAGACCGAGCGCGCCCAGTCGGCCAGCCGCCTCATCACCATGGGCGAAATGGCCTCCAGCGTGGCGCACGAACTCAACCAGCCGCTGACCGCCATCAACAACTACTGCAACGGCATGATGACGCGCCTGCGCAGCCAGCAGATCGCCCCCGAAGAACTCCTGGGCGCCCTGGAAAAAACCGCCAAGCAGGCGCACCGCGCCGGGCAGATCATTCAACGCATCCGCGCCTTCGTCAAACGCAGCGAGCCCAACCGCACCCCGTCCGAAGTCGGCACCATGGTGGCCGAAGCGGTCGAACTCGCCGAGATCGAACTGCGCCGCTTCAACGTGCGCCTGAACCACTACGTGGCCGCGCGCATCCCGCTGCTGATGGTGGACCCGATCCTGATCGAGCAGGTGCTGGTCAACCTGCTGCGCAACGCCGCCGAAGCCATAGACCACGCCCTGCGCCAGACCCCACAGCGCCTGGTGGAGCTGCGCGTGGTGCCCCGGCGCATCGAGGACAAGGCCGTGGTCGAGTTTTCGGTCCAGGACACCGGCAAGGGCCTGGCCCCCGAAGTCATGGCGCGCCTGTACGAAGCCTTCTACTCCACCAAGCCCGAAGGCATGGGCATCGGCCTGTCGCTGTGCCGCTCCATCGTCGAGTCGCACCTGGGGCGGATGAGTGCCCAGAACCTCTACAATGGTGACGAGGTGGTGGGCTGCCGTTTCTCCTTCTGGATTCCCATGACCGAACCCCAGGCCGCCCCGGAGACGAACAGCGAGGAATTGCGATTGCCATGAGTCTGATCCCCAAGAAAGGTACCGTATATGTCGTGGACGATGACGAGGCCGTGCGCGACTCCCTGCAGTGGCTGCTGGAAGGGCGCGACTACCGTGTGCGCTGCTTCGATTCCGCCGAATCCTTCCTGAACCGCTACGACCCGCGCGAGGTAGCCTGCCTGATCGTCGACATCCGCATGGGCGGCATGACCGGGCTGGAACTGCAAAACCGCCTCATCGACATGCGCTCGCCCCTGCCCATCACCTTCATCACCGGCCATGGCGACGTTCCCATGGCCGTGTCCACCATGAAAAAGGGCGCGGTCGACTTCATCCAGAAGCCCTTCAACGAAGAACAGATCGCCGCCCTGGTCGAACGCATGCTGGAGCACGCACGCGGCACCTTCGCCGACTCCCAGGAAGCCGCCAGCCGCGACGCCCTGCTCGCCAAGCTCACCCTGCGCGAATCCCAGGTGCTGGAGCGCATCGTGGCCGGGCGCCTGAACAAGCAGATCGCCGACGATCTGGCCATCAGCATCAAGACCGTCGAAGCCCACCGCGCCAACATCATGGAAAAGCTCGGCGCCAACACCGTCGCCGACCTGCTCAAGATCGCCCTGGGACAGGCGCCGGCCAAGGTACCCGGCTGAGTCCACTATTATTTTTATAGCACACAACGCCCGCTACACGAGGGACAGCGGGCGTTTTCCTTTGGAGTTTTGAAGCATGAGCACCCACAGCGCCCAATTGATCGACGGAAACGCCCTGGCCCGCCAACTGCGCACCGACGTCGCCACGCGCACCGCCGCCCTCAAGGCGCGCGGCACCACCCCCGGCTTGGCCGTGGTGCTGGTGGGCGAGAACCCCGCCTCCCAGGTCTACGTGCGCAACAAGGTCAAGGCCTGCGAGGAAGCAGGCATGCACTCGGTGCTGGAGAAGTACGACGCCTCCCTGACCGAGGCCGACCTGCTGGAGCGCATCACCGCCCTCAACAAGGACCCCGCCATCCACGGCATCCTGGTGCAACTGCCCTTGCCCCCCCACATCGACGACCACAAAGTCATCGAAGCCATTGCGCCGTCCAAGGACGTGGACGGCTTCCACGTCGCCAGCGCTGGCGCCCTCATGGTCGGACAGCCCGGCTTTTGGCCCTGTACCCCCTATGGCTGCATGAAGATGCTGGAGAGCATTGGTTATGAGCTGCGCGGCAAGCACGCCGTGGTCATCGGCCGCTCCAACATCGTGGGCAAGCCCATGGCGCTGATGCTGCTGCAAAAAGACGCCACCGTCACCATCTGCCACTCCCGCACCCCCGACCTCAAGGCCCAGACCCTGCAGGCCGACGTCATCGTCGCCGCCGTCGGCAAGCGCAAGGTACTCACCGCCGACATGGTCAAACCCGGCGCCGTGGTCATCGACGTGGGCATGAACCGCAACGACGAAGGCAAACTCTGCGGCGACGTCGATTTCGACGGCGTACGCCAGGTGGCGGGCTGGATCACCCCGGTGCCCGGCGGCGTCGGCCCCATGACCATCACCATGCTGCTGGTCAACACCCTGCAATCGGCCGAAGCCGCAGCCGCCTGAAAGAGCGCCCTGGCGCCCGCACACGCCACGCGCACCCCACGGAGCCCACCCCAGTGAGTGACACCACCAACACCAACCCGCTGCTCGCGCACGACGCCCTGCCCCGCTTCGACGCCATCCGGGCCGAACACGTCGAACCCGCCATGGACACCCTGCTGGCCGACGCCGAGCAGGCCCTGGCGCGCGCCACCGCCCCCGGCTTCCCGGCCCAGTGGAGCGCCCTGTCCTCCTGCCTGGACCTCGCCACCGAACGCCTGGGCGTGGCCTGGGGCGCCGTGGGCCACCTCAACGCCGTCGCCGACACCCCGGAGCTGCGCGCCGCCTACAACGCCTGCCTGCCGCGCGTCACCGACTTCTACACCCGCCTGGGCGCCAACGAAGCCCTGTACGCCAAATACAAGGCCGTGGACCCCGCCGCCCTCAGCCCCGCACAGCGCCAAGCCCTGCGCAACGCACTGCGCGGCTTCGTGCTTGGCGGCGCCGAACTGCAGGGCCCCGCGCGCGAACGCTTTGCCCAGATCCAGGAGCGCCAAGCCGAACTCGGGCAAAAGTTCAGCGAAAACACCCTCGACGCCACCGACGCCTTTGCCCACTACGCGGGCGAAGACGAAATCGCGGGCATCCCCCCCGACGTGCTGGCGGCCGCGCGCGCCGCCGCCGCGCAAGAAGGGCACAGCGGCTACAAGCTCACGCTCAAGATGCCCTGCTACCTGCCGGTGATGCAGTTCGCCCGCAACCGCGCATTGCGCGAGCGGATGTACCGCGCCTACGTCACCCGCGCCTCCGAGCAGGCCCAGCCCAGCGCCCCCGAACGCGACAACGGCCCCATCATCGGCGAGCTGCTCACGCTGCGCCAGGAAGAAGCCCAGTTGCTGGGCTACCCGGACTTCGGCACCCTCTCGTTGGTGCCCAAGATGGCCGACACCCCCGCCGCCGTGCTCACCTTCCTGCGCGACCTGGCAGCCAAGGCCCGCCCCTACGCCGAAGCCGACGTCGCTGACCTGCGCGCCCATGCCCGCAGCGCCCTGGGGCTGGACGACCCCCAGGCCTGGGACTGGCCCTATATCTCCGAACACCTCAAGGAAGCGCGCTACGCCTTCAGCGAGCAGGAGGTCAAGCAGTACTTCACCGCCCCGCGCGTGCAGGCTGGCCTGTTCGCCCTGGCCCAGCACCTCTTTGGCATCCGCATCGTCCCCGACCAGGCGCCGGTCTGGTTCGAAGGCGTGCGCTTTTTCCGCATCGAACGCCCGCGCGACGGCGCCCTGCACACCGTGGGGCACTTCTACCTCGACCCCGACGCCCGCAGCGGCAAGCGCGGCGGCGCCTGGATGGACGGCGTGCGCACCCGCTGGCTGCGCCCAGACACCGGCAAGGTGCAAACCCCGGTCGCGCACCTGGTGTGCAACTTCGCCCAGGGCCAGGACGACAAACCCGCCCTGCTCACCCACGACGACGTCATCACCCTGTTCCACGAATTTGGCCACGGCCTGCACCACCTGCTCACCGAAGTCGATGAACTCGACGTCGCCGGCATCAACGGCGTCGAATGGGACGCCGTCGAGCTGCCCAGCCAGTTCATGGAAAACTTCTGCTGGGAATGGCAGGTGTTGCAAACCCTCAGCGCCCACGTCGATACCGGCGAGCCGCTGCCGCGCGCACTGTTCGAAAAAATGCTGGCGGCCAAGAACTTCCAGGCCGGCATGCAGACCCTGCGCCAGGTCGAATTCGCCCTCTTTGACATGCTGCTGCACAGCCCGACCGGCACCCCGCAGGACTTCATGGCCGTGCTGCAGGCAGTGCGCGACGAAGTCGCCGTGCTGCCCACCCCGGCCTTCAGCCGCACGCCCCACACCTTCAGCCACATCTTCGCCGGCGGCTACGCCGCTGGCTACTACAGCTACAAGTGGGCCGAAGTCCTCTCTGCCGACGCCTACGCCGCCTTCGAGGAAAGCGCCCTGCCCGACGGCCGTGCCAACCCCGCCACCGGCACACGCTTTCGCCAGGAAATCCTGGCCCAGGGCGGCAGCCGCGACGCCATGGACTCCTTCATCGCCTTTCGTGGCCGCCCCCCCCAGTTGGACGCCCTGCTGCGGCACCAGGGCATGGTCCCACCCGTTACAGGAGCTACCGCATGAAAGCTGCACTGCGCAAGAGCCTGCCGCTGGCTGCCAGCCTGGTGCTACTGGCTGGGCATGCCCCCATCCAGGCCCAGACGGTCTACCGCATCGTCGGCCCCGACGGCAAGGTCACCTATTCCGACAAGCCCCCTGCCGACACCTCCCAGGGCAAAGTGGCGGGCACCGGCACCGGCGCGCGCAACACCGCTACCAGCACCGCACTGCCCGCCGAACTGCGCCAGGTCGTTTCCAAGTACCCCGTTACGCTCTACACCAGCACCCCTTGCGAACCCTGTGACAGCGGACGCGCCCTGCTGCAAAAGCGCGGCATCCCCTTCAACGAGCGCACCGTCAGCACCGCCGCCGACGTCGAGCTGCTGCAAAAACTCAGCGGCGGCACCAACCTGCCCCTGCTCACCGTGGGCGGCCAGCGCATCAAGGGCCTGAGCGAAGCCGAGTGGAACGGCTACCTCGACGCCGCCGGCTACCCCAGCCAGTCTGCCCTGCCCAAGGGCTACCAGAACCCTCCCCCCAGCCCCGCCGTGCCCCTCAAACCCAAGCCCGAGGAAAAGCCCGCTGCCGCGCAAGACACACCGGCACCCGCCGCACCGGCCAGCAACAACCGACCCAACCCCCACAACCCCGCAGGGATCGTGTTCTAGCGCGGCGGCGCCCGCCCCGTTTCACTTGCGTCGACTCAGGTTATCCACCACTTCACGCATGATGGGGCATAGACCCTCTCCACCCAGGCGAAGTGCCAGGCCCGCAGCCAGAATATCGATGATCACCATATGCAGCAAACGGGAAACGGCGGGTATGTGGCACTCGTACAGTTCCAGGTGGTTCGCCGCAAGATGAATGTCCGCCATTTCCGCCAAGGGCGAGCCGCTGCTGGTAAGCGCAATCGTTGTCGCTCCACTGCCTTTGGCGATCATGCAGCTGTCCAATATGTCACGGGTACGACCAGAATTGGAAATAAGCAGCACGCAATCCCCACGGACCAACGTGCTCGCACTCATGATCTGCAAGCGGCTGTCGTTCAACGCGGTGGCCTTGACCCCCAGACGCAAGAACTTATGGTGCACATCCTGGGCCACCCCTCCAGAATTGCCCATACCAAAAACCTCTATGCGCCGTCCGCTCCGATGCGCCCCAACCAGTAGCGCAATGGCATCCTCTATCGCGTCACACTTCACACTGCTTCGGTAATGCAAGAACGCCGCTGTCGTACTGTCGACAACCTTCACCACAATGTCATGCATCGTGTCGTCGGCATCGACGCCGCCATGGATAAATGGCAAGCCCTCCTGCGCCGTTCCCAGCAACTTGCGCTTCAAGTCGGCAAAACCGTTGTAACCGACACTGCGGCAGAACCGCACGATGGTGGGCTTGCTGACGCCAGCTCTGGCTGCCACCTCGCCAATAGACAAGCGCATGAACGCCTGCACGTCATCCAGCACCATCTGTCCAACGCGCCGTTCCGATGGACAAAGTGAAAGCAGGCTGGCACTGATTCGATCCAAAATACTCGCCGCCTGCGTATTCCCCAAACGTATTGGGGAATGCGGAACGCCACTTACTGTGCAATGGTTTGCGCGCATCCTGTGATCTCACGTTCGGTCCAAGCCACACATCACGGACTGTGCAGCTTGAAGGTCACCACCGCCTGCGCCAACGTGTCCGCCTGGTCACGCAGGCTCTCCGACGCCGCCGCCGATTGCTCCACCAGGGCCGCGTTCTGCTGGGTGAGCTGATCCAGCTCCGCCACAGCCGCATTGACACGGCCAATGCCGGTGGACTGCCCGGTGGCGGTGGCGGCGATCTCGGCAATGATGTGGCTGACCCGCTGCACCGAGCCAATGATCTCGTGCATCGTGTCTCCCGCCTCCTGCACCTGCCGGGCGCCCGAGCCAACCCGACTCGTCGAGTCATCAATCAGATGTTTGATTTCCCGGGCCGCCGCAGCACTGCGCTGAGCCAAGCCACGCACCTCCTGCGCCACCACGGCAAAACCACGCCCCTGCTCTCCGGCCCGCGCCGACTCCACTGCTGCGTTGAGCGCCAGGATATTGGTCTGGAACGCAATGGCGTCAATCACCCCGGTGATATCGGCGATCTTGCGCGAACTCTGGGTAATCTCTCCCATGGTAGCAACCACGCCGCTCACCGCCGCTCCACCGCGCTGGGCCACCTGCACCGCAGAGGCAGCCAGCACATTGGCCTGGCGTGCGGCGCCCTCCGACTCTTGTACGGCGTGCATAATCTGCGCCAGGCTCGAGGCCGTGCGCTGCAAATTGCTCGCGGTGTGCTCCGTACGAGTGCTCAAATCCTGGTTGCATGTGGCAATTTCCGTGCTGGCAATGCGAACACTTTCTGCCGCGGTGTGCACCTTGGCAAGGGCCTGCTGAAAGCTCTGGCGCAAATGCTCCACGCTGCGTACCAGAGTACCAATTTCATCACGCCGCACAGTCGCAAAGGCACGCGTCAAGTCACCTTGCGCAACCAATGAAATGGCCTGCGTCAACTCCCCCAGGGGAGAACTCACCGTGTGACGCACCAGAACGAACAGACCGCCCCCCAGCAACAAAGCAGCCGCCCCCAACAAGCCATACACAATGACCATATTGCGCCAATACACGCGCATCGATTCCGCCTCCGACACCTCGGCCACCAGCCAGCCCTGGCCCGCCCGCGTCTTGCGCACCACCGCCCACCGTTTTTCGTCAGCACCGCCCAACAGCGGCATCGCATTGGCAACATAACCCTGTGGCGCCTGTGCCAGCGCATCAAGGAACCCCGCAGCAGCTGGAGCGTGGGCCAACACCGCCTTGCCCTTGCCCGTGGGGTGCACCACAAACCGATAGTCGGCGGGCACGCCACTGGCATCAATGTAATACATGCCACCAGTATCAAAAATCTCCACCTTGGCAATTTGCTGCTCCAGCACCCACTCCTGCAGCGAAATGTCCATGCCAATGCCAAACACGCCCAGCACCCTGCCATTGGCCGCCTTGAGCGGCTCGTAGCGTGTGAGGTAGGACTTGCTAAACAGGCGCCCATAACCTGTATAAGCCTGGCCCGCCATCACGGTGGCGTAGGCTGGATGCGAAGCGTCGAACGCAATATCCAACGACCGCTCGCCCGATGCCGTGCGGGTGGAACTGGATATGCAAAGCATGGCATCGCCCTTGCGTGCAAAGACCATGGCAACACCCCCGGTATCCTTATGGAAGCGATCCACCGCGATGAAATCATCGTTGACGGGGCTGCCGCCACTGAGCATGTCGCCCGTCGCTTCGTCCACCTTGGGTTCGTGGTCGAACTGGCGACGAAAGTTGGCAAACGAGCGCAGCACCAAGCCACGGTTGATCTGGTCTGCCGTGTCTGCCACCGCCACCATGCTCTGAACCTGCTCGGCCACCGCACTGACCACCAGCGCACGGGTACTGGCTTGCTCCAACACGGCCATCGCCGCCCCCACCACCACCAACACAAGCGCAAGCCCAAGCAGAGCCAGAACGGCGAGCCGTCGGGCAACGGAGGGCTTCCATGAAAAGCGTCTGCGCATAGGACTGCCTACAGTGAGAACAGGGCAGACTATAGTAGAAATAGAAAAAATTTATCTTAGTAGAAACACCTAGAAATAAATTTCTCTATTTTGAATCCGATTGGGGCAACGCCACGCACGCCCAACCCAAGCGTGCGGACACGGAACCGCTCCGCAATGCAACATCACAGCCCCACCGGCATCCCGCTGCGCAGCGACTGCGTGATGGCCTGGCCGATGCGCGTGGCTTCGGTCGCATCGCCCAGCGTCAGCGGTGCGCTGCGCTCGCCCCGGCAGGCCGCCACAAAAGCCTCCATCTCCAGCCGGAAGGCGTCCCCAAAGCGGGCAAAGAAGTCCGGCAGTGCCCGGTGGCCCACCCCATCCGCGTCGCGGTACTGCACACGGCTCAAGTGCGCCCCCATGCCCACCTGCAGCGTGCCTGCGGTACCGATCACTTCGGTGGTGGTTTCATGCCCATGGGGCATGGTGCGGCTGGCATAGAACACCGCACGCTGCCCGCCTTCGAATTCGACAATGGCCAGGCCATTGTCCACATCGCCGCAGGCGGCCAGCCCCGGATGCATCGCAATGGTGCCGCTGGCAAACACCCGCGTCGCCTTGGGCTTGCCCAGCATCCAGCGTGCCAGGTCGATGTCGTGCACGCTGCAGTCCATGAAAATCCCGCCAGAGGTGGGCGCAAACTGCACAAAAAACCCCTCCGGGTCGTTCTGGTCGCAGGTCTGCGAGCGCACCAGGAATGGCCGACCCAGAGCACCTTGGTCAATGGCCGCCTTCGCCTCGGCATAGCTGGGGTCGAAACGGCGCACAAAGCCCACCATCGCCACCAGCTGCGGGTGCTCCTTCGCCAGCGCCTGCACCGCCTCACAGGTGGCCAGGTCCAGCGACAGGGGTTTTTCCACGAAAACGTGTTTACCCGCGCGCAGGCAGGCGCTGGTCTGGTCCGCATGCAGCGTGGTCGGCGTCACCAGCACCACGGCGTCGATGTCGGCACCGGCCAGCATCTCCTGCAGCGTGCCGTAGCAGTTGGCAATGCCCAGCTCACTGCGCGCCCACTCCAGCTCGGCAGCCACCGGGCTGCAGGCCGCCACCAGGCGGGCACCCGGGGTGTTTTGGGCCAGTTGCTGCGCATGGCGCTTGCCCAGGCGCCCCAGGCCAGCAATGCCCACCTTGAGAATCTTCGCGCTCATGGCAGCGGCCCTCAGAGCGTCACGGGCTGGCCAGAGGCCGCGCTCAGCGTGGCCGCATCGGCCAGCTTTTGCGCCAGCACGCCGTCCTGGATGGTGGTCTTGAAGGGCTGGCCCGACTGCAGGCAAGCAAAGA
The DNA here is from genome assembly GCA_052390055.1 of Rhodoferax sp. GTDB lineage: Bacteria > Pseudomonadota > Gammaproteobacteria > Burkholderiales > Burkholderiaceae_C > Allorhodoferax. The sequence continues at coordinate 42,950 of JBQTHH010000032.1, forward strand.
AATGCTCGATCTCCAGGCGGTAGGCGGCCGCGTAGCGCTGCAGGAAGAAGGCCTCGGGCTTGTCGGCCTGGATGCCCTTGGGGCCCCACTGCACCACCTCGGTGGGCGTGTGGTTGCCGCACTGCAGCAAGCCCAGGGAGCCCAGCACCTCGAAACGCTGGTCGTAGCCGTAGGCCGCGCGGCGCGTGGTGTTGATCTGGCACAGGCGGCCCTTGCGGGTGCGGATGGTCACCGCCGTGCAATCAAAATCACCTGCAGCGCCCACCGCCGGATCCGTCAGCACCGAGCCGGTGGCCGACAACCACGCGGCCTCGTCGCCGTCTGCGCACAAAATCCAGCGGAACACGTCGAAATCGTGGATCAGCATGTCGCGGAAGATGCCGCCCGACTGCTGGATGTACTCCACCGGCGGCGCACCGGGGTCGCGGCTGGTGATGACCAGCATCTCGGGCGCACCGATCTCACCCGCATCCAGGCGGCGGCGGGCTTCATTGAAGGTGGGGTCGAAACGGCGCTGGAAACCGATCATGCACCCCACCCCCGCAGCCGCCACGGCCTGGGCCACGGCTTCGGCGCGTGGCACCGACAGATCCACCGGCTTTTCGCAGAAGATGTGCTTGCCCGCCGCCGCAGCGCGCGCAATCAGCTCGCTGTGCGTGCTGGTGGGCGAACAGATGGCCACCGCGTCGATGCTCCTGTCGGCAAACACGGCATCGACGTCCGCCACCTGGGCGCCCAGCACCTGGGCCAACTCGGCGGCCGCCGCCGGGACCGCGTCACAAACATACTTGAGCGCCACGCCCGGCTGGGCGGCAAGATTGGTGGCGTGGATGCGGCCAATGCGACCGGCGCCGAACACGGCTACGTGCTTCATGAAAATTCCTGTCCTCTGGGGTTGGGTGACTGGACCGCGCGTGCGACCCGCAGGCCCCGAACTATACGGAATATTCGGGAATTATGGAAAAAAATTTCTGCAATTTGTACAAATAGAAACACCAATCGCAGACGCCTCGCACCGCAGTGGCGCAGCCCTCAGCTGCTGGCCCGTGGCGAGGTCGGGCGGTAGGGAAGCTCCAGGGCATAGGCCAGCGCGATGAACAGGCTCTGCGCCAGACCCATGGTGCTGGTCAGGGAGCGAAAACCGAAGGTCGAGTTGTCCTGCACGACCAAAAGCGCCTCTGCATCCTTGGCCAGCGGGCTCATGCGGCTGTCGGTGATGGAGATCAGCCGCACGCCCCGTTCGGTGGCCAACTCCACGGCGGCCAGCGTTTCTTGCGCATAGGGGGCAAACGATATCGCCAGCATCACGTCACCCTGGCGCACCGAACGCATCTGGCCCAGATGCATGCTGCCCAGGCCCGACATCAGGCACACCCGCTTGTCGGTGTGCTGCAGCGCGTAATCCAGATACACCGCCACGGGAAAGGAGCGGCGCGAAGCCGCGATCCAGATGCAGTCGGTATCGCGCAGCATGTCCACCGCCTGGGTAAAGGCAGACTGGTCCAGATTGACCTCCAGCTCGTGCATCGCCGCCTGGCTGCCGGTGAGGAACTCGTGCGCGATCTCCAGGCTGGAGAGACTTCCCGCCCCCGACTCAATGATGTCGCGGATCCGGGCGCGGTAATTGCGGCTCGGGGCCAACTGGCGCGTCAGCCCTTCGCGAAAGATGGCCTGCATTTCCGAAAAACCCGAAAAACCGAAATGCTTGGCAAAACGCACCACCGCAGAGGGCTGCACCTGGCAGTTGGAGGCCAACTGCTGGATGCCTTCCAGGCCGATGTGATCGCGGTGCTGCTCGACATACCGTGCAATGACCTTGAGCTGCTTGCTCAGGCCGTCGTACTCCGCCGTGATGCGGCCAATGAATTGATCAACGCTGTTGCTGCTGTCGCCTTTGGATGCCATTGCCCTGGGCCTTTCATACCCCGCTGCGGTGCCCCGCAGGGTTTGGAAAACATTTTTTCTCCCGCATTCTGATAGAAAAATGAATGCCCCGGGTGCGCGCGATGGGTTCACAGGCGCTCATGCCAGATACGGCTGCTGCCCCATGTTCTCTGCGAAATAGAGCCTGAACGCCCCGGGCTGGGCCAAAGGCGTGGCCGCGGGCGCCATGCCCACGGCAGCCAACACGCTTTGCAGTGCGCGCACGGCCTGGGTGTCCGGGTCCTGGTCGATCACCACGTCCAGCATCCCCTCCTGCAGGTACAGGCGGTGGTCGTCCGAAATCTCGTGCGTGACCCAGCAGACCTTGTCCTGCGCATAGCGCTGCAGCGCCGCATGGATGCCCGGTGACCCGGCCCCGGTGTTGTACAGCCCCACCAGGCCCCCCGGCTCCTGCAGCGCCTGGCGCACCGCCCAGTAACACTTGTCCGGGTCGTCGTGCGTCTGTGTTGCATCCAGCCCACAGGTCAAGCCCGGGAACTTCTGCGCCAGCACCTCGCGGCACCCCCCACTGCGCTCCATGTGGCCCAGGTAGTCGTGCCGACTGGAAAGAACCAGGACACGGCCCGGGCGGTGGCACAGGCGCCCGAGCAGGTAGCCCGCGGTGCGCCCGGCAGCGTGGTTGTCGATGCCGACGTAATCCGACGGCACCACCGCGCTCACGCGCGTGACCACCATGGCCACATGCTCGCCACGCGCACCGGCCTGCTGTAGCGCCAGGCGCACCTGCGCGGTATCGGGCGCTGCCACGATCAAGGCCTGGCGCCGGTAGCGGCGCGGCGCGAGTGCGCGCACCAAAGCGGCTTCGTCTTCCTCCGGCGTGGTCACGCGGTGCACCACCAGGCGCTTGTCCAGCGCTGCCACGCCACGCTGCAGGGCCCACGCCAGGCGCTGAAAGAACGGCGAACGGTTGTCCGGCAAAACGATGTCGAGGTGGATCAGGCCATGGCGGGTTTCCGGCAACAGGCGCGGCACCCCCAGTTGCTGCGCAGCCCGCACCACTTTTTCCCGCGTCTTCACCGACGCGGTATCGCGCTCGTTGAGCACGCGGTCGACGGTGCTCACGCTGACTCCCGCCAGTTCAGCAATCTCAGTGAATCGTGCAGTCTTCTTGCGGCGCATGGGCAGGGGTATTTTTGACGATTTTTCGTCAATTATCCCACCCCATTTCTGGGCCGACACCCCTACATTGCGCTGCCTGCACAAGCACGTCAGACAACACCCCAACAAGGAGACGCCCTCATGAAGATAGCCCTGGACCCGTACATGATCCGGCACCTGCCGCTGCGCGAGCTGCCCGCCGTGGTGGCCGCGCTGGGCTACGACCAGATCGAACTCTCGCCCCGATCGGATTTCCTGGACTGGTGGGTCATGCCCCGCGCCACCCAGGAGCGCATGGCCGGCTTCAAGGCCGCGATGAACAGCGCCGGGGTCGGCCTGGCCTCGCTGCAGCCCATGTACCGCTGGGCCAGCCCGTTCGAGGACGAGCGCCAGTGGGCGCTGCGCTGCTGGAAGAAGGCCATCGAGGTGGCCGTGGAGATGGACTGCCCGCTCATGGTCTCGGAGTTCGGCCGTGGCGCCTCGCCCGAGCGCTCGGTGGGCGAACGCCCTGGCGCAAACACCAGGGAGATGTGCGAAGCGGCCTGGTTTCGCTCCATGGACGAGCTGCTGCCCATCTTCGAGCGCGAAGGCATCACGCTCTCGGTGGAGCCGCACCCGGAGGACTGGATAGAGGCCCTGCAGAGCGCAGCCGACATCGTCAAGAACATCGGCTCCAAGGCCTTGAAGCTGAGCTACATCGCGCCGCACACCTTCTACTACGGCGAGGACATGGCCGCCATGATCCGCGAGGCCGCGCCGGTGCTGGCCCATGTGCGGGTGGCCGATACCTTCAACCATAAGAAGAGCAGCCAGCTGCGCTACATCGTCAACCCGCCGGGCTCCACGCAGGTCCGGGTGCACCAGCACCTGGACATGGGCCAGGGCGAGATCGACTGGGATGTGTTCTTCGCCACGTTGGCCGAGGTTCGCTTCGATGGCGTGATGTCCTCCTGCGTCTTCGCCTGGGAGGAGCGCGCCGAAGACTCCTGCCGCTTCATGCGCGCCGAGATGCAGCGCTACCTGAACAAGTTTTCCAAGCAATAAACAACCCATCCCCTTTCGGAGAAACCCCATGGCATTGAACATTGGCGTCATCGGCACCGGCATGATTGGCCGCGACCACACCCGCCGCATCCAGCAAGTCCTCTCGGGCGCCCAGGTGGTGGCCCTGTCCGACGTGAACGCGGCCAGCGCCGAGGCCGTACGCAAGGACCTCGCACCTGCCGCCCGCCTGTACGACAGCGGCGAAGCCCTGATCGCCGCCCCCGAGGTAGACGCCGTGCTCGTTACCTCCTGGGGCGCCACCCACGAGCCCTATGTACTCGCCGCCATCGCAGCGGGCAAACCCGTGTTCTGCGAAAAACCGTTGGCTACCACGGCGCAAGGCGCGTGCCGCATCGTCGATGCCGAAGTACAGCGGGGCCGCCGCCTGGTGCAGGTGGGCTTCATGCGCCGCTACGACGCGGGCTACCTTGCCCTCCGGCAGGCAGTGCAACAGCACACCGGCGCGCCCATCCTGGTGCACGCCGCCCACCGCAACCCGGCCGTGCCCGAGGCCTACGTCACGCCCATGGCCATCCACGACACCCTGATCCACGAGATCGACGTGTTCCGGTGGCTGCTGGACGACGACTACGCATCCGCCCGCGTGCTCTACCCGCGCAATGCCGCGCGCAGCCACAGCAAGCTGCGCGACCCGCAGGTGGTGGTGCTCGAAACCAGGAAAGGCGTGCTGATCAACGTGGAAATTTTCGTCAACTGCGCCTACGGCTACGACATCCAGTGCGAAGTCGTCGGTGAAGACGGCACCGCGCGGCTGCCCGAACCCATGGCGGTGGACATGCGCCTGGGCGCCAAGCGCCAGAGCGCCATCCTGACCGACTGGAAAGACCGTTTCATCGCCTCCTACGACGTCGAGCTGGCCGACTTCATCGCCGCCGCAGCCAAAGGCGGCGCCACCGGCCCCAGCGCCTGGGACGGCTACGCCGCCGCCCTCACGTCCGACGCCTGCGTGCAGGCGCAGAACAGCGAAGGCCAGGCCGTGGCCATCGAGCTGCCCGCACGCCCCCCGCTCTACGCCTGAACACCCCACCGTCCCCCAGAAAGAACACCATGCAGTTTTCCCTGAGCCACATCCTCGCCCCGCGCCACGCCCCGGCCGAATTCTTCGCCATGGCCCGCGCCCTGGGCGTGTCCGACGTCGAAATCCGCAACGACACCCCCAATGTGGTCGATACCCTGCCCGCCTCCTTCGTGAAAGACGCCGCCCAAGCCGCCGGGGTCCGGCTGCTGTCCATCAACGCCCTCTACCCCTTCAACGTGTGGAACGACGAGCGCCGCGCCCGCACCGAGCGTCTGGCCGACTATGCCGCCGCCTGCGGCGCCAGGGCGCTGGTCATGTGCCCGCTCAATGACGGCACGCCCGTCGCCCAGGCCGAGGTGGTGAACGCGCTCAAGGCCATCCAGCCCATCCTGCAATCGCGCGGCCTCACCGGCCTGGTCGAGCCGCTGGGCTTTCCCGTCTCCTCGCTGCGCCGCAAGGCCGACGCCATCGCCGCCATCCAGGCTGCGGGCGGTGAAGGCCTGTTCAAACTGGTGCACGACACCTTCCACCACCACCTCGCGGGTGAAACCGAGTTCTTCCCCGAATGGACAGGGCTGGTGCACATCTCCGGCGTGGCCGACGCAGAAGTGCCGGTGGACAAGATGCTCGATGCGCACCGCGTGTTGGTGGACCCGCGCGACCGCCTGGGCAACGTGGCGCAAATCCGTGCACTGCGCAGCGCAGGCTACCGGGGGCCCTTCAGCTTCGAGCCCTTTGCCGCCGAAGTGCAGAAACTGGCCGACCCGCAACCCGCGCTCGCCGCCAGCATGCGGTGGCTGCGCGAACAGGTGACCGCCTGAGCCGACACGCCCCGCGGACGCGTTGCTACGGGAAAAATATCTTATGGAAGATATTTTGACAAAATACACCAAATAAGATAATGTGCAAATATCTTGAGTAGAAGATATTTGCATGGACCTCCCTCTGGCCTTTCCCGCGCAGCTGTCCCAGCACTTGCGCTCCTTGCGCAAAGCACGCGGCTGGACGCAGGCACAACTGGCGATCCGCATGGGCGTGGCGCAATCGCGCATATCGGCCATTGAAAAAGACGCCTCCACGCTGACCGCAGAGCAGCTGTTGCGCTGTCTGGGCGCACTGAACACCAGCCTGGTCTTGCGCACGCAAGATGCCCCACCCGACATTGCCGCCGAACCTCCTGCGGCGCCACTGCATGGCAAGCAGCCCTCGGGCCAATGGTAATGCCACGCCTGAATGTCTGGATGAATGGGCTGCTGGTGGGCGAATGGTCTGTCGGCCGTACCGGACGGCATGTGTTCCAGTACCACCCGGATTGGCACGAACACCCCAGGAGTCGCCCGCTTTCACTGTCACTGCCGCTCACGGCCGATGGGCGGCTCGAAGGCGCGGTGGTGGAAAACTATTTCGACAACCTGTTGCCCGACAACGATGCAATCCGCAAACGCCTGGGCACGCGGTTCCGCATCCGCCACACCGACGCGTTTTCACTGCTGCAGGCCATCGGGCGCGACTGCGTCGGCGCGGTGCAGCTGCTGCCCGTGGATGCCCCCGCACCCGACGTTCGCCGCCTGGATTTTGAAGCCCTGGGCTTTGAAAGAATCGATGCCCTGCTGGCAGGCCTGGGCAGCGACACCGGAGCAGAAAGCGACAGCGACGATTTCCGCATCTCGATCGCGGGGGCGCAAGAGAAAACGGCCTTGCTGAAGGTGGACGGGCAGTGGTGTCGGCCACGCCAGGCCACCCCCACCACCCACATCCTCAAGCCCCCCATCGGGGTCACGCCCGGGCGCCAACTGGATCTATCCCTGTCGCCGGAAAACGAATGGCTGTGCTCCCGCATCCTGCACGCCCTGGGTTTGCCGGTGGCCCCATGCCAGGTGGAGCGCTTTGGCGAACACAGGGCTTTGGTGGTCGAGCGCTTTGACCGCCAGTGGCAGACCAACCCTGCCTGGGTGGTACGCATCCCGCAGGAGGACTTCTGCCAAGTGCTGGGGCGCACCAGCGCCGACAAGTACGAAGGCAGCGGCGGGCCAGGCATGGACGACTGCCTGCGCGTACTCAAGGGCGGCACGCGATATGCCGAAGACGGGCGCACGTTCCTGCTGGCACAACTGGCATTCTGGCTGCTCGCCGCCATCGACGGCCATGCCAAGAACTTCTCGGTATTCCTGTTGCCAGGAGGCCGTTATCACCTCACCCCCTGTACGACGTGCTTTCGGCCTGGCCCATTCTGGACAAGGGGCCGCATTCACTGTCGTACAAGAAGGTCAAGATGGCCATGGCGGTGCGGGGCAACACAGCGCACTACCGGCTGGCCGAAATCCAGCCGCGCCATTGGCAGACCTGCGCCCAGCGCAGCGGCATCCCAGGCCTGTGGGACGCAATGTGCGCCCTGGTGACGCGCGTGCCGCAAGCACTGGAGGATGTTCGCGCCGAACTGCCGATCGGCTTTCCCCTGGAACTGGCCGAAGAAGTCTTTTCCGGCATGGGCCACCATGCGGCCCGTTTTCAGCAATAGTCCACCCAGACCGCCCCCGCATCGGCCGAGCGCACGCAGTTCTCCACCCAGCGCACCCCTTCCACCCCGGCGTGGACGTCGGGATAGCGGATGGGTTCCTGGTCGCCACGGTCGCGGGCCACCATCGCCTGGGCGAAGCGGCAGTACAGGTTGGACCAGGCTTCGAACAGGCCTTCCGGGTGTCCTGCGCCGATGCGGTCGTCGTGCAGTGCTGCCGGGTGCAGATAGCCCATGCCGCGCTCCAGGATGCGCACGGGTTCGCCCTGCACCTCGAAACGCATCTGGTTGGGACACTCGTCCCACCACTCGATACTGGCCTTGCTGCCGATCACGCGGATCTTCTGGCCGTGCATGGAGCCTGCATTGACCGCGCAGGACCACACGTAGCCGACCGCGCCGCTGTCGTACTCCATGAGAGTGAAGGCGTTGTCTTCCAGCGGCGCACGGCTCTTGACGAAGCTCTGGCGCGAACACATCAGGCGCTTGATCTTCAGCTGCGGCAGCATTACCTCGCTCAGGTAAAGCGGGTGGGTTCCGATGTCACCCAGCACGTAGCTCGGACCGGCCACTTTTGGGTCCACACGCCAGCGGGTGGCGGGGTTGGCCTCTTCCACCGCCTCGCTGTGGAAACCGTGCGCGAACTGCATCTGCACGATGCGGATCTCGCCCAGTTCGCCGCGCGCGATCATCTCGCGCGCCTGCTCGATCAGTTGGTGTCCGGCGTAGCCGTAGGTCACCCCCACCACCTTGTTCTGCCGGGCAGCCAAGGCTTGCAATTCCTCTGCTTCGGCCGTGGTGAAGCACAGCGGCTTCTCGCACACCACGTGCAGGCCCGCTTCGAGCGCTGCCTTGCAGATGGCGAAGTGGGTGCCATTGGGCGTGGCGATGGACACCGCCTGGATGCCGTCCGCGCGCTGGGCCTCCAGGGCGAACATCGTGGCGTAGTCGGGGTAGCAGCGCTCCAGCGCCACGCCCAGGTTGGCGCCCAAGTCGCGGCCACGCACCGGGTCGATGTCGAATGCACCGGCCACCAGCCCGAAAACCTGGTCGCGCAGCGCGGCCGAGCGGTGGATGTAGCCAATCTGGCTGCCTTTACCACCGCCCACCATGGCCCAGCGGATCGGGGACGGGACGAGTTTTTCACCATTGATCATGTCGTTTGCTCCAGGAAAAAAATGCGTGTGGTTCAGTGGAAACCCACGCTCTTGAGGAAATTCAGGCTGGCCGTAACGTCATCGAGAACCGAGCCCGCGTTGCGCGGATCGCGCTCCTGCTCCACGGTGATGTAGCCCTGGTAGCCGATGTCGGCCAGTGCCTGCTGGATGCCGTCGTAGTCCAGAACCCCCTTGCCGATCGAGCACATCACCCCTTCAGCGCAGGCTTCGAAGAAGCGGATGCGCTTAGCCAAAACCCGGTCGAACACCGCGCGGTCGATGTCCTTGAAGTGCACGTAGTCGATGCGCTGCGCGTACTTTCTCAGCCACTGCGCCGGGTCCATGCCCGCGTAGTAGGTGTGCCCGGTGTCCAGGCACAGGCCCGCCAGCTCGTGCGGAATGTCGCGCATGATCTGCGCGATTTCGTCGGCGAACTCGATGTAGCCGCCCGCGTGCGGATGGATCACCGTGCGGATACCGTACTCGCGCCAGGACAACGTGGCGATCTGGCGCACATGGCCCACCAGGGAGCCCCATCGTTCGGCGTTCAGGCGGGGCGCCCTGTCGGCGTGGCCCGCCGCGTAGTCGCGCTCGTCATGGCCCCAGTCCATCACCACCAGGTAAGGCGCAGCAAAACGCTGGCCCGCTTCGGTGGGCAGCCTGGGCAATTGGCGGATCAGCGCGCAAATTTCGTGCGTTTGGCGCAACAGCCTGGGGCCGTTCTCCGGCGCAACCAGATCGTCGAAGATGGTCCCGGCCACGATGCTGAGGGCGTTCTGGTTCAACTCCTTCGACACGGTGTCGATGTCCAGCGGGATGTAGCCGTAGGGGCCCAGTTCCATGCCCCTGTAACCGGCTTGTCTGGCCTCGCTCAGCACCTGTTTCCAGCTCGGCAGGTGCGGGTTTTTGACGTCGTCCACGCCCCAACAGCAGGGGGCGCTCGTGATGTGGATGCTCATGGGTAAAAGTTCCAAAGGAGGATGGGTTGTTTATTGCTTGGAAAACTTGTTCAGGTAGCGCTGCATCTCGGCGCGCATGAAGCGGCAGGAGGCCGCTTCGCTCATCTCCTTGGTGTTCGCGCCGGGGCGCTCGCCCACCGAGCGCTCGGGCGAGGCGCCACGGCGGGCAGCTCACGCAGCGGCAGGTGCCGGATCATGTACGGGTCCAGGGCTATCTTCATGAGGGCGTCTCCTTGTCGGGCGTATATCATTTACCTGATAGATGTATGGCATTTCCATGCTTTGCAAAGCAGGGAGAGTTTTCATTTTTCAGAAGAGAAAAACAATGCTCACGGCCATTCGGCTATCAGGCCCATCAGGGGTTTTCTGAATTTTTGATAGATCTATCATGAACCAGCGCAAGAACACCGAACCGACCATGGCGGATGTCGCCCGCCAGGCAGGCGTGGGCGTCGCCACGGTAGACCGCGTGATCAACCGGCGTGCCCCGGTGCGGCCCGACACCGTGCAGCGCGTGCTGACGGCGGCGGAATCCATCGGCTTTCGGCGCGCCGGGCTGATCCGCAGACGCCTGGGCGAGCACATGCGCAAGCCCGTACTAGGCTTCGTTTTGCAGAGTGCGCAGTCCCCCTTCTACCGAACGCTGGGCGACGAGCTGCGGCGCGCGGCACAGCTCCTGCCACCCCCCGGTGCCCAGGCGGTGCTGCACTTTCTGGAGGACCTGACCCCGCGCCACGTCGCCCGGCGCATCGTCGAGCTGGGCCAGTCCTGCGACGCGGTGGCGGTGGTCGCCGCCGACCACCCGCAGATCACCCAGGCCGTCGAATCGGTCAGTGCGCAGGGCGTGCCCGTATTCGCCCTGGTATCCGACCTCACCGCACCTTCGCTGGCCGGTTACGTGGGAGTGGACCACCGCAAGGTCGGGCACACCGCTGCCTGGACCATGTCGCACCTGTGCCGCCCCGGCAAGCTCGGGCTGATCCTGGGCAGCCACCGCTACCTGTGCCAGGAACAGTGCGAAGTGAGCTTCCGTTCCTGGCTGCGCGAGGCGGCGCCGGACTTTCAGGTGCTGGAGTCGATGGTCAGCCTCGAAGACGTGGGCCTGGCGCGCGCCACCACGCAGGAGCTGCTCCATCTGCACCCCGACCTGGTGGGTGTCTACGTCGCTGGCGGTGGCGTGGAGGGGGTGATCGATGCCCTGCGCGAGGCGGCACGGCCCGACTTGGTGGTGGTCTGCCACGACCTCACCGAAGTCACCCGCCAGGCCCTGCTCGACGGCTGCATTACCCTGCTGCTTTCGCACCCCTATGAGTGGATGGCCCGGCGCCTGTGCGAAAACATGGTCGGCACGGTGCGATGCCCGCAAAGCGGCGCCAAGGTGCAGGCCGTGCAGCCTTTTGTGCTCTACACACCCGCCAATATCTGAAAAAGAGCCGCCCACAGGCGGCTCCAAAGTCTTGGGAGACTACGGATGAAACTTACACGCGGCGCTTGCGGTTGCGGTATTGGTCGGCGATCACCGCGGCGACGATGATGGCGCCCTTGACCATCTCCTGGTAGTAGGCGTCGATGCGGATGAAGGTGAAGCCCGAGGTCATCACGCCCAGAATCAGCACCCCGATCACGGTGCCGGTGATGCGGCCCTTGCCGCCCACCAGCGAGGTGCCGCCAATCACGACCGCGGCAATGGCGTCAAGCTCGTACATCACCCCCATGCCCGACTGGCCCGAGATGGCGCGCGCCGCCGTTACCGTGCCCGCAATGCCCGCCAGCAGGCCCGCGATGGTGTAGATCCAGATCAGGTGGCGGTTGACGTTGATGCCGGAAACGATGGCCGCCTGGCGGTTGGCGCCAATGGCGTAGGTGAACTTGCCAAAGCGGGTGTGGCGCAGCACGATGTGGAAGACCAACGCGATGCCCAGAAACAGGTAGACCGGGTTGGCGCCGGAGCCGATCCAGGCGAAGTCGTCCGTCAGCATGGACACTGGCATGCCGCCGGTGAACCACTTGGCAAAGCCGCGTGCCGCCACCATGGTGCCCAGCGTCGCGATGAAGGGCGGGATGGCCGTGTAGGCAATCAGGGAACCGTTGAGCAAACCAATCAGCAATCCGGTCAACGCACCGGCCAGGATGGGCCAGGCCACTGGCAGATCGGTCAATTGCGGAAACACCGCACGCGGAAAGTCGCTCACCTGGGCCAGGCTGGCCGAAACGACCGCTGCCGCGGCGACCACGGAGCCCGAGGAAAGGTCGATGCCGCTGGTGATGATGACCAGATTGACGCCCACCGCAATGATGCCAATCACCGCCATCTGCAGGATGATGATCTGCAGCCGGTCTGCATTGAACAGAAAGCTCTGGTCGTTGATATACCAGCCCAGGCCCTCAAACAACAGGCAGATGCCCGCCAGCACGAGGAAGATGCTCGCCTCCTGGGGCAGCTTGAACTTGGAAGGGAGGAACAGGGAGGACATGGTGGTCTTCGCGGTGGTGGTATTCATGGAAACTCCGGGAATCACTTGGCAGCCAGGTCCATCACGCTGACCTGGGTGGCTTCAGAACGGTCGAGGATGCCGGTGATGCGGCCCTGGTGCATGACGGCCACGCGGTCGCTCATGCCCAGCACTTCGGGCATCTCGGAGGAAATCATCAAAATGGCCACGCCCTGGCTGGCGAGCTCGCTGACCAGCTTGTGGATCTCGGCCTTGGCGCCGACGTCGATACCGCGGGTGGGCTCATCCAGGATCAGTATTTTCGGGTTGGTCAGCAGCCAGCGGCCCACCAGCACCTTCTGCTGGTTGCCCCCAGAAAGGTTCTGGATCACTTCGCCCATGCCCGGCGTTTTCACGCGCAGGCGCCGCGCCATCTCGATGCTGTCCCGGGCGAGTGCGCCCGCCTGCACAAAACCGGCCGGATTGACGTAGCGCTGGTTGAGCACCGCCATTTCGATGTTGTCCTGGATGTCCAGGCACAGGAAGCAGCCGGTGTCCTTGCGGTCTTCGGTCAGGAAGGCCATGCCCAGTCCCAACGCCTTGGCAGGGGTGTCGATCACGACCTCCTGACCATGGAGGCAGATCGTTCCCGCGCTGGCGGGTGTGACACCGAAAAGCGTCTCGGCCACATTGGAGCGGCCCGAGCCGACCAGGCCTGCCAGGCCCAGGATTTCGCCCGCGCGGATGTCGAAGGAAACGTTCTCGAACACGCCGTCCAGCGTCAGGCCTTTCACCGACAGCACCACGTCTCCTATGGGCACGGTCTCCTTGGGAAACATCTGCGTGATCTCACGGCCCACCATCATGCGGATGATGTCGTCGCGCGTGACTTCGCTGGAGGCGCAGGTGGCGATGTACTGCCCGTCGCGGAACACCGAGAACTCATCGGCGATCTCGAACAGCTCGTTCATCTTGTGGGTGATGTAGATGATGCCTTTGCCCTGGTCACGCAGTGCGCGGATGATCTCGAACAGGTGGGCCACTTCCTTCTCGGTCAGCGCCGAGGTGGGCTCGTCCATGATCAGCACGTCCGAGTTGTAGGACACGGCCTTGGCGATCTCCACCATCTGGCGGTTGGCCACGGAAAGGGTCTGGATCTCGACCAGGGGGTCGATGTGGATATTCAGCCGCGCAAACAGCTCCTCGGTGCGGCGGTGGAGTTCGGCGTGGTCCACAAAGCCGAAGCGATTTTTGGGCTCGCGGGTGATCCAGACGTTCTCGGCCACCGTCATGTGCGGCATGAGGTTGAGTTCCTGGTGGATCATCGCAATGCCCTGGCTCAGCGCGTCGATGGGCGAGCCGAGCGTGACGCTTCGGCCCTTGAGGCGTATCTCACCCCTGTCAGGCGTATAGACCCCGGCAATGATCTTCATCAGGGTGGACTTGCCCGCACCGTTCTCCCCCATGAGGGCGTGCACCGTGCCCGATCGCAGCTGGAAACCCACATTGTCCAGCGCAAGCACGCCAGGAAAGGCTTTGCGGATACCCCGGATCTCCAGCAATGGCGGGGCATGGGAGGCCTGGTCGGCCACTGCGGGGCGATCCAGGACGGCGGTGTCTGGCATGGGGGTCTCCGTACTCACAAATGGGAAAACGCAGGGCGCCCAGCCGGGCCACCCTGCAGGCAACACGCAATCAGTTCTTGCCGCTGTACTTGGCCAGATTCTCGGGCGTCACCAGCTCGAAGGGCACATTCACGAAGCGGTCCACCGACTGCTTCTTGATCATTTTCATGGCGGCGTCCACCGAACCCGACCCTTGGCCAGCGGCGTTCTGGAACACCGTCACCTTCAGGTCGCCCGCCTTCATGGAGGCAAGGGCGTCCGGCGTGGCATCGATACCGGCGACGATGGAAGCGGGAGTCCACTTCTTGGCGGCCTTGAGGGCGTTGATCGCGCCAATGGCCATCTCGTCGTTGTTGGCAATGATGGCGTCGAACTTCACGCCGGAGGACAGCCAGTTGGTGGTGATGTCCTGCGCGTTGGTGCGGCTCCACTTGCCTTCGCGCTTATCGACGATCTTCATGCCCGCGCACTCCTTGGTCTTGACGACCTCCTCGATGTCGGCGGTGCGGGTGCGGGCGGCCTCGTTGGAGAGTTCACCCATCAGAACCAGGACGTTGCCCTTGCCCTTGAGCAGCTTGCACACGTGCTGGGTCTCCAAAGTGCCAGAGACCTTCTCGTCAGACGCCACAAACGCCACACCTGCAGGCAGCTTGGCGAAGTCCACCGGCTTGCGGTTGACGTAGATCAGGGGAATCTTGGCATCGGTCACCATCTTGGTGATCTTGGGGGTGGCGTCGGTGTCCACCGGGTTGACGATGATGGCATCCACCTTCTGGGCGATCATGTTCTGCACCTGGCTGAGCTGCTTGCCCACGTCATTGGCCGCGTCCTCGATCTGCACGCTGGCTCCGGCCTTCTTGCCCGCATCCGAGATGCCATTGCGCAAGATGGTCAGGAAGGTGTCGTCAAACAAGGCCATGGACACGCCGATCTTCTGGGCGTGGACGGCCATCGGGGCCAGCAGGGCGCTCGACACGGCTGCGGCAAGGAAAAGCTTCTTCATGGAAATCTCCTGTGGGTTAAAGGTGTTTGCCAGAACGGGTCCATGGGGTCTGCATGACACACATGGAGTTTGCTTGTGATCGGCAGGGTGAACTATAGGCAAATTTAGAAAATATTTTTCTAAGTGTTTACACCTAGAGAAATAGATTTCTGTTTTCACCTAGAATCCGCCAACACCAGCCGCCTGCACAATGGGGTTCCCATGGCGCTGGGTCTTCTGCTGCTCCAACCTGCATTACCTCAGATGACACGACTCCAATTCCCCCGTGGCCGCCGCCACGACCTGGCCTGCCTGGGCCGCCTGGCGGTGGACCTTTACGCCCAGCAGTTCGGCGCCCCCCTTGAAGATGCGCGCAGCCTGGCCATGTACCTGGGCGGCAGCTCTGCCAATCTGGCCTTCGGCGTGGCCCGCCTGGGCTGCAAGAGCGCCATGATCTCCCGCGTGGGGGACGAGCAGATGGGGCGCTTCCTGCTGGAGCGCCTGCAAACGGAAGGCTGCGACACCAGCCAGGTGCAGATCGATGCCGAGCGGCTCACCGGCCTGGTGCTGCTGGGCCTGAAAGACCGCGACACCTTCCCGCTGCTGTTCGTGCGGGAAAACTGTGCCGACATGGCGCTGGACGCCGCCGCCATTGACGAGAGCTTCATCGCCCAGTGCCGCGCCTTGGCCGTCACCGGCACGCACCTGTCCACCCACGGCACCCGCGCCGCGGCCCACAAGGCGCTGCAGGCCGCCCGGCGCCACGGCACGGTCACCGTGCTGGACATCGACTACCGCCCGGTACTGTGGGGCCTGACGGGGCGCGGCGCGGGTGAAAACCGCTTTGTGGACGATGCGGGCGTGACGCGCCAGTTGCAGCAGAGCCTGCCGCTGTTCGACCTGCTGGTGGGCACGGAAGAGGAATTCTTCATTGCTGGCGGCGTGGCGGGCGACATCATCGCCAGCCTGCGCGCGGTGCGCGCCCTGTGCCCCGCCGCCACGCTGGTGGTCAAGCGCGGCGCCCTGGGCTGCTGCGTCATCGAAGGCGAGGTACCCGGCGACATCGATGCCGCGCCGACCTACCGGGGCGAGCGTGTGGAAGTGCTCAATGTGCTGGGCGCGGGCGACGCCTTCCTCTCGGGCCTGATGGCCAGCCTGCTGCAGGGCAAGGATTGGGCCGAGTCCACCAAAGTGGCCAATGCCTGCGGCGCCATCGTGGTCTCGCGCCACGCCTGCTCCGCCGCCATGCCCACGCCGGCGGAACTGGCGCACTGGTTTGGCGGCCAGCGCAACCCCAAGGTGGACGCCGACGAACAACTGGCCCACCTGCACCGCGTCACGGCCGCACGCCCCAGTTGGAACGATCTGTGCGTGATGGCTTTTGACCACCGCAGCCAGTTCTACGACATTGCCCGCGCTGCGGGTGCCAGCGATGCCAAGGTGCCCGCGCTCAAGAAGCTGCTGGTGAAGGCCGCCGAGCAGGTGGAGCGCAGCCGCCAGTTGCAAGGCCACACAGGCGTGCTGATCGACGGCGGCGATTATGGCCGCGACGCACTGGCCAGTGCCACGGGGCGTGGCTGGTGGGTGGGACGCCCGGTCGAGCTGCCGGGCTCGCGCCCGCTGCGTTTCGACGGCACACGTTCGGTGGGCAGTGCGCTGGTCCACTGGCCCACCGAGCAGGTGGTCAAGTGCCTGGTGCATTACCACCCGGACGATGCCTTTGAACTGCGCCTGCAACAGGAACAGACCGTGCTGGAGCTTTGGGAAGCGACGCGCGCCAGTGGCAACGAGCTGCTGCTGGAAATCATCCCGCCCAAAGCCCTGACACCCGAGGGCAGCGCAGATGCTGCCGTGCTGCGCGCCGTCAAGCGCTTTTACAACCTGGGGGTCAAGCCCGAGTGGTGGAAGCTGGCCCCCATGCAGGAAGCAGGCTGGCTGGCGCTGGAGGCGCTGATCGGCGAGCGCGACCGCCACTGCCGTGGTGCGGTGATCCTGGGCCTGAACCAGCCGCTGGACTTCCTGGCGGCCAGCTTTGCCCAGGCCACCAACCCGATCGTCAAAGGCTTCATGGTCGGGCGCACCCTCTGGGCCGACGCATCGCTCAAGTGGTTCCGGGGCGACATTGACGACGACACCCTGGTCAACGACGTGGCGCGCAACTTTGGGGTGCTGGTGGACGCATGGCGGGGGCGCCACGACGCCCAGCGCGCCGCAGCATGAACCTGGAACTGGACGGCACCACTGAGGTCCCATTGAAAGCTTGAAACCATGAAAACCCAAAAACTCACGATGGCACAGGCGTTGGTCAAGCACCTGGCCGCCTTGCGCATGGAGGTGGAGCACCTCGACGGCCATGTGTCCACAGAGCCCTACTGTGGGGGGGTGTTCGCCATCTTCGGCCATGGCAACGTGGCTGGAATGGGCGAGGCCCTGGTGGGCGAGCGCGCGCACATTGCCACCTACCGCGCCCACAACGAACAGACCATGGCCCACGCGGCCATCGCCTTTGCCAAGGCCCAGTTCCGCCAACGCATCATGGCGGTAAGCACCAGCATTGGGCCGGGCGCGACGAACATGGTCACGGCCGCGGCGGTGGCCCACGTCAACCGCCTGCCCGTGCTGCTGCTGCCCGGCGATGTGTTTGCCACCCGCCGCCCCGACCCGGTGCTGCAGCAGGTCGAGAGCTTCGGCCAGGGCGACGTCAGCGCCAGCGACTGTTTCCGCCCGGTCACGCGCTACTTCGACCGCCTCACCCGTCCGGAGCAGATCCTGACTGCGCTGCCGCGCGCAGTCCAGATGATGACCGACCCGGCCCACTGCGGCCCCGCCTGCCTCTCCCTGCCGCAAGACGTGCAGACCATGGCATTCGATTGCCCAGAAGACTTCCTCCACCCCGAGGTGCTGCGTTTTCGGCGTCCGCCTGCGGATGCGCGCGAGCTGGCCAAGGCGGTGGGGCTGCTGCGCGGCGCCCAACGCCCGCTGATCGTGGCCGGTGGCGGCGTGCTCTACAGCCAGGCATGGAGCCAGTTGCGCTCCTTCGCCGAAGCCCACGGAGTGCCGGTGGTCGAGTCGCACGGCGGCAAGAGCAGTCTGCCCTGGGACCAACCACTGAACCTGGGCGCCATCGGCGTGGACGGTGTCTCCTGGGCCAATGACATGGCACGCGAGGCCGATGTGGTGTTTGCCGTGGGCACCCGTTTGCAGGACTTCACCACCGGCTCGCACGCGCTGTTCCCTCAGGCCAAGTTGCTGAGCCTGAACGTGCAGGCCTACGACGCAGGCAAGTGGAGCGGGACAGCCCTGGTGGCCGACGCCCGCCTGGGCCTGGAGCAGCTCCAAAGCGCACTGGCGGGCTGGGCCGCCGACCCGGCCTGGACCAGCCGTGCAAAGCAACAGTCCGCCGCCGCCAACGCCCGCATCACCGAACTGACCACCCATGTTCCGAAAGACGTGCTGCCCTACGACGCCGAGGTGATTGGCGCGGTGCGCGACTCGGCCCTTGCCCTGGGCCTGGACAGCAGCAAGCACGACGTGGCCTTGTGCGCGGCCGGCACACTGCCGGCCGAACTGCACAAACTCTGGCGCGCCAGCCTGCCGGGCAACTACCACATGGAATATGGCTACTCCTGCATGGGCTACGAAGTGGCCGGTGGCCTGGGCGTGAAGCTGGCCCGCCCCGATCAGGAGTCCATCGTGCTGGTGGGCGACGGCTCCTACATGATGGCCAATTCCGAGCTGGCAACCTCGCTGCTGCTGGGCCAGAAGATGATCGTCGTGATCCTGGACAACCGGGGTTACGGCTGCATTGAGCGCCTGCAAATCAAGTCGGGCAGCCCAGGCTTCAACAACATGCTCGACGACTGCGTCCCCGAAGGCGGCGAGCGCAGCACCATCGACTTTGCCATGCACGCCCGCTCCATGGGCGCCGACGCCGTGCATGTGAAAGACGTGGCCGAACTCAAGGCCGCCATGGTCAAGGCCCGCCAGGCCACACGCACCCAGGTGATCGTGATCGACACCACCCACCACCGCACCACCGACGGCGGCTGCTGGTGGGAAGTGGCGATCCCCGAAGTGTCGCAACGCGCCGAAGTGCGCGAAGCCCGCGCGGGCTATCTCCAGGCGCAGGCGCGCCAGCGTGTCTGACGCGCCAGAGGTACAGCCATGAAACCACGCCTTGCCTGCCTGGCAGCTTCGGTGCTCGCCCTGCTGCTGCCACTGTCGGCGCAGGCCCAGAAAATCGGCTTTGCGCTTTCCGAGCAGGATGCCTTTCTGTCACTGCTGCGCGACGGTGTGGTGGAGGCTGCCAAGACTTCGGGCGCCACGCTGCTGATGCACGACGCCAAAAACAGCCAGGCCACCCAGCTGGACCAGGTGCGCGAGCTGGTGTCCCAGCGGGTGGATGCCATCATCATCGTGCCGGTCAATACCGAAGCGACCCGCGTGATCACGAACATGGTCACACAAGCCGGGATTGCATTGGTGTATGCCAATCGCAAGCCCGTGGATTTCGACCAACTGCCTGCAGGCACGGCGCTGGTGGCGTCGGACGAGAGGGTGTCGGGCACCCTGCAAACCGAAGAGGTCTGCAGGCAGCTCCATGGCCGTGGAAACATCCTCGTTCTGATGGGCTCGCTGGCGAATGAAGCGGCCCGTACCCGTACGCAGGACATTGAGGACGTTCTCGCCCGTCCGGCCTGCAGTGCCATCCAGATCGTGGACAAGCGCCTGGGGCACTGGGATCGCTCCCGCGCTCGCATGATTGTGCGCAACGTGGTCACTGCAGGCGCGGTTTCGGGCAAGCGCCTGGACGCGGTGGTGGCCAACAACGATGAGATGGCATTGGGCGCGGTCGAGGCATTGAAAGCGTCCCGGGTCTGGACGCCCGACTTCATCGTGGCGGGCATTGACGCAACACCCGACGCCCTGCAGTCGATGAAGGCGGGAGACCTCAAGGTGACCGTGCAGCAAAACGCGGCAGGCCAGGGTGCGGGCGCCGTGAACACCGCCTTGAAACTGATTCGCGAGCAACAAGTCCCCCGGTTTGTGGACGTGCCCTTTGTACTGGTCACCCCCGACAACCTCCACCGATTTCTTCCCCAACCCTGATCTTTGATCCTCTGAAAGAAAGTCAACGCTATGAGCTGGAATGTGCGCATTGGCATCAACCCCCTGTCGTGGATGAACGACGACCTGCCCTCCCTGGGCGGAGAAACACCGCTGGAAACCGCGCTGAAGGAAGGCAAGGAAATCGGCTACGAGGGCTTCGAGCTGGGCAACAAGTTTCCCAAGGACGGCCCGGGCCTGAAGGCCACACTCGATGCATTTGGTCTGGCCTGTGTCTCGGGTTGGTATTCGGGTTTTCTGGCCGAGCTGGAGCCGGGCCAGACCAACGAGACCGCCGTGGCCGCCGAGATCGAACGCTGCAAGGCCCACATGGGCAAGCTGCAGTACAACGGCGTGAAGGTGGTGGTCTATGGCGAATGCGCTGGCACCGTGCAGGGGCAGATGGACACGCCCGTATCCAAGCGCCCGCAGTTTGCCAATGACGCCCTGTGGCACGCCTACGCCCAGCGGCTGAACGCCTTCGGCGCACACGTGCTCCAGACCTACGAAATCAAGCTGGCCTACCACCACCATATGGGGGCCTATGTGGAGTCTCCCGCCGATGTCGACAAGCTGATGCAGCTCACCGACCCGGCCAAGGTCTTCCTGCTGTTTGACACCGGCCATGCCTATTTCGGCGGCGCCGCCAACCCGGTCGACTTGCTCAAAAGACACGTCCAGCGCGTGGTGCACGTGCACTGCAAGGATGTGCGCACGCCCGTGATCGCCCAGGCCCGCAACGACGGCTGGAGCTTCCTCCACGGGGTTATCAATGGCACCTTCACCGTGCCTGGCGACGGCAGCATCGATTACGCCGCGGTGCTCCAGACGCTCAAGGACGCCGCTTACGAGGGCTGGCTGGTCGTGGAAGCGGAGCAGGACCCGGCGGTGGCACCGAGCTACCAGTACGCGCAAAAGGGATACCAGACCCTGCGCGCCCTGGTGGACGCCCTGAACTGAACAAAGGAATTCACATGGTCAGCCCATTGCTCGTGAAGGCCGCACCCAGCGGGCGCGAAATCGTCAACGTCACCCCCGAAACTGCGGGCTGGACGCACGTGGGTTTTCGTGCCCTGCGCCTGGGCGCAGGAGAGTCCGAAGCGGTGGCCACGGGTGGGCGCGAACTGTGCCTGGTGGTGCTCACCGGCACGGTCGATGTCACCGTTGACGGTGTAAGGCATGGCAAGCTGGGCACGCGCACCAGCGTGTTCGAGGAGGTTTCGCCTGCTGCAGTGTATGTGCCTGCGGGCAAGACCGTGGACATCCGCGCGGCAGCAGCAGCCGAGGTGGCGCTGTGCAGCGCCCCTGCCGACACGCAAGCCCGGCAGGTGCGGGTGATCGATCCAGCCGCCATGCGGCGCAGCGTGCGGGGCAAGGGCAGCAATACGCGCTATGTCTGCGACATCCTGCCGCACGACGACCCGACCGCCGCCCACCTGCTGGTGGTGGAGGTGTTGACACCCGCCAGCCATTCGAGCAGCTACCCCCCGCACAAGCACGACCAGGAAACGCCGCCGACCGAAACCCAGTTGGAGGAGACCTATTACCACCGGCTCAGCCCGCCCCAGGGTTTCGCCTTTCAGCGCGTCTACACCGACGACCGCAGCCTGGACGAGGCCTGCGCGGTGGAAGACCACGACGTGGTCATGGTGCCGCGCGGCTACCACCCAGTGGTGGCCCCCCACGGCTATGACCTGTATTACCTGAACGTGATGGCCGGGCCCCACCGTTTCTGGGTGTTCCGCAACGATCCCGCACACGAGTGGATGCTTGCGCCCCAATAGCGATTTCTGTTTTTCTGTTTCAAACACTCCCGACGATGAACTCCCCCTTGACCCACTACACCGACGCCTCCGAAGTGGCCCACTACATTGGTGGAACGCGCACCCGCGGAACCGGAACCCGCGCCCAGGCGGTATACAACCCGGCTACCGGCGCCACCACCCGCCACGTGCGCCTGGCCAATGCGCAGGATGTGGGCGCCGCCGTAGCTGCCGCCCAGGCCGCCTTTCCCGCATGGGCGGACACACCACCGATCCGCCGTTCGCGCATCATGTTCAAGTTCCTGGAGCTGCTCAACGCCCACAAGGACGAGCTGGCCCGGATCATCACGTCCGAGCACGGCAAGGTGTTTACCGATGCCCAGGGCGAGGTGGCACGTGGCATTGACGTGGTGGAGTTCGCCTGCGGCATCACCCAACTGCTCAAGGGCGACTACACCGATCAGGTGAGCACCGGCATCGACAACTGGACGCTGCGCCAGCCACTGGGGGTGGTGGCGGGTATTACGCCGTTCAACTTCCCGGTGATGGTGCCGATGTGGATGTTCCCGGTGGCCATCGCGGCGGGCAACACCTTTGTGCTCAAGCCCAGCCCGCTCGACCCCAGCGCCAGCCTGATGGTGGCGGATCTGTTCCGACAGGCGGGCTTGCCCGATGGCGTGTTCAACGTGGTGCAAGGCGACAAGGAAGCGGTGGACGCGCTGCTGGAGCACCCGGATGTGCAGGCCATCAGTTTTGTGGGCTCGACCCCGATTGCCAACCACATTTATGAAACCGGCGCGCGCCACGGCAAGCGCGTGCAGGCGCTGGGCGGCGCCAAGAACCACATGGTGGTGATGCCGGATGCGGACATCGATCGCACGGTCGATGCCCTGGTGGGTGCAGGCTATGGCTCCGCTGGGGAACGCTGCATGGCCATCAGCGTTGCCGTGCTGGTGGGCGACGTGGGCCAACGCCTGATTCCGAAGCTGCTGGAACGTACCCGCACGCTGAAGGTGCTCGACGGCATGAACCTGGCTGCCGAGATGGGCCCCATCGTCACGCAGGCGGCGCATGCGCGTATCTGCGGCTACATCGAACAGGGTGTGAAGGAAGGCGCCACCCTGCTGCACGACGGCCGCACCTTCAGCGGCCCATCGGCAGGCCCGGGCTGCGACAAGGGGTTCTGGATGGGCGGCACACTGTTCGACCAGGTGACGCCCGAAATGCGCATCTACCAGGAGGAGATTTTTGGCCCGGTGTTGTCCTGCGTGCACGTGGCCACCCTGGCCGAGGCCATCGCCCTGATCAACCAGCACGAATTTGGCAACGGCACGTCCTGCTTCACCAGCGACGGCAACGTGGCACGCGAATTCAGCCGCCGCATCCAGGTGGGCATGGTGGGCATCAATGTGCCCATCCCCGTGCCCATGGCCTGGCATGGCTTTGGCGGCTGGAAGAAGAGCCTGTTTGGCGACATGCACGCCTATGGCGAGGAAGGCGTGCGCTTCTACACCAAGCAAAAGAGCATCATGCAGCGCTGGCCCGAAAGCATGGGCAAGGGCGCCGAATTCGTGATGCCCACGGCCAAATAAGCGCCCCCGGAGTGCGGCGGACCACGGTGCAACGTGGCCATGGCTGGACTCAGGGCCGCCAGTCCAGCAAACCGAACCGGCGCCGCAGCACCCGGTCCAGCACCCGGGTGGGCAGTATGCGGGCCACCCACGGCATCACGGTACTGCCCCGCCCCCCGCGCACACGCAGCGGGGCATGTTTGGCCAGCAAGGCGCGCGCGAAACCTTGCGCCACCTGCTGCGCGGGGGTGGCATTCACCTGCCCGGCCTGGGCGCGGGCTTCGACGCTGGCGCGCACCGGCGTGTAGAGCGAGCCTGCAGGCAGCCGCAAGGCGGCTTGCGCGTGCTGCCCGAAGCGCGAGAGCACGCCCCCGGGTTGGATACACACCACCTCCACGCCCAACGGGGCCAGTTCCATGCGCAGGGCGTCGCTCAGGGCGTGCAAGGCGGCCTTGCTGGAACAGTAGGCCCCGGCAAACGGGGTGGTGAAGAGGCCCACGATGCTGCCCATATTGGCAATGCGCGCCCAGTGCCCTTGCGCACGCGCTGTACGCAGCAAAGGCAAGGCGGCGCGTGCCAGGGCCACGGGCGCGATGACGTTGGTTTCGTATTGGCGGCGCAGGTCTTCGCGCTCCAGGTCCAGCACGGCGCCCACCTGGGAGAACCCGGCGTTGTTGACCAGCAGGTGCAGGCAACCCTGCTCGGCCTGGATGCATTCCAGGGCCTGGGCCACGCTGGCATCGTCATTGACGTCCAGCTGCAGCACCCGCAGGCCCAGGGTCTGCAGCGCCCCGGCATCTTGCACACGGCGCACGCTCGCGTAGACCAGCGCCCCCTGCTCTTTCAGCGCCACGGCCAGCGCCAGGCCAATGCCGCTGGAACAGCCCGTGACCAGGGCCACCGGAGTGAATGCAGGAACGCTGGGCAAGGCTCAATACTCCAGCGTTTTGACGCCTGCCGCAGTGCCCAGCAGGCACACACTGGCCTTCTGAAAGGCAAACACACCGACGGTGACGACACCTGGCCACTGGCTGACTTCGGCCTCGAAAGCTCGCGGGTCGGTGATGGACAGGCCGCGCACGTCGACGATGTGCTGGCCGTTGTCGGTCACCAGGGGCACACCGTCCTTGAGGCGCACGCTGGCCTGGCCGCCCAGGGCGGCGAACTGGCGCATGACGCGCCGCGTGGCCATGGGGATCACCTCCACCGGCAGCGGGAAAGCGCCCAGCACCGGCACCAGCTTGCTCTCGTCGGCGATACAGACGAATCGGTCACTTTGCGCGGCCACGATCTTTTCGCGCGTGAGGGCGGCGCCCCCGCCCTTGACCATATTGCCCTGCGGGTCGATCTCGTCAGCACCATCGATATAGACCGCCAGACGCTCCACCGCGTTGGAATCGAACACCGGAATGCCCAGGGCCTGCAGCCGCTCGGTGCTGGCCACGGAGCTGGACACCGCGCCCTGGATCTGGTCTTTCATGCTGGCGAGGGCGTCGATGAACTTGTTGACCGTGGAGCCCGTTCCCACCCCCACGATTTGCCCGGGCACCACGTAGCGCAGCGCGGCCTGGCCCACGAGGGCTTTGAGTTGATCCTGGGTCATGGGGGCGGAGGGTGCGGTGCTCATGGGGGAAAATCGGGGGAGGAAAAAACCCAAGGATTATCCAATGTCTCTCGTTCCCTACGGCCTGGCACGCGCGCTTCTGTTTCGCATGGACGCCGAAGCCGCCCACGAACTCACCATGGCCGCCCTGGGCCTGACCCAGGGCACACCGCTGCAAAGCGCCTACTGTGCCGAACGGGTCAGCGACCCCATTACCCTGGCAGGCTTGCGCTTTCCCAACCGCGTGGGGCTGGCGGCCGGGCTGGACAAGAACGCCCGCGCCATCGATGCACTGGGTGCCATGGGCTTTGGCTTTGTGGAAGTTGGGACGGTCACGCCCAAGGCGCAGCCCGGCAACCCCAAGCCGCGCATGTTCCGCATCCCCGAGAAAAATGCGCTCATCAACCGGCTGGGCTTCAACAACGAAGGGCTGGACGCCTTCCTTGCCAACGTGCAGCGCTCGCGCCTGCGCCAAAGCGGCTCCAAAGACTTGCTGCTGGGCCTGAACATTGGCAAGAACGCGGCCACCCCGATCGAGCGCGCCACCGACGACTACCTGGCGTGCCTGCAGGGCGTGTACCCCCACGCGGACTACATCACGGTCAATATCTCCAGCCCCAATACCAAGAACCTGCGTGCACTGCAAAGCGACGAAGCCCTGGACGCCCTGCTGGGCGCGCTGGCGCAGCGCCGCGCCGAGCTGGCGCGCGAGCACGGCGTGCATCGCCCCATCTTCGTCAAGATCGCGCCGGACCTGGACGAGGCCCAGGTGGGGGTGATCGCCGCCACCCTGCGCCGCCACGGCATGGACGGTGTGGTGGCCACCAACACCACCCTCAGCCGCGATGCGGTGCAAGGCCTGCCCCATGCCGAGGAGGCGGGGGGGCTATCGGGCGCGCCGGTGCTGCAGGCCAGCAACCGCGTCATTGGCCAGTTGCGCTCGGCGCTGGGGGCGGGTTTTCCCATCATCGGCGTGGGGGGCATCCTCAGCGCGCAAGACGCGGTGAGCAAGATCCAGGCCGGTGCCGACGTGGTGCAGATCTACACCGGGCTGATCTACCGCGGCGCGGACCTGGTGGTGCAAAGCGCACGGGCCATACAAGCCTTGCGACCGGCGAAAAAATAACGTCGCATCCAGGCAGGATCAGGCCCCGCATGCGGACGGACTGCCGACGAGCCGTTTCACCCCAAGCACCCGTCGAGCGCTGCCAGCACCTCTTCGGCCAGTGCCAGGGCGCTGGTCAGCCCGGGAGACTCGATGCCCAGGAGTTGCACCAATCCCTGCAGACCATGCTGGGCGGGACCGTGCAGGGCGAAGTCGGCCTCTTGCCCCGGACCATGGATCTTGGGGCGCACACCGGCATAGGCCGGCTGCAGGGCCGCATCGGGCAAGCTCGGCCAGTAGCGCCGTATGGCTCCATAAAAATGATCGGCGCGCTCGGGCGGTACGGTGAAGTCCTGGTCGCTTTCGACCCACTGTACGTCCGGGCCGAAGCGCGCCCTGCCCTGCAGATCCAGGGTGAGGTGCACGCCCAGCCCCCCTGGCTCGGGCATGGGGTAGATCAGGTGTGCAAAAGGCGTGCGCCCCACCAGGCTGAAGTAGTGGCCCTTGGCATAACGGGCCTGGGGCTGAAAGCTGCTGGCCAGGCCTTGCGTATGCCGGGCCAATGCGCAGGCGCCGTGCCCGGCCGCGTTGACCACCTCGCGCGCGCACAACCGCGTGCCGTCGGCCAATAGCAGCTCCCAGCCCAGGGAAGCGGGCTGGAGTGAGCGCACCGCCGTGTGGAACACTACCTGCGCCTGCTCTGCCTGGGCGTCACCCCACAAGGCCATCATGAGGCCATGGCTGTCGACAAGGCCCGTATCCGGGGACCACAGGGCACTGTGGCAGCGCAGTTCGGGCTCCAGGGCACGCGCCTGGGCTGCATCCAGGTGCTGCAGGCCCTGAACCCCGTTGGCGCAGGCCTGGGCTGCCAGGCCATGCAATGCCGTTTCCTGGGCCGCATCCACGGCCACCACCAGCTTGCCGCAGCGCCGGTGCGCCACACCGCGCTCGGCGCAGTAGGCGTACAAGAGCGCCTGCCCGCGCACGCACAAACGCGCTTTCAGCGAAGCGCTGGGGTAATACAGGCCGGCGTGCAATACCTCTGAGCTGCGGGCACTGGTCTGGGTGCCCACGGCCCCCTCGCGCTCCAGCACCCACACTTCGCGCCCGCTGCGCGCCAGAGCGCGCGCCACGGCCAGGCCGACCACGCCTGCGCCCACCACCACGGTTTGTACGGTTTCCATGCCCCAAGTGTAGGGGGCCGGGAGCACACCCTGGCCTGTGCAATCGCCCTCAAATACGCGGTGTGCCGGGCTCGTCGGGTGCGGTGGATGCGCCTGCGGCGGAGGCTGGCGGCAAGGGCGACTCAGCCCCGCGCGCCTGCAGCCAGTAGCGGCCCTCGCTGTATTGAAGCGACCAGCCCTCGGGCAGGCGCAGCAAGGAAGCTGTCTCCTGTGGAGAAAGGCCAAACACCAGGCTGACGCTGTGGCGGCCCTCGCCGCCATAACCGAAGCCGCGCAGGCCGGTGCGCAGGCTCAAACGCATCTGTGCCGCCACGCCATTGCTGCAGCGCAAGTCGATCTCGCGCTCGAAGCGGCCGGCATAGGGCAGCCGCCCGGCGCAGCGCAGCACCGGGCTCTGCTGCGGGTCGGACACCAGGCTGATGAAGCCGGAATCGTCGCTGAACACCTGCAGTTCCCCCTGCACCAGTTGCTGCCCGACGACGGCCACCGCCACACTGGAGCTGCTGAAAAGAGAGGCACCCGTGTCGGCCAGACGCGCGCACCCGGACGCTGCCACAGCAGCCCCGAGCACCACCGCTACCCGCCTCCACCGACACACCACCATGGTTTTCCCC
Organism: Rhodoferax sp.; assembly: GCA_052390055.1. GTDB lineage: Bacteria > Pseudomonadota > Gammaproteobacteria > Burkholderiales > Burkholderiaceae_C > Allorhodoferax. The sequence continues at coordinate 70,691 of JBQTHH010000032.1, forward strand.
AAGCCAAAGAAACACAGCACCCGCGCCAGCGCACGCTACGATGCCCAGCTTAGCAACGGAGTCCCCTGGTGATTGCACAGAAAACCCCCGTTTCCCCGGCCAAATCCACATTCATGCGCTTGCTGCGCTTCATGGTGCTGGGTTTGCTGGGGCTGGGGCTGGCCTTGGGCGCGCTGTACCTGGCTGGCCCACGCAACAGCTTTGGCCCCGATACACCCAGTGTGCGCGAACAGCCACCGAGGGATCCGGGCGCCCTCGACGCCTGGTTGCGCCAGAGCGAGAGCGCCTATGCGGACCTCAAGCCGGGCAATGCCAAGGGCATCAGTTGGGCGCGCTCGCCAGGGCAGCGCACAGCGTGGGCGGTGGTGTATCTGCATGGCTATTCGGCCAGTCGGCTGGAGACCGCGCCCCTGGCCGAGCGCCTGGGGCAGGCGCTGGGCGCCAACGTGTTCCACACCCGGCTCAGCGGCCATGGCCGCGCCAGCGTGGCCGCGATGGGGGATGCCAGCGTGCAGGACTGGCTGGCTGACGCCACGGAGGCGCTGCGCATCGGCCGGACGCTGGGCAACAAGGTGCTGGTGCTGGGGGTGTCCACCGGCGCCACCCTGGCCACCTGGCTGACCTTGCAGCCTGAAGGAAAGGACATCGCGGCACTGGTTTTCGTGTCTCCGAACTATGGCCCCAAGGATCCCAAGGCCGACCTCGTCAACGGCCCCTGGGGCCGCGAAATCGCCCTGGCAATAGAGGGGGAAACGCGGGGCTGGACGCCCAAGGATGAGCGCGAGGCCAACGCCTGGAGCACGCGCCACGCCACACGCGCCCTGTTTCCGATGATGGCGCTGGTCAAGCAAGTGCGCGAAAGCGCGCTGGAGAGCCTGCAAACGCCGGTGCTGATGCTCTACAGCGAAGGCGACCAGACCGTCAGCCCAGCGCAGACCAAGGCCGCCTTTGCCCGCATGGGCAGCCCCCGCAAAACGCTGCAGGCGGTGGACTACAGCAGCAGCCATGGCCAGCATGTGCTGGCCGGAGACATCACGGCCCCGGATGCGGTGGCGCCCATGAGCGCCAGCATCGTGCAGTGGGTGAAAGACCTGCCACAGTAGGGCCAGGAGGGCATTCGCGCAGCTAACGCCGCCCAAAGCCTTGCGCCAAACCTGCCAACACCACGTCGAGGTAGGCGGTGAGCTTGTCCTCGACCGGGATGTGGGGGGCCCAGGGGTCGTCCGGGCCCATGACGATGTGCAGCGATACCAGGCCGTGCAGGCCCTGCCAGTACAGCTGGGTGAGCAGGTGCACCTGGGCCGACTCCAGAGCATCCGCGCACCAGCCCAGGACTTCGCGGCAATAGCCGCGCACCAGCTCGCAGGCGAAGGCATAGGGGTCCTGCTCGGCGTTGCCATGCTCGACCAGGGCGGCTTCCACCGGAGCGTGGGGGCGTGGCTCCATGAACACCAGGGCGTACTCGTCCGGGTGCTCCAGGCCGAAACGCACGTAGGCCTGGGCGGCCAGGCGCAGCCGCTGCGCGGGGTCCTGCGCCTGCGCCGCCGCGCCGCGCATGGCTGCCACCAGGGCGAGCAGATCGGCATCCATGGCGCGGGTGATGAGCGTGGCCTTGTCGGGAAAAAGGGAATACACCACGGTGGTGGAAAAGCCCGCCTCCTGGGCGACCCGGCGCAGGCTCACGCTGCGTGCGCCACCGGCTTTGACCAGGGCCTTGACCACCGCCAGGATGTGCTCGCGCCGCGCCTGCGCCTCGCGCAGCTTGCGCGCCTGCACGCGCTGGGCAGCGGGGGACTCGGCGGTGGGGGTGGTGCTGTGCATGCGGGACATCAGGCGGTGGCGGGAAAGGGGCTCCAGGTGGTCTGGATGCTACCCTTTTCCACCACGGCAATGTCTCCGAACTGCTGCAGCACAGCTTCGCTCTGGCGCGGACGGAAGAACACCCAGTCGTCGACCTGCAGCCCCTGCAGGCCGCTGCCGAGCAGCACCTGCTGGTTGGAGGAGGTCCCATACAGGCCGCTGGCATGCAGGCCTGGCGGCGATTCGGGCTCGGCCAGCCAGTTGCCGCCGTAGATGAAATAGGCGCGTTGCTGGTTGGGGTCCCACCAGCGCGCGGCGTCGCCCAGGGGCTCCACGCCACGGGGCATCTGAAAGTCTCCGGGTGCCTTGAGCACCGGGGTGGCGATGAACACGGCACTTTGCAGGTCCTGCAGCAGTGCGGTGTCAAAGTCCGTGCCCTTGACCATGGCGGAGCCGACAGAGACCTCGTTTTCGCTGCCGCTGCCGTCGTACAGCCGGAAGGTGGGCGAGCCCGCGGTGTTCATGGTGGCGCCGCGCAGCCGCTCGGGGCCGAGGGCCTGGCCCACCTGGGCGGCGTAGGCCGCATAGGTGCTGCGGGCATGGGCCAGGGCGCGCGCGCGGTTGCCGGCCAGGTCGGGGATTTTGCTGATGTGGGCCTCGTAGCCCATCAGGCCGCCCCACTCCAGCAGGGGCTCCTGCTGCAGCAAGGCGAGCATCTCAGCCAGGGTCTGCGCGCTGTCGACGCCGCCGCGGTGCAGGCCGACGTCGATTTCGAAGTTCACCCGCAGGCGGCGCCCGAGCTGGCGCGCCAGATCGCGGTACTGGGCCAGGCGCTGCGGGGTATCGACGAGCCACTGCAAATGGGGCGTAGGGTTGCTGGCCTGCTGGTAGTAGCGCGCTGCGGCGGCCACGGGCAAGGGCTTGCCCAGCAGTATGTCGGCCTCCCCTTCGCCCAGGTGCAGGAGCTGGGGCAGGTTGAACACCATCAGCCGCTGCGTGTGCGCCAGGCGCTGCACCTCGTGCAGCAGTTCGGGCACCGCCAGGGATTTGGCCACCACGCGCAGGCCCAGGCGCTGGCCGGTGTGCTGGGCCACGGCGCGCACGTTGGCGTGCAGGCGCTCGCGGTCGATCAGCAAGGTGGGCGTGGCCACGCCCGCCTGGCGCAGGGCCTGCGACAGCGCCGCAAAGTACGGCGCATGGGGCGCCCCTTGCGCGCCGGGGCGCAGCCAGGCCGCCGCCCCCACGCCGGCGGCCAGGGTCAGCAGGGTGGAGCGCCGGCTCCAGCCGTGCGAACCGGGATGCATGCCTGTCATGAACGTTCTCCTTGTCATCGGGAAAAAAGGGCCCTCAGGCGGCAACGCCGAACACGCGGCGCAGGTGCTCGTTGAGAAAGCGCCCCTGGGGATCGAGCTGGGCGCGCAAGGCCAGAAAGTCCTTCCAGCGCGGGTACAGCGCGGCCAGATCGGCGCCGTTGTGGACATGCAGCTTGCCCCAGTGGGGGCGGCCCTGGTATTTGCGAAACACCGGGCCGATTTCCTGCACCAGGTAGTCGTAAGGCTCGCCCACAGCGGCGTGCACGGCGATGGAGCAGCTGTCGCGCTGGTAGAACGGGCTCAGCCAGGCGTCGTCGGCCTTGACGAAGCGGAACTCCAGGGGGAAGAAGACGTCGTTGCGCCGCTCCAGGGTGGCAATGACCTCGCGCACGCAGGCCAGGCCCATTTCGCGCGGAACATGGCACTCGGATTCGTTGAATTTGGTGGGGCGCTGGGTGGAGAGCAGGCGCCAGGAGCGGTCCTGGGCGCTTTCTGTCATGTCCGGGTCGATGAGCTTGCCCGCTACCCAGCGGCGCAGCTCGGGCCAGCGTCCGGCCCAGTCGCGCAGGCGGCGCAGGTCGCGCAGCATGTCTTCGTCGGCGGAGGGCGGGCGGTGCACCTCCTGGGAGTCGGTTTCATCGTGGGTGATGGCGGCCGCATAGCCGGTGAAGGGCAGGTAGTAGAACTCAAAGTGGCGATGGCGTGCGGCCAGTTCCGGCGCCTGCTCCAGCAAGGCCTGCACAGGCTGCAGCCAGACCTTGCGGCGCAGTTGGAAGCGCGGCACCAGGGCCACCTGCGCCTGTACCAGCACCCCCAGTGCCCCCAGTGACACCCGTGCGGCGGCGAGCAAGTCGGCGTTGCGCTGCGCGCTGCATTCGAGCAGGCTGCCGTCGGCCAGCACCAGTTGCAGGGCCTGTACGTCGGCATGCAGGGCGGGCAGTTGGGCCCCGGTGCCATGGGTGGCGGTGCTGATGGCCCCGGCCAGGGTTTGGGCGTCGATGTCGGGCAGGTTGCGCAAGGCCAGGTCCTTGGCGTCGAGCGCACGCGACAACACGCCCAGGCGCGTGCCCGCCAGCACGGTGGCGCGGCGCTGGCCCATATCCAGGGCAGCCACGCCGGAGAGGCGATCGAGCGCGACGATGTGGCCGGGCGTGGGCACCAAAGGGGTGAACGAGTGGCCGGAGCCGACGCAGCGCACCGGCTCGCGGTGCTGGCGCAGGAAGCCCTGCAATTCACTGACCGTGGTGGGCGTAAACAGGCTGCGCGGCTGGGCCTGGGCGATGCCCGACCAGTTTTGCCAGGCAAGGGGCGCGCCTGCACCAGTGCCCGTACCAAGCGACGCCGCGGCAGGCGCGGTGCTGGCCGGGGCAGCGGCCTGTGCCCGCGCAACACGGGGAAACACGGGCAGGACGGCGGCACTGGCCACACCGGCCTGGAGCAGGACGCGGCGCTTCAGGGCGGGCGGTGGGAGGGAGGAAGGCATGGGCGGGGCTCCTGGGTCAAGGGGAATCGGGCTGGGACATGAAGCGCACCAGGGCCTCGAAGTCCTGGTCGCTGCAATCGTTGCAATAGCCGCGTGCGGGCATGCCGCGCAGGCCTTCGTGCACATGCTGCAGCACGGTGGGCATGCCCTGGGCCAGGCGGGCCTGCCAGTGGGGGGCAAAACCGCTCAAGGGGGCCTGCGCCGCGCTTTCCGCGTGGCAGCTGCGGCAGGAGCGTTCGTACACCGCGGCCAGGGCCGGATCGGCTGGCATGCGCTGGCGCGCCCGCTCCAGCGCGGCGGCATCGGGGGCCGCGTCCTGGCGGCTGCACGCGCCCAGCAGCAGGGCGGGGGCCAGCAGCAGAACGCGAATGTGGGGATGAAGGGATTGAAAAAACATGGGTTTAAATTAAAACACTGTTATTTTGATTTGGATACACCCGAACCATAGGGACAAACCCTGCCCGGTGGGAACGCCTTTCTGGCCAGCAACAGCGGGAGTGCACGACTGGAGACGTATCCTGTGCCCGCCGTGCACGTGTATGCTGCGCGCTGGACTTTGCGCAGCTTGACACCATGGACACCGACCGCAACCCCGCCAACGACGAGCCCCACTCCAACCCCCAAAGCCCGGTCGAACGGGTACCGCTCAAAAGCCTGGGCCTGCGTGCGGGCATGGCGCTGCAGACCCGCCGCCTGGTGGAAGGAACGAGCAAGAAGGAGTCCCAATACATCGGCGCCATTGAGGGCAAGGGGGTCATGGTGGGGCCGGTCAGCGCCGACGCGGAGCAGACCGGCTTGTGCGAGGGTGAGGTGTGTGTGGTGCGCGGCTTTACCGGCAGGCACGAGTTTTCCTTCCTGAGCAAAGTGCTGCAGACCTTCGAAAAACCCTTTGTGTATGCGCTGCTGGCCTACCCCACCCTGGTGGACGCACGCCTGGTGCGCCAGTCGATGCGCGTGAGGACCCAATGGCCGGCCCAGGTCGCAAGCGCTCAGGCTCCCGACACGATGCACCCGGCCACCTTGTTGGACCTGAGCACAGCGGGGGCGATGCTGAGCTTGGCACAGGCGCTGGCGCCGGTGGGCGACATGCTGCGGCTCACGCTGGAGGTGGTGGTGGATGGCAGCCCCAGCCAACTGGCGCTGAACGGGCGTATCTGCCATGGCCACCGGCTGGCCGACAGTGGGGACCATTGCCTCGGCATGGCGTTCGTGCAGCCCAGCGCGCAGGACAGGCTGCTGCTGTCGTACCTGACGCAGAACCCGGACTGACCCGGTTTGGGGCGGCACAAAACAAAAAAGGACTTGTGAAACACAAGTCCTTCATCGTCAGTCGTTGGCCACCAAGCTGCCGCGCTTTGCTTTTGCTTGGTGGGCGGTGCAGGTTTCGAACCTGCGACCCCCACAGTGTGAATGTGGTGCTCTACCCCTGAGCTAACCGCCCGTTCCCTCATCAGGAAAGCCTGCGATTATAGAGCATATTTTTTGGCTTTTCCGGATTCCGCGTTTTTTTATGCGCTGGCCACCGGCTCCAACGTGCGCCAGAGGGTTTTCCCGCCGCTGCTCTTGTCGATCTCAAGCAGCACCGCGTCATGCGCAGCACGCTCGGCATCGTTGGCCTGCAGCACCGGCAGTGTGAACGCGCTCAGGTCGATACGCGGCATGGATGCGGCGGTGCTACTGCCTGCATCGGCGTCGGCGCTGGGCTCCATGAGCAAGGCGTCCTGCCCGCGCGTCATGCGGATGTAGACCTCGGCCAGCAGTTCGGCGTCGAGCAAGGCGCCGTGCAGGGTGCGACCCGAGTTGTCTACCTCCAGGCGCGAGCACAGAGCATCCAGGCTGTTGCGCTTGCCGGGAAACTGCTCCTTGGCCATGGCCAGGGAGTCCACGATGCGGTGCACATGCTGCTCGAAGGGCGCACGCCCCAGGCGTTTGAGTTCTTCGTTCAGAAAGCCAACGTCGAAGTCGGCGTTGTGGATGATGATTTCGGCGCCTGCCACGAAGTCCAGGAAACGCTCGGCGATTTCGTGGAACTTGGGCTTGTCGGCCAGAAATTCGCTGGTGATGCCGTGCACCGCCAGGGCGTCTTCGTGGCTGTCGCGCTCGGGGTTGATGTACAGGTGCAGGTTGTTGCCGGTGGGCTTGCGCCGCACCAGCTCGACGCAGCCGATTTCGATGACGCGGTCGCCATTGCGGGCCTCCAGGCCGGTGGTTTCAGTGTCCAGGAAGATCTGGCGCATGGCGGGCCTCAGTGGTTTTCCTTGGCGTGGTTGATGGAGTATTTGGGAATCTCCACGGTCAAGGGTGTGGTGCCGATGACGGCCTGGCAGCTCAGACGCGAGTTGGGCTCCAGGCCCCAGGCGCGGTCGAGCAGGTCTTCCTCTTCCTCTTCCTGCGCGTTGAGCGAGGCAAAGCCTTCACGCACCACCACGTGGCAGGTGGTGCAGGCGCAGCTCATGTCGCAGGCGTGCTCGATGGCGATGTGGTTTTCGAGCAGGGCCTCGCAGATGGTGCTGCCGGGCACGGCTTCGACGGTGGCGCCCTGGGGGCAGTACTCGGGATGGGGAAGGACTTTGATGGTGGTCATGGGAGTCGGCAAATCACAGGGCGGCCACGTTCTTGCCCGCCAGCGCCTGGGCAATGCTGCGGTTCATGCGCAGCGCGGCAAAGCCTTCGGTGGCCTGGGCCAGGGCTTTGCAGGCAGCTTCGATGGCGGCGGCATCTTCGCCCGCCTCCAGTACCAGCAGTTGGGCCATAGCGTTCAGAATAGCGTCATGTTCGGCCATGTCGAGCAGGTCGCCATCGGCGTCGAGCGCGCTTTGCGTGGCCATGCGCAGGCGCTGGGCATCAACGCGGGCTTCCACCAGGGCACGCGACTGCATGTCGGCCTGGGCGGTGGTGAAACTTTCTTGCAGCATGCGGGCAATCTGCTCGTCGCCCAGGCCATAGCTTGGCTTGACGGCGATGCTGGCTTCGACGCCACTGGTCTGCTCGCACGCGCTGACCTGCAGCAGGCCGTCGGCATCCACCGCGAAGGCGACGCGGATGCGCGCGGCCCCGGCGGCCATGGGCGGGATGCCGCGCAGGGTGAAGCGCGCCAGGCTGCGGCAGTCGGCCACCAGGTCGCGCTCGCCCTGCACCACGTGCAAGGCCAGGGCGGTCTGGCCGTCCTGGTAGGTGGTGAAGTCCTGCGCCATGGAGATCGGGATGGTCTGGTTGCGCGGGATGATGCGCTCGACCAGCCCGCCCATGGTCTCGATGCCCAGCGACAGCGGGATCACGTCCAGCAGCAGCAGCTCACCGGCGGCGTTGTTGCCCGCGAGCTGGTTGGCCTGGATGGCGGCGCCCAGGGCCACCACCTCGTCCGGGTTGAGGTTGTTCAGCGGCGCTTTGCCAAAGAAAGCGTGCACTGCCGCCTGCACCTGGGGCATGCGCGTGGAGCCGCCGACCATGACCACGCCTTGCACGGCGTCCTTGTCCAGCCGCGCATCGCGCAAGGCGCGGCGCACGGCCGCCATGGTGCGCTCGGTGAACGCGCGGGTGAGCGCCTCGAACTCGCTTTTTTGCACGTCAAAATGGACCTTGGCCCGCGTCAAATGGACCTCAAGTGCTACATTTTCAATAGCAGACAAGGCCTCCTTGCAGGCCCGTGCGGCACGCTTGAGGGCGGCCTTGTCGGCAGCATCCAGGGGCGCCAGGGCGCAGCGCTGCACCACGTGGTCGGCCAGGGCCTGGTCGTAGTCGTCGCCCCCTAAGGCGGAGTCACCCCCGGTGGCCAGGACCTGGAACACGCCCTGGCTCAGGCGCAGGATGGAGATGTCGAAGGTACCGCCGCCCAGGTCATAGACGGCGTAGACGCCTTCACTGGCGTTGTCCAGCCCGTAGGCAATGGCGGCGGCGGTGGGTTCATTGATGAGGCGCAGCACCTTCAAGCCGGCGAGTTCGGCAGCGTCTTTGGTGGCCTGGCGCTGGGCGTCGTCAAAGTAGGCGGGCACCGTGATGACGGCGCCAAACAGGTCGTCGTTGAAAGTGTCTTCGGCCTGGTAGCGCAGCGTGGCCAGGATGTCGGCGCTGACCTCGACCGGGGATTTTTCGCCAGCGGCGGTCATGAGGCCCAGCATGCCGGGGTGGTCGACGAACTGGTAGGGCAGCTTTTCCGGGTGCGCCAGATCGCGCAGCCCCCGGCCCATGAAGCGCTTGACCGAGGCGATGGTATTGAGGGGGTCACTGGCCTGTGACTGCTGCGCGGCGCGGCCAATCTCGCGCCCTCCCCCGGCCAGATAGCGCACGACCGAGGGCAGGATGACCTGGCCGTTCGCGTCGGGCAGGCACTCGGGCACGCCGTTTCGCACCGCCGCCACCAGCGAGTGGGTGGTTCCCAGGTCGATGCCGACGGCAATGCGGCGCTGGTGCGGGTTGGGCGACTGCCCGGGTTCGGAGATCTGTAACAGGGCCATGGGGTCCGGGGCGCGCCATCGGGCGCGTCTTATTCGTACTGCTCAAACGCGCGGTCGAGGTCGCGCAGGAACTTGTCAATGAACATCAGGGCGCGCACCTGCTGCGCGGCCTGTTGCGCGTCCTGGGCTTCGTCCAGCAGGGATTGCAGCCGCTGCACCGCTGCGCGCTGGGCCTGCAGCACGGTGGCGTGCAGTTGCTCCACATCGTCCAGGGTGTGCGCATCGTCGAGGGCCTCGCGCCACTGCATCTGCTCCATCAGGAAGGCAGCTGGCATGGCGGTGTTGGTGTGGGCCTGGATGGGCACACCGGCGAGTTCGCACAGCACGCTGGCGCGGCGCACCGGGTCTTTGAGCCGTTCGTAGGCTTCGTTGATGCGCACCGACCACTGCATGGCCACGCGCTGCGCGGCCGCGCCCTCGTGCACGAAGCGGTCGGGGTGGGCCTGGCGCTGCAGGTCTTTCCAGCGCTGTTCGAGCAGGGCCGTATCCAGCGCAAAGCGCTGCGGCAGGCCCAGCAGGGTGAAGTCGTCGGAGCGCAGGTTCACACGCGAAACGATTCGCCGCAGCCGCAGCGATCCCGCTCGTTGGGGTTATTGAAGCGAAAGCCTTCGTTGAGCCCCTCGCGCACGAAGTCCAGCTGCGTGCCGTCCAGGTAGGCCAGGCTCTTGGGATCGACCAGGACCTTGACGCCAAAGCCCTCGAACACCACATCCTCGGGGGCGATTTCGTCCACGTACTCCAGTTGGTAGGCCAGCCCGGAACAGCCGGTGGTTTTCACGCCCAGGCGCACGCCCACGCCCTTGCCGCGCTTGGCAAGATAGCGCGTCACATGGCGCGCGGCCGCTTCGGTCAAGGAAATCGACATATCAAGCCACGTGTTTCTTCTTGTAGTCGTCCACCGCGGCCTTGATGGCGTCCTCGGCAAGGATGGAGCAGTGTATTTTGACAGGCGGCAGGGCCAGTTCTTCGGCGATCTGGCTATTTTTGAGGGCGGCGGCCTCGTCCAGCGTCTTGCCCTTGACCCACTCGGTGACGAGCGAACTCGACGCGATGGCCGAACCGCAGCCGTAGGTCTTGAAGCGCGCGTCTTCGATCACCCCCGTGGTGGGGTTGACCTTGATCTGCAGCTTCATCACGTCACCACAGGCGGGTGCCCCCACCATGCCGGTGCCCACGCTGTCATCGCCCTTGTCGAAGGAGCCCACATTGCGCGGGTTTTCATAGTGGTCCACGACTTTTTCAGAGTACGCCATTTTTCTACCTCGTCTTGTCCAAATTCAATGTGCCGCCCACTGGATGGTGGAGATGTCCACGCCGTCCTGGTACATCTCCCACAGGGGACTGAGTTCGCGCAGCCGCGCGACGTTTTCGGTGATGGTCTGGATGGCGTAGTCCACGTCCGCTTGCGTGGTCCAGCGCCCGATGGTGATGCGCAGGCTGCTGTGCGCCAGCTCATCGCTGCGGCCCAGCGCGCGCAGCACGTAGCTGGGCTCCAGGCTGGCCGAGGTGCAGGCCGAACCACTGGACACCGCCAGGCCCTTGATGCCCATGATGAGCGATTCACCCTCGACAAAGTTGAAGCTGATGTTGAGGTTGTGCGGCACACGCTGTTCCAGGTGGCCGTTGATGAACACTTGTTCGATGCCCTGCAGGCCTTGCAGGAGGCGCTGGTGCAGCGCACGGACGCGTTCGTTCTCGGCCCCCATCTCTGCCTTGGCAATGCGGTAGGCCTCGCCCATGCCCACGATCTGGTGCGTGGGCAAGGTACCCGAACGCATGCCGCGCTCGTGGCCGCCACCGTGCATTTGCGCTTCCAGGCGCACGCGGGGCTTGCGCCGCACGAACAAGGCGCCGACGCCCTTGGGGCCGTAGGTTTTGTGGGAGGTCAGGCTCATCAGATCGATGGGCAGTTGCGACACGTCGAACACCACGCGCCCGGTGGCCTGGGCGGCGTCGACGTGGAAAATGATGCCCTTTTCACGGCAGATGGCGCCGATGGCGGCCACGTCCTGGATGACACCGATTTCGTTGTTGACGAACATGACGCTGGCCAAGATGGTGTCGGGGCGGATGGCGGCGCGGAAGGTGTCGAGGTTGACCAGACCGTCGTCCTGCACGTCAAGGTAGGTGACCTCAAAACCCTGGCGCTCCAGGGCGCGGCAGGTGTCGAGCACGGCTTTGTGCTCGGTCTTGACGGTGATGATGTGCTTGCCGCGGCCCTGGTAGAACTGCGCCGCGCCCTTGAGCGCCAAGTTGTTGCTCTCGGTGGCGCCAGAGGTCCAGACGATCTCGCGCGGGTCCGCCCCGATCAAGTCGGCCACCTGCTCGCGCGCCTTTTCCACCGCGGCTTCGGCTTCCCAGCCCCAGGCGTGGCTGCGCGAGGCTGGGTTGCCAAAATGGTTGCGCAACCAGGGAACCATGGCGTCCACCACGCGCTCATCGCAGGGATTGGTCGCGCTGTAGTCCATGTAGATGGGGAAATGCGGGGTTTGGCTCATGGCACCGACTCGACAAAAAGGCAATAAACAATCAGGACTTGGAACTGAGCACACCGCCCAGGGCGAACACCGAGTTGGGTGTGTTGGCGCGCACGATCTTGTTCACGGGCATGGCGGTGATGGCACGCTTGAGGCTGGGCTTGTCTTCGACCTCCAGCCCCTTGGCCAACTGCTCGTCCACCAGCTTTTGCAGGGTGATGGAGTCCAGGAATTCGACCATGCGCTGGTTCAGCGCGGTCCACAGGTCGTGCGTCATGCAGCGCTCGCCCTCGCCGTGGCAATTTTCCTTGCCGCCGCAGTGGGTGGCATCCAGGGGCTCGTCGACCGAGGTGATGATTTGCGCCACGGTGATGTCCTTGGCGGCGCGCGCCAGGGTGTAGCCGCCGCCCGGCCCCCGGGTGGACTCGACCAGCTCGTTGCGGCGCAGCTTGCCAAACAACTGCTCCAGATAGGACAGAGAAATCTGCTGACGCTGGCTGATGGCAGCCAAAGTCACCGGGCCATTTTCCTGGCGCAGCCCCAGATCAATCATGGCTGTCACGGCAAAACGCCCCTTGGTGGTGAGTCGCATACAATCCTCCTGGCACAAAGCTGTTAGTCGACTGGCAAGGTCGAGTATAACACAAAGTTGACTAAATCACTCGGATTAAGCCAAGCACCGTGCACCCCGCTGGTGCAATCGTCGTAAAGCAGCAACGCCGGGCCACCAACCTGCTGCCCCCCTCCCCCACTCACCGCAGTTCGTCCCCAGGGTAGCGCTCTCGGGACCCACAAGGCATGCGCGCCAGAACGCGGGCAGGGTTTCAGCGCCCCGCCACAGAGGCGACGTTGTCGTGCCCCGGGCCGCCAAAGGCCTGTTCCTTGAGGATGGCGAGCTGATCGCGCACCTGGGCAGCCTGCTCGAATTCCAGGTTGCGGGCGTGTTCCAGCATGAGCTTTTCCAGGCGCTTGATTTCGCGCGAGAGGTCTTTTTCGCTCAGCTCCTGGGCCTGGGCGCGCTGCTGCTGGGCCACGGCGAGCTTTTCCATCTCTTTGCCCGCGGCTTCGCTGTAGACCCCGTCGATGAGGTCGCGCACGCGCTTGACCACACTGCGCGGGGTGATGCCCTGGGCGGCGTTGTGGGCCAGCTGCTTGGTGCGGCGGCGCTCGGTCTCGTCGATGGCGCGGCGCATGGAATCGGTCACCCGGTCGGCGTACAGGATGGCGCGGCCGTTGAGGTTGCGCGCTGCGCGGCCAATGGTCTGGATGAGGCTGCGCTCGGAGCGCAGAAAGCCCTCCTTGTCGGCATCCAATATGGCCACCAGCGAGACCTCGGGGATGTCCAGGCCCTCGCGCAGCAGGTTGATGCCCACCAGCACGTCAAAGGCGCCCAGGCGCAGGTCGCGGATGATCTCGACGCGCTCCACGGTGTCGACGTCGCTGTGCAGGTAGCGCACCTTGACGCCGTTCTCGGTGAGGTACTCGGTGAGCTGCTCGGCCATTTTTTTGGTCAGGGTGGTGATGAGCACGCGCTCTTGCACCTGCACGCGCAAGCGGATTTCGTGCAGCACGTCGTCCACCTGGGTGGAGGCCGGGCGCACCTCCACCAGGGGGTCGACCAGGCCGGTGGGGCGCACCACCTGCTCCACCACCTGGCCGGCATGCTCCAGCTCCCACTGCGCGGGGGTGGCCGAGACGAAGATGGCCTGGCGCATCTTGCGCTCGAACTCCTCGAACTGGAGCGGGCGGTTGTCCAGCGCGCTGGGCAGGCGAAAGCCGTACTCCACCAGGGTGGTCTTGCGCGAACGGTCGCCGTTGTACATGCCACCGAACTGGCCGATGAGCACGTGGCTCTCGTCCATGAACATGAGGGCGTCCTCGGGCAGGTAATCCGTCAAGGTGGCGGGAGGCTCGCCGGGCGCAGAGCCCGAAAGATGGCGGCTGTAGTTTTCGATGCCCTTGCAGTGGCCCACTTCGCTCAGCATTTCCAGGTCGAAGCGGGTGCGCTGCTCCAGGCGTTGCGCCTCCACCAGCTTGCCGTTCGCCACCAGCGCCTTCAGGCGGTCGGCCAGCTCGGTCTTGATGGTTTCCACCGCCGCCAACACCTGCTCGCGCGGCGTGACGTAGTGGCTGCTGGGATAGACGGTAAAGCGCGGGATCTTCTGGCGCACCTTGCCGGTGAGCGGGTCAAAGAGCTGCAGGCTCTCGATCTCGTCGTCGAACAGCTCGATGCGCACCGCCATTTCGCTGTGCTCGGCCGGGAACACGTCGATGGTGTCGCCGCGCACGCGAAAGGCGCCGCGCGAAAAATCGATGTCGTTGCGTTGGTACTGCATGCGCACCAGCTGCGCGATGAGGTCGCGCTGGCCCATGGTGTCACCCACGCGCAGGGTCATGACCATCTGGTGGTACAGCTCGGGCTGGCCAATGCCGTAGATGGCCGAAACCGTGGCCACGATGACCACGTCGCGCCGCTCCAGAATGCTCTTGGTGCAAGAGAGGCGCATCTGCTCGATGTGCTCGTTGATGGCGCTGTCTTTCTCAATGAACAGGTCGCGCTGCGGCACGTAAGCCTCGGGCTGGTAGTAGTCGTAATAGCTCACGAAGTACTCGACCGCGTTCTTGGGGAAGAACTCGCGGAACTCGCTGTAGAGCTGCGCTGCCAGCGTCTTGTTGGGCGCGTAAACGATGGCCGGGCGCCCCAGGCGCGCGATGACGTTGGCCATGGTGTAGGTTTTGCCCGAGCCCGTGACACCCAGCAGTACCTGGTACACCTCACCATCGTGCACGCCCTCCACCAACTGGCGAATCGCCTCGGGCTGGTCGCCCGCAGGCGGATAGGGTTGAAACAGCTCGAAGGGCGAGCCTTCGAAGCGCACAAACGTCCCCTGTGGGGCCTCTGTGGCGGTGCCCGCCGGGGTGTCGGGAGCGGAATCGGCAGCAGGATGGGACATGGCAGCGCGGCCCCTGCCGGCCACGCGGTGCTGCCGGAAGAAGGCACAGGGAATCTGGGACGATCATGATACTGTTTTTTCATCCAGTAGACACTGGCCAGGGGATTCCAGTGAGCCTACCCTTTGTGGTGCCGCAGGCATATACTGTACAGACAGTACAAAATGGAGTTTGAACGTGTCTACCCTTGTGCGTTATGGCTTGGAGCAGGCCCGCATCCAACTGCCGACCATCGTCACCAATGCCCATGCGGGTGTTGCCAGCATCATCACGCGGCACGGCAAGCCGTACGCAGCGGTCGTCCCCGTCCAAGATCTTCAGCAGCTCCGCGCCGCCAATGCCCCCCAAGGCCTGTTGGCCCTGCGCGGGACTGGGCGTGGACTGTGGGGTGACCATGCCGGGGACACCGTCGCCGAGCTGCGGGACGAGTGGGGTGATGCATAAATGAAGGGCAAGACACCGCGCCTGTGGGCGGGTCTGCCGCAGGGAGCCACGGTGGTGGTGGACACGGCACCTTTCATTTATCTGCTGGAGTCCCACCCCCAGTACGCCGATCCATTCGTGGGGCTGTTTGAAGCCGCTGGGGCCGGGGATCTGGGCATTGCACTGTCGACCATCACGCTGGCAGAAGTTCTAACCGGCCCACTCAAGGCGGGCCACGCCGCGCTGGCCAAACGGTACGAAATGGCGCTGTCGCAATATCGCGTGGTTCCGGTATCGACACCGATTGCCGTGTTGGCAGCGCAGCTGCGCGCGCAGTACCGGCTGAAGCTGCCCGACGCGCTGCAACTGGCAACCGCGCTGGACATTGGCGCGCAGGCTTTCGTGACGCACGACCGGGATTTTTCGCAAGTCACCGGAATGGCGGTACTCACGGGGGACGAAGCACCCCTCGCGTGAGCCCCGCGCACGGCCCTCGGCCCGGTAGGGTCATGCACAAGGGACTCCTAGGAGCGCGCCAAGGCCCCCAGTTCCGCCAGCCCCTCGGCCATGTCCTGGTCCCAGGGCCGGGCGATGTTCAGGCGCAGGCAGTGGGCGAACTTGCCGCTGGCGGAAAACAGGCTGCCCGGGGTGAAGGCGATGCCGCGTGGCACGCTGCGCCGCAGCAGGCCCATGGTGTCGGCGCCCTCGGGCAGGGCCAGCCACAGCCACCAGCCCCCGGCGCTGCTGAGCACCTCGGTGCCCAGTGGGAAGTGCTGGGCCACGGCCTGCACCGCAGGTGCCACGGCGGCGGAGAGGTTCTCGCGCAGGCGGCGCAGGTGGGCAGGCAGAGCGCCACTGTGTAGATAGGCCGCCAGCAGGCGCTGCTCGAACAGGGGCGTGACCAGCGACTGGCTGAGCTTGAGCGAGGCCATGCGCGCGTGCCAGCGCCCCCCGGCCACCCAGCCCACGCGCAAGCCCGGCGCCACGCTCTTGCTGCAGGAGCCGCAATAGATGACGCGCGCCTGGCGGTCCCAGGCCTTCAGGGGCGTGGGGCGTTGGGCGGCGGGGCTGAGGTCGCCAAACACGTCGTCCTCGATCACGGCCAGGTCGTGCTGCTCGGCCAGGCGCAGCAGGCGGCGCTTGGCGGCGTCGGGCATGGCGCAGCCCAGCGGGTTCTGGAAGCCGGGCATGGTGACGATGGCGCGCACCGCGCTCTGGTGCTCCAGCGCGTACTCCAGCGCCTCCAGGCTCAGGCCGGCCTGGGGGGTGCACGGTACCTCGATCGCGCGCAAGCCCAGGTTATCGATCATTTGCAGCAGGCCAAAGTACACCGGCGACTCCACCACCACCGCGTCCCCGGGCCGCGTGCTGGCGCGCAGGGCCACGCTCAGGGCTTCGGTGCTGCCCTGGGTGATGAGCAAGTCTCCCTCGCCCAGCTCCAGCCCCAGGGCGCGCAGCCAGGGCAGCAGCGCCTGCACCAGGCCGGGGTCGCCCTGGCCGGTGGGGTAGGTGCCCAGCGCCAGCGGCTCGCGGCGCAGCAGGCGCTGGCCCAGGCTCGCCAATGCCTCGCAGGGGTACCACTGCGGCGCGGCACTGGCCAGGTGCAGCCCCAGGCGCAGGGGCTGGCTGGTGAGGGCATACAGCTCGGTCATGCGGTGCTGGGGCGAGGCCAGGCGGTCAAACTCCACCCGCTGGGCCTGCTGGACGCCGCTGCGGGCCGCAGGGGTGTGGCGCGCCATGGGGCGGCGCGCCTTCCAGTCCGCCACGAACATGCCCGATTTGGGGCGTGCCTCGACCCAGCCTTCGGCCTCCAGCGCGCGGTAGCTGCGCAGCACCGTGGACACGCTCACGGCACGCTGCTGTGCCAGCCCTCGCACCGAGGGCAGGCGCTGGCCCGGCGCCAAGGCCCCGGACTGGATGTCGGCGCGCAATTGCTGGGCCAAGTGTTGGTAACTGTGCTGCATAACAGATAAGAATTTACGTAATCTGTGCAGCATACACCGCCACCATCTGTGCTGCCCAGCGCCTCGCCTGCCCCCTACAGTGGCGGCATGAATACCGCGAACACCTCCGCCCTCCCCGCTTCTGCAACAACCCTCCCGTCCTCAGAGGCTGGATTGCAGCGAACAGGCCACAGACCGGCCCTGGGTGGGGCCAGCACGGTCGTGATCGACCTGCTGCCCCCAGTGCTGGCCGGGTTGATTGCGGTGCTGGTGTCCTACGCCGGGCCTTTTTTGCTGGTGCTGCAGGCGGCGCAGGCCGGGCAACTGAGCGCGGCACAGCTCAGCTCCTGGGTCTGGGCCATCTCCATCGGCGCCGGGCTGTGCGGCGTGTATTTCAGCTGGCGCCACCGCATCCCGGTGGTCTGCGCCTGGAACACGCCCGGTGCGGCCCTGCTGGTGGGGGCCATGGCCACGCTGCCCTATGCCCAGGTGGTGGGCGGCTATGTGGTCGCCGCCGCGCTGCTGTGGCTGGTGGGGCGCAGCGCCGCCTTCGAGCGCGTGGTGGCGGCCATCCCGCAAAGTCTGTGCGCGGCGCTGCTGGCAGGCATCCTGCTGCGCTTTGGGGTGCAGGTCTACGCCCAGACGGCGCAGGCCAGCACCGACGCACTGTGGCTGGTGGGAGTGCTCTTTGCCACCTATCTGGCGGGCAAGCGCTGGGCGCCGCGCTACGCCATCGTGCTCACCCTGGCCGTGGGCGTGATGCTGTGGGCGGCGCTGGGCTGGGGTGCCCCCACTCAGGCGGCGGCCAGCGCACCGCTGCAATGGCAGCTCACGCAGCCGGTGTGGACCACGCCCGCATTCAGCCTGGGTGCGCTGGTGAGCGTGGGCCTGCCGCTGGCGGTGCTGTGCCTGACCGGGCAGCAACTGCCGGGCCTGGCGGTGCTGCGCGCGGCGCACTACCCCACCCCGACACGCGCCCTGGTGGGCGGCAGTTCGCTGGTGACGCTGCTGCTGGCCCCCTTTGGCGCGCACGGCGTGAACCTGGCAGCCATCACCGCCGCCATCTGCACCGGCGAAGAGGCCCACCGCGACCCGGCCAAACGCTGGGTGGCGGGTGCGGCCTGCGGCGCGTTTTACCTGCTCATCGGCAGCTTTGCTGCGGTGCTGACGCAGGCCCTGGTGCTGCTGCCGCCGGTGCTGATCGGCACCGTGGCCGGGCTGGCCCTGCTGGGGGCGATCCAGGGCGGGCTGGTGCAGGGGCTGGCCGTGCCCGCCGAGCGCGAAGCGGCCCTGGTGACCTTTGTGGTGACGGCTTCGAACGTGAGCCTGCTGGGCCTGGGCTCGGCCTGCTGGGGCCTGGTGCTGGGGGGCTTGACCTACTGGGCGCTGCGGCCTGCGGAGCGCAAAAACCCGTGAATTTCGGGCTTCCCTGCCAGGGCGCTTGCCTTGCATAGCCCCGTTGCATTCATGCGTTGCCTGCAATCGGGTTTGTGGCTAAAGTAATGAATCCTTACTTTGACCAGAATGCCATGCTTGCCAAAATCACATCCAAGAACCAGCTCACGCTGCCCAAGAGTGTGACCCAGGCCGTGGGGGCCACGGAATACTTTGATGTAGAGGTCCGTGCGGGGCAGATCATCCTCACGCCCGTGCGCATTCAGCGCGGGGACGCGGTGCGGGCCAAGTTGGCAGAGTTCGGCCTGACCGACGCCGACATGGCCGACGCCGTGGCTTGGGCCAGAACGCCCGAGACCGTGCCAGCCATGGTGGCAGAACCGGCGGCGCCCTATGGCACCACCTCCGCCAAGTCAAAGAAAACGGGTGGCAAGAAGGCCCAGACCAAAGCATGAGCCCCCCCGTGCGCGTGGTGCTGGACACCAACGTGGTTCTGTCTGCGCTGGTGTTCGGCGGTGGCCCGTCGGGGCGTGTGCGACGAGCGTGGCAGCAGGGTGCACTCTTGCCCTTGGCCAGCACAACCACGGTGCGAGAGCTGGTGCGGGTGCTGGCCTACCCCAAATTTCGCCTATCGCCAGCAGAGCAGGACGAGTTGCTGGCCGACTACTTGCCGTGCACCGAGACGGTACGCATCCCCCAGCCTCCCCCCAAAGTGCCCGCGTGCCGCGATGCGCTGGACGAGCCGTTTATGCACTTGGCGGTGGCAGGCGGGGCCCACGCGCTGCTGTCTGGCGACCAGGATTTGCTGGCCATTGCCGCAGACTTTGAGCGGGCTTACGGTTGCCCAATTTTGACCTTGGATGCCTTTTTCAGGCGTTCACCAGCCTTGTGATGGCGGCAAATTTGACAGGCCCTTGCGCCAAGCGTGCCGGTTTTGCAGCCAAATATTCGCCTCCAGCCCGCGTCAACATTGCCCTCATAGCTACTATTTTCATAGCACCTGCAAAACATCCTGGCGCCCGTCGGCACTGGCACGTTCGATCAGAAAGGCGATGAGCGTGCTGGCAGCCAGGGTGTGGCGGCGGTTGGGCATGTAGAGCAGGTACATGGCCGTGCCGAAGATGCTCAAACTCCAGTCCTGCAGGGCCACCTGCACCGCGCCGCTGGCGACGCAATCGGCCACCACGTAGTCGGGCACCAGGCCGATGCCCAGGCCGTCGAGCACGGCCTGGCGCAAGAACGGGAAATGCTCCGAGATCAAGGTGGGTTCCAGCACCACCTCTTCGCGCACGTGGTCACGGGTGCCCGCCACACGCAGGGGGCGCCCCACCGCCCCGGAGGTGACCACGGGGCAGTCCTGCAAGGCACGCAGGTCGCGCGGCAGACCGTGCGCCTGCACATAGGCGCTGGCGGCACAGGCCACATAGCGCACCGGGCCCAGGCGGCGTGCCACCAGGTGCTCGGGCGGGTCGCTGACCACGCGCACGGCAATGTCCACCTCCTCCTGCATCAGGTCGACGATGCGGTTTTCAAAGCGCACGTCGAGCACGATGCCGGGGTAGGCGCGCTTGAAGTCCAGCAGCCAGCGCGCCATCACCATCTGCCCATAGCCGCTGGGCACGCTCAGGCGGATGCGCCCGCGCGGGCTGTGGCCCATGGTGGCTACCACCTCGCGGGCGGCCTGCATTTCGTGCTGGATGGTGCGGCCATGCGCGGCCAGCTTGAGCCCGATCTCGGTGGGCTCCATGCGCCGGGTGGTGCGCCGCACCAGTTGCACACCCAATTCACGCTCCAGCAGGTTCAGGCGGTAGCTCACATTGGCCCGGCTCATCTTGAGCTTGCGCGCGGCAGCACTCAGGTTGCCTGCGTCCAGGATGTCGACCAGCAGGGTCAGGGAGAGGTGGTCCATACACCAGGCGCCTTGGTAATTGTCAAGTTCACTTTGACATTGTGTAAACAATGTTTGGAATTGTCCAATGGAGCAGGGCAATCCAGAATCCGCCAGTCACCCTACCCGACCGCCCCCATGCTCCCATCTTCCACGGCCACACCCCCTCTGCTCCCGGGCGCCCTGGCCCAGGGCCTGGCCCATGCCCAACGCGCCCAGACCGAACGCAGCCTGCCACCCGAAGCCCGCAAGGCCACGGCACGGCCACTGGAACAGGTGGGCGTGGTCGGCGGAGGCACCATGGGCGCGGGCATTGCCGTGGCGCTGTTGCAGGCGGGCTTGCCGGTAACCCTGATCGAACGCGACTTTGACGCGCTGGAGCGCGCCCGCACACGCATCGCCGCCACGCTGCAAGCCCAGGTCGACAAGGGACGCATGGACGCCCAGGACATGGCACAGCGCCTGGCCCGCCTGCAGCCCAGCACCGACTACGCCGCGCTGGCGCAAGCCGACCTCGTGATCGAAGCCGTGTTCGAGGACATGGCGGCCAAGCAGGCGGTGTTTGCCGCGCTGCAAAGCGTGTGCAAAAGCAGTGCCGTGCTGGCCACCAACACCTCCTACCTCGACATTGATGCCATGGCCGCGCTCACCACACGGCCCCAGGACGTGATCGGGCTGCATTTCTTCTCGCCCGCCCAGGTGATGAAGCTGCTGGAAATCGTGGTGGCGGCCCGCACCGCACCCGAGGTGGTGGCCACCGCCTTCGCGCTGGCCCAGCGCCTGGGCAAGGTCGCGGTGCGCGCCGGGGTGTGCGACGGCTTCATTGGCAACCGCATGCTGGCGGTGTACCGCGCCTGCGCCGACCACATGGTGGAAGACGGCGCCTCGCCCTACGAGGTGGACGCCGCGCTGCGCGCCTTTGGCTACCCCATGGGGCCCTACCAGGTGACCGACCTGGCCGGAGGCGACATTGGCTGGGCCACGCGCAAGCGCCGTGCCGCCACGCGCCCCCCCGGGGCGCGCTACGTGCAGTTTGCCGACCGCCTGTGCGAGCGCGGCTGGCTGGGCCAGAAAACCGGGCGCGGCTACTACCGCTACCCCCCAGGCAGCCGCGCGGGCGAGCCAGACCCCGAGGTGCTGGCCATCCTCCAGGCCGAGCGCGAACGCGCCGGCGTAGCGCCCCGGGCTTTCACGCCCGAGGAAATCGTGCGGCGCTACCTGGCCGCCATGGTCAATGAGGGCGCCAACGTGCTGTTGG
The DNA here is from genome assembly GCA_052390055.1 of Rhodoferax sp. GTDB lineage: Bacteria > Pseudomonadota > Gammaproteobacteria > Burkholderiales > Burkholderiaceae_C > Allorhodoferax. The sequence goes on from JBQTHH010000032.1 coordinate 92,077, forward strand.
AGGGCATTGCCCAGTGCCCGCTGGACGTGGACGCGACCCTGCTCTTTGGCTACGGTTTTCCGCGTGAGCACGGCGGGCCCCTGCACTACGCCGATCGCGTGGGGCTGGAGCGCATCCTGGCCGACATCCGCCGCTTTGCCCAGGAGGACGCGCAGTTCTGGCAGCCCTCACCACTGCTGGTGTCGCTGGTCGAACGCGGCGCCACCTTCGACAGCCTGAACCGGGCCAAAACTCTGTGAACGAATCCCCCACACCCGCCTTGGCCACCCGAACCAAGCTGCTCTCGGCGTTGCCACTGCGCGCCATGGCACGAGGCCTATAGACCGCCCCCAGCATTCCCCCCCCCCACTGGAGCAACACCCCATGCGCGAAGCCGTCATTGTCTCTACCGCCCGCACCCCGCTGACCAAGGCGCACCGTGGCGAATTCAACATCACCCCGGGCCCGACCCTGACCGCGTTCGCGGTGCGCGCCGCCGTGGAGCGCTCGGGGCTGGACCCGGCGCAGATCGAAGACGCGATCCTGGGCTGCGGCTACCCCGAAGGCACCACGGGGCGCAACGTGGCGCGCCAGGCGGTGCTGCGCGCGGGCCTGCCGCTGTCAATCGCGGGCACCACGGTGAACCGCTTCTGCGCCTCGGGCCTGCAGGCCATCGCCATGGCGGCGGGGCGCATCGTGGTGGATGGCGCCAGCGCCATGATCGCCGGGGGGGTGGAAAGCATCTCGGGCATCCGCACCCGCGACGACGGGCAATCGGGCATGGACCCGTGGATCGTGGAGCACAAACCGGCCCTGTACATGGCCATGATCGACACCGCCGACGTGGTGGCGCAGCGCTACGGCATAACCCGCGAGGCACAGGACCGCTTTGCACTGCAAAGCCAGCAGCGCACGGCGCAGGCCCAGGCCGCCGGGCGCTTTGCCGACGAGATCGTGCCCTGCACCACCGTGATGGCGGTAGCCGACAAAACCACCGGCGCCGTCACCCAGCGCGAGGTGACCGCCCAGGTGGACAACTGCAACCGCCCCGACACCCGCTACGAAGGCCTGGCGCAGTTGCAGCCCGTGAAGGGGCCGGGCCAGTTCATCACAGCGGGCAATGCCTCGCAACTCTCCGATGGCGCAAGCGCCTGCGTGCTCATGGAAGCGCGCGAGGCCGAACGCCAGGGCCTATCGCCCCTGGGGGCCTTCCGCGGCCTGGCGGTGGCGGGCTGCGAGCCCGACGAGATGGGCATTGGCCCGGTGTTTGCCGTGCCCAAGCTGCTGGCGCGCCACGGCCTCACGGTGGGCGACATCGACCTGTGGGAGCTGAACGAAGCTTTTGCCTCCCAGGCCCTGTACTGCCAGCAACGGCTGGGCATCCCGGACGAGCGGCTCAACGTGAACGGCGGCGCGATTTCCGTGGGCCACCCCTTTGGCATGACGGGCGCGCGCCTGGCCGGGCATGTGCTGCTGGAGGGGCGCAGGCGCCGCGCCAAGTACGCCGTGGTGACCATGTGCATTGCCGGGGGCATGGGCGCAGCGGGCCTGTTCGAGATCTATCCAGCATGAGCATGCAAGCGCCAGCGGCGCCTGCGTCCGGCCCGGCCCACGCATCGCAGCCCTCCCCAGCAGCATCCCAGGCTGCTGCCTCTCAACCTTCCCCTGCAGCATCCCAGGCCCATGCGCGGCAAGCGCCACCGGCGTCCTCCCCGGTAGGGGTTCCACTGCCGGTGCATGCGCCGCTGGCGCAGCGGTTCCCGATCCACAGCCGCGCCGATGTGGAGCGCCTGGAGCAGGAGCCGCTGTCGCAAGCCCTGCCCGCGCAAAGCAGCTATGAGCTGCTGCGCAACGCGGCGCTGGCCTTTGGCGACAAGACCGCCCTGGCCCTGCTGCGCAGCGGCGACCCGGCGCAGGCTCCGCGCAGTTGGAGCTACACCGAACTGCTGCAGGGCATCCACCGCACGGCCAACCTCTTGCACCAGTTGGGCCTGGGCCCGACCGACGTGCTCGCCGTGCTCATGCCCGCCAGCCTGGAAACCCACCTGGCGCTGTGGGGCGGTGCGGCGGCCTGCATCGTGCAGCCGCTCAACCCGCTGCTCAGCGAGGACAAGCTCGCCGCCCTGATGCGCACCGCAGGCGCCACCGTGCTGCTGGCCTGGGGCGAAGAGGCCGAAGCAGGCTACTGGAGCAAGGCGCTGCGCCTGCACCAGCGCGTGCCGGGCCTGCGCCACCTGCTGCGCGTGGACCCGATCCTAGCCCTGGGCGATGGCGACCCCACGGGCACAGTGGCTGCGGGCCAGGACAGGACTGGGAACCGGCTTGCAGTCCGGCCAAGTGGTGTGCAAACCGCTGCCGCGACCGTGGCCGACGCAACGGCAGGTACGCATGCGCTGCCCGACGGCGTGCTGGATTTCCACGCCGCCTTGCGCACGCAGCCGCACGACCGCCTGGTGAGCGGTCGGCGCATTGCCGCCAGCGACATCGCGGCCTATTTCCACACCGGGGGCACCACGGGCGCGCCCAAACTGGCACGCCACAGCCACGGGGCGCAGGTCTTCACCGCCTGGGCCTGCGTGCAGATGCAAGGCATTGGGCCGCAGGACGTGGCCTTCAACCCTTTTCCGCTCTTTCACGTCGCCGGGGTGCTGCCCGGTGCGCTCACCGCCCTCTCGGCCGGGGCGACCACCGTCATTCCCACCCCCACGCTGCTGCGCAACCGCGAGGTACTGGCGCACTACTGGCAGCTGCTGGCACGCCACCGCGCCACCATGCTCGCGGGCGTGCCCACCGTGCTGGCAGCGCTGGCCGACGTGCCCACCGAGGGCGCCGACCTGTCGGCACTGCGCTATTGCCGCACCGGCGCGGCGGCCCTGCCCCCGGAGCTGGCTGCGCGCTTCGAGCAGCGCACCGGGCTGCATGTGCACGAAAGCCTGGGCATGACCGAAACAGCGGGCATCTCCAGCATCCGCCCGCCCGGCGTGCGGGCGCCCGCGGGCTGCGTGGGCTTTGTCGTGCCCCATGCCCGCATGCGCATCGTGGCGCTGGACGCGCAGGGCCAGCCCACCGAGCGGGACCTGCCCGCCGGGGAGCGCGGCCTGGTGCTGTACCAGGGGCCCAATGTGTTTTCCGGCTTTTTGGACCCAGCCGACAACGCCCAGGCCGTTACCCCCACGGGCTGGCTCAACACAGGTGATCTGGGTTGGTTCGACGGCGAAGGGCGGCTGCACCTGTGCGGGCGTGCCAAGGACCTGATCATCCGCAGCGGCCACAACATCGACCCGCGCGTGATCGAAGACGCGCTGGCCAGCCACCCGGCCGTGCACATGGCCGCCGCCGTGGCCGCACCCGACGCCTACGCGGGCGAACTGCCGGTGGCTTTTGTGGCGCTGCGCCCCGGCTGCAGCGTCAGCGAAGAGGAGCTGCTGGAGCACGTGGCACGCCGCGTGGACGAGGCTCCCGCGCGGCCCCGGCGCGTCCGCGTGCTGGCGCAGCTGCCGCTGACCAATGTGGGCAAGCTCTACAAACCCGCCCTGCGCGCCCTGGCCACCCAGGAGGTGGTGGCTGCGCTGGTGCAGGCCGAGTGCGCACGCCTGGGGCTGGCACCGCAGCACAGCGCCACCGTGCGCCTGGAAGGCGAGCGCGTGGTGCTGTGCTGCACTGCCGCTGGTGCTGGTGCTGGTGCTGGTGCTGGTGCTGGTGGCGCCCCGGGGGTGTTTACGGCTGCTGCCCTGGCGGCGCTGGTGCCCGGCGCCACCGTGCAGGGTGCGGCCCAGGCGCAGGCTTGGCGCGTGCACACCGATACGCGCACGGTGCAGCCGGGCGATGTGTTCGTGGCCTTGCGCGGCGAGCGTTTCGACGCCCACGACTTTCTGCAAGATGCGCTGGACAAAGGCGCCACGGTGCTGGTGTGCCAGCGCGGGCGCGGCGCCGTGGAGCTGCCCGCAGGCTGTGCCCGCATCGATGTGGACGACACGCATGCGGCCCTGAGCGCCATGGCGCAGGGCTGGCGCGCGCAGTTGCGCGGCGTGCCGCTGATCGCCGTGACCGGCAGCAACGGCAAGACCACGGTGACGCAGATGGTGGCCAGCATCCTGCGCGCGGCGGCGGGCGAGGCCTGCCTGGCCACGCAGGGCAATCTGAACAACGACATTGGCGTGCCCTTGACGCTGCTGCGCTTGCGCGCCCAGCACCGCTGGGCGGTGGTGGAGCTGGGCATGAACCACCCCGGCGAGATTGCCCAACTGGCCGCCCTGGCCCAGTCGGACGTGGCCCTGGTGAACAACGCCCAGCGCGAACACCAGGAGTTCATGCACACGGTCGAGGCGGTGGCGCGCGAGAACGGTGCCGTGCTGCAGGCCCTGCCGGGCGCGGGTGTGGCGGTGTTTCCGCAGGCCGATGCCTTTGCACCGCTGTGGCGCAGCCTGGCAGGGGCGGCGCGCTGCCTGGGTTTTGGGCAGGCCAGTGGCGGTGCTGACGTGGCCTTGGAGCAGGCCCAGTGGCGCGATGGCGCCTGGCAGGTGCAGGCGCGCGTGCAGGGCCAGCGCCTGGTGTTCGCGCTGGCCATTGCGGGGCGGCACAACGTGTTCAACGCCCTGGCCGCTGCCGCCTGCGCGCACGCCGCAGGGGTGCCCTTGGAAGCCATCGCCCAGGGCCTGCAGGCCTTTGAGCCGGTCAAGGGCCGCTCGCGCGCCCTGGCCGTGGCGGTGGCGGGGCGCGCCCTGACGCTGGTGGACGACAGCTACAACGCCAACCCGGACTCGGTGCGCGCCGCCATCGACGTGCTGGCCGAGCTGCCGGGGCCGGGCGTGCTGGTGCTGGGCGACATGGGCGAGGTGGGCGACCAGGGGGCGGCCTTCCACGCCGAGGTCGGGGCGTATGCGCAGCAGCGCGGCATTGCCGAGGTGCTGCTGCTGGGTGAACTGGCGGCGCATGCCTGTGTTGGCCCTGCGCGCCATTTTGCAAACCTGGACGCGCTGCTGGCGGCCCTGATGCCCTTGCTGGCGCAGGCGGGCAGCGTGTTGGTGAAGGGATCGCGCTTCATGCGCATGGAACGGGTGGTGGAGGCGGTACAAGCCGCAGCCACGCCGACAAAGGAGGGCGCATGCTGATCAGCCTGGCGCAGTGGTTGCAGGGCATGGCGCCCGAATTCGGTTTCTTTCGGGTGTTTCAGTACATCACCTTCCGCGCCGTCATGGCCGCGCTCACCGCCTTGCTGATCGGCCTGTTCGCGGGCCCGGCGGTGATTGCGCGCCTGCGCGCGCTCAAGATCGGCCAGCCGATCCGCGGCTACGGCATGGAGACGCACCTGAGCAAGAGCGGCACGCCCACCATGGGCGGGGTGCTGATTCTGCTCTCCATCGCCATCTCGACCCTGTTGTGGTTCGACTGGAGCAACCGCTTCGTCTGGGTCGTGCTGATCGTGACCCTGGGTTTTGGCGCCATTGGCTGGGTGGACGACTGGCGCAAGGTGGTGCGCAAGGACCCGGAAGGCATGCGCTCGCGCGAGAAGTATTTCTGGCAGTCGCTCATCGGCCTACTGGCGGCGCTCTACCTGGTGTTCAGCATCTCGGAAAACAGCAATATGCGCGTGCTGGAGCTGTTCTTCAAATGGGTGGCTTCGGGCTTTGACGTGAACCTGCCGCCCAAGGCGGGCCTCTTGCTGCCCTTCTTCAAGGAGGTGAGCTATCCCCTGGGCGTGCTGGGCTTTGTCATCATGACCTACCTGGTGATCGTGGGTTCAAGCAACGCCGTGAACCTCACCGATGGGCTCGATGGCCTGGCCATCATGCCGGTGGTGCTGGTGGGCGCCAGCCTGGGCGTGTTTGCCTACGTGACCGGCAGCGCGGTGTATTCCAAGTACCTGTTCCTGCCCTACATCCCGGGTTCGGGCGAGCTGATGATCTTCTGCGGCGCGCTGGCCGGGGCGGGGCTGGCCTTTCTGTGGTTCAACACCCATCCGGCCCAGGTGTTCATGGGCGATGTGGGCGCCCTGGCGCTGGGCGGGGCCCTGGGCACCATCGCCGTGATCGTGCGCCAGGAGATCGTGCTGGCCATCATGGGCGGCATCTTCGTGGCCGAAGCGCTGTCGGTGATGCTGCAGGTGGGCTACTTCAAGTACACCAAGAAGCGTTTTGGCGAAGGGCGGCGCCTGTTCAAGATGGCGCCGCTGCACCACCACTTTGAAAAAGAGGGCTGGAAGGAGACCCAGGTGGTGGTGCGCTTCTGGATCATCACCATGCTGCTGTGCCTGGTGGGCCTGTCCACCCTGAAGCTGAGGTAGAGCATGGACCAGGTCGCACCGCAACACGTTCTGATTTTGGGGCTGGGCGCATCGGGCCTGGCCATGGCGCGCTGGTGCGCGCGCGCCGGGGCGCAGGTGACGGTGGCGGACACGCGCGCGCAGCCGCCCCAACTGGCGACGCTGCAGCAGGAGTGGCCGTTGGTGCGTTTCGTGCACGCTGCGTTCGACGCCGCACTGCTGGGCGCGCTGCCCACGGTGGATGCGGTGTACAGGAGCCCCGGCATTGCACCGCGTGACATGGCGGGCCTGAGCGCAGCCGCACAGGAGCGGGGTCTGCCGCTGCGCGGCGAGCTGAGCCTGTTTGCCCAGGCGCTGCGCGACCTGCAGGCCGACAAGGCGTACGCGCCCAAGCTGCTGGCGGTGACGGGCACCAATGGCAAGACCACGGTGACCGCGCTCACCGGCCACCTGCTGCGCTGGGCCGACTGGAGCGTGGCGGTGGCGGGCAATATTGGCCCGACCCTGCTCGACACCCTGCGCGAGGCGCTGGAGCAAGACGCCTTGCCCCAGGCCTGGGTGCTGGAACTGTCCAGCTTCCAGCTCGACGGCGTGATGGATTTCGAGCCCACCGCCGCCGTGGTGCTGAACCTGACGCAGGACCACCTGGACTGGCACGCCGACATGGCCGAGTACGCCGCGGCCAAGGCGCGCATCTTTGGCCAGCAGGGCCTGATGGTGCTCAACCGCGAAGACGCGGCGGTGATGGGCATGTTGCCAGAACCCGTGCGGGTCAGGCTGCAGCGGCCCCAGTACCGGGCGCACGTGTGCTTTGGGGCCGATCTTCCGCAGCGCCCGGGCGACTTTGGCCTGGAAGAGGTCAATGGCATGGTGTGGCTGGTGCGCGCGCACGAGGCCGATGAAACCTTGCAGCGCAAGCGCGGCGCCGAGCAGGAAGAACTGCACATCCAGCGCCTGATGCCGGCCGACGCCTTGCGCATCCGGGGCCGCCACAACGCCACCAATGCGCTGGCCGCGCTGGCGCTGTGCAGCGCCGCAGGTTGCACCCTGGGGCCGCTGCTGTATGGCCTGCGCGAGTACCGGGGCGAGCCGCACCGGGTGGAGCCGGTGGCCGTGGTGCAGGACGTAGAGTATTTCGACGACAGCAAGGGCACCAATGTGGGCGCCACCGCCGCCGCCCTGCGCGGGCTGGGTGCGGATCGGCGCGTGGTGCTGATCCTGGGCGGGGTGGGCAAGGGGCAGGACTTCGGCCCCCTGGCGCCGCTGGTGGCGGCCTATGCGCGCGCGGTGGTGCTGATCGGGGTGGATGCCCCGGCCATCCGCGCCGCACTGGCGGATACGGGCGTGCCCTTGGAGGATGCCGCCGACATGGAAGCGGCCGTGGCGCTGGCGCATGGCCGCGCGCACGCGGGCGACGCGGTGCTGCTCTCGCCCGCATGTGCCAGTTTTGACATGTTCCGCCACTACGAGCACCGTGCCGAGGTCTTCGTGGCCGCCGTGCGCGCGCTGGCGCAGGAACATGGCGACAGCCTGGAGGGCATGGGCGCATGAGTGTGGCGGCCTTGTCCTCGCTGTGGGCGCGTTGGCGTGGCAAGGAGGGCGACGCGCCCGCCTTGCCGGTACGCCTGAGCGGCTGGGGCCGCAGCACGCCCTCTTCGGCGGCGGGCGGGTTTGACCAGCCCCTGCTGTGGGTGGTGGTGGCCCTGCTGCTGTGGGGCCTGGTGATGGTGTACTCGGCCTCGATTGCCATGCCGGACAACCCGCGTTTTGCGAATTACAGCCACGGCCACTTTCTGACCCGGCACCTGTTTTCCCTGGTCATGGCTTTTGTGGCGGCACTGATCGCCTTCCAGGTTCCGCTGACGGTGTGGGAGAAGTGGGCGCCCTGGCTGTTTGTGGCTGCGCTGGTGCTGCTGATTCTGGTGCTGGTGGTGGGCAAGGGCGTGAATGGCGCCAAGCGCTGGATTTCGCTGGGGGTGATGAATTTCCAGCCCTCGGAGCTGGCCAAACTGGCCGTGCTGCTCTACGCCAGCGACTACATGGTGCGCAAGATGGAGGTCAAGGAGCACTTCTTCCGTGCCGTCATGCCCATGGCAGTGGCGGTGGCGGTGGTGGGCCTGCTGCTGCTGGCCGAGCCCGATATGGGCGGCTTTCTGGTGATCGCGGTGATTGCCATGGGCATCCTGTTCCTGGGCGGGGTGAACGCGCGCATGTTCTTCCTCATTGCCGCCATCCTGGTGGTGGCCTTTGGGCTGATGATCGCCTTGAGCGAGTGGCGCCGCGAGCGCATCTTTGCCTACCTGGACCCCTGGAACGAGAAGTACGCGCTGGGCAAGGGCTACCAGCTCTCGCACTCGCTCATTGCCATCGGGCGTGGCGAGGTGTTTGGCGTGGGGCTGGGCGGAAGCGTGGAGAAGCTGCACTGGCTGCCCGAGGCGCATACCGACTTTTTGCTGGCCGTGATCGGCGAGGAATTCGGTCTGGTGGGCGTGGTGGTGTTGATCGGACTTTTCATGTGGCTGACCCGGCGCCTGATGCATATCGGCCGCCAGGCCATTGCGCTGGACCGCGTATTTGCCGGGCTGGTGGCGCAGGGCGTGGGCATCTGGGTGGGCTTTCAGGCCTTCATCAACATGGGCGTGAACCTGGGGGCCCTGCCCACCAAGGGCCTGACCCTGCCCTTCATGAGCTACGGCGGCTCCGCCATCCTCATCAACCTGATCGCCATCGCGGTGGTGTTGCGCGTGGACTATGAAAACCGGCAACTCATGCACGGAGGCCGTGTATGAGTTGCCGGTTTCACCAAAACCGCAACGCGGCGCGCAGCGCAGCGGTACGGGCACGCAGTGCACGTATGCATGCACGGAGGCCGTGTATGAGTTGCCGGTTTCACCAAAATCGGCACTGCGCGCAGCGCAGCATGGCGTGGAACACGCCATGGATGATGCATGGGGGGCGGGTATGAGCCTAAAGACCGCACTCATCATGGCCGGGGGCACGGGCGGGCACATCTTCCCGGGGCTGGCGCTGGCCGAAGCCTTGCAGGCACAGGGCTGGCGCGTGCACTGGCTGGGCGCGCCGGACAGCATGGAAAGCCGCCTGATCCCCCCGAAGGGCATCCCGCTGGAGCTGGTCGATTTTGCCGGCGTGCGCGGCAAGGGGGCACTCACGCTGGCCGTGTTGCCGCTGCGCATCCTGCGCGCATTCTGGCAGGCCTGGAAGGTGCTGGGCCGGGTGCGCCCCGCTGTGGTGGTGGGCCTGGGCGGCTACATCGCTTTTCCTGGCGGCATGATGGCGGTGGCGCGTGGCGTCCCCCTGGTGCTGCACGAGCAGAATTCGGTGGCGGGGCTGGTGAACAAGGTGCTGGCGCGCGTGGCCGACCGGGTGTTCACCGCCTTCCCCGGCGTGCTGCCCGGGGGCGAATGGGTGGGCAACCCGCTGCGCCGCGCCTTCCTGCAGCAGGCCGCGCCGCCAGAGCGCTTTGCCGGGCGCACCGGGCCTTTGCAATTGCTGGTGGTGGGCGGCAGCCTGGGGGCACAGGCGCTCAACACCGTGGTGCCGCAGGCGCTGGCGCGCATCCCGGCGCCGCAGCGCCCGCGGGTGACGCACCAGGCGGGAGAGAAGCAGATCGACGCGGCGCGCGCGGCCTATGCGGCAGCGGGTGTGCAGGCCGAGCTGACCCCATTCATCGACGACACGGCGGCGGCCTTTGCCCAGGCCGACGTGGTGCTGTGCCGTGCTGGGGCCAGCACCGTGACCGAGCTGGCGGCGGTGGGGGCGCCCAGCATTCTGGTGCCCTTCCCGCACGCGGTGGACGACCACCAGACCAGCAACGCGCGCTTTCTGGCCGACGCGGGCGCTGCCGTGCTGCTGCCGCAAAACCAGCTGGAACCTAAAGCCTTGGCCGAAATGCTACAAAAATTAGAGCGACAAACCCTTATGCAACGCGGGCTGGAGGCCAAAAAGATGGAGAAAACCGGCGCCACCGAGGCGCTGGTGCAGGCCTGCACCGCCCTGGCACGCAAGGAGCACGCATGAAACACGCGATCCGCCACATCCACTTCGTCGGCATCGGGGGCTCGGGCATGTCCGGCATTGCCGAGATCCTGCACAACCTGGGCTACACCATTTCGGGCTCGGACCTGAGCGACAGCGCGGCGCTGCGCCGCCTGGCGGGCCTGGGTATCCATACGCAGCTGGGGCATGCGGCCCAGAACGTGGCCGGGGCCGATGCGGTGGTGACCAGCACGGCAGTGAAGGCCGACAACCCCGAGGTGCTGCGTGCGCGCGAGCTGCAACTGCCGGTGGTGCCGCGCGCGGTGATGTTGGCCGAACTGATGCGCCTGAAGCGGGGCATTGCCATTGCGGGCACGCACGGCAAGACCACCACCACCAGCCTGGTCACCAGCGTGCTGGCCGAGGGCGGGCTGGACCCGACCTTCGTCATCGGCGGGCGCCTGAACAGTGCCGGGGCCAATGCGCGCCTGGGCCACGGCGACTACATCGTGGTGGAGGCGGACGAATCCGACGCTTCCTTCCTGAACCTGATGCCGGTGATGGCGGTGGTGACCAACATCGACGCCGACCACATGGAGACCTATGGGCACGACTTCGGGCGCCTGAAGAAGGCCTTTGTGGACTTCCTGCACCGCATGCCCTTCTATGGCACGGCGGTGCTCTGCACCGACGATGCGGCGGTGCGCGCCATCTGCCCGGACGTGACCTGCCCCATCACCAGCTACGGCTTCAACGAAGACGCCCAGGTGCGCGCCGTGAACGTGCGTGCGGTGGGGGCGCAGATGCATTTCACGGTGCAGCGGCGCAATGGCGTGGTGCTGCCCGACCTGGAGGTGGTGCTGAACCTGGCCGGGCGCCACAACGTGCTCAACGCGCTCTCGGCCATCGCCATCGCGGTGGAGCTGGGCATTCCCGACGCGGCGGTGCAAAAGGCGCTGGCCGAGTTCCGTGGGGTGGGGCGGCGCTTCCAGCCGTATGGCGATCTGCCTCTGCCGCAGGGCGGCACGGTGACGGTGATCGACGACTACGGCCACCACCCGGTGGAGATGGCGGCTACTTTGGCTGCCGCGCGCGGCGCCTTTGCCGGGCGGCGCCTGGTGCTGGCCTTCCAGCCGCACCGCTACACCCGTACGCGCGACTGTTTTGAGGACTTTGTGAAGGTGATCGGCCAGGCCGACGCGGTGCTGCTGGCCGAGGTCTATGCCGCGGGCGAAGCGCCCATCGTGGCGGCCGATGGCCGTGCGCTGGCGCGCGCCTTGCGCGTGGCGGGCCAGGTGGAGCCGGTGTTCGTGGACGACATCGCGGACATGGCGCAGGTGGCCATTGCGAACGCGCGCGATGGCGACGTGCTGATGTGCATGGGCGCGGGCTCGATCGGCGCCGTGCCCGGGAAGATTGCCGAAATGCTACAAAAACAGGAGCTGCATTCGCAGTAAGGACGCGGGCCATGCATGAAAAAGACATGAATTTTGGAAAGGTCGCGGTGCTCCTGGGGGGCGGCTCGGCAGAGCGCGAGATCTCGCTCATGTCGGGCACCGGCGTGCTCCAGGCGCTGCGCGCCAAAGGCGTGGATGCGCATGCGTTCGACCCCGCCGAGCGGCCCTTGCAGGCGCTCAAGGACGAGGGCTTTGCGCGCTGCTTCATCGCGCTGCATGGCCGCCATGGCGAAGACGGCACGGTGCAGGGAGCGCTGGAGCTGCTGGGCATCCCTTACACCGGCTCGGGCGTGATGGCGTCGAGCATTGCCATGGACAAGGTCATGACCAAGCGCATCTGGCGCTTTGAAGGCCTGCCGACACCGGCCTGGGTGCAAGTGAAGAGCGCCGAGGCCACCCGCGCCGCGTTCGCGCAACTGGGTGCCCCCATGATCGTCAAGCCCGCGCGCGAGGGCTCCACCATCGGGCTGACCAAGGTGATTGACGCCGCGCAGTGCGAGGCTGCCTATGCCAGCGCCGCCCTGCACGACCCGCACGTGCTGTGCGAGCAGTTCGTCGCTGGCGACGAGGTCACCTGCCCGGTGCTGGGCCCGGCAGCGGCACCGCAGGCGCTGCCGCTGATCCGCATCGTGGCGCCCGAGGGTAACTACGACTACCAGAACAAGTACTTCACCGACACCACCCAGTACCTGGTGCCCGCAGGCCTGCCTGCGGGCGAGGAAGAGGCGATCCAGGCCCTGGTGTGCCAGGCCTACAGCGTGCTGGGCTGCCGCGGCTGGGCGCGCGCCGACGTGATGATCGACGCCGCCACGCGCAAGCCCTACCTGCTGGAGATCAACACCGCGCCGGGCATGACCGGACATTCGCTGGTGCCGATGTCGGCCACGGCGGCGGGCACCAGCTACGAAGACCTGTGCGTGCAGTTGCTGCGCCACGCCAGCACGGACGCCCAGGATTGAGCGCGCGCACCCATGGCCCAACCCAGCCCCACCCCCCTGGACGTCAGGCTTATGAACGGGACCGCCACGGCCCTGTTCCTGGCCTTTGCCGTCCTGGCGGTGTGGGCGGCGCTGGGCTGGGTGCTGCGCCTGCCGCTGTTTGCCATCCGCTCCATCACGGTGGAAGGCGATGTGGCGCACAACAACGCCTTGACGCTGCGGGCCAACGTGCTGCCCCAGATGCGGGGCACCTTCTTCACCGCCGACCTGGCCCAGGTGCGCCGCGCTTTCGAGGCCGTGCCCTGGGTACGCCACGCGGTGGTGCAGCGCGCCTTTCCCAACGCCTTGCGGGTGCGCCTGCAGGAGCACCAGGCCTTTGCCTTTTGGGGGCTGGACGCCGAGGCCAAGCTGCTCAATGTGCAGGGCGAGGTGTTCGAGGCCAATACCGGCGAGGTGGAGCCCGACAGCCTGCCCCATCTGTACGGCCCGCAGGCGCACAGCGCCGAGGTGCTGGCCATGTACCAGGCCCTGGGGGCGGTGCTGGCGCCCCTGGAACTGGGCCTGGACGAGCTGGAGCTGCGCAAGAGCGGCAGCTGGCGCGCGCGCCTGGACAGCGGCACGGAACTGGAGCTGGGCCGGGGCGCGCACACCGAAGTGCTGGAGCGCGCGCGGCGCTACGTGCACACGGTGACACAGGTCAGCGCGCGCTACGGGCGCTGGCCGCAGGCGGTGGAGTCGGCCGACCTGCGCTACGAGAACGGCTATGCGCTGCGGCTGCGCGGCGTGAGCACGGTGAGCAACCCGGCGGCGAAGAAATAAGGCAAGGCTTAAGCAGGTGAAGCAATGGCAAAAGAGTACAAGGATCTGGTCGTAGGCCTGGACATCGGCACCGCCAAGGTGATGGCGGTGGTGGCCGAGGTCCTGCCCACGGGCGAACTCAAGCTGGCGGGCCTGGGCGTGGCGCCCAGCCACGGCATCAAGCGCGGGGTGGTGGTCAACATCGACGCCACCGTGGCGAGCATCCAGCAGGCCCTGAAAGAGGCCGAGCTGATGGCCGACTGCAAGATTCAGCACGTCTACACCGGCATCACCGGCAGCCACATCCGCGGCATCAACTCCAGCGGCATGGTGGCGATCAAGGACCGCGACGTCTCCAGCGCCGACGTGGCGCGCGTGGTGGAGACCGCCAAGGCCATCAACATTTCCACCGACCAGCGCCTGCTGCTGGTGGAGCCGCAGGAATTCATCATCGACGGGCAGGACGTGAAAGAGCCCATCGGCATGAGCGGCATCCGCCTGGAGGCCAAGGTGCACATCGTGACCGGCGCGCAGAGCGCGGCGGAGAACATCCTCAAGTGCGTGCGCCGCTGCGGGCTGGAAGTGGACCTGCTCATGCTCAACCCGCTGGCGTCGAGCCTGTCGGTGCTGTCGCAGGACGAGCGCGAACTCGGCGTGGTGCTGGTGGACGTGGGCGCGGGCACGACCGACGTGGCGATCTTCACCAACGGCGCCATCCGCCACACGGCGGTGATCCCGATCGCGGGCGACCTCATCACCAGCGACATCGCCATGGCGCTGCGCACCCCCACCAAGGACGCCGAAGACATCAAGGTCGAGAGCGGCCACGCCAAGCAGATGCTGGTGGACCCGCAGGTGCAGGTGGAGGTGCCGGGCCTGGGCGACCGTGGCCCGCGCATGCTCAGCCGCCAGGCCCTGTCGGGCGTGATCGAGCCGCGCGTGGAGGAGATATTCACCCTGGTGGCCCAGGTGGTGCGCGAGTCGGGCTACGAGGAGGTGCTCTCCAGCGGCGTGGTGCTCACTGGCGGCAGTTGCGTCATGCCCGGCATGGTGGAGCTGGCCGAGGACATTTTCTTGAAGCCCGTGCGCCGGGGCATCCCCAAGTACGCCGGGGCCCTGGCCGACATGGTGGCGCAGCCCCGCGCCGCCACCGTGATGGGGCTGCTGGAAGAGGCGCGCGTGGCGCGGCTGCGCGGCTACAAGGTGGCGCAAAAGGCCGGCTCCATGAACAACGCCCTCGGGCGCATGAAAGATTGGTTCACCAGGAATTTCTGACCATGCCACAGCACCCCGACCCCCACCTCTGCATGGACCGCGCCCCCGAAGGCGCAGGCGTGGCGCTGCGGCGCTGTGCGCGCCGACGATGGCGCTGCATCGATCCGCCCGGGCGATCCTGGCCCCATCCAGCATTCCCTCTTTGTCCCGCATCTATTGGTTTCGTTTTTCAGGAGTAACACACATGGCCATCGAAATGATTGAAGAAGAAGGTTTTCACCAAGGCACCCAGATCAAGGTGATCGGGGTCGGTGGTGGCGGTGGTAATGCCGTGCAGCACATGATCGACACCGGCGTCAACGGCGTGGAATTCATCTGCGCCAACACCGACGCGCAGGCCCTGAGCCGCAACACCGCGCACAAGGTGGTGCAGTTGGGCGGCAGCGGCCTGGGCGCGGGCAGCAAGCCGGAAAAGGCCAAGGACGCCGCCGAGGGCGCGGTGCAGGAGATCCGCGATGCCATCGAGGGCGCGCACATGCTCTTCATCACGGCCGGCATGGGCGGGGGGACGGGCACCGGCGCGGCCCCCGTGATCGCGCGCGTGGCCAAGGAGATGGGCATTCTCACCGTGGGTGTGGTGACCAAGCCCTTTGATTTCGAGGGGGGGCGGCGCATGGCCAATGCCGACGCCGGCTTGGCCGAGCTGGAGGCCAATGTGGACTCGCTCATCGTCGTGCTCAACGAAAAGCTGCTGGAAGTGCTGGGCGACGAAGTGAGCCAGGACGAGGCCTTTGCCAACGCCAACGACGTGCTCAAGAACGCGGTGGGCGGCATTGCCGAAATCATCAACGTGCCCGGCCACGTGAACGTGGACTTTGAAGACGTGCGCACCGTCATGGGCGAGCCCGGCAAGGCCATGATGGGCACGGCCCTGGCCGCCGGGCCCGACCGCGCCCGCATCGCCGCCGAGCAGGCCGTGGCCTGCCCGCTGCTGGAGGGCATCGACCTCTCCGGCGCCAAGGGCGTGCTGGTGCTCATCACCGCCGCCAAGGGCAGCCTCAAGCTGGCCGAGTCCAAGCTGGCCATGAACACCATCCGCGCCTATGCCTCGCCCGAAGCGCATGTGATCTACGGCACCGCCTACGACGACGCGCTGGGCGACAACATCCGCGTCACCGTGGTGGCCACGGGCCTGAGCCGCCAGGGCGCGCGCCGCGTGGCGCCGCCGCTGCAGGTGATCCGCACCGGCACCGACAACGTGCCCTTCCACGTTCCCACGCTCAACACCGTGGCCCACGGCGCTGCGGCCAGCGCCGTGGGCCACGCCGGCAGCAGCCACGCAGGGGCGTCGGTGGGCGCTGCCCAGCCCAGCTACGGCAGCGCCGACATTCCGGCGGTGTGGCGCGGCCGCACCTCGGCCGCCGCGCGCGTGGACGCCCTGGCCAGCGGCGGCATGGACGACTACGAAATCCCGGCTTTCCTGCGCAAACAGGCAGACTAGACTTTGGCTCACCCCCAGGCCCGCGCCAGAGGCGCGGGCTCTTTAGCAGGCAGGTGTCAATCGAATGAGACCTGTCAAATTGCCTCGAGCCGTTGCACCGTGTCGGGGAACTGCTCTACCAAGCGCAGGAGCACGGCGGCTTGGGCGTTAGGCCGGGCACGGCCTTGCTCCCAGTTTTCCAGGGTGCGCGCATTGGTACGCAGGTAGCGGGCAAAAACCTGGCGGGACAGGTTGAGGCGCTCCCGTACCGCCAGCACGTCGTGCGGATTCAACGTGGGCACCGGCTTGGCCCGCACCTGAACCTGGCGCAACGTCAGTTTGCCTTCGCGCTGCGACTTGAGCGCCTCAAAGCCCTCGGTGAGTTCCGAGAAAATGTCACGTTTTTTCATAGGTCTACTCCTTGCCAACACGCGCCTGTTGTTCGGCCTCCAGCATTTTTCGCACCGCCTTGCGCTGCTCCGCGCTGAGGTCGTCGGCCTGGTCCTTGTCGTACACCGTGAACAGCCAAAACTGGGCACCGCCCAACCACCAGTAATAAATCACCCGCAAGCCACCCCGTTTTCCCTTGCCGCGCCGGGGGTCGGGGTGGCGCAGTTTGCGCAGGCCGCCGGTTCCTTCCATCACATCCCCGGCAATGGGGTTCTTCATAAGCTCGTTTTGCAGCGCACGGTAGGCCTCGTCGTCAAGGTAGTGTGAGCGCAAACGGGCAAAGGCAGGAAGCTCTACGAAGGTCGCTTGCATAACGTTATCATACGCAAGTTACGTATATTTTCAACACCCCCGCCACCCCGTTCCATCGCCTCGCGCCCGGCCCAGGGCGGCCAGGGTGTCGAGAATGAGGGGAAGGCCTTTTTCCCAGGGGCCGCGGCCTTTGAAGTGGGCCTGCACTTTGGCCACTGGCAGCGGCGTGGGGCTGGCGGAAAGGACGGCGGCGACGGTGTCGGCATCTTATTCCATTTCCAATTCAATGATGCAATAATACATCTCCATCAACCTTGATGGAGATGGGTATGTCGCGTCCAGCCAGTGGAGACCAGGAAATCCTGCTCAAAGCCCGAGAGGCCATCGCCACAG
>JBQTHH010000033.1:0-20254 GCA_052390055.1 Rhodoferax sp.
CCGCTGACGCTCATCAAGCGCCGTGCGCATAACTTCCCACCGTTGACCAATCTGCGAATCAGTTGCCACATATCGGAGCATATCCGATTACAGATAATTGTCCAACTTATTTATTAACAAGCCCTAAGTGCCAGACTGGATTGGTTATCGATGGTTGGCTGACCGCTACGGCGTCTCGGCGGTACAGGCTCTGCGTGTGGACAGTGCCATCGCGAGGTCGCGCGCGACCGTGCGCGAAGACGGCTACGTCCATGAACAGTTCCCGCCTGCGGCCAGGCCAGCACAAACCCTGGCGGGCCACCTGACCTTTGCACTCAAGCATGAGGGCGTCCATCTGGAATTCCTGTCTCGGCTCTTCGAGACGGTACCGGCCGCCGAACTGGAGGCATGGGTCGCCGCCGAGCCCACGGGCCAATACGCGCGGCGCGCCGGGTTTTTCTACGAGCACCTGACCGGGCGGGAGTTGGCCTTTCCTGGCGTAGCCGCAGGCAACTACGTGACTGCGCTCGACAGCAAGGCCTACCTGACCGCCAGCCAACCCATCAACAACCCGCGCTGGCGCGTGCGCAACAACTTGCCGGGCTCGCGGGAATTCTGTCCGCTGGTATTGCGCACAGCGCGGGTTCAACAGGCCGAACACTACGACTGCACCCAGCACCTGGCGGATCTGGAGGCGGAATTTGGTACCGATGTCTTGCAACGCAGCGCGGTCTGGCTGACCGTCAAGGAAAGCCGGGCCAGCTTCGCAATCGAGCACGAAGAGCAGCACGTGGATCGCGTACGGCGCTTTGCGGCGGTGATGGAGCATTGGTGCGGCCGGTATGACGATCCGCTGTCCGAGGCGACGCTGGGTGAACTGCAGGCCCAGATCCTGGGACCGAGGGCAACACGCTACGGCGTGCGCCGCTGGCCGGTGTTCGTCGGCGAGGTGGATGGATTCACCGAGGTCGTTCACTACATCGCACCACACTGGAACGATGCGCCGCGCCTGCTGGCGGGTTTACGAGACTGTGCCCTGCGAACGGCTGGCGGCTCGCCGCTGGTGCGGGCGGCCCTGTTGTCGTTCGGCTTTGTCTACATTCATCCGATGTCTGACGGCAACGGGCGCATCTCTCGGTTTCTGATCAACGACGTGCTCAGGCGCGATGGGGCCGTTCCCGAGCCGTTCATCCTCCCGGTGTCCGCCACGATTACCAGCTCGGTGATCAACCGCCGCGGATACGACCAGATACTCGAACTGTTCTCTCGGCCGCTCATGCGCCGGTACGCCGATGCTTGGGCGTTCGGCCCGGATCAGGTCGCCGAGGACGGCGTGCATTTCAACCTCCAGTTTGATGCCTACCAGGACGCATTGCCCGCTTGGCGCTACCCGGACATGACGGACCATGTCGAATATCTTGCCGAGGTCGTGCGCACTACCATCGAACAGGAGATGCGCAAGGAAGCAGGCTATCTGCGCAGCCTGCGGCTCGCGCGTGAGCGGGTCAAGCAGGTCATTGAGGGGCCGGACGGAGATATTGATCGCATCATCCGGTCCGTGCGGGAGAGTGGCGGAAAAATCTCAAACAAACTGACCAAGGAATTCCCGGCGCTTGCGGACGAGCACCTCGCTGCGGAAGTTGCTACAGCAGTCCAAGGGGCATTCCTGCCGCTGGGTGAGGGAGACAACGCGTGACGATCCATGAGCCTGTCTGAAACGCCGACGCTGTCGCCAGCGATGCCCTGCACCATGCGCCCGTCTCAACACGCCCCCCGCGCCGCTTGCCACAACATGCCCAGGGCGCCAGCCACCAGCAGCAGGCCCACCAGTTGACCGGAGCGCACCTGTGCGGCGCTATGGCCGCGCAGAAAGCCGCGCACCCCGTGGGCGCAAAACACCACCACGCCATAGACCCCAACCTGCGTGAAGGCCAGGATCGCGCCCATGAGCAGGGCCTGCAGCAGCAGGGAGCCGTTTTCCGGGCGCGCGAACTGGGGATAGACCGCCATCATGAACATATAGGCCTTGGGATTGAGCAGACAGGTGAGCAGCCCCTGACGGAAAGTCACCCCTGCGGGCCGTGACGCCTGGGGTTTGACTTCGCCCAGGACCGCCGCACCGCGCAACAGCCCGTACCCCACCCAGCACAGGTACAAGGCCCCCAGCGCCAGCATGGCGGTGAACAGACTGGGTACCGCACGCAAGGCCAGCCCCGCACCCAGCGCGGCCATGGCAGTGTGGGCGACGCCTCCCGCCGTCACCCCCGCCAAGGCGGCCACCCCGCCGCGCGCACCGTCCACCAGTGTGCTGCCCAGCACGAAGGCCATGTCCAAACCCGGCAGGGCGATGATGCCCAAGACCAGAATGAAGAACAGCCACAGATGAGAGGTCTGGACAAAGGACAAAGCTTCCATGGTGCCTGTGCAAAGGAGAGTGAGAATAGCGACGCCATCCGGTATTTTGCGCGACCCGCGCGCAAGCACATAGGACTATCCCATGACCCGCATCCTCTTCGTCTGCATGGGCAACATCTGCCGCAGCCCCACGGCGCACGGGGTGATGCGGCACAAGCTGGCTGCGGCGGGCCTGTTGGCGCGGGTGGAGGTGGACTCCGCCGGCACGCACGCTTACCACGTGGGCGAGCCGCCCGACGCACGCTCGCAGCAGCACGCCCGCCAACGGGGCTATGACCTGAGCCAGCAGCGCGCCCGGGCCGTGCAGGATGCGGATTTTGCGCGCTTTGACCTGATTCTGGCCATGGACGCCGAGAACCTGCACCGCCTGCGCCAGCGCTGCCCACCCCAACACCAACACAAGCTCGGCCTGCTCACCCAGCACTGCTCGGGCCACCCGCAGGCCCGCGAGGTACCCGACCCCTACTACGGCGGGGAGGCAGGGTTTGAGTACGTGCTGGACCTGGTGGAGGACGCCTGCGACAGCTTGCTGGCACGTTGGGCGCACCCGTGACGCTATTATTTTTATAGCAGCAAAGCCATTGTTTATGCGGGCCAATGCCCGTTTTTCCTTGTAACCCGGGGCACTGCGGGGTTCACGTCGCGGGCGACGACACCGAATGCAGCTTGACCGGGTGCTGGCCGTTGGCGTCCACGCTTTCCATTTGCACGCCAAAACCCCACAGGCGCGCCACGTGCTTGAGCACCTCCAAGGTGTCGTCGGCCAGGGGGCGCCCCTGGTACTGGGTGTGGCGCAGGGTCAGACTGCGGTCTCCGCGCAGGTTCACGTTCCAGACCTGGATGTTGGGCTCGCGCGTGCCCAGGTCGTACTGCTGGGACAGGGTCTGGCGCAGGGTCCGGTAGCCGTCCTCGTCGTGGATGGCGCTGACCAGCAGTTCGGGCTTGGAGGCGTCGTCGTGGATGGCAAACAAACGCATCTCGCGCATCAGGTGCGGGCTCAGGAACTGGCCGATGAAGCTCTCGTCCTTGAAATTGCGCATGGCATGGTCCAGCGCGGGTAGCCAGGGGGTGCCTGCGATGTCCGGGAACCAGCGCCGGTCTTCTTCGGTGGGGTTCTGGCAGACGCGCTGGATGTCGCGGTACATGGAAAAACCCAGCGCATAGGGGTTGATGCCGCTGAAGGCGCGGTGCCCCACCGGGGGCTGGTAGATGACATTGGTATGCGAGCCCAGCCATTCGACCATCACCCCGTCGCTCAGGTAACCATCGTCGTACAGGGTGTTGAGCAGGGTGTAGTGCCAGAAGGTGGCCCAGCCTTCGTTCATGACCTGGCTTTGGCGCTGCGGGTAGAAGTACTGGGCGATCTTGCGCACGATGCGCACCACCTCGCGCTGCCAGGGCTCCAGCAAGGGGGCGTGTTTTTCGATGAAATACAGCAGGTTCTCCTGCGGCTCCCTGGGGAAACGGTCGTGCCCCGGGGTGGCGCCGTCCTTGCCCGGGCGGCTGGGCAGGGTGCGCCAAAGCTCGTTCACCTGCTGCTGCGCATAGGCCTCGCGCTGTTCGCGCTCCAGGCGCTCGCGTGCCAGGTTTTTCTTGGAGGGGCGCCGGTAGCGGTCCACCCCGAAGTTGGCCAGGGCGTGGCAGGAGTCGAGCAGTTGCTCGACCACGTCAAAGCCGTAGCGCTCTTCGCACTGGGCGATGAAGTCTTTGGCGTAGACCAGGTAGTCGATGATGCTGGACGCATCGGTCCACATGCGAAACAGGTAGTTGCCCTTGAAGAAGCTGTTGTGCCCATAGGCCGCGTGGGCGATCACCAGGGCCTGCATGGCGGTGGTGTTTTCCTCCATCAGGTAGCTGATGCAAGGGTTGGAGTTGATGACGATCTCGTAGGCCAGGCCCATGTGGCCGCGCCGGTAGCGCCGCTCGGTGGCCAGGAACTCCTTGCCGTAGCTCCAGTGGCGGTAATTGACCGGCATGCCGACGCTGGCGTAGGCGTCCATCATCTGTTCGGCGGTGATGATCTCCAACTGGTTGGGGTAGGTGTCCAGGCCAAAGCGCTCGGCGGTGGCGGCAATGGCGCTGTGGTAGCGCTCGATGAGGTCAAAGGTCCAGTCGCTCGGGTCGGGCAGCGGGTGCTCGGGGCGCTCGCCGGCGGGCAGCGGGTGGGTGGGAACGGTGCGGTGGCGGCGCTCGCCCACGGCGGCGACTTTCCAGGGGTTGTCGCCATTGCGCCGCTCCAGCACCGGGTACTGGGCCAGTGGATGGACACCCCGCTCAGCGTCAGCATGCGCATCGCCACCGCCGCTGGGGGCGTTCACGGTGGCGGCGGGCCCGATTGCCTTCATACCTGCACCCCTTCCTTCTTGAAGAGATCGCGGAACACGGGGTATATCTCACCCGGCTCGGAGACTTTGCGCATGGCAAAGTGCGGGTACAGCGGCAGCAACTGGTTGTACTCCTGCCACAGGTTCTGCTCCTCTTCCGCCACCTGCACATAGGCGAAATAGCGCACCAGCGGCAATATCCTGTCCACCAGCAGGTTGCGGCAGTTGCCGCTGTCGTTGGTGAAGTTGTCGCCATCACTGGCCTGGGCCACGTAGATGTTCCAGTCGCCTTGCGGGTAGCGGGCACGGATGATCTGGTCGAGCAGCACCAGGGCGCTGGAGACCACCGTGCCCCCGCTTTCGGTGGAGTGGAAGAACTGCTCTTCGCTGACCTCGGCGGCCTGGGTGTGGTGGCGGATGAAGACGATGTCGATCTTGTCGTAGTGCCGGGTGAGGAAAAGGTACAACAGGATAAAGAAGCGCTTGGCCAGGTCTTTGCGCGCCTGGTCCATGGAGCCGGAGACGTCCATCACGCAGAACATCACGGCCTGGCTGTTGGGCACAGGCACCTTGGTGCGGTTGCGAAAACGCAGGTCGATCGGGTCCAGGTAGGGCACATTGCCAATGCGCTCCTTGAGTGCCTGGATCTTGCGCTGCAGATCGGCCACGGCCTCGCTGGTGCCGTCGTCCTGCTCCAGCAAAACGTCGAGTTCGGCCTGCAAGCGCGCCAGCTCGTGGCGCGGGCCCTGCTTGAGCGCAATGCGCCGCCCCAAAGCGCCGCGCATGGTGCGCACCACGGCCAGGTTGTTGGGGGTGCCGTCCTGGCTGTAGCCAGCGCGGCGTGTCTTCCACTGCGGGTTGTCGCCAATGTGGGTGCGCAGCAGGTGCGGCAAGGCCAAGTCTTCAAAGAAGAGCTGCATGAACTCCTCCTTGCTCAGGGTGAAGGTGAAGTCGTCCTCGCCCTCGCCGCTGTCGCTGGCCTGCGAGCCCTTGCCGCCGCCACCGCCCTTGGGCCGGGCGATGCGGTCGCCGCGCACGTGGTCGGTGTTGCCGGGGTGCACCACATCGCGCACCCCGCCCTGGCCATGGTGGAACACGGGCTCGCTGATGTCCTTCTTGGGGATGGTGATGTTCTCGGCCTGCTCGATGTTGCGGATGTCGCGCTGCGACACCGCCCGGCGCACGGCCTCCCCAATCTGCTCTTTGTAGCGGCGAATGAAACGCTCGCGGTTGCCTACCGATTTGTTCTTGCCTGCGAGCCTGCGGTCGATGATTTGCAATGCCATCTCCTTGCCCCCAGCATGTGCCAGCGCCCCCGGGCTGGACGCGCCGGCGTTAGCGTTTCAACTGCTCTTGCGAACGCGCAAATACCACTCACACAACAGCCGCACCTGCTTCGGGGTGTAGCCCTTGGCCACCATGCGGGTGACGAAGTCCTCGTGCTTGCGGGCCTCCTCGGCGCTGGCCTTGGCGTTGAAGCTGATGACGGGCAGCAGCTCCTCGGTGTTGGAGAACATCTTCTTCTCGATCACCATGCGCAGTTTTTCGTAGCTGGTCCAGCTCGGGTTCTTGCCCTGGTGGTTGGCCCGCGCACGCAGCACGAAATTGACGATCTCGTTGCGGAAGTCCTTGGGGTTGGCAATGCCCGCGGGCTTTTCGATCTTCTCCAACTCGGCGTTGAGCGCGCCGCGGTCGAACACCTCGCCGGTGTCGGTGTCGCGGTACTCGTTGTCCTGGATCCAGTAGTCGGCGTAGGTGACGTAGCGGTCAAAGATGTTCTGCCCGTACTCGCTGTAGCTTTCCAGGTAGGCGGTCTGGATTTCCTTGCCGATGAATTCGGCATAACGCGGCGAGAGGTATTCCTTGATGTAGCTGGTGTACTTGTTCTCCAGCTCGGCGGGGAACTGCTCGCGCTCGATCTGCTGCTCCAGCACGTACATCAGATGCACCGGGTTGGCCGCCACCTCCGCGCTATCAAAGTTGAACACCTTGGACAGGATCTTGAAGGAAAAGCGGGTCGAGATGCCATTCATGCCCTCGTCCACCCCCGCGTAGTCGCGGTACTCCTGGTAGCTCTTGGCGCGCGGGTCGGTGTCCTTGAGGCTCTCGCCGTCGTAGACCTGCATCTTGCTGAAGATGCTGGAGTTCTCGGGCTCCTTCAGGCGCGTGAGCACGGAGAACTGCGCCATCATCTTCAAGGTGCCCGGCGCGCACACCGCATGGCCCAGCGAAGACTCGCGCACCAGCTTTTCGTAGATCTTGATCTCTTCGCTCACGCGCAGGCAGTAGGGCACCTTGACGATGTAGATGCGGTCCAGGAAGGCCTCGTTGTTCTTGTTGTTGCGAAACGCCTTCCACTCGCTCTCGTTGCTGTGGGCCAGCACCACGCCGTCAAAGGGAATGGCGCCAAAGCCCTCGGTGCCCTTGTAGTTGCCCTCTTGCGTGGCGGTGAGCAAAGGGTGCAGCACCTTGATGGGGGCCTTGAACATCTCGACAAATTCGAGCAGGCCCTGGTTGGCCAGGCACAGCCCCCCGCTGTAGCTGTAGGCATCGGTATCGTCCTGGGCAAAGCTCTCGAGCTTGCGGATGTCGACCTTGCCGACCAGGCTGGAGATGTCCTGGTTGTTCTCATCACCGGGCTCGGTCTTGGCCACGCCAACCTGCTTGAGGATGCTGGGGTAGCGCTTGACCACGCGGAACTGGCGGATGTCGCCTCCGAACTCCTCCAGGCGCTTGACCGCCCAGGGCGAGAGCACGCGCTGCAGATAGCGCCGGGGAATGCCGAACTGCTCCTCGAGCACCGGCCCATCCTCGCCCGCATCAAACAGGCCCAGCGGCGACTCGTTCACCGGCGAGCCCTTGAGGGCATAGAACGGCACCTTCTGCATCAGGTACTTGAGCCGCTCGGCAATCGAACTCTTGCCCCCCCCCACGGGGCCGAGCAGGTACAGGATCTGCTTGCGCTCTTCCAGCCCCTGCGCTGCGTGGCGGAAAAAGCTCACCACCTGCTCGATGGAGTCCTCCATGCCATAGAACTCGGCAAAGGTCGGATACCGCTTGATGACCTTGTTGGCAAAGAGGCGCGACAGGCGCGGCTCCTTGCGCGTGTCCACCATCTCGGGCTCACCAATGGCGGCGAGCATGCGCTGCGCAGCGGTGGCATAGGCCATGGGGTCGCGCTTGCACTCGGCAAGGTATTCGTCGATCGTCATTTCCTCTTCGCGCGAACGGGCGTAGCGTGCGGCGAAGTTGCTGATGGCATCCATAAGGGCCTCCTGTGGCGGCACCCCCTGGCGGCTCAGGTGGTGCCACAGTGTTGCAATCGGAATCGCTACCGGCTCGACCCCTTTGTAGCACCAACCTGTACCTTTGAACAGGGTATTTATGGGCGGATCGTGGTCCTTTTTGCGCAGCGCGCGCAGCCCCGCGCGCAACGCGGCATACTGGGCGCTTGACGCTTGCGCCAAGGGTATTCCGCGAACCCCCGATTGCTATGTTTTTTGTAGCACAAAAGATCCATTTCACGCGGGCTTGCGCTGTCCACGGCATGCGCCTGCGGGCATCCCCGTCCAGGCCTTGAAAGCGCGCTGGAACGAGGCCGCATCGGCAAAGCCAAGCTCATCGGCGATCTTGACCAAAGGCAGTTCGGTGGTGCGCAGGCGCTGCACCGCCAGCTCGCAGCGCAGCTTGTCCTTCTGTGCGCGAAAGGAGGTGCTCTCGGCAGCCAGGTGGCGTTGCAGGGAGCTTGGCGCCATGTTCAGCGCACAGGCCACATCCTCCAGCCCAGGCCAGCGCGGCTGGGTCTGCTGCAGGTAGGCATAGACCCTTGCAGCCACACCGCGGTCGCGCTCGGGCACGATCACGTTCACCGGCGCCTGCGCCAGAAAGCGGCGCAGCGCCGCGGCATCGCGGCACACCGGCAGCGCCAGGTGCTCGGCCTGGAACCACATCGCAGTGCGCTCGGCCTCGAAGCGCCGGATGGCCGGAAAAATCGGCCCATAACCCTGCGCATAACCGGGCTGCGGGTAGGCGAAGTCAAAGCGCGCCGCCGGCAGGCGCCCCCCCACCAGCCAGGCGAACAGACGCCAGTACACCCGTAGCAACATCTCGTGCAGGTAGGGGTTGATGGCCACCGCGGGGTTGTGGAACTGCAATGCCAGCCCGCCCAGGGGCCCCTCCTTGACCGGCACCAGCTCCAGATCGTCCTGCAACAGCCGAAACACATGGGCCACATGGCGCAGCGCCTGCTCCAGCTTGGGCGCCGCCACCGCTGCGCGCACCTGCAGGCCAAAGGAGCCGCAGCGCATGGGGCGCGAGAGCAGGCCCAGGGTTTCGTCGTCGCGGCGTAGCATGAGCGTGCGCAGCAGCAAGGCGAACTGCTGCAGCGTGACGCAGGCGTCGCCCTGCTCCAGCACCTGCGCCGCAATGCCCGCCTCGCGCAGCCAGGGGCCGCAGTCCTCGCCGCGCGCACGCAGGCCCGAAAGCATGCCGCGCACAAAAGCCGCCCCCACGGTGTGCGGGGGGGATGAGTCTGGGTTTGGAAGAGGTGAATTCACAGCGCAGTCGCAAAGAAAAAAGCATGCCGCCGCCCAGGGCCTGCGCCCATGGCCGACGGTGATGCGAAATGACATTGTGCCAATGCGTTCTGCCATCGCGCAGCGGAGGGGGTCTTCCTACCATTGCGGGCAAACCCCCACGGCCCCCACGGGCCGCAAAACAACCAGGAGACCGCCCCATGTACCTCACCCAACCCCTGCACCGCGCCGTCATCAACCACCCCGACCGCATCGCGGTGCGCTTTGGCCAGCGCCAGGCCACGTTTGCCGAGTTCGCCGAGCGCGTGGCGCGCCTGGCCGCCGCCTTGCAGGCCCTGGGCGTGCAGACCGGCGACCGCGTCGCCATCCTGGCGCTGAACTCCGACCGCTACCTGGAGTACATGATGGCCGTGCCCTGGGCCGGTGCCGTGCTCAACCCCTGCAACATCCGCTGGTCGGTGGCCGAAAACCGCTACGCGCTGGAAGACTCCGGCACCCAGGTGCTGCTGGTGGACGACGCCTTTGCCGGCGCGGCGCAAGAGCTGCGCGGGCACAGCAGCGTGCTGCGCGAGCTGGTCTACATTGGCGACGGCAGCACGCCGCAGGGCATGCACCACTACGAAACGCTGCTGCAGCGGCACGCCCCCGTGCCCGACGCAGTGCGCCGCGGCAACGACCTGGCCGGCATCTTCTACACCGGCGGCACCACGGGCTTTCCCAAGGGCGTGATGCTCAGCCACAACAACATGGTCAGCTCCGGCTTGCAGGCGCGCGCCGAACAGCTGGTCACCCCCGGGGGCAGCTACCTGCACGTGGCGCCCATGTTCCACCTGGCCGACATCGGTGTCGCCCAGGCCCACTGGCTGGAGGGCAATACCCACGTCATCCTGCCCATGTTCAACCCGGAGCAGGTGCTGGCCGCCATCGAGCGCGAGCGCGTCACCGACACGCTGCTGGTGCCCACCATGATCCAGATGCTGGTGGACCACCCGGCCATGCGCGAGCCGCGCGACCTGGGTTCGCTGCGCCAGATCATCTACGGCGCCTCCCCCATCAGCGAAGCGGTGCTGGAGCGCGCCTTCCAGGTGCTGCCCGGCGTGGGCTTCGTGCAGGCCTACGGCATGACCGAACTCTCGCCCCTGGCCACCATCAACCCGGCCTACAACCACAGCCCCGAGGGGCGTGCACTGGGCAAGCTGCGCTCGGCCGGGCGCTCCTGCTATTGCAGCGAGGTGCGCGTGGTCGATGGCGAGGACAACGAAGTGCCACGCGGCACCGTGGGCGAGGTGGTGGTGCGCGGCCCCGGCGTGATGCTGGGCTACTGGAATAAGCCCGAGGCCACGGCCCAGGCGGTGCAGGGTGGCTGGATGCACACCGGCGACGGCGCTTATATGGACAAGGACGGCTACGTCTTCATCGTCGACCGTATGAAGGACATGATCATCAGCGGCGGCGAAAACGTCTACTCCGTGGAAGTGGAAAACGCCCTGGCCCAGCACCCCGAGGTGGCGGCCTGCGCGGTGATCGGCATCCCCAGCGAACAGTGGGGCGAGGCGGTGCACGCCGTGGTCGTGCCCAAACCCGGGCACAAGCCTTCGGCCGAGGCCCTCATCGCCCACTGCAAGACCCTGATCGCGGGCTACAAGTGCCCGCGCAGCATCGAACTGCGCGACGCCCTGCCCCTGTCCGGCGCGGGCAAGGTGCTCAAGACCAAGCTGCGCGAGCCCCACTGGGCTGCGGCCGAACGCCAGGTGGCCTGAACTCTCCCCCCTTTTCAACTCCAAGGAAAAAACATGAACCAAGACGTATGGGTGGCCGGTGTCGGCATGATCGCCTTCACCAAACCCGGTGCCAACGCCCCTTACCCCGACATGGCCGCGCAGGCCACGCGCCAGGCCCTGGCCGACGCCGGCATCACCTACGAGCAGGTGGAGCAGGCCTACGTGGGCTACGTGTACGGCGACAGCACTGCCGGGCAGCGCGCGCTGTACGAAGTGGGCATGAGCGGCATCCCGGTGGTCAACGTGAACAACAACTGCTCCACCGGCTCCACCGCCCTGTTCCTGGCACGCCAGGCGGTGCAAAGCGGCGCCGTGCAATGCGCGCTGGCGCTGGGCTTCGAGCACATGAGCCCGGGGGCCCTGGGCTCGGTCTACAGCGACCGCCCCAGCCCCTTCGACCGCTTCAACCAGATCACCGACGAACTCGTGGGCCAGGGCGAGATACCGCTGGCACTGCGCTACTTTGGCGGCGCCGGCCTGGCCCACATGCAGCAGTACGGCACAAAGCTCAGCACCTTCGCCAAGATCCGCGCCAAGGCCAGCCGCCATGCGGCCAACAACCCGCTGGCGCTGTTCCGCACCGTGGTGAGCGAAGACGAGGTGCTGGCCGCGCCCACCATGTGGCCCGGTGTCATGACGCGGCTCATGGCCTGCCCGCCCACCTGCGGTGCCGCGGCGGCCGTGGTGTGCACGCCCGAGTTTGCCAAGCGCCATGGGCTGCAGGCCACGGTGCGCATCCGCGCCCAGGCCATGACCACCGACCGAGCCACCACCTTCGCGGCACGCGACATGCGCGAAGTGGTGGGCTGGAGCATGGCGCGCGAAGCCGCGCAGCAGGTGTACGAGAGCGCCGGTGTCGGCCCCGAAGACATCGACGTGGTGGAGCTGCACGACTGCTTTGCCCACAACGAACTCATCAGCTACGAAGCACTGGGCCTGTGCCCGGTGGGCGGTGCGGAGAAGTTTGTGGTGGACGGCGACAACACCTACGGCGGGCGCGTGGTCACCAACCCCTCGGGCGGCCTGCTGAGCAAAGGCCACCCCTTGGGCGCCACGGGCTTGGCGCAATGCACCGAACTGGTCCAGCAGCTGCGTGGCCAGGCCGGGCAGCGCCAGGTGAGCGACGCGCGTCTGGCCCTGCAGCACAACCTGGGCCTGGGCGGCGCCTGCGTGGTCACCCTCTACGAAAAGGTGGTCGCATGATCGGCCGCGAATGGGTGGGGTACGAGTTGCCCGCCAGCGTGCTGCCCATCGAGCGCAGCCGCCTGCAGTTCTTCGCCAAGGTCACGGGCGAGACCAACCCGGTCTACACCGAGCAGACCGCGGCCCAGGCGGCAGGCTACCCGGACCTGCCCGCACCACCCACATTCCTGTTTGCGGCCGAGCTGGATTCGGGCGAGAGCTTTGCCCTGCTGGAGCGGCTGCAGATCCCCATCGCCAAGCTGCTGCACGGCGAGCAGGGCTTCAGCTACCACCGCCCAGCCTGCGTGGGCGACACGGTGACGGTGCACTCGCGCATTGAGGACGTGTACAGCAAGAAGAACGGCGCGCTGGAGTTTGTGGTGAAGACCTCGCGCGCCAGCAACCAGCGCGGCGAGCTGGTGGCCGAGCTGCGCACCGTGCTGGTGTGCCGCCATTGAGTGACAGGAGCCTATTCCCATGAGCACCCCCACCCCCCGCTTCGACAGCGTGCAGGTCGGCGACGAACTGCCCTGCCTGCAACTGCCCGCCGTGGACCGCACCCTGCTGGCCCTGTTTGCCGGCGCCTCGGGCGACCACAACCCCATCCACATCGACATCGACGTGGCCCGCCGCGCCGGCCTGCCCGACGTGTTTGCCCAGGGCATGCTGGGCATGGCCTGGCTGGCGCGCCTGCTCACCCAGTGGGCGCCGCAAAGCCAGTTGCGCCGCTTCGATGCGCGCTTTCAGGGCATCACCCACCTGGGCCACGCCATGTGCTGCACCGGGCGTGTGGTGGAAAAAACCGAACTCCATGGCGAGCCCTGTGTGCGCGTGGAAGTGCGCAGCACCAACCAGTACGGCGAAACCAAGATCGCAGGCGAGGCCCTGGTGGCCTTGCCTTGACCCGCCGCGACCGCCCCCCTACCCTTTCGATTCACTCCCTTTCTCATCCCCCAGGAAACCCCTCCCTTATGACACGCACACTGGAAAACAAGGTCGCCATCGTCACCGGCTCGGGCCGCGGCATTGGCCGCGCCATTGCCCTCAAACTGGCCAGCGAGGGCGCGCGCGTCGTCGTCAATGACCTCGACGCCGCACCCGCTAATGAAGTGGTGCAGGCCATCACCGCTGCGGGCGGCCAGGCCGTGGCCTGCGTCGGCAGCGTCACCGCACCCGACTTTGCCGAGCGCATCGTGGGCACGGCGGTATCGAGCTACCAGGGCCTGGACATCATCGTCAACAACGCGGGCTACACCTGGGACAACGTGGTCCAGAAAATGAGCGACGAGCAGTGGTACGCCATCATGGACTGCCACTTGACCGCCCCCTTTCGCATCCTGCGCGCCGCGCAGCCGGTGATCAGCAAGATGGCCAAGGCCGAGAAGGAGGCCGGGCAGCGCGTGGTGCGCAAGGTGGTCAACATCTCGTCCATGGCCGGCATGTTCGGCAACCCCGGGCAGGCCAACTACGCCGCCGCCAAGGCCGGCATCATGGGCCTGACCCAGACCCTGGCCAAGGAGTGGGGGCGCATGAGCGTGACCGTGAACTGTGTCGCCTACGGCCTCATCAAGACCCGCCTGACCAGCAACGCCGCCGACGGCGCCAGCGCCAACATCGACGGGCGCGACATCAAGGTGGGAGTCAACCCCGACCTGCTCGCCACCATGGAGCGCAGCATTCCGCTGGGGCGCGGCGGCACGCCCGAAGAGGCGGCCGGGGCGGTCTACCTGTTCTGCATTCCGGAGTCGGACTACGTGTCGGGCCAGACCCTGATGTGCAGCGGCGGCCTGGGGGGGATCTGAACATGCAACTGCCCCGCCTGCACCAACACCCCTGGATGGACGAACAAATCGAGGCCTTTCGCGACCAGGTGCGCCGCTACCTGGACGCCGAGTTTGCCCCCCGGCTGGAAGGCTGGCGCAAACAGGGCTATATCCCGCGCGAAGTCTGGCGCCCCTTTGGCGAACTGGGCTTTCTGCTGCCCGAGCTGGACGAGGAATGGGGTGGCGCTGGCGCCAGCCTGGCCTACCAGCTGGTGGTGCAGGACGAACTCGCCAAGGTGGAAGCCCCGGCCAACACCGCCGTGCACACCATTGCCGCGCACTACCTCCTGGACTACGGCACACCCGAGCAAAAGGCGCGCTGGCTCCCCAAACTCGCCAGCGGCGAAATGCTGGCCGGCATTGCCATGACCGAGCCCGGCTGCGGCTCCGACCTCAAGGCGGTGCGCACCCGCGCCCGCCTGGACGGCGACCACTACGTGGTGGACGGCGCCAAGACCTTCATCACCAATGGCTTTACCGCCAACCTGCTGGTGGTGGTGGTGCGCACGGGCGACGCCGGGGCCAAGGGCATTTCGCTGCTGGTGATGGAAACCGAGAACCTGCCCGGCTTCAGCGTGGGTCGGCGCCTGGAAAAACTGGGCCAGCACGCCTCGGACACGGCCGAGCTGTCGTTTGACGGCGTGCGCGTGCCGCGCTCGCACCTGGTGGGTGGGGTCGAAGGCCAGGGCTTTGCCCAGCTCATGAGCCAGCTCACCTACGAGCGCCTGCTGCTGGCCGTGCCCGCCGCCGCCGTGATCGAACGCGCCGTGGCGCTGACGGTGGAGTACACCCAAAGCCGCAAGGCCTTTGGCCAGAGCCTGGCCGACTTCCAGAACACGCGCTTCAAGCTGGCCGAATGCGCCACCCTGGCGCACGTGGTGCGCAGCTTCGTCAACGACTGCATCCAGCGCCAGCTGGACGGCACCCTGGACGCCGAAGCCGCCTACATGGCCAAGTGGTGGTGCACCGAGCAGCAATGCCGCGTCACCGACGAATGCCTGCAGCTCTTTGGCGGCTACGGCTACATGGCCGAGTACCCCATCGCCCGGCTCTACGCCGACTCGCGCGTGCAAAAGATCTACGGCGGCGCGAATGAGATCATGAAAGACCTCATTGCGCGCAAGCTGCTGGCGGGGTGATTGGCTGGGGGTCATGCCCCCAGCCAGCGATGTGCGAATATCAGGGGTTCAGTAAGGACAAGTCGAGTCCGTGCGGCGCAAAGTTTCTGAAATCCCGGTCCAAGGTCACCATGCGCAAGCCTCCCGCGATAGCAAACGCTGCCAGGTAAGCGTCCATCCAGATCTTGGGGGAGGCCGTTTCCAGCGATGCCATGGTGCGCCACAAGGCAAGCGTGCCAGCGGGCTCATCGAGCCAATGGACCTGCGGCAATGCTTGCAGTGCGTCCAACGCCATCAGTGCGTCGCGGTTGCCCATGCCTTCTGCGCCGTAGGCTTTCAGCAGCGTTGGTGTGGAAGCCAGGCGCAAGAAACTCTGCTGCGTGGCACGGCACCATGACGCGGGCTGCGCCTGGGTGCAGCTTTGCAGCGCCTGCTGTGCCTGCGCGTGAAATGGGTGCGTGGGAAAAATCGCCGCCAACCAGACGCTGGTATCAAACAGAGAGCCCGGCACGGTGTGCATCCTCGTCGGTTTGACTATCCTGCTCCAGCTTCATCAGGTCTTCTGCGCTCATGCGTTCAGCCGGAGCGCCCACCCTGCAACGCACGACCGGCAAACCATTGGGCCCGAGAGACACCATGGAATCGGACGGAGGAAGCACAGGCGCGCGAGGAGCTGCCAGCCCCAAACCCGCGCGAATGAACTCTGCGGCCAGGTCGCGCAGCGTGCGCCCCTGCATCACCGCGCGCAGCTTCATTTCGCGCACCAGTTCGTCGGGTAAATCCAGTGTAGTCTTCATGCCAGCCAGAATACCAGCAAGCTGGGTATCCGTAAAGCTGGTCTCCGTGGTACCGTGCTGCGGATGCATCACGCTGCACCAGCCACTGTCAAACCACCGACCACGGTCCGCGATGCGCGGCTATGCCCCAAAAGGCGCCCTCTGAGAACGACCTCGACGCCCTGAAAGACTGTGTGGCACGCAAGCGGTTGGCGCCACGCTACAGCCCGCGCGCCCAGTCCGGGCGCAGCGGCACCTGCTTGGGGCGCTCAATGGCCTGGCGCACCTGGGCCAGCAAGCGTGCCTTGTCTGCGCCCAGGGTGCCCTTGAGCACCAGCCAGTTGGAAGCGTGGTCGCTGCGAAACACGGTGCGGCGCAGCTCCAGCGCCTGCAGCAGTTGCTCCATCTCGGCAAACAGGCCCGCCTGGCCCAAGGGCTCCCACTGTGGGTAGTGGGCACGAAAGCGCGCCTCGCCCACCGGGAAACTCACCACCAGGGTGGACAGAAACTCGGGCTGGGTGGCGTTGGCCAGGCGGGCGGATTCGCGCGCGTGCTGGGCGCTGTGCACGCGCCCGCCCAGGCCATTGAGCAGCATCACCGAGCGGGTAATGCCGGCCTGGCCCAGCTTGCACAGCGCGTCGCGCGTGCTCTCGAAGGTCTCGCACTTGTTCACGCTGCGCAGCACCTCGTCGTCTCCCGACTCGGCACCCACATAGGCCATGGTCAAACCCGCTTCGCGCAGTTCGGTCAGCTCGGCCACCGACTTCTTGGCCACATTGCGCGGCAGGCAGTAGCTCGACACCCGGCGCACCTGCGGCATGTGGCTGCGTATGGCCTGCAGCACGGCCAGCAGGCGCCGGGTAGAGAGCACCATGGCATCGCCATCGCCCAGGAACACGCGCTGCACCTGGCTGCCATAGAGCGCGCCGGTTTGGGCGATGCTCTCCATCACCTCGGCCTCGTCGCGCAGGGCAAAGGCCTTTTGCGGGGCGGTGTACATCTCGCAATAGGTGCACTGGTTCCAGGAACAGCCGTTGGTGAGCGGCAAAATCAGCGACTGCGTCTCGCTGGGCGGGCGAAAAACGGGCTCGATGTAGCGTATGGGCAGCATGGCAGCGGCGGGCAAGGCAAAAAACGGGGCGCCATGCTAGCCCAAGCGCCGCGCCAAAGGCATGATGCGCGGTAGAGCAAAAACACCAAAGCGATTTCAGGGCAGCGCGGTTTTCATGGCGACACTCATCCCCAGCATAGGCACCACCCGCTTCGACAGCACCGGCGAGCGCCGCCTGGCCGAGCGGCTGGAAGCCAAGCTCGACGACGACTACCTGCTGTGGCACAACGTGCCCATTGGCTCTCGAACAACCACATGGCGAAAGGAACTGCTCTCAGCGCACAGTACAGCGAGTCTGCAGTTAAGATGTTGCTGGTCTTAGCTGGCACGCCCTAGGGCGGGGTTGACAGGTAGAGCAGAGTGAGAACGGGGAACCTTTTGGCCACAAATACAAGAAGCATCTTGCGGTATCCAGGGAGCAAGGCACGGTTCCGCGATTTCATTGCAAAAGCAATTGCGCTGAACACTGCACGTCCGCAGCTGTTTGTCGAGCCCTTTTGCGGGGGGGCGAGCGTGTCTATTGCTTTGCTCGAAGATGGCGTGGTTGACAAGATCGCCATCAACGACGTTGACCCCCTGCTCTCACAGCTTTGGTCAACCGTCTTTTCTAAAGAGGGAGCAGAGTGGCTGTCAAAACAAGTGCTCAAAGTTCCATTGACCATTGACGAGTGGAAACGACAGAAGGCGCTCACCCCGGAAAGCAAGCGCGATGCGGCCCTGAAATGCCTCTACCTTAACCGGACCTCATTCAACGGAATCATTCACAAGTCGGGACCACTCGGCGGTTGGGGTCAAAAAAACATCCAAATCGGCGTGCGCTTTAACCGCCAGCGTCTATCCGACCGCATCCTTGCGCTTTCGGAGCTGCGTGACAAGGTGACGGTGGGTAATCAGGATTGGATCGACTTCTGCAAGCAGTTCTCCTCCAATGAAAACGCTGTTTTCTATCTAGATCCACCCTATTACCATAAGGCGGAGCAGCTCTATGGGCATGTATTCGACGAGGACGGGCACGAAGATTTGCGCAATTTTCTTCATGGACTGAATCGTCTTTGGTTGCTCTCTTATGACGATGCCCAAGAAGTCCGTGATCTCTACAAGGCGGTGACGAGTAAAGCGCGCGTGATCGACAACACATACTCGACTCACCCTCTGGGTGGGTGCGCTTTCGTTGGTCGTGAGTTGGTATTTACCAATATGAAGCGACTGCCAGCTCCCACAAAAGGCAAGGGTGTCCATGTGGGGTTGAGCGTGAAGGAAACCAGCAAGTTGCGCGCAGGCAGCACCGATGCTTTGCGCTTTCCGATTTCGGCCGCGGCCGCGGCATCCCAAGTACAGTAAACATAGAACACATCAGTGGAGAGAGTATGTTCGACGTCTTCGACAACGCAGTCCTTCCCAATAAGCTCATGCCACTGCTGGGCGACTTTGACACTAACCATGTCGGCTACGTTTATGGCATCGATTTTCAAAAAGCAACAGTCCTGACCAACGACAACTGGAAGGCCCGAGTCGCAGGTATCCCCCACAACAGCTTCCTGATCGCTACGGCAATCAATCCGCAAAACCCCGCTAGTGCCACGCCGTTCGACAATGAACTTGTGCTCCTGCGAGTGTTGGGGCCGGCGAGGCTTCCTTCAGATGGAGAGATGATCCAAACGAGAATTGAGCACAACCAACGCCGCGAGACGCATGAGCGCTATCCGACCAGTGACACAGATGGTTTCGACCCAATGACGCAGAGCGAGCTTCAATATGCTGGGCTCGAGTGCCGTATCTTGGGAACGTTCTTCTTGGACGAGGACGGTGAGATCAAACTGGGCAGTGACGTGGAAAACTATTTCGCCTCGACCCGCTTGCGGGTCTACAAACCCCGCGCCGGGGCGCTCGAAAAGATCGTCAACCACATCAACGCCGATCGTCGCAAAACAATGCTGGCTGATGCGCTCGCCGCAGGGTTCAAGTCCGCTCCGAGCTCGATTTCCATTGGCACTGTGCGCTACACGTCGACCTCGCGCTTGCATCGAGGAAAGGACGAACCGAAGGTACCGGTTCTGATTCAGCCCTCCGACTTCTTGGCTCGTCGGACTGCCGTATTGGGCATGACCCGCACGGGGAAGTCCAACACGGTAAAAACGACCGTGGCATCCGTGGCTACGGCCGGCCGCCGCGACGGCATCAAGATCGGCCAGATCATCTTCGACATCAACGGCGAGTATTCGAACGCAAACCATCAGGACGACGGTAGCTCCATCGCGGCGGTGTTCGGCGACGACTGCGTCCGCTACCGTGCAATCGAGACAGACGGCTTCCTCGACCTGCGGACCAACTTTTACGAGCAGCCCGCCGAGGCGCTCAACTTGATCTCGAAGCTGCTGGTTAATGATCCTTTCCGCAATCAGACCGATTTGCAGCAGTTTCTCGACTCGGGGCTCGAAGAGCCTGATAGCTCCGACATGTCAAACCATAAGCGCTGGCAACTACGCGTGGCCGTATTCCAAGCGATCCTGAAAGCTGCTGAATATCCGGCCCCCGCCAGCCTCTCGGTTAAGTTTTTTGCGAACAAAGATGTGTTGGACGCTGTGCGGAGCGCCGGTGGACCGTCGCCGACCTCTTTCGGCAAGGGCATGTGCAGCCTTGGACTCCAGGATGCGGTTGACTTCTTCACGGCTGTCCGAACCGCAAATTACTCTCTTCGCGAACAACAGAGGGCCGCTGGTCAGCCACAGAAGGGCTTGACGAGCTCATCAGGCAGCGCGTGGGTCGACCCGATGATGGAGTCGTATCTCAATGTGCTCGCCAGAGCAAATGCAACTGGCACCTCCATCCGTGGATATCGAGCCCTCATCGCCTGCAAGGACTATCACTCGCCGAAGCGCCAAGGAGATGTCGTCGAAGAGGTTGTCAATCATCTGTGGGCGGGCAAGATCGTCATCCTTGATCTCTCTGCAGGCCCGGTCGAGGTGCGCAATGTGCTGTCCAAGCGTATTGCGCAGCAGGTCTTCGACACTTCCTTCCGCGAATACAACTCGGGTAGAACGCCGCAGAACATCGTGATTTACGTCGAGGAGGCGCACAACCTCATTGGTGGGTATTCCGGACGAACGTGACCGGCGATTCCGGGATCGTGACCGCTGATTCCGGCGAACGTGACCGGGGGGATTCCGGGATCGTGACCGGCATTCCGGTGAACGTGACCGGTATGCCGGT
>JBQTHH010000034.1:0-50089 GCA_052390055.1 Rhodoferax sp.
GCCGGCCGGGCCCGCCCCGGCCAGGGATTGCCCGCCCGACCCCCCCGACACCGGCCCCCCCCCCTCCCCCCCCGGTGGTTACGCCCCCCAGGGGGTCTAAACGCCCACCATCGTGGTGCAAACGCTCCAGCAGTTGGTACAGGCGGCGCCCACCCCGCGCCTGGTCTGGCTGGCAGAAAACCGCCGCGCCCTGGAAACCGCAGTAGGCCTGCCCCTGGCCATGACCGCCGTGGCAGCGGTGGCGTTTCTGGACCTGGGTTTCAGCGCCCCCGAGGGGGAGATGCTCTACCTGCTGTGCCGCCTGCCAGGAGCTGCTGCGCATGCGCTGGAACAAGCCACCGTCGGATTCAAGCAGTTTCCTTTTTACGAACTCGAAGTGGACCCCAGCATCGCGCTGCCCAGTAGAACATGAGCACACCCTCTTTGCTACTCCAGCATGCCGGGCGCATAAAAAGCCGCGTCGGTGCGGCCTATCCAGGAAGCCACGCCAACTTTCGCGGCCACGATCTCCACGCGGAACTCCGGGAGATGGACTGGGTGGAGCTCTATCTGTTTGGCATCACCGGGCGGCGCTTTTCCAAGGACCACGTCCGCTTGGTACACGCACTTTGGGTCTACACCAGTTACCCGGACGCCAGGCTTTGGAACAACCGCATCGTGGCGCTGGCCGCCAGCAGCCGCAGCAGCAGCAACCTGGGCATGGCCGCCGCCATCGCGGTATCCGAAGCCACGGTTTTTGGGGGACGCGCGGGATTTCAGTCCCTGCAATTCCTGGTGCGCGCCCAATCGGCAGTTGAACAGGGGGCTGCATTGCCCGACTTCGTGGCCGCCGAAATGCAGCAACGCCGCATCTATGGCTTTGGTCGTCCCATCCATTCGCAAGACGAGCGCATCCCATGGATGATGGAGCTGGCGAAAGAGTTGGCGATGGACCAAGGGCCCCATGTAAAGCTGGCCTTCACCGTGGAAAAAATCCTGCTCAAACGCCACGCACAGCTGCGCATGAACTATGCCGCCCTGCATGCCGCCTTGCTGGCGGACATGGGCCTCTCGCTGCGGGAATACCAGTTGCTGCGCATCCCCACCTTCATGGCCGGCATGGCACCGTGTTCGGTGGATGCTGCAGCCAACCCACAGGGCTGCGCCTTTCCGACACCGTGCGACGCGGTCCACTACACCGGGGTTGGCATACGCCCTTGGCCCCGCTGAATGTGTACGCTCGTTCGCCCGTTTCAGCTTCTAGAATGGCCAGGTCGTTGAGGTTATTCAAAAGTGGGCGAACGCAGACCATCGGAGCCTGAAACATGAATCGTATTGCGCAATTCACTTTGCTTGCGGCGCTGCTCCCGACCCCGCAATATGCGGTGGCCCAAGGCGTGGCCGACGAAGAGGACCTGCTGCTTTCGTACGGTGACAAGGCCACCGTCAGCATCGCCACGGGAAGCCAGCAGCCCCTGCGCCGAGCCCCTGCCGTGGCCACCGTGATCACCGCCGAAGACATCGCCGCCATGGGGGCCACCGACCTGGACGAAGTGCTCGAAACCGTGCCCGGCATCCACGTCAGCCGCAGTGCCAACAGCTATGCCCCGATGTACGTGGTCCGTGGGGTTTATTCCCAGTTCACCCCCCAGGTGCTGGTGCTGCAAAACGGCATTCCGGTCACCACCCTGTTTGTCGGCAACAAAGGCAACATCTGGGGGGACTTCCCGGTCGAACCCATCGCCCGCATCGAGATCATTCGCGGCCCCGGCTCCGCGCTGTACGGAGCCGATGCCTTCTCCGGTGTCATCAACATCATCACCAAAGGGCCCGCCGACACGCCGGGCACCGAGGTCGGCCTGCGCACCGGCTCCTTTGCCAACCACAACGCCTGGGTCCAGCACGGCGGCAAGTGGGGCGATGTGGACGTGGCGGCCTACCTGCGCGCAGGCAGCAGCCAGGGGCAGCAGGAAAGCATTGCCGCCGACGCACAAACACGCTTTGACCGCGTATTCGGCACCCAGGCCAGCCTGGCTCCGGGATCAGTGCGCACGGGCTACGAAGCCTTCGATGCCAACCTGGAATTGGGCTACGGCAAATGGCGCGCCCACGCGGGCCTCAAATTGCGGGACAAGGTGGGCGCAGGCGCGGGGATCGCCTCCGCACTGGACCCTGTCGGGCAAGGGCGCAGCGAGCGTGTGAATGCCGATGTTTCCTGGGCCGATCCACGCCTGGCCCCCCACTGGGGCGCGGGGTTCACCGCCAGCTACCTGACCTATGCCCAGACCATTCCGGTTGCCTACCAGCTCTTCCCGCCCGGTGCCAATATCGGTGGCGGCGTGTCCGCCACGGGCTTTTTTGGCGCCCCCGAAACCTGGGAGCAGCAATTGCGCCTGTCCGCCTTTGTGGCGTATGGGGGTTTTGCCCGCCACAACGTCCGCGTCGGCCTGGGTTTCGATGACCTGGACCTGTACAAGACCCGCGAACGGCGCAATTTCACCTACACCGCCACGGGCGGCCTGGTGCCCACGACGGGCGGTGTGATGACCGACTTCTCGGACAGCCGCCCCTTCATGTTTCCGCACCGGCGCCAGATAGGCTACCTGTACCTGCAGGACGAATGGAATTTCGCCACCGACTGGGCCCTGACCACCGGCGTGCGGCACGACCGCTATTCCGACACCGGCCCCACCACCAATGTGCGGACCGCACTCGTGTGGGATGCCGCGCTGGACCTTACCGCCAAGCTGATGGCCGGGCAGGCGTTCCGCGCCCCGGCCTTCAACGAGGTGTATGGCGTCACCAACCCGGTGGCGTTGGGCAACGCCGACATCCAACCCGAACGGGTCACCACCGTGGAGGCAGCCGCCAGCTGGATGGCGCGGCCCGACACCCACGTCAACCTGAACCTGTTTCACTACGAAATGAAAGACATCATTCGCACCGTGAACGGCACCTACAGCAACACCGGGGGCCAGACCGGGCGTGGCGGCGAACTCGAACTGGTGTGGGATGCCAGCCGGGCCCTGCGCGTCACGGCCCACTACTCGCTCCAGTTTTCAGTCGACAGCTCCTCCAACCTGGACGCTGGCTATGCTCCCCACAAACACCTCTATGCCCGCACCGACTGGCGCTATGCGGGCAACTGGACGCTGGGCACACAGCTCAACTGGGTGGCCGATCGACAGCGCGCCAGCGGCGACACGCGGGCCCCCATTGCGGACTACACCACCGTGGACATCCACATAGGCAACAACGCCAAACCCCGGCAATGGAGTCTGCGCGCCGGGCTGCGCAATGCCTTTGATGCGGATGTGCGCGAGCCCAGCCTGGCGCCAGGCCTGACCATTCCCAATGATTTGCCCATGGCCCGGCGTTCGGCCTACGTGCAGGCAAGCTACCGTTTGTGACGTGTCCGGACAGCGTTTGACAAACCCCGCGTGGGGATTTTCGCGACGGTTTGTGCTGCACCGCAGCGATCCTGATTCCAGGTTGTGTTATACCGCCCCGATAGGTGGCGTCGGCTACCGTGGTTGATCGTTTGTTTCCTTTTCTTGAGGATCGCAACGTGGGTGTACGCAAGGCAGCGTCTGCGGCGCTTCTTGTACTGTTGGCCATGCCCGTTGGGGCTCGTCCGCCAATGGACAAGGGCCATCCCGGCCCTGTCGGCACTGGCGCGCCCTTCATTTTGCTCGAACGGGGGCAGCGCGATGACCTCTCTGGCGTGCTGCACCGCATCGAGACCTCCAGCGACATCGTGGTCTACCGCATGGAGGCTGGCGCCAGCGAGCTGCTGCTGGCGCAATTGAGCCGTTCCGAGCGCCCAGCACAGCCCCAGGCTTCCGACGCCAGCCGCATTGCCGTGCTGTACCCGGACCTGGACGAACCCTACCGCGGCATTTTTGCCAAGATCATCGAAGGTGTCGAAGCACAGCTGGGAGCCCCGGTACTGAGCTATCCGATCGGCAGCGCCACAGCCCCCAAGGACGTTGTGGCCCACCTGAAACGCCAGAACATCGGCATCGTGATCGCGCTGGGACGCCAAGGCATGAAGGCAGCCTCCGAACTGGAGCGTGACGTCGGGGTCATCGCTGGCGGCGTCGTATCGCCGCCAGAGGGCGAGGGCCGCTCCTTTCCCCTGGTGAGTCTGGCCCCCGACCCCAAAGTGCTGTTTGACCGGCTCAGGCAGTTCATGCCCGAAGCGCGGCGGGTCATCGTGGTCTACGACCCCAAGAAAACCGCCTGGCTGATACGCCTGGCCCGTGACGCCGCCCGCTCGCTGGGCCTGGAGCTGCAGGCCATAGAGGTCACCGATCTGAAGGCCGCTGTTCGCGCCTACCAGGAATTGCTGGTGAGCGCCGATTCCCGGCGCGACGCACTGTGGCTGCCGCAGGACTCCACCACGGTGGAGGACTCCTCGGTGCTGCCCCTGATCCTGGAGAGCGCCTGGAACCGCAACCTGGTGGTGTTTTCCAGCAGTGTCTCCCATGTCAAACGCGGCGCGCTGTTCTCACTCTACCCCGACAACATCGCCTTGGGCCGCCAACTGGCCGCCTCCGCGCAAAGCCTGCTCAACGGTGGCGCCGCCACCGTGGTACCCATGAAGGACGCATTGCTGGCCGTCAATGTCCGTACCGCCAGCCATCTTGGGCTGCAACTGTCCACCCGCCAACAGGGCTTCGACCTCGTATTTCCCGCTCGCTGATCCGCAACCCAAGCCCATGAATGCCCGCCCTCCCTTCCTCGCCCTCCTGCGAAGAACCACCTTTCAGCAGCAGCTCGCGATTGCGGTCGCGGTGGGCGTGCTTTCCTTGGCCTTGCTGTCCTCTCTCGCCATCTCATGGCAGAGCAGCCACGAAATCCGGACCAACCGCGAACAGCAGGGACAGCGCCTGGCCGACAGCCTGGCACGCCAGTCGCGCCTTGCACTGCTTTCCGATACCAGCGAGAACGCCGCAGACGCGGTCGTTGGCGTGCTGGCGTTCCCGGATGTCGACCGGATCGAAATCCGCCGTGTCGACGGGCGGCTGCTGAGCGCCAGCGGCGCGGGCGGGGTGGCGCTGGCCCTGGGCGATGAAACCCCCTCTGCCGCCATTCAGGCCGCCACCGCGGCATTTCTGGACACCGAAACCCCGCAGGCCTGGCACTTTATCGCCCCGGTGCAACTGGCCCCCAACGCCTCCGCCTACGAGGCGGAAACCACCACCCGCCCCAGCATTGGCTATGTGCGCGTGGTGTTGTCCAAAGCATCCTTGTCCAAGGCACAGACGGCATTGTTCGCCTTGAACATGGCCATATCGCTCTCCTTCGCCATCCTGTTCCTGCTGCTCATCCGCAAGCTCACGCAACGCATGTCCCGGCCATTGACGCAGCTGGCAGGCTTCATGGGCCGCGCCGAACTGGGAGAAGCCGGTGTGCGCGCGCAGTTGTCCGGCCCCCGCGATATTGCCAACATGGCGCATGCCTTCAACAGCATGATGACCGTGCTGGAAGAACGCGAACACGCCCTGCGCCTGGCCAGCGAGGAAGCCCAGCGTCTGGCGCAATTGAAAGCCGCCTTTGCCGCCACCATGAGCCACGAACTGCGCACCCCCCTCAACGGTGTGGTGGGCGCGCTGGACATGCTGCGCGCTTCGGCCCTGCCTGCGCTCGCTCGCGGCCACGTGGCACTGGCATGGGATTCGTCGCAGTACCTGCTGGACCTGATCAACAACATACTGGACTTCTCATCCCTCGAAGCGGGCAAGCTGCAATTGCAGGAAAGCGATTTCGAAGTCAGCCGCCTGTGCGAACAAACGATAGAACTGGTGATTCCCCAGACTGGCAGCAAGGGGCTGGAGCTGGGTTACGCCATTGCTGCGGGTACGCCGACCTGGGTGCGGGGGGATCCACGCAG
Source organism: Rhodoferax sp. (assembly GCA_052390055.1). GTDB lineage: Bacteria > Pseudomonadota > Gammaproteobacteria > Burkholderiales > Burkholderiaceae_C > Allorhodoferax. Next base: position 5,876 of record JBQTHH010000034.1, read on the forward strand.
GCTGCGACAGGTCCTGCTCAACCTGGTGGGCAACGCGGTCAAGTTCACGGAGCGCGGCGAGGTGGCGGTAACGGTCTCAGCAGCTGGCACTTGCGGCCAGGCAAACGCATTGCGCTTTGACGTAACAGATACCGGCATTGGCATTCCCTCGCAAGCCATGGACCGCATCTTTGATTCGTTCACCCAGGTCGACCCCTCCCCCACGCGGGGCCACGACGGATCCGGTCTGGGCCTGGCCATCTGCAAACAGCTGTGCACCCTGATGGGCGGTGAAATCGGCGTAGACAGCGAACCGGGTGTCGGCAGCACCTTCTGGTTCACCGTGCCCTTGAAAGCGGCCATCGATGTGCCACTGGTGGCCAGCACAACCCTGCGATCAGGGCGGATCATGGTGGTCGACGAAAGCGCCATGGTGCGCCAGTTTGCCCAGCAGACCCTTCGTACCGCTGGCTACCAATGCGACAGCGAAAGCACACTGCTCCATGCCACCCATGCCCTTGAACTGGCGCACCAGAAAGGGTTGGCCTATGGCCTGCTGATGATGGATGCGGTACTGGCGACGACCCAGGCGGACATGGTGCGCGACATTTGCTCCGTGCAGAAATTCGGACACCCGCGCCTGATTCTGATGAGCAGGTATGGGACGGACATACCGCCGCAAGCCCCGGTGCCCGATGCCAGCATCGCCAAACCCTTGCGGGTAGAACGGCTGCTGGAGTGCGTCGACCTGGTTGCAGGAGTGCACAGCGAACCGCAGCGTCCGATCACCACGGCCAGGAAGCGCTCCCCTCAGATCCTCGTGGTGGACGACAACCGCACCAGCCAGACCATTGCCGTTGGAATGCTGGAAATGCTGGGTTGCGAGTCGGAGGTGGCGCTTAATGGGCGCCTGGCCGTGCAGTCCTTCAAGCGCAGGCCCTGGGACCTGATCCTGATGGACTGCAACATGCCGGAGATGGACGGCTACGAGGCCACCGCCGTCATTCGGGGGCTGGAGGCCGATCAAGGGCGGCGTGTACCGATCATCGCCATGACCGCGAACACACAACCGATTGACATCGAGAAATGCCTGTCCGCAGGCATGGACGACCACCTGTTCAAGCCCCTGACACTGGGCAATGTCGCCGCACGCCTGCAGCGCTGGCTGAGTGAGCTGGAAATCGTGGTGCCTCCCGCGGCCATCACCGCTCCGGCCGGCGCAGCCCCAGGCGCCCCGGCGGCAGGTCCATCGCCCCATGCCGAACCGATTGACCGCGATACGCTGGCGCGCCTGCATGAAGCACTGGGCGGAGAGATCGGCCAGGCGATCCGGCCCTTCCTGGAGGACATGCCAAGCTACCTGGATGAATTGACGGCGGCGGTGGTGGCGGAAGAAAAAGACACCGTCCACAGGGTTGCGCATGCCATCAAGGGGGCGGCGTGGAACTTTGGCGCACTCGAACTCGCCGCGATCGCCAAAAATATGGAGGCCCTCGCCGAAAACGGTGAAGTCGACCCCGTCGGTTACCTGGTACCCCAGCTGCGCGCCGAATATGCGCGCGTGGCGCAGGCCTTGCACCAGGAACTGGCCCGTGAAATCGAAACCCCGACACCGCTGCAGGTCAATGGTGAAGCGCTTGTCCTGGTGGTGGACGACGACCGCAGCACCCGCTGGGCCTTGCGCGCCGCCTTGCAGCGCAGTGGTTTCATCGTCACCGAAGCAGCCGACGGCAGCGAGGTCGAAGCGGAGCTGCAGCGCATGCGCCCCGACGTGATTCTGATGGACGCGGTGATGCCTGTGATGGACGGTTTCACCGCCTGCACGCGCATGCAGGAGTCTCCCGAGTGGCGACAAATCCCGGTACTGATGATCACCGCGCTGGAAGACAACGCCTCCATCGAACGGGCCTTCGCCGCGGGCGCCAGCGATTACATCCCCAAGCCCATCCATCTGGCCGTGGTCAACCAGCGTGTACGCCGTCTGGTGGATGCCACCCGGGCCGAGCGCCATGTGCGCCACCTGGCCTACAGTGATTCGCTCACCGGCCTGCCCAACCGCGCACTGTTCAACGACCACCTGAACCGCTGCATCGAACGCGCCAGCCCGGTCGACAAATCACTGGCCCTGCTCTACCTGGATCTGGATCGCTTCAAGTACGTCAACGACACGCTGGGCCACGAAACCGGCGACAAACTGCTCAAGAACGTATCGGAGCGCATCCGCGGCTGCGTGCGCGGCAGCGACTGCGTGGCCCGCCTGGGGGGCGATGAATTTGCCATCGTGATTGACGAGCTGCCCAACACCAGCGTAGCCGCCATGACGGCCCAGAAAATCTGCCACGCCGTGACCGCCCCGTTTGAGCTGGATGGGCACGAGATCATGGTCTCGGCCAGCATAGGCATCGCGGTATTCCCAGACAACGGCTCCAACGCCAGCACCCTGCTGCGGCATGCCGACACGGCCATGTACCGCGCCAAGAAGAAGAACAGCGGTTTTCAGTTTTTCGAGGAAAACATGGAGGCCTCGGCCAGCGAGCACCTGCGCTTTGAAGGCGCCTTGCGCCGCGCCGTGGAACGCCATGAAATCGTGGTCTACTTTCAGCCCATCGCCGACGCCACCGATGGCCGCGTCGTCGGCATGGAGGCACTGGCGCGCTGGAACCATCCAGTGCGCGGCCTGGTCGCCCCCCAGGAGTTCATTCCATTGGCGGAGGAAACCGGCCTGATCATCCCGATTGGCGAAACCGTCTTGCGCGCGGCCTGTGCGCAACTGAAAAAATGGCACGAACGCGGATCAACAGAGCTGTACGTGACGGTCAACCTCTCCGGACTGCAGCTCCAGCAGCCCGGCTTCATCGATACCCTGCGCCGCGCGCTGCGCGACACGGAAGTCGATCCGCGTCACCTGACGCTGGAAATCACGGAAAGCGTTCTGATGGAGCATGCCGAGGAGACACTGCACCTGCTGCGCGCCCTCAAGGCCACAGGGGTTGCCCTCGCGATCGATGATTTCGGAACCGGCTATTCGTCGCTCGCCTATCTCCGGCGTTTCCCCGTCGATGTGCTCAAGATCGACCGCTCCTTCACCCGCGACATGACCAGCAACATAGACGACGCCTCGATCGTCTCGGGCATCATATCCTTGGCACACAACCTGCGGCTGAAGGTCGTGGCCGAGGGCATCGAGACCGAAGAGCAGGGCCGTTATCTGGCCCAGCTGAGCTGCGATTGCATCCAGGGCTATCTGCTCAGCGAGCCAGTCCCGCCCACCGCGTTCGAGTCCCGGTTTCTCGCCCAGCATCACGGGGCAGCGCAGTCCTGCAGCGGCCCGGTCGGCTGAGAAGACACGGGTATCGGCTTGCGCACATCCAGGTGCACCAGCACGGGTGCGGCGTCGGAACCGGCAGGGGGATGCAGCAGCAGGGCGTCGCCACTGCCGTCCAAAGCAAAGCGCCCGACCCCAAAAGGCAGTGTGGAACGCACCGGATTGAGGTAACCCGCGACGAACTGCCCCTCACGGTATTGGAAATCGTGCACCATGCCCGTGCCGATCTCGGGTGCCGTGGGTCGGTAACTCATTTCCCACAGCTCCGCCATCCCGGAAAAAACAGCCACAAAACTCTGGCGCTGCGCCAGCACCCGCAAGGCGCACAGCGGCGCGCCCTCGCGCCCGCCGCGGTCGCGCACCGGCACAGAATGCAACACCTGCCTGCGTGCGTCCAGGAAATGCACCGCATGGGGTGCCCTGGTGGCCACCGCCAGCACCACGGGCCAAGGGGGCGCAGAAACCGCAACGGCCGTGACCCGCCCGGCCCATGGCAGCGGCAAACCGATACCGCACCGCACCCCGTCGCCATCCTGCCAATGCACGGAAGTTTCCGCAGATTGCGGCTCGGCAGTGATGTACCACCGGCCCCGCCCCAGAGCGGCAGAGACCGTATCCAGATCACACGGGGGCGCCACTGCCGCGCAGGCCTTGCCCAGGCAAAAAAAGACGGGCAGCAATCCGCGTGGACCGCATACCCGTTGGAGAAGGGTGCGCACTGCCATACCGATGCGCACCTCGCACATCAAATTCCGCTGAGTTACTGCTTCGTGGCCTTCAGATCTCCCTCGGCCCCGATACCAATGGTGTATCCCAGGGACACATGGTGGAAGCGACCCGATGCGTTATCGGCGTGGATCGCAACGCCAAAGGGCACGGTCTTGCCCTCGCCAGGGTTTTTCCGGGTGAAGGTCACGGTGTAGGTATCCCCCGCCTTGCTGCCCTCGGCCTTGGCGCCCAGGCTGCCACCGTCCATCTTGCGCTCGCTGGTGACGCTGCCATCGGCCACCTTGGCGCCCTTGCCGCTGGCCCATTGCATGAGCTGGTAGGCGCCGTCCTTGGTGTATTTGGTTTTTTTGTCATCGGCACCGGGCATGGTGCGGGCATCGTTGTGGCAGCTCGCCCAGCAGCCCGCCTGCGCCGCCAGCGGCACTTTCTCGTCCGGGAACAGCACCGTGGCCTTGACCTCATTGGTCTTGTCGCCCTGGTTGGCGCCGCCCTTGGGGGCCTTGAAGCTCAGGCGGATATAGAGGTTGCTGGCATCGTAGGCCGCCTGCACCGTGACCGGATAGCTCATGGTCTTGGGCGCACCCACGGGCTCCATCTCTTTGTCGGCCAGGCGCTTGAAGTTGAAATTCAGCCCCGTCTTCTCTTCGTGGCAACCCACGCAGGTCTCGCCCTTCTTCAAGCCAGCGGTACCGCTGTGGTCCGACTTCTTGTTCACCCACTCAACGGGAGCGACCCCGGGGTGGAAAACCGTGATCTCACGCTTGGCCGCCTTGCCCCAATCGGGGGCTGCCCAGGCAGAGCCCGCCGCTGCCACCAGTGCACCCATGGCAGCCATGGCAAATACCGATTTCTTCATTTCCATCATCCTTTCTTGGTTGGCTTTTTGTGACGGCGCCCGCTGGCGCCGCCCCACATGGCTATTCCTCGTCGTCCTCTTTCATGCCCTGGGGCTTCTTGTGCGCAATGCCCTTGTGGCAATCGATGCAGGTCTGCTTGTCGTCCTGGGCGATCTTGTGCATCTTGGCGGCGCGGGTCTTCTGTTTTTCCACGTCCATGCCTTCAAAGCTGTGGCAGTTGCGGCACTCGCGCGAGTCCACCGCCTTCATGCGGGCCCATTCGTGTTCCGCCAGGCGCAGCCGGTTGGCCTCGAACTTCTCCTTGGTGTCGATGGTGCCCACGATCTTGCCCCAGACCTCACCGCTGGCCTGGATCTTGCGGATCATCTTGTGGGTCCAGTCCTTGGGCACGTGGCAGTCCGAACAGACGGCGCGCACCCCGGTGCGGTTGCTGTAATGGATGGTCTGCTTGTATTCCTGGTAGACGTTATCGCGCATTTCATGGCAGGAAACACAAAACTCCAGGGTATTGGTAGCCTCCATGCCGGTATTGAAACCACCCCAGAACAAAATACCCGCCACAAAACCCAGGGACAGCAATCCAATCAATGAATATTTAGCACTGGGCCGGCGCATATTTGCCCACCAGCCCGCTATTTTTGACGCCATTCACACTCTCCAGTAATGCCGAAATAATGCATTTCCATGCCCATAAATACTAAGGGGGCATATGCCCCCTTAGCCTTGCACCAAATTAAGTTTTGCGCTTAATAAATGTCGTGCTGCGTGTTGTAGACGTTGAACTTGCCGGTCGGGGTGATCATCTTGGGATCGGTGATCACCTTCTTGACCTTGAGCGTCGCGTCGTCATAGACCACGATGGCGGACTGGTCGGTCTTGCCACCCCACAGCGAGATCCAGACCTCCTTGCCGTCGGCCGAGTACTCGGGGTGCACGGCACGCTTGGTGGCCTTGGTGGCGGGCAGGCCCGAGTCCTTGGCCACGTTCAGGATCGCCTTGGGCTTGGACAGGTCGGCCATGTCCCACACTGCCACGGATTCGGCCAGATCCTTGTCGGGGTTCTGCGGGGAGTCGGCCCAGAAGTGCTTGGATACCGGATGGGTCTTGACGAACAGGTTGCCCGGCACGTGCTTCATCTCTTGCACGACCTTCCAGTTGTACTGCTTGTACTGCGCGAACTTCGGATCGTCGGAAGGCGTGGAGATCAGCGTCACCACGTCCGCACCCAGGTGGCCGGTGGCCCATACGGGGCCGAACTTCGGATGCACAAAATTGGCGCCACGGCCCGGATGCGGGATCTTGGCCACATCGATCAGGGCTGCGAGCTTGCCCAGCTTGGTGTCCACTGCCGCGATCTTGTGCGAGGCGTTGGCTGCCACCAGGAAGTAGCGCTTGGACGCATCCCAGCCGCCGTCGTGCAGGAACTTGGCCGAAGCGATGGTGGTGGTCTTGAGGTTTTCGATGTCCGAGTAGTCCACCAGCAGGATCTGGCCGGTTTCCTTGATGTTGACCACCCACTCCGGCTTGATTTCCGAGGACACGATCGAAGCCACGCGCGGCTCGGGGTGGTATTCGCCATCCACCGTCATGCCGCGGGTCGAGACCACCTTGCGGGGCTTGAGCGTATCGCCGTCCATGATGACGTACTGGGGCGGCCAGTAGGAGCCGGCAATGGCGTACTTGTCGTCATAGCCCTGGAACTTGGAGGTATCGACCGAGCGGGCGTCAAAGCCCACCTTGATCTCTGCCACCACCGAGGGCTTCTCCATCCACAGGTCGATCAGGCTCAGGCGCCCGTCACGCCCGATCACGTACACGTAGCGGCCCGACTTGGACAGGCGCGAGATGTGCACGGCGTAGCCGGTCTTGACGATGGAGCGGATCTCCTTGGTATCGCCGTCGATCAGCGCCACCTCACCCGTGTCACGCAACGTGACCGAGAACACGTTCTTGAGGTTGATCGCGTTCATCTGCTTGGTGGGGCGCTTGTCCACCGGCACCAGCACCTTCCAGCTCTCGGTGATGTCCTTGAGCCCGTACTCGGGTGGCACATCCGGCGTGTTCTGGATGTAGCGCGCCATCAGGTTGATTTCTTCCTTGGTCAGGATGTCGTCAAAGTTCACCATGCCGCCATCGGTGCCATAGCCGATGATCTTCTCCAGGCGCGACTGACCCAGGGCCTGGGTGCCGCCCTCGGTCTTCTTGCCCTCCTTGTCGACCTTGGACCAGTGCGGCTCCAGGTTCTTGCCCGTGGCGCCCTTGCGCAATACCCCGTGGCAACCCGCGCAGCGCTCGAAATAGATTTTCTTGGCGGTTTCTTTTTCGGCAGCGGTCAGGGCCGGCGCAGTACTTTGCGCAAAGGCCGTGGCCGACAAGCCCGCCAGCAGCGCTGCTGCCGCGATGCTCGAAAGACGTGGAACTTTCATGTGTTTTACTCCGTGGTACCTCGCAACCATTCCGGCGTCGATCAACGCCACGCCCGGCGAGGTTGCAAACAATGACTTCCGGGCATACAAATTCTTTTTCCACGTGAGCCTTCGCGTCCTTAACCTAAATTAAAAGAATTTCACCTCGCCCCCCATAAAACGCTTTCCCCCAATCCCTAAAGTGCATCAAGGATTGCACTGCGGCCGCCACCTACAATACGGGGGTCTTCCCTCCCTTTGGCGCCCTCTTTTTCCATGACCCTTTCGTTTCGCGAGCTTGGCTGCAGCAAAGGGGGACGCACACTGTTCGGGCAGGTCAACGCCACCCTGGCACCGGGCCAGTGGATGCACATTGCGGGGGCCAACGGCGTGGGCAAGACCAGCCTGCTGCGCATGCTGTGCGGCCTGTCCCCGATCGAAGAGGGCGACATCCTCTGGGCCGGCCGTTCGGCACGCCAGCATCCCGAAGCGCTGCGCAGCCAGTTGTGCTACCTGGGCCACCTCAACGCCTTGCAGGAGTCACTCACGGTGTCTGAAAACCTGCGTTTTGCCTGCGCCCTGGCGGGCCTGCGCGTGAGCGAGGACCGCATGCGCCAGGCCCTGCACGAATTCGGTCTGCGCGGGCGCGAGCACCAGTTGGCACGCCACCTCTCGCAAGGGCAAAAGCGCCGCGTGGCACTGAGCCGCCTGGTGCTGAGCAGCGCCCGCCTGTGGGTGCTGGACGAACCCTTCGTGGCCATGGACGACGCCGGGGTGCGCCTGCTGGCCGATCACGTCGCCCGGCATCTGCAGCGCGGCGGCATGGCGGTGCTCACCAGCCACCAGCAGGTACCCATTGGTGATGTGGCGCCCCAGGTGCTGGAGTTGCGCGCTCCCGGCAGCAGCGCGCACGGCGCGACGCGGCATACGGAGCGCGTGGCATGAACACACCCCTGCCCACCGAAAGCACCCTGGCTCCCAGGAGCAGCCACACCGACGTCGGCACCCTGGGCACCTGGGGCATGGTCCAGGCCCAGTTGCGGCGCGAACTGCAGTTGGCCTTTCGCCAAAAGGGCGAGGTATTCACGCCGCTCATGTTTTTCGTCATCGTCACCAGCCTCTTCCCCCTGGGGGTGGGGCCTGAGTCGAACCTGCTCACGCGCATGGCGCCTGGCGTGCTCTGGGTCTGCGCCCTGCTGGCCACGCTGCTGTCCCTACCGCGCATGTTCGCCGCCGACTACCAGGACGGCTCCCTGGAGCAGATGGTGCTCTCAGCAACCCCCATGGCGCTGCAGTCGGCAGTCAAGGCCCTGGCGCACTTTCTCGTCACCGGGGTTCCGCTGGTGCTGATGGCCCCGGTACTGGGCCTGCAGTTCGGCATCGAAGGCAGCGCCTTGGGCGTGCTGGTCATGTCCTTGCTGCTGGGTACCCCCACGCTGAGCCTGATCGGCAGCATCGGCGCCGCGCTGACCTTGGGCGTGCGCGGCGCGGGGGTGTTGCTGTCGCTCCTGATCCTGCCGTTGTACATTCCCGTCCTCATCTTCGGCGCGGGCGCCGTGGAGGCCTATGCCAGCGGCGCATCTGCCCAGGGACACTTCTCCCTGCTGGCGGCGCTGCTGGTCTTGTCCGCCTTTTTCGCCCCCCTGGCCACCGCCGCCGCGCTCAAAATCTCGCTCGAATGAACACCCGTAGCATCCATTGGTTCAAATACGCCGCGCCCCAGCCCTTCTATTTCCTGGCCGGGCGGGTGTGGCCCTGGTTTGGCGCCCTGGCCCTGCTGCTCACCGTGGTGGGGCTGTGGATCGCCTTCTTCGTCGCCCCCACCGACGCCCAGCAAGGCGAGGGTTACCGCATCATCTTCGTGCACGTGCCGACCTCGCAGATGTCCATGTTCATCTACGTGGTCATGGCCTTCTGGTCGGCTGTGGGACTGGCCTTCAACACCCGGCTGTCGGGCATGATGGCCGCCGCGCTGGCCCCTACCGGCGCGCTGTTCGCCTTCCTGTCCCTGGTCACCGGGGCCCTGTGGGGCAAGCCCATGTGGGGAGCCTGGTGGGTGTGGGACGCGCGCCTGACCTCGGAGCTGATCCTGCTGTTCCTCTATCTCGGTTTCCTGGCGCTGCAGTCCAGCATCGACGATCCCCGGCGCGCCGACAAGGCCTGCGCCATCCTGTCGCTGGTGGGGGTCGTGAATGTGCCCATCATCTATTTCTCGGTCACCTGGTGGAACACCCTGCACCAGGGCGCCTCGGTCTCCCTCACGCGTGCGCCCAGCATGGCTGCCACCATGCTCAGCGGCATGCTGGTCATGGTGCTGGCAAGCTGGATGTACGCCATCGCCATCGCCCTGTACCGGGTGCGCAGCATCATCTTGGAGCGTGAGCGTCACGCCGATTGGGTCCGTCATGCAGTGGAATAGCGTTCAGGATTTCTTTCACATGGGCGGCTACGCCCTGTACGTCTGGGGCAGCTTTGGCCTGACCGCCGCCGTGGTGGCAGTCGAAGCACTGCTGGCCCGCCAGCGCCTGCACCGCATCCAGCGCGAGTTGCACCAGGCTTTTGCAACCCCCTCTTCCGATACCCTATGAAACCCCGTCACAAACGCGCCGCCATGATCGCGGGCGGTCTGGCCGCTCTGGCCCTGGCCGCCTACTTCGTGCTCAACGCCTTCCAGAGCAACCTGGTGTTCTTCTTCACCCCCAGCCAGGTGGCCAATGGCGAAGCCCCCGTCAACCGCACCTTCCGCATCGGCGGCATGGTCAAGGACGGCAGCGTGGTGCGCGATAACCTCACGGTGCGCTTCATCGTCACCGACACGGCCAAGGAGATGGCCGTCACCTACACCGGCATCCTGCCCGACCTGTTCCGCGAGGGCAAAGGCGTGGTGGCGCAAGGCAAGCTCGGCGCCGACCAGCAGTTCACGGCCACCGAAGTGCTGGCCAAGCACGACGAGAACTACATGCCCCCGGAAGCCCAGCACGCCGTGGACCAGGCCCACAAGGCGGCCCAGACCCTCCAATAACACCCGCGCCCATGATTCCCGAACTCGGGCACTACGCCCTGATCCTGTCCCTGTTCGTCGCCCTGCCCCTGGGGCTGCTCGGTGTGGCGGCGGCCACGCCCCGCTACAGCGCCTGGCTGCCCCTGGCACGCAGCGCCACCCAGGCGCTGTGGGCCCTGACGGCCTTCGCCTTCGCCTGCCTGACCTACGCCTTCTACTCCAACGACTTCTCGGTGCTGTACGTGGCCCAGCACTCCAACTCCCAGTTGCCGGGCCTGTACCGCGTCGCCGGTGTCTGGGGCGGGCACGAGGGCTCCTTGCTGCTGTGGCATTTCATGCTCACCAGCTGGATGCTGGCGGTATCGGTGTTCTCACGCCAACTGCCCGGCCCGATGGTGTCGCGCGTGCTGGGCGTGCTGGGCCTGGTGGCGGTGGGCTTCCTGCTGTTCATGCTGGTCACCTCCAGCCCCTTCGTGCGTCTGGACGAACCCGCCGCCGAGGGCCGCGACCTCAACCCCCTGCTGCAGGACCCGGGCCTGGTGTTCCACCCCCCGCTGCTGTACATGGGCTATGTCGGCATGGCGATTCCCTTTGCCTTTGCCATTGCCGCGCTGCTCAGCGGGCGGCTCGATGCGGCCTGGGCACGCTGGTCGCGCCCCTGGGCCACGGTGGCATGGATGTTCCTTACCCTGGGCATCGCCCTGGGTTCGTGGTGGGCCTATTACGAACTCGGCTGGGGCGGCTGGTGGTTCTGGGACCCGGTGGAAAACGCCTCTTTCCTGCCCTGGCTCATCAGCGCCGCCCTGATCCATTCCCTGGCCGTGACGGAAAAACGCGGCCTGTTCCGCCACTGGACCCTGATCCTGGCGATCACCGCCTTCTCGCTGAGCCTGCTGGGCACTTTCCTGGTGCGCTCGGGAGTGCTGACCTCGGTACACGCCTTTGCCTCCGACCCGCGCCGTGGCATCTTCATCCTGCTGTTCCTGGCCGCCGTGGTGGGCAGTTCACTGGTGCTGTTTGCGCTGCGCGCTGGCAAGGTGGCTTCCGTGGGCAATTTCGCCCCGGTGTCGCGCGAAACCTTTCTGCTGCTCAACAACCTGCTGCTGGGCACCGCCGCCGCCGCCGTGCTGCTGGGCACGCTCTATCCCCTGATCGTGGATGCCCTGCACCTGGGGAAGCTGTCGGTCGGCCCCCCCTATTTCAACGCCGTGTTCGTCCCCCTCATGGTGCCGGTGATGCTGTTGCTGGTCATGGGCACCTACACGCGCTGGAAGCAGGACGGGCTGCACACCCTGGCGCGCAAGCTGTGGGTCGTGGGCGCGCTGGCGCTGCTGCTGGGCCTGCTGCTGCCGCTGTGGGCGGGGCGCTGGTCGGCCCTGGTGGCACTGGGCCTGGGCCTGTCGCTGTGGATCGTGCTGGCCAGCCTGTGGGACCTGGCCGCACGTGTGCGTGCCCAGGCGCAGTGGCGTGCCATCCCCGGTGCGTTCTGGGGCATGCACCTGGCGCACATGGGGCTGGCGGTGTGCGCCATCGGCATCACCATGGTCAAGGGCTATGAGACGGAGCGCGACGTGCGCATGGCGCTGGGCGACACGGTGCAGGTGGGCGGCTACGAGTTCAAGCTGACCGACATCCGCCAGGAACAGGGCGCCAACTATCTGGCCGACGTGGGCACGGTGGAATACCGCCGCGACGGGCAACTGCTGGGCACGCTGCGCCCCGAGAAGCGCGCCTACGCCTCGTCCAGCATGCCCATGACCGAGGCTGCCATCGACACCGGCCTGACCCGTGACGTCTATGTCTCCCTGGGCGAGCAACTGACCCCTGCCCCTGATGCGGCCTGGGCCGTGCGCGTCTACCACAAGCCCTTCGTGAGCTGGATCTGGTGGGGCGCCTTGCTCATGGCCCTGGGGGCCCTGCTGGCAGCGTTCGACCGCCGCTACCGGCGCCGCAAGACGGCCCTCTGAGTGAAAGGACAGGCCATGAACAAGAAGTTCATCCCTTTGGGAATATTCGCCGTGCTGGTGGTGTTTCTGGCCATCGGCCTGACGCGCGACCCGCGCGAAGTGCCTTCGCCCCTGATCGGCAAACCGGCTCCGGCCTTCACCCTGGCGCAGTTGCACATGCCCGACCAGGTGTTTGACTCGGCCAGCATGCGCGGGCGGGTCTGGCTGCTCAACGTCTGGGCTTCCTGGTGCGTGGCCTGCCGTGAGGAGCACCCGGTGCTGATGGCCTTTGCCAAAACCAAGAAGGTGCCCCTGATCGGGCTGGACTACAAAGACAAGCCCGAAGACGGACGCAAGTGGCTGGCGCGCCACGGCAACCCCTATGACCTCTCGGCCAGCGATCTCGATGGCCGCGTGGGCATTGATTTTGGCGTCTACGGCGTGCCGGAAACTTTCGTCATCGATGCGCAGGGCATGATCCGCTACAAGCACATCGGTCCCATCACCCCCGAGTCCTTGCGCGACACCATCATGCCCCTGCTCCAGGAGCTGCAGCCATGATCGCACGCCTGCTGCTGTGCTGGTCCCTGGCCTGGGCCATGCTCACCCCGGTCCACGCCGCGCAGGCGGTGGATCTGGCCGAGGACCCGGTGGTGGAGCAGCGCCTGATTGCCATCTCCGAAGAGTTGCGCTGCCTGGTGTGCCAGAACGAATCGCTGGCGGGCTCGCGCGCCGATCTGGCGATGGACCTGCGCCGCGAGGTGCGCAACCTGATCAAGGCGGGCAAGAGCGATGCCGAGATCATGGACTTTCTGGTCAGCCGCTACGGTGACTTCGTGCGCTACCGCCCGCCCGTCAAACCCCTGACCTGGGCCCTGTGGTTCGGCCCGGCCCTGCTGCTGCTGGGTGCGCTCTGGGGCCTGTGGCGCTTCATCCGCCGCCAGCGCCTGGCCAGCGCGCCCGAGGCGCTCAGTCCGCAAGAACAGGAACACGCACGCGCGCTCCTCCACCCGAACCAAGACCCCTCTTCATGACACTTTTCATCGCCCTGGCCCTGGTGCTGACCCTGGTGGCGCTGGCCTGGATGCTGGTGCCGCTGCTGCGCCCCCACGCCCCCGAAGCCGATCCCGATGCCACCGCGCTCAACGCCGCGATCTACCGAGAGCAACTGGGGCAGATCGAACAGGAACACCGCACCGGGATGCTCAGCGCCGAGGAACTCCAGGACGCCCGCCTGGAGCTGGAGCGCCGCCTCATCGACGATACCCGCGCGCCTGCTGCCGCCGCACCCGCAACTGCGGCGGCCCGCACCGCCCCGGCCCGCGCCGCGCTGTGGGCCCTGGCAGGGGCGATACCGCTGGGAGCCGTGGCCACCTACCTGTGGCTGGGCAGCCCGGCCTCCATCGACCCGCAGGCCACCCAGGGCGCGCGCCAGGAGCAGATCGAAAGCATGGTGGCCTCGCTGGCCGCCAAGCTCGAAGCCAAGCCTGACAACCCGCAGGGCTGGACCATGCTGGCGCGTTCATACAAGGTGATGGGCCGCTATGCCCAGGCAGCCCAGGCTTATGAGCGTGGGATGGCGCTGGTGCAGAAGGACGCGGACATGCTGGTCGAGTACGCGGACGTACTGGCCCTGAGCCAGAACCACGATCTGCAAGGCAAGCCCAGTGAGCTGCTGCGCCAGGCCCTGGCCCTGCAGCCCGGGCACGCCATGGGCTTGCTCATGAGCGGCGTGGCCGCCTACCAGCGCCAGGATTTTCCGGCGGCCATCCAGGCCTGGGAGCAACTGCTGACCCAGCTCGAACCCGACTCACCGGATGCACAGCAGGTGCAGGAGCACATCGCCCAGGCACGCAACGCGCTGGCGGGCAAGTCCGGCACGTCCTCACCGTCCGCGGCGCCAACGACAAAAAAACCGTGAACCCCTTTGTGAGGGGCCTGGGCTTGCCGACGGCGTCCACCGGGCCCAGGACTGGCACAGGTCAGAACAGATCGACGTCCATATCGGTGGTCTCTTCCTTGACCACCCCGGTATCCAGCAGGGTCTGGTAGCTCACCACCTGGTTGCGGCCATGCTCCTTGGCGTAATAGACCGCCTTGTCCGCACGCCCGAACGCGGCACTGGGGGTGTCATGCTCCTGCAGGCGTGAAAACCCGAGGCTCACGGTGATGGTCCCGACCTGGGGAAAACCATAGCTCTCCACATTCGTGCGCAGCCGCTCCAGGGCGTGCAGGGCATCGGTTTCGTCCTTGCAGCGCATCAGGATCACGAATTCCTCGCCGCCGAAACGGTACAGCTGGTCATAGAAACGAAAGCTGTTGCGCATGATGCGCGCCACCAGCAACAGGACCTCGTCCCCGATCAGGTGTCCGAAGGTATCGTTGACGCGTTTGAAATGGTCGATGTCCAGCACCGCCAGCCAATAGTTGCCACCATCGGCGGCAGCACGGCGCTCGGGGGCATCGGCGCTGCGCTGCTGCTGGGCCGTGGTGGCCCGGAAAAAGGCTCCATCGAAGGTCTTGCGGTTGAGCAATTCGGTGAGCGCGTCCTTTTCGCCGTAATCGAGCAGCCCCAGCACATTCTGGTAGGTGCGCAAAATCGCGTCCACCACGGCGCGCTGGGCAGCGGTGAGCGTCTGGGTGCTGTCCACCTCCAGCAAACCCCATGGCCCGCGTTCGCCCACCAGGACAAACACCGCACGCTCCTCATCCCACTGCGCGTTGCTGTTGGAAAACGCCGAGTGCCGCAGGGGATGCTGGCCCAGGGCGTCCAAGGTGCTCCAATCGACCCACACCGGGTCGGCCTGGACCTCGGTCTGGCCGCTGCGCATCTGCGCGCGCACCAGGCAACGCTGGTCGGGCGGGTCGCCCACGATGCGCAGCAAGCGGGCACCGACCACGCCCCGCCCCACATGCTCCAGCACCAGACGCACGGCCGCCGCGTCCAGCGCGTCACGGTCGCGCATGCCGCTGAGCGAGGCCATTCCATCGACGAGGGTGTCCATGTGCGCAGTGTACCCTTGCAGCACGCAAGAAGTGTGCCCCGGGAAACGCGGTACACTGGTGGAAACCCGCGTACCGGGCCTGGTGGGCTTGCTGCCCACCCCGAGCCTGGTCCACGCACCCACCTGTCCCCCGAGTCCAGGTCTCTTCCACCCCTATGTCGATCAAGCCGCTCCAGCCGTCCTCGCAGACGTCCTGGAAAAAACCCGTTGAACCGTCCGCCGCCCACGCGCCCGTGGACATGCGCTGGCGCTGGCACTGGCTGCAGGCGGCACCGCACCGCCTGGGATTTTTCCACGCAGCCGTGCTGATGTGCCTGGCCGCGCTGTGGTGGGCCGGCATGCTGCTGGCACATGCGCTGGAGCTGCCGGTGGCCTGGGCACTGCCCCCGGCGCTGGCGCACGCGCTGTGGATGACGCAGGGTTTCATGCCGCTGTTCATCGTCGGCTTTCTGTTCACGGCGGGGCCACGCTGGCTCAACGTCCCCGAACCTGCCGCCCGCGCGCTGGTCTTGCCGGTGCGCTGCTACGCCCTGGCCTGGGTGCCGACCGTGATCGGTTTCCACGCCAGCGCCTGGCTGGCCGCAACGGGCCTGGGCGCCATGGCGCTGGCCTGGGGCTGGCTGGTGCTGCTGTACGCGCGCCTGTGGCGCCAGAGCCCGGCCACGGACAAGGCCCACCCCAGCGCCATCCTGGCGGCGGTGGTCTGCGGTGCACTGTGCATGCTGGCCACGGCGCTGGGCACGGCGCTGGGGATGGTCGATCTGGTGCGCGCCGCCATTTACGCCTCGCTGTGGGGCTTCCTGGGGGTGGTGTTCGCGGCGGTGTCGCACCGCATGATTCCCTTCTTCACCGCCAGTGCGGTCCCGTTTCTGGACGCTTGGCGCCCGATGTGGCTGCTGTGGTCGATGCTGGCGGTGCTGGGCTTCGAGGGCCTGGGCGCGGTGCTGGACGTCTGGCTCTGGCCCGTGCCACCGGCCTGGCGCTGGGTGCAGGTGGCGGTGGAGGCGCCGGCCGCCGCGCTGATGCTGTGGCTGACGATCCGCTGGGGCCTGGTGCAAAGCCTCAAGATCCGCCTGCTAGCCATGCTGCATGGGGGCTTCATGTGGCTGGGCCTGGCCCTGGCCTTGCAGGCCGCCTCGCACGCCCTGATGGCCTTGACGCATCACGAGCTGTCACTGGGCCTGGCGCCGCTGCACGCCCTGACCATGGGCTATCTGGGCGCCACCTTGTTCGCCATGGCCACGCGCGTGAGTGCGGGCCACAGCGGCAGGCCCCTGGCGGCCGACGATGGGGCCTGGGCGCTGTACTGGATGGTGCAGGCGGCCGTCGTGCTGCGCCTGGTGTCCGCCCTGGCGCCCGCGGTGGGCGCCGCCGCCTTGCTGGCCGCCATCGCCCTGTGGGCCCTGGCCTGCCTGGGCTGGTCGCTGCGCTACGGGAGCTGGTATGGCCGCCCCCGTGCCGATGGCCGTGCGGGTTGATCACCATGGATTACAGCAGTGTCCGCAGCCTGCACCTGGCCTGCGCCGCCATCAGCATTGTTCTGTTTTGCGTGCGCGCGGCCCTGGCGCTGGCGCACCTGCCCTGGCGCCAGTGGCGCTGGCTGCGCATCCTGCCGCACGTGAACGACAGCGTGCTGCTGGGCGCGGCCATCACGCTGAGCGCCTGGAGCCAGCAGTACCCTTGGCAGGCCCCCTGGCTGGGCACCAAAGTGGTGCTTTTGCTGGCCTACATCGGGCTGGGCAAGCTCGCGCTGCGACCTGAGCAGCCGCACGCCCAGCGCTGGTGTTTTTCACTGGCCGCGCTTGGCACAGTTTTGTGGCTGGTGGGAGTGGCGATAACCCGCAGTCCCACCCTGCTGCTATTTCAGTAAACTGGTCTGTGCCCCGGCACCGATCCGTCTCCATCCCCCACCCCCGTGTCCTGAACTTCTAGACCCATGTCCACCACCATGCCCACGCCCGCCGCGACCGATCTGCAACTGCCCACACAGGCCATCAGCGAAGAAGTCCTGTTGGAAAAATACGCCAAGGACGACGAACAGTCGATCCTGGACGTGAACAAGCGCGTGGCCGCCGCCCTGGCCGCGCAAGAGGACCCCGAGCAGCGCGCCCACTGGGAGGCACGCTTTCTGGAAACCCTGCAAGGCGGTTTTCTGCCTGCCGGGCGCATCCAGTCCGCCGCCGGAACCGACCTGGCCGCGACCCTGATCAACTGCTTCGTGCAGCCCGTGGGCGACTCGATCGCCAGCATCGAAGACGGCCACCCCGGCATCTACACCGCACTGACGCAGGCAGCGGAAACCATGCGCCGTGGTGGCGGCGTGGGCTACGACTTTTCGCGCATCCGCCCGCGTGGTGCCTGGGTCGGCAGCACGCAAAGCAGCGCATCCGGGCCGGTCAGCTATATGCGCGTGTTCGACCGCTCCTGTGAGACGGTGGAGTCGGCCGGTGCCCGCCGCGGCGCCCAGATGGGGGTGTTGCGCTGCGACCACCCGGACATCGAGGAGTTCATCCACGCCAAGGACAGCGGCGATCTGCGCAATTTCAACATTTCGGTGGGCGTGACGGATGCCTTCATGCAGGCGGTGTCCAGCGACGACGCGGTGGAGCTGGTGCACAAGGCACGCCCGAGCGAATCGCAGATCGACGCCGGTGCCTATCAGAAGGAAGGCGGCGAGTGGGTGTACCGCAAGGTGCGCGCGCAGGACCTGTGGAACCAGATCATGCGTTCGACCTACGACCACGCCGAACCGGGCGTGCTGTTCATGGACCACATGAACCGCGACAACAACCTGTATTACTGCGAGACCATCGCCGCCACCAACCCCTGCGCCGAGCAGCCCCTGCCGCCCTATGGCTGCTGCTGCCTGGGGTCGGTGGACCTGACGCGCTTCGTGCGCGATCCGTTCACCGACAAGGTCCGTTTTGACAAGCAGGCCTTTGCCGACATCTGCCGCGTGGCCGTGCGCATGCTCGACAACGTGCTCGACGCCACGGTCTGGCCGCTGCCCCAGCAGCAGGAAGAGGCGCGCAGCAAGCGCCGCGTCGGCCTGGGCTTTACGGGCCTGGGGGACACCCTGGTGATGATGGGCCTGCGCTACAACAGCCCGGAAGCACGCCAGTTCGCGCAGGACATTTCGCGCCACATGCGCGACACCGCCTACAGCGCCTCGGCGGACCTGGCCCAGGAGCGCGGCGCCTTCCCGCTGTTCAACGCCGACCTCTACCTGTCAGGCGGCAACTTCGCCTCGCGCCTGCCCAATGGGCTCAAGGAGCGTATCCGCCAGCACGGTCTGCGCAACTCGCACCTGCTGTCCATCGCCCCCACCGGCACCATCAGCCTGGCGTTTGCCGACAACGCCTCCAATGGCATCGAGCCCGCCTTCAGCTGGACCTACAACCGCAAGAAGCGCATGCCCGACGGCAGCTTCAAGGAATACTCGGTGGAAGACCACGCCTGGCGCCTGTACCGCCACCTGCATGGCAAGGATGCGGCCCTGACCCCGGCCTTTGTGACCGCGCTGGAGATGAGCGCCCAGGACCACGCCGAAATGGTGGCCGCCGTGGCCCCGTACATCGACACCTCCATCAGCAAGACGGTGAACGTGCCCGCCGACTACCCCTATGCCGACTTCCAGGACCTGTACATGCAGGCCTGGAAATCGGGCCTGAAGGGCCTGGCCACCTACCGCCCCAACACCGTGTTGGGCTCGGTGCTGAGCGTGGGCGCCCAGCCCACCGCGGCCGCGGCCCCGCTGCAGATTGCGGACGCCAACCAGCGTCTGGCGCTGGAAAAGCTCCCCGCCCCGGTGCTGTCCTCGCTGCGCTGGCCCAGCCGCCCGGAGCTGCCCAGCGGCAACCCGGCCTGGACCTTCATGGTGCGCCACTCCTACGGCGACTTTGCCCTGTTCGTGGGCGAACTCGCCACCAGTGAGGGCGCCAGCCCGCGTCCCTTCGAGGTCTGGGTCAATGGCACCGACGAGCCGCGCGGCCTGGGTGCCCTGGCCAAGACCCTGTCCATGGACATGCGCGCCAACGACCCGGCCTGGCTGCGCCTCAAGCTCGACGCCATGTCCACCGTGGCGGAAGAGCATGCCTTTGAGATGCCCTTCCCGCCGCACGGGCACAAGCGCCTGTTCCCCGGCGTGGTGGCGGCCACGGCGGCCGTGATCCGCTGGCGCTGCGAGCAGCTCAATGCCTTTGCCGGCGCCGACAACGCCGACAACACCCCGGTGGTGAACTCCATGTTCAGCCGCAGCGAGCCGCAGACCGGCCCCTCCGGCACCCTGGCCTGGTCGGTGGACATCGACAACCCGGGCACGGATGAGTCCTTTACCGTCACCCTCAAGGAGGTGACGCTGCCCAACGCCGACGGCACCCTGATGACCCGCCCCTGCGCCATCGGCTTTTCGGGCAACTACCCCAAGGCCTACGACGGTCTGGCGCGCGTGCTGTCGCTGGACATGCGTGTGATCGACCCGGCCTGGATCGGCATGAAGCTGCGCAAGCTGCTCAACTACGCCGAACCCCTGGGCCACTTCATGGCCTTCGTTCCGGGCCTGCCGCACGGTGAGCGCCGCCAGCAGACCTGGCCCTCCACGGTGGCCTACCTGGCACGCCTGATCATCCACCGCTACGCCATGCTGGGGGTGCTCAATGAAGAGGGCTACCCGCTGCGCGACATGGGCGTGCTCGACACACCGCAGGACAGCGCCACCCCGCACACCATGGCGGGCAAAAACTGCCCCGAGTGCGGCAACCCGACCGTGATCCACAAGGACGGCTGCGACTTCTGCACCGCCTGCGGCTACGTCGGCCAGTGCGGTTGAAGCAGCGCCGCTGACATGCCAGGAGCACCCACCACGGGTGCTCTTTTTTTTGTAGCACTACCCGCAATATCCACGCGGGCCAGGCCGTAGTATTACTGGGAAAAACGGCTACTGCAGCACACGGCGCATGGGGCGTTCGCGCCAGCGCGCCGCCCCCAGCAGCACCACCTGCAGCTGGCGCACGAAGTTGTCCTTCATCTCGGCCTCCAGCAACGCCTGCCCGGGCGACAGATCGAGGATCTGGGGCGCCGCGGCCAACATGGTGGTCACGATCAGGCCGCACACCATGTGCAGGGACGCGGTGGGCAGGGTGGGGAAAAAGGCCAGGGCGCGAAAGTCCTGCGCCATTTCGTGCGTGAAGTGGCTCACCTCGTTGCGGATCGCCATGCGCAAAATGCGGCTTCCGCCCGCGTGCTCATTGGCGATGAACAGGAACTGGGGCCGGTTCTGCTTGACGTACTGGTAATACGCCTCGACCGAACGGCGCACCATGGAGCGCGGCGGCAGCCCCGCCTGGCGCGCCTCGCGCAGCAGGTGGCGCAGGGTGATGCCGGCGTCCTCCACCAGGGCCAGCCCCAGTTCGTCGGTGTTGCGGAAATGGCGGTAAAAGGCGTTCGGCACCATGCCGGCCTCGCGCGCAATCTCGCGAATGCCCAGGCTGGTAAAGCTGCGCCCCTCGGCGATCAGGCTCAAGGTGGCATTGAGCAGGCTGGCGCGGGTCTGCTCCTTGCGCACGGTACGGCTGAGCGTACCGCTGCCTGCCGCCGCCCCCGCCTCAGCGTGCGGGCGGACCTGCGTCATGGCCGAGGCTCCGGCGCAGCCATGACACGGTTGCGCCCGGCGCGCTTGGCCGCATAGAGCTGTTCGTCGGCACGCGCCAACACCGCATCGGCGCTGTCCCCGGCCCGCCACTGCGCCACACCGGCGGAAAAACTGCACTGGAAACGCTCCACCCCGGCCTCGTGCACGATGCAGGAGAAATCCTGCCGGATTGCCTCCAGCAGGCGCTGGGCCTGCTCCAGGCCCGTGGCCGGCAGCAGCACCACGAATTCCTCGCCCCCGTAGCGCCCGACCACATCGGTGCTGCGCAGGCGCTGCTTGAGCATCCAGGCCATGCTGCGGATCACCTGGTCGCCCACCGGATGCCCCCAGGTGTCATTGACACGTTTGAAATGGTCGATGTCGAGCATGGCCAGCGCAAAACCCGCCCCCCGGCCCTGAACCACGGCCGCCACCAGTGCGTCGAGCCGCTGCTTGCTGGTGGTGTGGTTGAACAGGCCTGTGAGGCTGTCGCAGAACATGTGCTTGCGCAGCGCCCGGTAGCGTTCGATCTTGCTCTTGACCACGGCATTGAGCACCACCGGATTGAAGGGCTTGGTCAGGAAATGGTCGCCCCCCAGGCGCAGGGCATCGACCTGCAGGGCCACATCGGCGTCGCCCGACAGGTACACCACCGGCGTGGACAGGAATTCGGGGTGCTGGCGCAGCACGCGCGTCACCTCGACCCCGGTGCAACCGGGCATGTACATGTCCATCAGCACCAGGTCCGGCGGGCTCTGCGCCAGCGTCGCCAACACCGCGCGCGGGTCATGGATCACCTGCGCCACCATGCCCCCCTCGGACAGGGTGCGCGCGATCTTGGCCGCTGCGGTGCGCGAGTCTTCCACCACCAGCACGCGGTAAGGCTCCTCTTGCGCGGCATCCGATACGCGCACGATGCGGTCGATCAGGGCGGCCTGCGGCATCCCCTGCGTGAAGCAATGGTCGCAGCCCGCGCCCAGCACCCGGTTCTGGCTGTCAAAGTCAGGCGCGACCTCGCAGGCGATCAGGCAGCTCGCCGCCAGGCGGCCGCGCAAAGCGTGCAAGGTGGCGGTGAGCGCCGACCCATCCACCCCCTGGGCGTCGACCAGCACAATGGCGGCTTCATGCGCCCACGCCGACGCCGCCGCATCGAGCGGGCGCACCTGGGCGTGAATGTTGTAGTAGCGCAGCTGGCGCAGCAACTCTTCCCACGCCCGTGCCCGCCGGGTCACGAGAACGACCTCGCGGCGCAGCAGCAGCCCCTCGGGGGCCTCACTCTCGCCCTCCCGACGGCGCTCGGGAAGCGCGGCGGCACTGCCGCTGACGAAAGCCTGCACGCGCTGCACGAACTGCTCCACGCGCTGGCCCAGGGCCGCCAGCTGCAGTGCCTGGGCGCCCTCCCCGCCCCAGCCCTCCAAACCGGCCAGAACCGCCTGCTCCAGGCCATGCGCCTCCTGGTGCAGCCCTGCCAGGCCGCGCGAAGCCAGGTACTCGGTGGTGCTGGAAACCGCCACCGCGAACTCCACGAAGGGTTCGAAACTGGCCTGGGCCTGCACACCCTGCCACTGTGTCAGCAAAGCGCGGCAGCGGCTCAAGAGTTCTTCGGCGCAAACAGCCATGGCGGTCGTTGGATTCGTTAAGATCGGCCCTGTTGCGGCGCTGTATCCACAGCACGCCGCCTGTCCGGGCGCAAACGCCCAAGTATGCCTTACGCAAGCCTGCGCTACTGTGCCATGACCCACCAGACCGCACTACCGGGTTTTTCCTCGCCCGCGGTTGGATTCGACCAACCCCACGAGATGCTCAAAGCCTGCCACGAACGTGTGCAGCGCAGCCTGGACCTGCTCCAGCGCCTGGTGCAGCACCTGCTGGACCACGGCCACGACCCGGCCAGCCGCAGCGCGGCCCAGGACGTGCTGCGCTACTTCGACCAGGCCGCCCCGCTGCACCACGAGGATGAGGAACTGCACCTGTTCCCGGTGCTGCTGGCCCATGGCGACGCCGATGTGCAGGCAGCCGTGCGCCGCCTCCAGGACGACCACCTGCACATGCACACGCAGTGGCAGCAGGTGCGCCAGCACCTGCTGGCGTGGGCCCAGGCCGATGCCCCAGCGCCCAGTGCACAGCAGCAACACGACATCGCCCGGTTCTGCACCCTTTACCCGGCCCACATCGCGCTGGAGGAAGAAACGGTTTATCCGGCCGCTTTTGCCCAGCTCGGAGCCGATGCCGCCGCAGCCGCTGGCTCCGACATGCGCCGCCGCCGCCAAGGCCCCGCCCGCACCTGAGAAAGCCCCGACCATGTCCACCGACAACTACCCCAAGCCGTCCATCCACTGGCGTGACGAGTTCAGCGTCCAGCACGCCGTCATGGACCAGACCCACCAGGAGTTCGTGGCTTTGCTCAACACCGTGCTGCAGGCCCCCGACGCCCAGTTGCTGCCCGCCTGGGAGGCCCTGGTGGACCACACCCAGACCCACTTCGACCAGGAAGACCGCTGGATGCGCGCCACCGGCTTCAGCGCCGACAACTGCCACAGCAGCCAGCACGCCATCATTCTCAAGATCCTGCGCGACGGCACCACCCGCGCCCGCTGCGGCCACCTGGACGTGCCGCGCCAGATGGCGTTCGAACTCATCCCCTGGTTCGAGCAGCATGCCCAGGCCATGGACGCCGCGCTGGCGCTGCACCTGCAAAGCGTGGGCTACGACACCCGCACCGGCACCGTCGCCCATCCGCAGGCCCTGCCGCAGGCATCCATCGCCGGCTGCGGCGGCACCCAGTGCAGCGACCCGATCGCTGGCGAAGACCCCGAAGACAACATCCCCACCTCCCACTCCCCGCTGTAAGCAAAGCCCTGTGCACCCACCCCCCAGTTCCAGGGGGCCCCTGCCATGCGGCAGGTATCGGGCCATGCAAGATGCGCATGGGCAAACCCGCGTAAACCCTGAACACCCTCTCCACCCCGGTTTGCTACAGTCCCGCCCACATTCCCTGCGGCCCCTGGCCGGGGGAAGGGTTCTGACCTAATATGGGACTTTTTCAACCTGGAGAGCTCAATGGAACTGAAAGCAGGACATGCCCTCATCGCCGCTGTTGCGGCCCTTGGGGCACTGAGCGCCGTACCGGCGCATGCAGGCAAAACCCTGGATGGCATCAAGGCCCGCGGCCAGGTGGTGTGCGGCGTCAACACCGGCTTGGCGGGCTTCAGTGCCGCCGACTCCAATGGCAAATGGACCGGCCTGGACGTGGACGTGTGCCGCGCAGTCGCAGCCGCCGTGCTCGGTGACGGCGAGAAAGTGAAATACGTGCCCCTGAACGCGCAGGCGCGCTTCACCGCCCTGCAGTCGGGCGAGGTCGACCTGCTCTCGCGCAACACCACCTTCACCCTCACCCGCGACGCATCGCTGGGCCTGTCACAGACCGCCGTGACCTACTACGACGGCCAGGGTTTCATGGTGCCGCTCAAGAGCAAGATCAAGAGCGCCAAGCAGCTCAAGGGCCAGACCGTGTGCGTGCAATCCGGCACCACCACCGAGAAAAACCTGACCGACTTCTCCAAGGCCAACGGCCTCGGGATCAAGCCGGTGGTGTTTGAAAAACTCGAAGCCGCCGAGGGGGCCTACTTCTCGGGCCGCTGCGTAGCCTACACCACCGACGCCTCCGGCCTGGCCTCCACCCGCAACAAGGTGGCCAAGAACCCGGCCGACCACGTGATCCTGCCCGAGCTGATTTCCAAGGAGCCGCTGGGCCCCATGGTGCGCCGCGGGGACGACGAGTGGACCACCATCGTCAAATGGGTGGTCTATGGCCTGCTCGAAGCCGAGGAAAGCGGCGTCTCGGCTGCCAATGTGGACGAACTCAAGGCCAGCAGCAAAGACCCGGTGGTGGGGCGCCTGCTGGGGTCTACCGAGGACACCGGCAAGCTGCTCGGCCTGGACAAGGAATGGCTGGCCCGCGCCGTCAAGACCACCGGCAACTACGGCGAAATCTTCGAGCGCAATGTCGGCCCCAAATCGACACTGCAACTGCCGCGGGGCCTGAACAACCTCTGGACCAAGGGCGGCATCCAGTACGCGCCCCCCGTGCGCTGAGCATGCGTTGAGCCCGCGCCAGGCAGCTGCGCTGGCGCGAGTCCGTCCCCCGGGCAGATGCAACACCTGTGTGCACTGCCCATTTTTTTGCCAACCCGACCGTCCTGCACCTGGGCTTGTCATGTCCGACCCCTCTCCTGCCCCCAAGAAGAAGTGGTCCTGGCGCAGCCAGGCCTTTCGCGCCCTGGTCTACCAGGTCCTGACCGTGGCCCTGATCGCCCTGGCCGTGCTGTACCTGGCGCACAACACCGCCACCAACATGCGCGCACGCGGCATCCAGAGCGGCTTCGATTTCCTCAACAGCGCGGCCGGTTTCGACATCGGCGAAAGCCTGTTCGCCTACGACTCCGGCGAGTCCTACTGGCGGGCCTACCTGGTCGGCGTGGTCAACACCCTGCGCGTGGCGGTGGTGGGCATCGTGCTGACCACGGTGCTGGGCGCCCTGCTCGGGGTCGGGCGCTTCTCGCACAATGCCCTGGTGCGCGGCCTGTGCCGCGCCTACGTGGAATTCTTCCGCAACATCCCGGTGCTGCTGCAGCTGCTGATGTGGTACCTGCTCTTCACCGAAGTCCTGCCCCCCAGCAACGAGCCCCTGTCCCTGGGGCCCTTCTACCTGAGCAAGGGCGGCATCAATTTCCCGCTGCCCCTGCCCGACACCGCGCACTGGTTCACCTGCGCCGGCCTGGCGCTGGGCCTGCTGGGCGCCTGGGGCTACCGGCGCTGGGCACGCCAGGCGTTCGAAGCCAGCGGCGTCCCGCGCAGCATGTTCTGGGTCCCCCTGGCCATCGTGCTGCTGTCCAGCCTGGCGTTCTGGCTGATAGGGGGCGCACCCACGGCCTGGAACCTGCCGCTGCAGGGCGAGTTCGCAATCGAAAACGGCGGCGCCCTGACGCCCGAATACCTGTCCTTGCTGCTGGGCCTGGTGATCTATACCGCGGCTTTCGTGGCCGAAGTGGTACGTGGCGGCATCGCCTCCGTCGCCCAGGGGCAGTCGGAGGCCGCCGCCGCGCTGGGCCTGAGCCGCGCCCAGAGCATGCGCCTGGTGATGCTGCCCCAGGCGCTGCGCGTGATCATCCCGCCGCTGAGCAACCAATACCTGAACCTGACCAAGAACTCCTCCCTGGCCGTGGCCATCGGCTACCCGGACGTGGTCTCGATCGCCAACACCGCGATCAACCAGACCGGCCGCGCGGTGGAGTGCATCGCCATCATCATGCTGGTGTACCTGAGCACCTCGCTGAGCACCTCCGTGCTCATGAACTGGTACAACGCACGCGCGGCGATCCAGGAGCGTTGAGCCATGAATCCGCAAGTCTTTCAACCCATCGCGCCACGCCCGGCCCCGGTCGGTACCCAGGGCCCCTGGGCCTGGGCGCGCAAGAACCTGTTCGCCAACGCCGCCACCTCGGTGGGCACGGTGCTGATCCTGGCCCTGGCTCTGTACCTGCTACCCGCTCTGCTGCGCTGGGCCGTGCTGGACGCGGTCTGGGCACGCGACCATGAGGCCTGCCACAGCGCCCGCGGCGCCTGCTGGGGCGTGGTGGCGGAGAAATTCCGCATCATCGTCTTTGGCCGCTACCCTTTTGAGGCCCAGTGGCGCCCGCTGCTGAGCACCCTGGCCCTGCTGGGCCTGCTGGTGGCCAGCTGCATGCGCGCCTTCTGGAAGCCCTGGCTGCTGGCGCTGTGGGCCGCTGTGCTGGCGTTTTTCTTTACCGTGATGTACGGCGGCGTGCTCGGGCTGGAACGGGTCGAGACCGACCGCTGGGGCGGCCTGCCGCTGACCATTTTGCTGGCCTCGCTGTCCATGGCCATGGCCTTTCCGATCGCCTTGCTGGTGGCATTGGGGCGGCGCTCGAACATGCCCGCCATCCGCGCGGTGTGCACGGTGTACGTGGAGCTGATCCGGGGGGTGCCGCTGATCTCGGTGCTGTTCATGGCCTCTTTCATGTTCCCGCTGCTCATGCCGCAGGGCTTTTCTATCGACGTGCTGGTGCGGGTGCTGGTGGGCATCACCCTGTTTGCTGCCGCCTACATGGCCGAGGTCCTGCGCGGTGGCCTGCAGGCCATCCCCAAGGGGCAGATAGAAGCCGCCGCCACGCTGGGCCTGAGCTACTGGCAAACCCAGCGCAAGATCGTCCTGCCCCAGGCCCTGGCCATGGTGGTGCCGGGCATCATGAACAACTTCATCTCCACCTTCAAGGACACCTCCCTGGTGACCATCGTGAGCCTGTACGAACTCACCGGCGCCATGAGCCTGGCCCTCAATTCGGACGCCGACTGGCGCCCCTTCAAGATCGAGGGCTACCTCTTCATCGCCCTGATCTACTTCGTCTTCTGCTACTCGATGTCGCGCTACAGCCAGTGGATAGAGCAGCAGGTCAGCAAAAACAAGCGTCGCTAACAGGTATCTCCCATGTCGGACTCCATCATCACCTTCGACAAAGTCAACAAGTGGTATGGCAACCACTTCCATGTCTTGCGCGACATCGATCTGCAGGTCGAAAAAGGCGAGCGCATCGTCATCTGCGGCCCCTCCGGATCAGGCAAATCGACCCTGATCCGCTGCATCAACCGGCTCGAAGAACACCAACAGGGGCGCATCGTGGTCGATGGCGTCGAACTCGGCGACGACATCAAGGCCATAGACGCCGTGCGCAAGAACGTGGGCATGGTGTTCCAGCAGTTCAACCTGTTCCCCCACCTGACGGTGCTGGAAAACCTGACCCTCTCCCCCATGTGGGTGGGCAAGCTGCCACGCAAGCAGGCCGAGGAAAAGGCCATGGAGCAGCTCAGCCGCGTGCGCATCGCGGAACAGGCGCACAAATACCCGCTGCAGCTCTCGGGCGGTCAGCAGCAGCGCGTGGCGATTGCACGCGCGTTGTGCCTCAAGCCCCGCATCATGCTGTTCGACGAACCCACTTCCGCCCTCGACCCCGAGATGATCAAGGAAGTGCTGGACGTGATGATCGAAATGGCCGGCCAGGGCATCACCATGCTGTGCGTGACCCATGAAATGGGCTTTGCCAAGGCGGTGGCAGACCGCGTGATCTTCATGGACCAGGGCCAGATCGTGGAGCAGAACACCCCGCACGAGTTTTTC
This sequence comes from Rhodoferax sp., assembly GCA_052390055.1. GTDB lineage: Bacteria > Pseudomonadota > Gammaproteobacteria > Burkholderiales > Burkholderiaceae_C > Allorhodoferax. Next base: position 33,947 of record JBQTHH010000034.1, read on the forward strand.
CACCACCCGCAAAACGAACGCAGCCGGGATTTCCTGTCCAAGATCCTGGGGCACTGACGGCGCAGACCGGAGCCCGCGCCTGGGCACGGCAGGCCGTCGATGCCCTGGGTGTGGCTTTTTTTCAGGAGCTGGCGTCCGGGGCCTTGGCCAATACCGGGCTCAGGCGTTCGCCCATCCAGCGCTGCAAGTCCAGCCACATTTGGCGCACTTCGGCGTCCTGGGGCAGCTGGCTGGCGCTGGGCAGCTCGATGGTGACCACCGGCACCCCCTTGTGGATACCGCCGTAGTTGCCCAGCGAGCCCGGATAGATGCCGACCTGGTCCAGATAGAGCCGCCCGATCCGGCTGGGGGCCACCACCGGGCCATCGAAATCGAGCACGCCAAAGGGCGCATGCACGCTCACGATCAGGTGCGGCTGGAACTGCTGCATCTGCTCCACCACGTAGCGCGACTCGGGCTCGGACAAGGCCGCCTTGCCCGGCCAGCGCCGGGGATCACGGCGGGTGCGTTTCTCCCAATACTCCTTGGACTCGCGCGACCACTGGGGAGTGGGAAAGTTGCGGTTCAAATCCACCCCATGGGCGTTGACCCGGCGCGAAGGACGGGCAAACAGGCCGTCCGGGTTGAGCGAGGGCAGGAAACGCCAGTGCACGGGCCGCGCCGACGCCCCCAAACCCTGCTGTGCCAGGGAAATCCAGTGGTACACCAGGGACACCGAGGACATTTCGTCCCCATGGATGCCGCCCAGCACCAGCACGCGCAACTGGGCGTGGGCCGGTGACACGTCGCGCCCCCACAGGGTGCGCCCCTTGGCCGAACGGCCCCCCGTGTCCACCAGTTGCGCCGCAGCGCACAGCTCGACGCCCGCGCGCGGAATGCGGGACACGTAGTCTTTGCAAATACGGGGATCGGCGGCGTGGCTGCCCAACGCCCAGGCTGCACAGCAGGCGGCAGCAGTCACTCGAAGGCTCATGGGGCGAAATTGTAGTGACCCGCCGGGGTGCAACGTCTTTGGCGAGCCGCTACAGTGGACGCCATGGCAACGCCGAACCAGGACCCCTTCACGACGGCGCAGCTGCGCCAGGCCCTGGGCATGTTCGCCACCGGCGTCACCATCGTCACCGCGTGCACTCCCCGGGGCGAACCCGTGGGTGTGACGGTGAACTCCTTCAACGCCGTATCCCTGAGTCCGGCGCTGGTGCTGTGGAGCCTGGCGCGCAAGGCGGGCACGCTGTCGGCATTCCAGACCAGCAGCCATTACGCCATCAATGTCCTGTCCTGCGAGCAGCAGGCCCTGGCGCAACGCTTCGCTGCCAGGGTGGAGGATCGTTTTGCGGGCGTTTCCTGGCATGCCGGGCGGGGCGGCGCTCCCCTGATCGGCGGGGCCATTGCCCAGTTCGAATGCCGCCAGCGCAGCCAGTACACCGAGGGCGACCATGTGATCTTTGTCGGCCTGGTCGAGCGCTGCCAACACCTGGCCGAGGGCACACCGCTGCTGTTCCACGGCGGGCGTTTTTTCACCGAGCTGCCGCTGGCGGTGTGAGGGATTCACCCCCGGTCTTCGCCAATGCTGTTGCGCGCGGCGGCCTGGGCCACGGCATTGAGCGCGCCTTCGACCACGGCCTTGGCCGACACCAGGCGCATCTGCCCCGCCGCCACGAGCTTGTCGCGGGAGCGCCGGGTCATGGACTGGGTCTTGCCCTGGCCATTGGTGAACAGGAACAGGGTGCCATGGGGGCTGGCCCAGGTGAGCTGGGTGCGCACCCATTGGCTGTCCTGCAGCAGTTCGATCCATGACCCCAGCGCGAGCCCGTCGAGCACCTGGGGGTCCTGCACCAGCACGCTGTCGACGTCCTGCGGCAGGACCATGCCGGGCAGCAGGTCCTCCTGCGCCAGCCCGGCTTCGGGCTGCACCGTGGGCAGATCCGGGCACTCCATGAAGTTCGAGGCCTGCGCTTCCTGGGGGCCAATCCAGGGGTCGCCATCGTCCACACCGCGGCGCGGGGACCGCGCCCCGCCCTGCAGGGCCTGCGCCGCCTCAAGGGCCTGCGTCTCGCGTGCATCGGCGGGCTTGCCCGAAGCCTGGCGGAACATGCGCTGGTGCAGGCCCATGAGAGCCTCCAGGAACGCACTGGTTTTGGTGGCCGGGTATTGGATGGTGTCCAGGCCGGAGCGCAAGGTGCTCAGCAGCATGGGCACCAGGCGCGTGAGCTTGGAGACCTTGTTGCGCGTCAGCTCCGGGTGCACGCTCCACAGCAGTGCGGCAATGAGGGCCTCGTACTTGGAGGCGGCATTGGAGCCCGCACCCTGGGTCAGGCGCGCATGGGCCACCACCTGGGCCCAGGGGCCGCACAGAAAGTCGACCACCACGGCGGGCACACGCGCAGCGTCCGGGTGCGCCTCCACCTTGCGGGCAATGCGCTGCGCCAGCAGATTGCGCGCCTCGGCGTGCTGCAGAATGGCCACCACCTGGGCCTGCTCCTGTTCGCGCGTGGCCTGCGCCTGCTCCCAATGGGCCTGCAAGGCCTCCAGCACCTGCTGGAATGGGCCTGCGTCACCGATGTACAGGCGCCCCAGCAGATCGACATGGCGGTGCACCTCGGCCAGGAACGCGTCGAACCCGGGGGTATCGACCCTGGGAAAAGCCAGGCTGCGCTGCGTGATCTGCAGCAGCAATTCACGCGCCGGGTGCTGCTTGTCGGAAAAGAAGCGCGGGTCGACCAGGCTCAGGCGCAGCAGCGCAGGCTCCAGCGAACGCACCAGGGTCTGGACCGGGCCGAGCAAGCGGGGATCGCGCGCCAGGTTGTCCACCATGAGCTGCACCACCTCCAGGCTCAAGGCCTGCGCCATGCCCTTGGCATGGCGGCGCATCACTTCGCGCACGGCTTCGATGCTGTCGCCAGTGGCGTCCTGGCCGCTGCCCAGGGCGCCACTGGCTCCGGCGCCTTGGCGCTGCTGCAATTTCTGCACCACGCGCTCGACCTGGCGCATTTCGCTGAGGGCTTCGAACGCGGCCGGCACAGTGGAGATGAAGTCGGAGCCAGGCAGTGCCGGCAGGGACTCCCCGGCCTCGAACTGGCGCGACAGGCGCCGCGCGAATGCCTCGCCCTGGCTCACACTGGCTGCAGGGCTGTTGTCCAACTCCCCGGCCAGCAAGCGGCGCAGGGTATCGAGGTTGAGCAGGGCCGGGTCGTGGTGCGGGGCGGGCGCGCTGGCGCTGCGCGCCACAACCCGGGGCACGGGGGGGGCGGCGTCGGTCGGCAGGGGCTGCACCGCCATGGGCAGGGGGTCTTGCACGCTGCCCACGTCGAGCGCATCGGACGGATGGCCGCTGCCCCAATCCCAGGTGGCGCTGGCGGCGGCAGGCAGGGGCGCGCTGGGCAGGCTGGGCAAGGGGGGGCCCCCTCCCGCACTGGCGTCGCCCTGCACCACAGCACGCGCGGCGGGTGGTGGCGCTCCTGGGCTGGACAGCACCACATACCCGGCGGCTACCACGCCCTGGGAACGCAATTGCTGCGCGCTTTGGGCGTAGTAATTGCGCAACTCCGGCCCCAGGGCCTCGCTCATGGTGGCGAACCAGTCCTGGCGGGCGGCGGGCGGCACCGCCAAACGGTCGAGCAGGGTCTTGAGTGCGGTGATGAACACCTGCGGGCGCAAGGGGTTGCTCTCGGTGCGCACCGAGCCCAGCCCCAGGGCGCTGCTGACCAGGGTGTTGAGTTCGTTGAGTTGGACATCGGCCTCCAGCATGGCGCATTGCTGGGCCCGGGCCAGGGACACGCTCTCCTGCACCTGGTCCTCGTCCATCAGCTCCAACTGGTCCAGGCTGAGTACATCGAGCGCCTGGGGAGCACGCTTGCGCTCCGCAGGGGGATTCAGGATGGCTTCCCGCAGGCAGCCGCCGAAGCCGGCGCGCATCTGGGCTTCCTGCGCCTTGAGCAGCTTGCCGGAGAGGATGAGCGCGTCGCGCTCATAGACCGTGCGGGCCTTGAGTTCGCGGTCGTACAGGGAGCGGGTGCAGGCCCCTACCAGGGCGGCAATGATGCCGGAGGCCGCCGCGCAGGCCTCGTCCACCAAGGCCATGAATGCGGGCGATGCCGTGTTGCCACGACCGAAAGTGAAGGGGCCGGTAGGGGAAGCGGAAGGCATGACCCGCATGGTAGCGTGATTGCCGAGCCCCGCCTACGCGGCCCCTGCGGGGGCATGCGCCCCCGCCCCGCGTTTATTTGAGTGCCTTGAAACGCACGCGCTTCGGCGCTGCGCCGTCCTCGCCCAGGCGGCGCTTCTTGTCGGCCTCGTATTCCTGGTAGTTGCCGTCGAAGAAGACCCACTGGCTGTCACCTTCGGCGGCCAGGATGTGGGTGCAGATGCGGTCCAGGAACCAGCGGTCATGGCTGATGACCATGACCGAACCGGCGTACTCCAGCAGCGCGTCTTCCAGGGCGCGCAGGGTTTCCACGTCGAGGTCGTTGGAGGGTTCGTCCAGCAGCAGCACGTTGGCGCCCTGCATCAGGGTCTTGGCCAGGTGCAGGCGCCCACGCTCACCGCCCGAGAGCATGCCGACCTTCTTTTGCTGGTCGCCGCCGTTGAAGTTGAAGCGCCCGCAGTAGGCGCGGCTGGGCATCTGGAACTTGCCGACGTTGATGATGTCCAGACCGCCGGAGATGTCTTCCCACACGGTCTTGTCGTTGGCCAGGTCGTCGCGGCTCTGGTCCACGAAGGCCAGCTTGACGGTCTTGCCCAGCTTGACGCCGCCCGCGTCGGGCTGCTCGCGCCCGGCGATCATCTTGAACAGGGTGGATTTACCGGCGCCGTTGGGGCCAATGATGCCGACGATGGCGCCAGCCGGAATGCGCATGCTCAGGTTGTCGATCAGCACGCGGTCGCCAAAGGACTTGGAAACGCCCTCGAACTCGATCACTTCGGTGCCCAGGCGCTCGGCCACGGGGATGAAGATTTCGTTGGTTTCGTTGCGCTTCTGGTACTCGAAATCGGACAGCTCTTCGATGCGGGCCAGGCGCGCCTTGCTCTTGGCCTGGCGGCCCTTGGGGTTCTGGCGCGCCCACTCCAGCTCTTTCTTCATGGCCTTGGTGCGGGCGTCTTCGGTGCGCTGCTCCTGCTCCAGGCGGGCCTCCTTTTGCTCCAGCCAGGTGGAGTAGTTGCCCTTGTAGGGGATGCCGTGGCCGCGGTCGAGTTCCAGAATCCACTCGGCGACGTTGTCCAGGAAGTAGCGGTCGTGGGTGATGGCGACGATAGTGCCGGGGAAGTCCTTCAGGAAGCGTTCCAGCCAGGCCACCGACTCGGCGTCGAGGTGGTTGGTCGGCTCGTCCAGGAGCAGCATGTCGGGCTTGGACAGCAGTAGCCGGCAGAGGGCGACGCGGCGGCGTTCCCCACCGGACAGCGTGCTGACGTCGGCATCCCAGGCCGGCAGGCGCAGGGCGTCGGCGGCCTTCTCCAGCTGGTTGTCCAGATTGTGGGCGTCCCAGGCCTGGATGATGCCTTCCAGCTTCTCCTGCTTGGCGGCGAGCTTGTCGAAGTCGGCGTCTGGCTCGGCATAGGCGGCGAAGACCTGGTCCAGTTCGGCCATGGCGTCCAGCGCCTCGCGCACGCCGTCCTCGACATTGCCGCGCACGTCCTTGCTCGGGTCCAGCTGCGGCTCTTGTTGCAGATAGCCGATCTTGATGCCGGGCTGCGGCCGCGCCTCGCCCTGGATGTCGGTGTCGACCCCGGCCATGATCCGCAGCAGGGTGGACTTACCGGCCCCGTTCAGGCCGAGCACGCCGATCTTGGCGCCGGGGAAGAAGGAGAGGGAAATGTCCTTCAAGATCTCGCGCTTGGGCGGCACGATCTTGGAGACGCGGTTCATCGTGTAGATGTACTGGGCCATGGGGTGTTACCTAGGGAAACAGGCCGGAACGCCCCGGCCGGGATGGGGCGGGAGTATAGCGGTTTGCCGGGGCGGGCACAGGGCCCGGCCAGTGCGGCCGGACCCGGTGGCGATTAGGGGCGGCTCAGTTCAGATTCCACAGCCGTATGGCTTGGTCCTTGTAGGTCTGGCGTGGATCGCAATGGGCCCAGTCGTTGTTTTCACAGAGGTTGCCGACCATGTCCATGTGGTCCCAATCCCAGGTGCCCATGTATTGCCAGCTGCCTTTGACCGGTGCACCGTTCCCATTGAAGTTGACCGAGGGTTGGGCGTAAGTGCCGGTGGTCGGGGCGCGGGTGCTGCTGGTGTTGACCACGCCGTCGTTCTGGAACCAGCCTTCGTTAATCACGACATGGCCGGCCTGGTTGCGGGTGTAGCGGCCCATAGCATCCGCCTGCGGTTGGAAGATGCTGGTCAGCCAACCGTAGGGGTGCCAGGCGTAGAAGGGCCACCAGGTTTCCTTGTAGGTCTGCTGGCTGCCGAAGCTGTAGTAGTAGACGTTGGCATCGATGCCGTCGCTGTCGTTCTGGACCTTGGCGCCGTCGGGGCTTAAATCCCAGGCGCTGATGTCGGTGTTGTTGACCCAGACGCTGGAGTTGTAGACCCGGTTGGCATAGCTGTCCCAGGATTCGCCGGCCAATCGCGTTAGATTCCATTGATCGAGTTTGAAGTCGTAAATCATATTGGCGCCGGAGATATTGGCGGCGGTGGCGACGGCCGCCACGGCTTGTTGGGCCACTTGCGCCAGTTGCACCAGTGAGGCCAGGGTGGTGCCGTTGTGGGGAGTGGCCGCCGTGGTCACGCTGCGAAGCCAACCAGTCTTGCCTCCGGTGAAGGGATTGCTGTTCGGCGCGTTGTTGAGCGCCGGTTCTTCGGCGACATCCGCTGGTGAGCCGTAGCGCAGCAGGGCGTTCAACAGGCGGATGGTTTGGCCGCCCATGCTGTGGCCGATCAGGTGAATCTTGTGATTGGCGTCCCATTGCGGATAGAGGCCGGCGTAGCACTTGCTGGGGGCGCCATTCTGGCCGTCGAGCGTCTGGGTGTGGCTGAGGTAGGGGGCGCTGGCGATCGGCAGGCCGGTGGTGCTGTCCAGCCGCGCGATGTTGTTGCTGTGGTGGTGGCCGTAGTTCACGCAGCCGCCCTTGATCTGATAGAACAGCTCCACGGCCCGGTCCCAGTTCGAGCTGACCGGGCCGACCACGGCGGTCATGACCTGGCACTCCTGACTGCCACACCAGGCGGGCCGCACCGTGGTCAGCGCGCCGGCGACGTCGTTCACGCCGCCCCAGTATTTGTAGCCGTACATTTCGCTGGGGCCCCAGCCGACGAAGCCGTGGACCAGGATGATGGGGTCGGTGTTGCTGGCGTGGACGGTGATGGGGGCGAGAACCGGGAGGGCCGTCAGCAGGGCGGCCATCAGGGGGCGCTTCATGCATGTACTCCTTGGGCGAACCGCTTCTTCTTGTATGGTTCCAACAGGGCGTTGGGCAGCGATCAACAAGAGAGGGTGTTGATCGCTTCAGGTTTCAGTCTATGCAGGGATTTATGCCTTGCCGTGCTTTAAATAGATCCTTTTCGGCTCAGGCATTCAGCTTTGGTTGCGTTCGGTTATTAGTGCACGGGAGTGTCGGATGCCGACTGGGAAAACGGCCACGGCGACCGGACTTGGCGGCCGGCCAGCTGTTGGATTTCGGGGGCGGGGTCTAGAATGGGGACGGCCGGAATAACAACAAGAGGCGGCGGATGACGATGGCGCGGCAATGGTGGCTGGGGGGCTTGGTGGCGGTGGTGCTGTCCGGCTGCGGTACCCTGACGCCCATGGTGGGCGGCGAGGCGATGACCCGGGCCCGGCTGGCGCACAGTCGTTGCGATTCCCTGCCACGGGCCTTCCGGGGGGTGTCCTATGACTTCTGCTGGCTGAACGGCCATCCGGTGGCGGCGCGGACCACCGACGACGAGCCAATGCTGGGCGAGGCGGTCGTGCGCGACATCCTGAGCTGGCAACTGCTGTTCGCCGGGGTGGACCTGGTCTTCGATACCGTCATGCTGCCCTTCACCATCCCCCAGCAGCTCAAGCATGGCAACCTGCCCCTGCGTTCGACCCTGGCCGAGCACGAGGCCGGCGCCTGGGATGACACGCCGGTCACCCCCTGAGCGGCTTGGGGTGGTCCCGGCGAAAACCCGCCGGGACCGGCCGGGCTTAGGGCGTGGGCTCCTTCTTGATCTCTTCGGCGCTGATGTTGGCGCCCAGTACCTGCACCACGATGCGGCGGTTCGGTTGCAGGCAGCTGGCCAGGGCCGCGCCCTTCATCGGCTGCTGCCGCGTCACGGTCTTGCCGCTCTTCAGCTTCTTCTTCACCGGTGTAGTGCACTGGCTGGCCGGCACGATCGGCTCCAGGGCGCCACGGCCTTCGGTGCGGATGCGCTCGGCCGGGATGCTCTTGCTGACCAGATAGGCCTTGACGCTGTTGGCGCGCGCCAGGGACAGCGCGACGTTCTTGGCGGCTTGGCCGGTCTGGTCGGTATGGCCGGTGATCAGGACGATGTCGACCGCAGACAGGGTGCCCAGCTTGGTCGCCAGCTCCTCCAACGGGGCGGTGGTGAGCAAGTCGGCCTTGCCGATGGCGAACAGGCCCTGCGAGCTGAGGTCGATCTGTTTGCGGACCTGCTGGGTGATCGGGCAGCCGCGCGGGTCGACCACGACGCCGCGGGTGGTGTTCGGGCAGGCGTCCTTGTCGTCGGTGACGCCGTCCTGGTCGCTATCGACCGGCACCACCTTCTTCGGCGGGGGCGGCGGCGCTGGCGGCACGAACTTCACCGGCTGGCGGCCGGCCATGGCGGCGTCGCGATCCAGCTTCATCGGTTCGGGCATCTCGGTCGGGCAGCGATAGTCGTCCTGCTGCCACTCGGGCGGCGGCGCCTCCTTTTCCAGCGGCTCGACCTGCTGGGCCGAGAGCAGTTCATTGAGCGCCGCCTTCAGGCGGACGTCGGCGGTCTGCAGGTCCATTTCGGCGCTGACCACGGCCCGGCGCGACTGGAATAACTCGTTCTCGGTGTCCAGCATGTCCAGCAGGGAGCGCTGGCCGATGTCGAACTGAAGCCGGTAGGCCTCGCTGGCGCGCTGGATGGCCTGGCTGTGTTGGCTCAGGTAACCGACCTGCTCCCGCAGCCGGCGCACTTCCGCCCAGGCGATCCGCACCGTCTGGCGCAGGTCGCGGCAGGCCTTGCTGCGCAGATCCTGGGCGGTCAGCAGTCGCTTCTGCGATTCCCGTTCGCGGGCGCGGTCGCTGCCGCCCCGGTACAGGTTGTAATTCATCGCCAGCTGGATGCCCTTGTTGTCATAGCTGCCGTCAACGCCGTCGACGTTCTCGTCCAGGCGGTCGAACACGCGCAGTTCCAGGGTGGGGTAGCGCGCGGCCTTACGCACGGCCAGTTCGGACTGGGCGGCGTGGATTTCGGCGATGCGGGCCTGATAGGTGGGATTCTTGCTCACCGCCCGTTCCATCAGGGCCGCGCCGTTCGGCTCGGGTTGTGCGGCTTTGGCCAGGGGCTCGAGCGTATCGCCCGGCTGGCGCCCGACCAGGCGCTCGAAGCGGGCGCTGACATCATGCAGATTGCCGGTTTCGGTCAGCCAGTTGGCCTCGGCCAGGGACAGCCGGCCCAGGGCCTGGTCCAGGTCCACGCGCCGGCCGAGACCGACCGCGACCTTCTGTTCCAGCAGCTCCAGCAGTTCGCGGTGGGCGGCGTAGTTCTCTCGCGCCAGCCGCTCCAGTTCGCGAAAACGCAGCACGTCGACATAGGCGCGGGTGGCTTCCACGGCGACGTCGTTGGAGGCGGCCAGTAGATCGTAGTAACGCGCCAGCCGCTCCCGGCTGACTCGCCGCACTTCATTGCGGGTGGCGAAGCCGTCGAACAACAGCTGGCGCAGTTGCAGGCTGAGGCCGGGGTGGGTGTAGTCCCGGTCGCCCAGGCTGGGGGTGCTGTTGGACTCCTGGCCGACGAAGGCTTCGAGGTCGACCCGCGGGTAGTAGCCGCCTTCCGCCGCCGTCACCGCCTCGCCGGCGGCCTGGAACTGGTGCCACTTCGCTTGCACCTCGGGATTGCGCAAGACGCTGTCGGTGATGGCCTCGCGCAGCGTTTCGGCAGACACCGATAGGCTGGAGGCCAGACAGATCGCGGCGGCAAGATGGGGCAGGCGGCGACGCAAAGAACGCAGTGGACGGGACGACGTCGTCATAGGCACGGCAAGGGGTCCTGTTCTGGCGAAAAGTTGAATTAAATTCAGTTGTTAGAGGTGTGAAACAGTCGGCAACTCTAACATTAACGGGGTATAAAGCACTATCATGTGGCCAAAATGGCCATTGACATTCCCCTGAAATCGGGGTGGTCGGCGCTGGTCGGTCTAGTCTTTGCTAGGCTGTAGGCACTCGATAGCGGGGGAGAGGGTTTATGCCATATGTCTTGCGCGATGCCCGTGGCGTCATCACCACCGTGCTGGCGCAGGCGCCGGAGCACGGACCGGTCGAATTCGTCGCTGGCGACGCGCCCGAATTGCTGGCGTTTCTGGGGCTGTCCGGGCGCGAGGATTTTTCCCGCTTGGATCAGGACTTCATTCGCGTCATTGAAGACCTGCTGGACTTGCTGATTCACAAGAACATCATCCGGCTGACCGATTTGCCGCCGGAGGCACAACACAAGCTGTTGTCGCGCAAGGGCGCGCGTGAACGGATACGAGACGAGTCAGGGCTGCTGGACGACAGCGATCTATTGTAAGGCGGACCGCTTGTTCGCCTGTGTGCTTGGTTTAGGAGCCGCAGCTACATGATTCAAAGTTCTTCCCCGCAGGAGGCTGTGCGGCCGACGTCGTCTTGGCATGTGGGTGAGCACGAGGCGCATGTCGATCCCTTGCTGGACTGCCTGGCGGCACTGACCCAGATCCACGGTACGCCCTGGACGCGGGAGGCGCTGGCGGCCGGTCTGCCGCTGGTCGATAACCTGCTGCCGCCGTCGCAGTTCCATCGCGCCGCCAGCCGGGCCGGCCTGAGTTCCCGCTTGGCGCGCATCGCCCTGGCGGAGATCTCGCCGCGGTTGCTGCCGACCATCCTGCTGTTGCGCAACCGTCGCGCCTGCCTGCTGCTGGAACGGCTGGAGGGGGACAGTTGCCGGGTCCGTTATCCGGAGAGCGGCGAGGCGGGCGAGGTGGTGACCTTCGCGGTGCTGGCGCAAGACTACGAAGGCATCGCCATCGTGGTCCGGCCGCGCTACCGTTTCGATGCCCGCACCGCCGATCTGGGCGGTAAGGTGCGCAGCCAGCATTGGTTCTGGGGCGCGGTGCGGCAGAACTGGCGTTTGTATCGCGACACCCTGCTGGCCGCCTTGCTGGTGAATGTGTTTGCCCTGGCCGTGCCGCTGTTCAGCATGAATGTGTACGACCGGGTCGTGCCGAACCAGGCCCGGGAAACCCTCTGGGTCTTGGCTATCGGCGTCATGGCCATGCTGGTGTTCGATTTCGTCTTGCGCAGCGTCCGCAGCCATATCGTCGATACCGCCAGCAAACGCATCGACGTGGCGCTGTCGGCCCTGATCATGGAGCGGGTGCTGGGTATTCGCATGGCCGCGCGGCCGGCCTCCGCCGGTTCCTTCGCCGCCAATTTCCGCGCCTTCGAAACCGTGCGCGACTTCATCACCAGCGCCAGCATGACGGCGCTGATCGACCTGCCCTTCGTGCTGGTGTTCCTGCTGACCATCCTGTGGATTTCGCCCTGGCTGGTGCTGCCGCCGCTGGTGGTCATGGGCGTGGTGGTGTTGTCCGCCCTGTTCACCCAGGAAAAGATGACGGCGCTGACGCAGGTGTCGCAGCGGGCGAGCGCGCAGCGCCATGCCACCCTGATCGAGGTGCTGGTCGGCCTGGAAACGATCAAGACCATGGGCGCGGAAAGCACCTATCAACGGCGCTGGGAGCAGGCGACCCTGTTCCTGGCCCAGATCGGCGCCAAGACCCGGCTGCTGAGTTCGCTGTCGAGCAACCTGGCGCAACTGCTGCAGCAGCTTTGCGCCATCGTCGTGGTGATTGTCGGGGTGTATCTCGCCATCGACGGCCAGGTCACCATGGGAGGCATCATCGCCGCGTCGATGTTGTCGGGCCGGGCGCTGGCGCCCCTGGGCATGATCGCCGGTCTGCTCATGCAGTATCAGCAGGCCAAAGTGTCGCTGGCGGCGCTGGAGTCGCATATGCAGTTGCCGGTCGAGCGGCCGGAGAACAACAGCTTTCTGCATCGCGCGCACTTCCGCGGCGAGATCGAGTTCCGCAACGTCGAGTTCACCTATCCGGGCCAGGAGGTGCAGGTGCTGCGCGGGGTGTCGTTCCGGATTGCGGCGGGCGAGCGCGTGGCCATCATCGGCCGCATCGGCTCCGGCAAAAGCACCTTGGAAAAGCTGGTGCTCGGCCTGTATCAGCCGGACAAGGGCGCGGTGCTGGTGGACGGCATCGACGCCCGTCAGATCGATCCGGCGGAATTGCGCCGGGCCGTGGGCTATGTGCCGCAGGAGCCGCAGCTGCTTTATGGCTCGCTGCGCGAGAACATTGCCGCAGGCGCGCCCTTCGCCACCGACGATCGCATCGTGCAGGCGGCGGAGTTGGCCGGCGTCGCCGAGTTCGCCAATGCCCACCCCAAAGGCTTTGATCTGGTGGTGGCCGAGCGCGGGGAATCGCTGTCGGGCGGCCAGCGTCAAGCCGTGGCCATTGCCCGGGCGGTGTTGGGCGATCCGCCCATCCTGATCATGGATGAGCCGACCAGCGCCATGGACCACCAGAGCGAAGATCGCCTGAAGAAGAATCTGGCGCGTTATGCCGTCGGCAAGACCGTGCTCCTGGTCACGCATCGCACCTCGCTCTTGGATCTGGTCGATCGCCTGATCGTGATTGATGGCGGCCAAATCGTGGCCGACGGCCCCAAGGCCCAGGTGGTGGAAGCGCTGCAACAAGGCCGGGTGGGGAGGGGCGTATGAAGCGGCTGTGGGCGTGGCTGCAGCGGCTGCTGTGGCAGCGGTGGTATCCCCGGATCGAGGCGGGTTACGAGTGGCTGTTGCAGCGCTCGGTACAGCGTGAGTTCCATGACGACAGCGACTTCGTCGTCGATGCGCAATGGGCCATCGAGGAGCAGACGCCGCGCGGGGCCCACATCATCCTGTGGTGTTCGCTGGTGTCGATGACGCTGCTGCTGCTGTGGGCGGCCCTGGCGAAGTTGGACGAGGTCACCAAGGGCGAAGGCCGGGTGGTGCCCTCGCGCGAGGTGCAGGTAATCCAGAGCCTGGATGGCGGCATGGTCTCGCAGATTGCGGTGCGCGAGGGGCAGCTGGTGAAGACCGGGGAGTTGCTGCTGCGTATCGACCCGACCCGCTTCGAGTCCTCGCTCAACGAAAACCGGGTCCAGTACCTCTCCCTGCAGGCCAAGGCCTCGCGGCTGCGCGCCCTGGCCGAGGGCTCGGTGTTCCAGGTGCCGGCCGAGGTGACGCAGGAAGCGCCGCAGCTGGCGGAGCAGGAGCGCGCCCTGCTGCTGTCCAAGCGGGCCGAGTTGGACGCCATCCTCGGCGTCGCCCGCCAGCAACACGCCCAGCGCACGCAGGAGTTGCAGGAAGTGCGCGGTAAGCACGAGCAGGCCGACGAGGCGCTGGCGCTGACCCAGCGGGAATATACCGTGACCAAGCCGCTGGCGGCCCGGGGCGCGGTCTCGGAGGTGGACCTGTTGCGCCTGGAGCGCGACCTGTCCCGTTATCGCGGTGAGCGGGATCAGGCGGCAGCTCAGACTCCACGCATCGAGTCGTCGATTCGCGAGGCCTCGCGCAAGATTCAGGAGGCGGAACTGAACTTCCGCAATCTGGCGCGGCAGGAGCTGTCGGACACGGTGGCCAAGCTGAGCGCACTGTCCGCCGGCAGCGTGGCGCTCGCCGACCGGGTGCGGCAGTCGGAGATTCGCTCGCCGGTTAACGGCACGGTGAAACAGCTCTTGTTGAACACAGTGGGCGGCGTGGTGCAGCCGGGCAAGGACATCATCGAAATCGTGCCGAGCGAGGACGCCCTGCTGTTGGAAACCAAGATCCTGCCTAAGGACATCGCGTTCCTGCGCCCCGGCCAGCGGGCGCAGGTGAAGTTCACTGCCTATGATTTCGCCATCTATGGCGGCCTGGAGGCGACCCTGGAGACGATCAGTGCCGATACCGTCCAGGATGCCAAGGGCAACGCCTTCTACATCGTCCGGGTGCGGACCAAGTCGTCGGTGATCGGCCATCAGCGCCTGCCGATCATTCCCGGCATGGTCGCCGAGGTGGACATCATCACCGGCAAGAAGTCGGTGCTCAGCTACCTGCTCAAGCCCGTGCTGCGGGCCCGGGAAAGCGCGATGAGGGAACGATGAGCGGGCCGGTGCTGTTGGTCAGTGCCGACCCGGCGCTGCTCGCTTACTGGCAGTCCGTGCTGGAGCCTGGCCAGTGGCGCAGCCAAAGCCACTGGCCGACTGCGTCTGACGGGGCGACCCTCGTGCTGCTCGACCTGGGCCTGCCTGATCGGCCGGCCTGGGAGCAGGCGGCCTGGGCGACGCTGACGCGGGCGGCACGGGTCGTGGCCGCCAGTACCCTGCCCGGCGATGCCGAGGGGCTGGCCGCCATGCAGGCGGGCTGTGTTGGCTACTGCCATGCCTATGCCGCGGCGGCCAGCCTGAATCAAGTGCTGGCGGTGGTGGCGGCGGGCGGGCTCTGGGTCGGCGAGTCGCTACTCGGGCGCTTGCTGGCCGGCGTCGGCACGGCGCTGGCCGTAGCCGGCGTGGCCGAGCGGCCGGACGCCCTGGTCGGCCTGAGCGAGCGCGAGCGGGAGGTGGCCTTGGCGGCGGCCCGGGGCTTGAACAACAAGACCATCGCCCGCGACCTCGCCATTACCGAGCGCACCGTCAAGGCACATCTCTCCTCTGTTTTCACCAAGCTCGGCATTGAAGATCGGCTGCAGCTGGCGTTAAGGGTCAATGGCCTGCTGTGACCGATCGGTCGCGCTATTGTACCTAAGTACAATGGTGATCTGGCCCGCCTTTTCTACTATGTAACCTGCTCGGGACTGTGTCTTTTTGGCGCAGCCCCTTTCTTTTTGCCCGCTAGTGTCCTGTGCGGGAAGTTCGTCCACGAATTGGCGAGTGGATTTTGTTGCCAGGCTAGGCGCAACGACGAGTCATAGCAGGGCTATGGCGAGGAGTTGCAACGACGCCTGGCGACAAAAGACGCCGCCAAGACTGGATAGCAACTTCCCGCACAGGACACTCGATACCAAAAAAAGGCGTCTTCCATGGCTCATCCGCACGCTGTCGTTGTTTTCGTGAAGGGACCGGTTTTTGTTTTCCGTAACGGCCAGCGAGTGCTGCTCAAGGTTGGCGACGCCGTTCAGGAAAACGAGGTCGTGATCACGGGCGACGGCGGCCAGGTGGAGCTGCGGGTGGGTGATGGCGATCCGTTCCGGGTCGGGGCCAATCGCGAGTTCATCGCCTCGGCCGAAGTCCTGAGCCAGGCGGCCTTCACGCCGGACCAGGGCGCCTTGGCGGCGGCCGAGGCCGAGCGGGCGAAGATTTTGGAAGCGGTGAAGAAGGGGCTGCCGGTCACGGATTTACTGGAAGCCACGGCCGGCGGCGAGTCCGACGGCGGTGGTTCCGGCGGCCATGACTTCATCCGGCTGGTGCGGGTGGTGGAGGAGGTCGCGTCCTCTTCGTTCACCAGTCACGGCCTGACGTCCGAAGACTCGGCGCAGGTTGACCCAGTGGAATACCTGCAGGCGCCGGCATCGGGAGCGACGGCGTCACCGGTAACGCCGACTATCACGGCAGTCACCGCCGAAATCCCCGGTATCGTGACCGAGGGCGCGAGCCTGGTCTTTAACGTCACGCTGAGCGCCGCCTCGCCGGCGGCGACCACGCACACCTTTACACTGGGCGGCACCGCCAGCGGCGCCGACCTCGGCGCGCTGGCCTTCAGCAATGGCGTCACCTACGACAGAGGCACCGGTCTGATCACGGTGCCGGCGAATGTCAGCAGTTTTAGCGTCACCGTGCCGACCGTGGACGACACCACGCTCGAACTGCCTGAGACCGTCAGCGTCACCGTTGGCGGCATGACAGCCGTCGGCGGCATCGTCGATAACGATGTGCCGACTATCGCGCTGGTCACCACCGAAGCCCCCATCGCCG
>JBQTHH010000035.1:0-97800 GCA_052390055.1 Rhodoferax sp.
AGCGTCCCTTAACCTCTTTCATCCGGCGCAAACTATTTTTGCAAGACCGTCCCACTACGTTTGCCTACGTTGGACTACGTCCCTGTTTATCGCGCCTCCCCCGTTTGATTTATCTCACTCCCTTTCAGGAGCAGGAACTGGGCCTGGCCGACTGGGTGGATACTGAAACCGGGTGCCTGGCCGAGGGACTGTCTAAGCCGCATTTGGTCGATGAAGGCTGAACCGGCTTGCGCATGCGGTGCATCTGCCTCGCTGGTGTGCGAGGCGGTGCAGCGCGGCGCGTGCTGTGGCTGGAGGCGTGACGACATGGCAAATGACCAAAGCAAATGCGTGTTCCTGTTCGACGACACGGTGCAGGTGGACACCCAGGCCGCCATCGAGTGTGTGCGCACCCGCCTGGGCACCCGTGCCAGCCTGGCGCAGGTGGCCCAGGCGCTGTCGGACCTGGCTCCCGGCCAGGGCAGCGACCCCACCGCTGGCGTGGTGACTCCGGCGCAGGCGGTGCGCGCCCTGTTCGACGTGATGGACCACCTGCCGGTAGGCATCTGTGTGGTCGATGCGGTCTTGCAGGTGCGCGTGTTCAACCGCATGGCGCGCCAGCTGCTCGACTTCCCCGACGGCCTGTTTGACGGCGGGCTGCCGCATTTTCGGGAGTTGATCCTGTTCAATGCCCGCCGCGGCGACTATGGGCCGGGGGACCCCGCCGCGCTGACCGAAGAGCGCATGGTGCTGGCACGCAAAATGGAGCCCCACCATTTCGAGCGCAAGCGCCCCAACGGCACGGTGCTCGACATCCGGGGCGAGCCGCTGCCCGGGGGCGGTTTCGTCACCATCTGGACCGACGTCACCGCGCGCGCCGTGGCCGAGGAGCGGCTGGCCGAGCGCAACCGCGACCTGGAGCGCATCAATGCCGAGTTGTCGGCCACGCAGCAGCAGTTGGTGCAGTCGGAAAAACTCGCCTCCATCGGCCAGTTGGCCGCCGGGGTGGCGCACGAGATCAACAACCCCATCGGCTACGTGCACTCCAACATCGGCACCCTGGACAAGTACGTGGGCGACCTGCTCGGCCTGCTGGAGCGCTACCAGCAGGCCCAGCCCAGCATTGCCGACGCGGCGCTGGCCCAGGGCCTGCGCGAGCACTGCGCGGCGGTGGACCTGGAGTTTTTGAAGGAAGACGTGCTCACCCTGCTGCAGGAGTCGCGCGAGGGCATCACGCGGGTGAAAAAAATCGTGCAGGACCTCAAGGACTTTTCGCACGTCGACCACTCGCCCGACTGGCAGTGGGCCGATCTGCACCAGGGCCTGGAATCCACCCTGAACATCGTCGCCAACGAGCTGCGCTACAAGGCCGATGTGGTCAAGGAATACGGCATCTTGCCCGAGGTGGAATGCCTGCCTTCACAGCTCAACCAGGTGTTCATGAACCTGCTGGTCAACGCCGCGCACGCCATGGGGCCGCAGCGCGGCTGCATCACCCTGCGCACCGGCGTGGCGGGCGAGCAGGTGTGGCTGGAGTTTTCCGACACCGGCGTCGGCATTGCACCCGAGATCCAGGCGCGCATCTTCGAGCCCTTTTTCACCACCAAGCCGGTGGGCAAGGGCACCGGGCTGGGCCTGTCACTGGCCTACGGCATCATCCAGAAGCACCACGGCAGCATCACGGTGCGCAGCGAGGTGGGGCAGGGGACCACGTTCCGGATCGAGCTGCCCGTCCACCACCTGAGCGAGGACCCTGCGGCGGTGCAACCTGCCGCCAGTGGCGCCTGACGGCGCAAGGGGCAGCCGCCGGCCGCGCGGGTGCGCAGCGGCGGCCGGCCTCAGGCCTCGGCCAGTTCGGGCAGCACGGGCAGCGCCAACTCGTGGTTCACGCTGAACTGGTAGTCCTTGAAGATGTGCTCCGCGCTGGGCTGCAGGTAGGTGCCGTCTTCCAGGCGCACGGTGGTGTCCTTGAGGCGGTAGGTCAGGTGCCCGCAGGTCCAGCAGTTGTAGTTGCGCATGTGGGTGCACAGGCAGGTCTTGTCCTTCACCACGATGCCCTTGCCGTCCGGGTGCAGGGCCAGCTCGCGGTTGTAGGCGTCCAGGTAGGCGCATTTGCCATTGCCGTCGAGCAGCCAGCCGTAGGACTCGCAGTTGGGCCGGATGCCCGAGCCGATGGCCGGGGTGTAGCGCAGCATGCGCATGGGGTAGCCGGTGGGCGACTGGGTGTTGACCTCGATGTCGTCCTCGTTGGCGCGGAAGTATTCCTGCTTGACCTTGTCGGGCAGGCCGCACTCCTTGGCGATGGTGAAGCGTGTGGCCACTTGTACACCGCCGCAGCCCATCTCCAGAAAGGCCACCGCGTCGCTGCCAGTGAAGATACCGCCCGCGGCGATGACCGGGATGTCCAGCTTTTCGGCCTTCAGGTGGGCCAGCACCTCGCCCACGATGGTGGCCAGGTCGTACTGCGCCCAGTCCATGCCAAAGCCCAGATGGCCCCCGGCCAACGGGCCCTCCACCACCACGTAGTCGGGCAGGCGGTTCAGGCGCGCGTTCTTTTTCAAGAAGAGCTGCAGCGCGCGCACCGAGGACACGATGATGCCCAGTTGCGCCTGGCGAAAACGCGGGTTGTCGGCCATCAGCGCGAACGAGCCCAGGTGCAGGCCGGCCGAGAGCGTGATGCCGTCGATGCCCGCGTCCAGCGCCGCGTTCAGGCGCGTGTGCAGCGTGTCGCGCGGGGCGTTCATGGTGAGCTTTTCCATGCAGTTGATGAACACCAGCCCGTCGCCGCGTTTGGCCTGCATGGTGCCTTGCACGTGGCGGTGCTGCGCCTGCGCAAGGTCTTCGAGCCGGAATTTGATGGAGGACTTATCGGGGTTGTTGATGTTGTGCTTGAACTCGCGCGTCTTGTCCTTGACGAAGGTGGTGTCAAAGCGCTTGTCCGACACGTCGGTCACCAGGGCGTCCGAAATGTGGCCGATGCCGCCCAGGCGCGCCGCTTCCAGCGCCAGCTCGGCGGTGGAAATGTCCACCCCCATGCCGCCGATCATGATGGGGACGTATTGTTTGCCCGCCAGCGTGAGGCGGAAATCATTGACGCATTTCATGGGGAGTCCTTGCCGCTGCCGCGCGGCGCGTGGGGAGGGAGGGATGGGGCGTGCGTACGCCACCGGCTGAATCGTGTACAAGTGTACACCAATCGAACCTGGGAGCTGTCCGCTCCCACCGAAAAAATGTGTGCGCGTGGCACCAAAACGTCGCTTGAGTGACAGTTTTTTTGCCCGCGCTCGGGGTTCTCAGGCCAGCCGCACGCGCTTGCCCCGGCGGTCGCCGCGGCCCAGGTGGTCCAACGGCAACCGGGTTTGCGATTTGACGCGCTGCAGCACGATGTTGGAGCGGATGTGGGCGATGCCGGGCATGCGCATCAGCCGCGCCAGAACGGAATCGGACAGGGTGTGCAAATCGGCTGCCACGATGTGCAGGATGTAGTCCGCGTCCCCCGCCACCGCGTAGCACTCCAGCACCTCATCGACCTCGGCAATGCAGCGCTCAAAGGCGCGGCTTTCGTCACCGCCGTGGCGCGCCAGCGTGACATAGGCCAGGGCGCGCACCCCCAGGCCCGCCATGGCCGGGTCCAGCAGGGCCACCACGCGCTGGATCAGGCCGCTGTCGCGCAGGCGCTGGATGCGCCGACTCACCTGCGAGGCGCTCAGGTGCACCTGCTCGCTGAGTTGCTGGTGGGTGAGCAGTGCATTTGTTTGTAGTGCAGCAAGCAAGCCGATGTCGAACTTGTCAAGCAGCAAATCATCGTCGTTGTTTGTGTTCATGCGCAAATTATGCGCCGTTGCAGACTTTGCTGCGAACATACGCACACACTGTGCTATTGGCTTCTTTGACAATGCGTGCCACATTCCAAACACGGAGACACGCATGCCCAAACTCTCTGCCCCCGAGCGCGAAGCCGCGCTGCGCACCCTGCCCGCATGGCAGTGGGAGCCGCAGCGCGACGCCCTGCAGCGCACTTTCGTCTTTGCCGATTTCGTGCAGGCCTTCGGCTTCATGGGCCAGGTCGCCCTGCTGGCCGAAAAGCACGACCACCACCCCGAGTGGAGCAACGTCTACCAGCGCGTGCAGGTGCTGTGGACCACGCACGACGTGGGCGGCTTGAGCGAGCGCGACGTGGCCATGGCCCAGGCCTGCGACCGCATCGCCGCGGGCTTGTTGTCGGGAGAACAGCCATGAACGCCGCAGAAAAAACCAAGCACGGCCTGGCCGCAGGCCCGCAGGCCGCCCCGGCGCGCGCGGACTGGACCATCGACCAGGGCTGGAGCCAGTACACGGCCCAGGAGCACGCAGTGTGGAAGACCCTGTTCGAGCGCCAGAGCGCGCTGCTGCCCGGGCTGGCCTGCGACGCCTTTGTGGACGGCATGCGCAAGCTGCCCATCACCGCCGACGCCATCCCCAACTTCGAACAACTGTCCGACACCCTGATGCGCACCACCGGCTGGCAGGTGGTGGCGGTGCCGGGCCTGGTGCCCGACGACGTGTTTTTCGACCACCTGGCCAACCGCCGCTTCCCCTCGGGCAACTTCATCCGCGGCGCGCACGAGCTGGACTACCTCGAAGAGCCGGACGTGTTCCACGACGTGTTCGGCCACGTGCCCATGCTCATGCACCCGGTCATGGCCGACTTCATCCAGGCCTACGGTGTCGGCGGCCTGCGCGCGCAGCGCCTGGGCAAGCTCGACGCGCTGGCGCGGGTGTACTGGTACACGGTCGAATTCGGCCTGCTGCGCCAGGGCGGCGACCTGCGCATCTACGGCGCGGGCATTGCCTCGTCCTTTTCAGAGAGCCGTTTTGCGGTGCAAAGCGGTTCGCCCAACCGCATCGCCTTCGCGCTGGAGCGCGTCATGCACACGCGCTACCGCATCGACGACTTCCAGGAGGTCTATTTCGTGCTGGACAAGCTCGAAGACCTGCTGGAGCTGGCCCAGACCGACTTCGGCCCGCTGTACGAGCGGCTCGACGCCGGCCCCCTGTACCGCCCCGGCGACATTGCCCCCACCGACCGTGTGCTGCACCACGGCAGCGGCCAGTACCACCGCGACAAGGCGCAGCCAAGCGCCTGACGCCTGCTATGCGCAGACTGGCGCAAGGCCCAGGTGGGTCGGGGCAGGGCTTCGGCAGTCCGGGCAGCGATCCAGGTGCTCAGTGCCCAGGCCTTGTTTCTCCAGCGCCCGGGCGATGATCTCCAATTCCTTTTCCCGTGCGATGGGCTGGCCGCAGCGGCTGCATTTGCGCCAGATTCCTTTGCTCGGGTCATGGTCGTAGCCCATGCGCTCTTTGGCTGCGGATGCACCCGGCTCCACCCGCAGGGGCGCGAGCGCCAGGGACAGTATGTCCACCAGGTGCAGATAAGGCGAGTCACTCCCTGACCGGGCGATATCCGAGCGCAGACGCTGCGCCGCAGGCACCAGAAAACCCTCGGTGAGCAGGCACTGGTCGCTGGTGCTGCCCTCGATCCCGGTCACGACCACCAGGAGTTCGAGCAGGCTCGACAGATGGTCTGCCGTGTCGTGGAAACGCTCGTTGCGCATCACGCCGTATCGGCCCAGCATGGTTTCGATCGCATCCATGGCCGGGCCGTTGACCGTGCCTTGCAGGCAGGTGGCTGCATTCAGACGTGCTGCGGTCGGCGGCGCCAGGAAAAGCTGGCTGTAGTGGACCAGCAGCCCGTCCGAACCGACGCGGGCCGCTGCGCCGGCCAATGCATCAATGGCGCTGCCAGCGTTGATGCCGGCGGTGGTGCACAGGCGGCGCAGATGGGTGGGCAGCGTGTCTTGAAAGGCCTCCCCGTCCAATGCCGTCAGAGGCGGCAGCAGCGCCTGGGCCAGACTCAGCCAGAGTTCGCGACGCGCGGACTGGGGCGTCATGACGTGGCCTCTTGCCGCTCCTGCGGAACATGCGTCGCTGGCGTGGCCGACAGGTGAAACAACTTTTCACCCAGCGCATAAAGGGCCAGTGTGATGCCGAAACCCATGATCGTCAGTGCCCACTCGGTTGCGGATGGGAAATACGGCTGCAGGCTATTGACCCAGGTGCCTTTGAACATCGGGATCAGTTGTCCGCCAATGATGAACTCATAGCGGTTGATGAACATCGCGCCCAGAACCAGGAAGGCGGCAACGATTTGTTTGTCCACCTGCATTCGAAGCCGAGGGGAAAGCATCATCAGGAATGGAATGACCAGCCCGAACCACAGCTCGATCTGGAACAGGGGTGTTCTGACCAGCAGGCGCAAGCCTTCCATGCCGTCAAGATTGCTCCAGAGGCCGACCCAGAAGCGGGTCAGGAACATGACCAGCGTGATGCCGATCAGAGTGGCAAACACCTTGGGCAGCGAGGTCCCGCAGGCCCAATACTGCAAGGCCGGGGGCATGGCGTCGCGTTGGAAATCGTATGCCATGTAGGTCGTCACCACGATCGCTGCCGCACCGCACAGCGCCGCCGTGAGCATGTAGTAGATCGAGGTGAAGGAGCCGAACCACATCGGGCGCATGGCCATGGAACCGAACACCAGGCCGAGCATGCCCGAAGCAAGGATGACCGCGATGAAGCCGAGATGGCCGACCAGGTGGGACAAGCCGCTGTCCCAGTCCTCCTGCCACATCAGGTAAAACTTGATGATGAGAAGAATCAGGTCGATGGTGTAGAAAATCCCCATCCAGAACATCGGGCTCATGATCTGCATGCCGGTGGGGATGGTCCAGATCATGCGAAACGGGTGTCCCAGCTCCAGCGCCAGCACCGCGAAGCCCGCCACCAGGGTGATGATGGCGAGGAAGATGCAGCGCTTGGCCACGGGCATGAAATGCGCAAAGCCGAAGACCGTCCCCAGGGAGGCGATCATGGTCAGGCCCGAGGAGGTGAGGGCAAAGAAGACATAGGTCGAAATCGCCATGCCCCAATTGACGCCGTCGCTCGAGGTATTGAACGCGGCGTGGCCGACGACAATCAACTGGTAAAGGACGAACAGCAGGCTTGCCGCAGTGACCAGCAGCGAGGCCAGCCACCAGCGCCCAGCGGCGCTCGGCTCTTTGCCCAGCGTCAGGCAGAGTTTCAGAAAACCCGTCGTGCCCTCGCGGCGGTATAGCCCACCGAGCAGGGTCAGGACTTCGCCGATGGACTTTGGTTCCGATTTTTCGATCATTCGTGCAGTCATGACAGTTTCCCCTTAAATCTTGGGCTTGACGGCCCGGTCCGCCGGTACCGCGCCGCCTTCGCCAGTGAGGTAATAGACCTGCGGCTTGTTGCCCAGGTGATCCAGGAGCCGCACGCCGTTCTTGTTGGCGATGAGTTCATTGATCTCGCTGTTCGGGTTCGACAGGTCGCCGAAGAAACGGGCGCCCGGCGCGCAGGTGACAACGCAGGCTGGCGTGAAGTCACGGGTCTTGGGGTCGTTCGGGTCGAGGTCGGCGGTCCCCTTGGGGGCCTTGCTGACGCGGTGGTAGCAGAAGTTGCACTTGGACACCACATCGTGCGGTTGCACCCCGACACCGTGTTTCCAGTCCTGCTGCGGTGCCTGCCAGGGCGGGTTCCAGGATTGATCTCCCTTGCCTTCGGCAAAGACCTCCTTCATGTTGGGGCCGCCGTAGCTGGGTTTTTCCTCCGTGTAGAAGCGCACGCCATACGGGCAGGCGACCATGCAGTACTTGCAGCCGATGCAGCGCTCCCAATCCACCAGCACCTGGCCGTCCTCGGCCTTATAGGTGGCCCGGGTGGGGCAGACCGCGACACAGGAAGGGTTCTCGCAGTGCATGCATGGGCGCGGGAACCACTTGAGCTGCGCGTGCGGGTATTCGCCTTCGCTGAAGAAGATGACGTCTTGCCAGTGCTCCCCCGGCAGTCTGGAGTTCTCCATGCCGCAGGCCACGGTACAGGCTTGGCAGCCTGCGCATTTTTCCAGGTCGATGACCATTCCCCACTTTGTCATTTCAAGCTCCTTAAACCTTTTCGACGAACACGGTGGTGGAATTGACGCAGATCAGTCCCGCAAAGGGTTCGGATACATTGACCACCACTTCGTTGACGCTGCCGCTCGGCAAGCGGCCTTGCGCCCAGCGGCCCATGCCCCAGTGGCCGTGAATCATGGGCAGGACCACGGTGTCGGGCCGGATGCCATTGAAGTGGCGCGCGATCGCCTCGATGCTGCCGACCTCGTTCCTGATCCGTACCCGGTCGCCATCGGCGATATGGCGTTTGGCGGCGGTGTCGGGGTGAATCTCCAGGAACACGTCGCGCTTGCCGCCCACCGCCGGTTGAATCATGGCGCTGACGTGCGGCAGGTTGCCAGAGCGGCCTTCCGACTGGCCAGCGAGCTTCGGTGTGATGAAGTGCAGGTCGCCGCCGCCGAAGTACTTCACCGGGATGTACTGCGGATAACCGACCATCTCCTGGGGAATACCCATTTTCTCGGCGGCGTAATGCGCGTAATGCTCGTCCAGGATGTAGCCCGACTTGAACTCGAATTTGCCGGAGGGCGTCTTGAACAGTTTGTCCTTCACCGCCTGCGCCGTCATCGGTTTGCTGTAGGACTTGGTCAGGCCATCCCATTCGAAGAATTCGCCCCCGATCTGGCGAAACCCGTAGGGCTTCTTGAACCAGACCCCCTTCTTGACGAAGCTCTCGTAGCCGTCGACGCCGTTGCTCCCCGGTTTTTCTGCGAATCCGGCAGCCAATTGCCGGACCACGTTTTCGGTGTTTTCGAGCTTCTTGAAATACTCCGCCGATTTTCCCTGGAGCCGCTTGCCCAGTTCGATCAGCATGTCGCTGAACACCTTGGTGTCGTACAGCGGCTTGATGGCTGGGTTGCGGATCATGGCGATCGGATAGCCCTGGAAAGGCGTGCCGCCATTGATCTGGAGCCGCTCCAGGTAGGTGCTCTCGGGCAGGATCAGGTCTGCGAAGTGGGAGCTCTCGCTCGGTGCGGGTGACGTGTCGATGACGAAAATCTCGGCCATCGCCTTTTCCCAGTCCCGCGACTCGGGGGCGGAAAAAACAGGGCTCGTCATGTAGAGCATCAGCGTGTCCAGCTTGTAAGGCGCACCCTTGAGATGGTTCCGGGGCACGTCCTGCATGACGGAACCCGCCAGCGGGTACCTGTCCGTCTTGGCCATGTCGATGCGCGGCTTCTTGCGTTCTGGCGCCTTGGCGTACTCATCGAGGTAGTCCTCGGGCTTGGCGGCGACCTTGCCCCAGGGAACCCCCTGGTGATAACCCACGCCGCCCTTGGCGAAGTAGGCACCGATCAGGGCGTTGAGCGCGGTGAGCGCCATGCCGTTGTAGACCCCGTTGTAGTGGGCGACAGCACCGCGTTCGGTGAGCACCATGGCCGGACGGGTGCTGCCAAGTTCGCGGGCAACGGCAACGATCTCATGCTCTGGAATGGTGGTGATTTCCGCTGCCCATTTCGGTGTGGCGTCCTTGACCACCGCGTTCCACCAGTCAATGAGTCCGAGCGTCCATTTTTCCTGGAACACCGGGGCGCCAACGAGCGGCTGGGGTTCGGGCTTGCGGTCTTTTTCCATGGCGGCCCGCTGTTCACGATCCATTTGCTCCGCCAAAGCCTTCTCTGCCTGGGCTTTTTCCAGCCCTGCGATCTTCTTTGCAATCGCCTGTTCGGCTGGGCCATCGCCCTTGGCGCCTTTGAGCTTGGTGCGCAGTCCGGCCAGCTCCGCCTGTAGCTTGGCTTTGTCGAGGGCTGTCTTTTCGGCGTCCTTCTTCGCTGCTGCAGCCCGCTTGGCTGCGTTTTCCTGCGCAGCGAGCTTCCAGTCTTGCACGTCCTTCTCAGAGAACAGCGCCTCGATGGCCTGGCCTGCCTTGAAGCGATTGGTGTGATCGGTGAAGTCTCCGACGAACTTCCTGTCCCACATGCCCTCTGTCAGGATGACATGCGCCAGCGCCAGTGCCAGTGCGCCGTCGGTGCCCGGCTTGATCAGCAGTTGACGGTCCGCGGCCGCGGTAGAGGTCGATGTATGGACATTGACCGCTGTGACTTTGGTGCGTGGCGCCTTGCTGCGCATGACCCCCCAGGCCTGCATATTGCCGTTGAGCGGCCGACCCGCCTCCAGGAAGCTCGTGCCGACGACCAGCATGTAGTTGGTGTTGGCGTAGTCGTAGGAATAGTAGCCATAGTTGCCATCGGTGAAGAGACGGGCCTTCTTGACCGTGTCGGCGCTGATGGAGCCGTGGTTGATCCCGATGTTGGGGGTGCCGTAGAGCTGGCCGAGACTGGTCAGCAGGTCGGCGTTGAGTTTGCCCCATTCGCGTCCGACCAGGACGCTGAAGCGATGGGACTCGCCCTTGTCCCGCAGAGCGTTGAGGCGAGCGGCAACGATGCCCAGCGCCTCATCCCAGGAGATCGGAACGAAGCCGGGATCCTCCTGGCGCCCTTTCTTCGGGTTCGTGCGCTTCATCGGCCCCTTGAAGCGGTCGGGGTCGTACAGGATATACATCCCGTAGTGCCCCTTGGGGCAGAGCTTGCCATTGGACAAGGGGTTGTCCAGCGTGCCGTAGATCGCATGCACGCGGCCATTGGTGGTGTAGACGTCGATACCGCAGGACGCCGAGCACTGGTTGCAGAAACTCTTGGTAATGACCGTTTCAGCCGTCTTGGGGGCCTCGGGTCCGGCATGCGCCTTCTGCAGCGTCGCCATGTAGCCGACGCCACCGAGGCTGGTCGCGCCAGCCGCTGCCGCGCTGGTCTGCAGGATGCGACGGCGGGAAACCGGGGTTTGGGAAATCTTGTCCGACATGGAATCTCCTTGGGGAAAATGACTTTCGGAATGTCCGTTGCCGACTAGGTTCGAGCATGAACCGTGCCAAACAGGTCGATCGCCATGCCACGTGCTTTCTGACAGTCCGGGCAAGTCGATGAGGCGCCCATGTCCACGAAGCGCCCGCCGCACTGGGTGCAAGTTTTGCGGTGGTGGCGGACCAGGGGGCGCGCATGGCGGGGGTGAGGGTCTTCGCTGTTACCAAACGGTGACACCCGAATCGCGCCGTCCGGGCAGTGGCGTGCGCACAGGCCGCAGGCAATGCATTGCTGCGCATCGAATACCAGTCCGACCGTGCCGTCTGGTGCTTCGAACGTGCTGAGGGCGCCACTCGGACAGACGGCTGCGCAAATGCCGTGGTGGGTGCAGGCGGAATCGATGGCCAGGGTGGGGAAAAACGCCGCCGACAGGCCGCGTCCGGCGCGTTGCGCCAGCTTCGCCAGCAGGTCCGCGAACGCGCGCCGGTGATGCCGGATCACGGGGGACGGCTGGCAGGCGCCGCGGGTGACGCCGCCCGCCGGGGGCTTGGGCGGGGCTGCCGAGCGGTGCAGCAGGGCGCCGAAAAATGCCCGGCGCGCCGGTGGCGCCCTGTCCTGTGCGGACACGAGGGGGCGGGCTAGCCGGACTGGCAAAGGGCGGTGGACGAAGCGGGGTGAGAAGGTGGCAGGCAGCCCCAGTGCTTCGAGCAGCGCGGCCACCGTTGCGACGGTTTCGTGTGCCATGGACGCGGTGCCTTCGCCGGCCGCACAGCCGCTGCACCAGTTGCGGTCGACCAGTTCGATGCCGGTGTGGCCCTGGGCCACCAGGGCCAACAGGTCGGTGGGCGAGAGCCCGTGCAAACAAGGCACCACCGCCGCGCAGGGTTCGCGCGATGGCGCTGGAACGCGTTGGCACTCGATGCAGCGGCTTGGCGCACCATTGGCCGGTGCTGGAAACGAGAAACCGCTGACCGAGAGGGCTCCAGTCGGGCACGCAGCGCTACAGCGGCCGCAGCCGATGCAGTCGAGGCCCACCGACATGCCATGCCTTGTTCGGACCAGGGCGGAGCGTGGGCAGCGGTCGCGGCATTGGCCGCAGGGTGCCGACGCGGGTCTCCATTCGAGGCAGGCGTCCGGTGCGAACCAGACGGTTTCGGTCGAATTGATCGCATGGAATACATTTGGCGCGTTCATTGCATGTCCTCTTGCACTCAAACCGAACGAGCGCAAGCTTCATGCCAGAGGGAAAATATCCATGCAAGGCCATGCAATACCAGGATTCGTGCGGGGCAAGCGGGCAGCAGCGGGTTGCGGCTGTTACGAAGCCGTAACCCCCCATATTCAAATGTTACCGTTGCGTAACACTGGAGGTCAGACCATGCGGCGTCCCGCTTGCCTGTCAGGCGCAGTCAGAAGCACGATAGCCTTGGTGTTGTCCTTTTCGGCGTTGGGCAGTGTGATGGCCGACCAGGAGCTGGCGCCGGTGCGGATCGGCATGACCCCTGCTTTTCTGCACGACCAGCACGTGGTTCTGGAGAAATGGCGGGCCTATCTGCAGCAGCGGCTGCGGCACCCGGTCGAATTCGTCCCCCGTGACAGGTACCGCGAGACCATCGACCTGCTCGACCAGGGGGCGCTGGACTATGCATGGATTTGCGGCTATCCATTCATCATGTTGGGCAATACCGTACGGCTTCTTGCCGTTCCGGTACATGGCGGCAAGCCGCTGTTCCGCTCCTACCTGATCGTCCCGGCGAAGGACTTGCGCACCCAGTCCATCGCCGATCTCAAGGGGACCGTGTTCGCTTATGCCGATCCGCTCTCGAATACTGGCTACCTTGCGCCGCGCTACGAGATCAAGAAAGTCGGCGCCGACCCTGCCAACTTCTTCAAGCTCACTTTCTTCACCTGGTCGCATCGCAAGGCCATTGAGGCCGTGGCCAGCGGCCTGGCGCAGGGCGCGGCGGTCGACGGTTTCGTGTGGGATTCGCTGGCCCGCGTCAGCCCCCAGACCACGGGCCGCACCCGCATCGTCTCGCGTTCGCCCGAATACGGCTTTCCGCCGCTCGTGGCCCACCGGCATGTCAGCGACGCCAATTTCCGGGAAATGCAGCGCGCCCTGGTCGAGATGTCCACGGATGCGACCGGGCGCGAGTTGTTGAAGGCGCTGAACCTGGACGGATTCATCTCCGGCGACCGCAGGCTCTACGACGGCGTGGCGGAAATGATGCGCAACCTGGGCGAGCCATGAAAGTCCTTGGCCTCAGCCTGCGCTTCAAGATCCCCTTGTGGGGGGGGGCTGGTGATTCTGACCACCGCGCTCGCGCTTTCCGTCTCCTTCATGGCGCAGGCCTACTCCGACTTGCGCCAGGACGTGGTCCTTCGCTCCCAGAACCTCGGGCGCTCCCTGGCGCGTTCGCTGTTTCCGGTCATGCTCCACAATGACCTGTGGCGGGCCTACGAAACCGTGAGCCAGGCGGTGGAAGAGGTCGGAGAGAGCGCAGCCGGGCTGCCCCTGGACATCCTCGTGCTCGATCGCAATGGGCGCATATTCGTGGCCTCCCGCCCCGAGGACTATCCGGTGCTCGCCAACCTGGCGAGCCTGGGGGCCGATTTCAACGGTTTCACCGCCGTCCTGGCGAAGTCGGCCGACCCGAACGTCGTTTGGGAATCGTCCACAAGCGACCGGCTCCTCGTCGCCATGCCGATAGCGAGCGATGGGGTCAGCCTCGGTACGCTGATCGTCGCCCACTCGACTTCGGCTTTCTGGCCACGCTTTGCCCGCTTGATCGACCGGGCCGCCTGGATCACCCTCATCGTTCTCGGTGTGCTCCTGCCGATCAACTGGTTCTGGGGGCGCCGCATGGCTGAGCCGCTTGCGCTGCTTGCATCCAGGATGCGGGTGCTTGGCCGGGAGCTGCCGCAGCGCTTGCCGGAAGATGTGTATCCGTACCAGGATGAGCTGGGTGAGCAGTTCCGTGCCTTCAACCGGGCGGTGGATCAACTGGAGGAAAAGGCGGCCCTGGAGGCCGAAATCCTCCGAAGCGAGCGCCTGGCGGCAGTGGGGCGTCTGGCCGCCGGTATCGCCCATGAGATCAACAATCCCCTGGGAGGCCTGATCAACGCGGTCAGCACTCTGAAGCGCCATGGTCACACCGACCCGGTGACCGACAAGACGGTGGCGCTGATCGAGCGCGGCCTTTTCCAGATCCGGGACATCGTCGCCGCGCTGCTGGTCGAGGCCAAGCTGAAAAGCAGGCCGCTGGTGCCGCAGGACGTGGAGGATGTGCGTCTCCTCGTGTCGCCGCAACTGCGCAAGAAGGGCATCGTGCCGCAATGGCAATGCAGCCTCCCCGACCAGGTCGCACTGCCAGCGACGCTGGTCCGGCAGGTCATGATCAACCTTCTGCTCAACGCCATCGAGGCGGCGGAAAACCAGGGCCAGGTTCTCTTTACCATGGCGAGCGAATCGAACGCCCTGCGCATCGTCGTCGAGAACTCGGGGGAGACCATCGCCCCGGGGCAGATCTCCCACCTCTTCGAACCGTTTGCTGGCAACAGCAAGAACGGCGGACAAGGCCTCGGGCTCTGGATCACCTACCAGATCGTCCAGCAGCTCCGGGGTGAAATTCACGCCGGGTCCGGCCATTCCCGGACCCGCTTCTCCGTCTCACTGCCGCTTCCCGCTACCGATGACCCATAAAGCTGCCACCATCCTGCTCGTGGAGGACGATGAAATCATGGGGGAGTCCCTGCAAGACCGCTTCTCCCTGGAGGGCATGCCTTGCGATTGGCAGCGCCTGGCCTTCGGTGCCCGCGAAGCCGTGCTGCGGCAGGACTACCGCGTTGTCATCTGCGATATTCGCCTGCCCGACATGAATGGGGACAAGCTGTTCGAGAGCCTGCTTCAAGCCGGTCGGGCTCTGCCGCCCTTCCTGTTCATCACGGGGCAGGCCGATGTGGAAACGGCGGTACGCCTCTTGAAAATGGGGGCCAGGGACTACCTGACCAAGCCTTTCGACGTGGACGCGCTGATCGAGACCATCCGCCCCTGGATCGGCCAGGAAGGTGGCGGCAGCGCGAACACCCTGGGCGTCTCGGCGGCCATGCGGGGGATCGAGGACATGCTGCCGCGCCTGGCGATCCACCACGCGGCGGTCCTGATCGTCGGCGAATCTGGGGTGGGCAAGGAGCAGGTGGCCAAAGCGCTGCACGAACTGCGTGGCGCAGGCCGTCCCTTCATCGCAGTCAATTGCGGCGCACTGACCGAGAGCCTGTTGGAGGCGGAGTTGTTCGGCTACGAAAAAGGGGCCTTCACCGGGGCGCAACGGCAACGCCACGGCGTTTTCGAGCAGGCCAGCGGCGGCACGCTCTTTCTGGACGAAGTCGGAGATATGCCGCTTGCCATGCAGGTCAAGCTGTTGCGCGCGCTGCAGGAAAAGACCATCGTGCGGGTGGGTGGAGAAACCCCCGTCAAGGTGGATTTCCGCCTTTTCTGCGCCACGCACCGCGACCTGAAGGCCATGGTGGAGGCCGGTGAGTTCCGCGAGGATCTCTATTACCGCATCAATGTTCTTTGCCTGAGAATTCCGCCCCTGCGCGAGCGCCGTGAAGACATACCCTGGCTGGCGCGGCGCCTGCTGGAAGACATCTGCCGACGCGAGAATTGCGCCCACCGCGTGTTGTCGCCCGACGCCGAAGAGGCCATGTTGGCACATCCCTGGCCGGGCAATGTCCGGGAACTCCGCCATGCGCTGGAGCGGGCCTGCATCTTGGGCACCGACATGATATTGAGGCGAGCGGATCTGTTTGGGCATCCGCTCGGGACGGCCGCCAGCGCGCCCACCGAACAGCCAGCGGATGCGAAACTCGCGGACTACCTTGCTTGCAGCGAGCGGCAGCATATTGAACACGTGCTTTCAATCCATGAAGGACACATTCAGAACGCAGCGAAAGCACTGGGCATCAGCCGCAAGAACTTGTGGGAGAAGATGCGCAAACTTCATATCACCAAGGGAGCCGACGGTGTGGAGTGAAACTTTCAGGTCGGCTCCCCTGTAGGGGCACTCGCCTGCGGGGTGTGCCGCGCTGCATTGCGCCCCGTTTATAGTCTCCCGCCTTTGGGACGCAACAAAACACATGGCTGACACCACACAACCCATCCTGCTAGGTCTTCTTCTGCTGGCGCTGTTCAACCTGGTGCTGTTGGCCCTGGTCTGGCGCCGCAGCGGCGCCGCCCCCCTGGCTGCCCTGCAGACCCAGCAGGCGCAGGACACTGCGGCGGTGCTGGCCGCTGTGCAAGCCGCGCAACGCGAGGCGCGCGAGGGCAGCGAGCGGCTGGAGCGCGAGCTGCGCCGCGAGATCGGCGAGGGCGGCCGCGTAGCGCGCCAGGAGCTGGTGCAGAACCTCAGCAGCTTCCAGCAAAGCCTGCTGCAGCAGTCGGCCGAGGCCACGCGCACGCAAAACAGCCAGATCGACGTCTTCAGCCAGCAGCTCACACTGCTGCAAAAGACCGTGAATGACACGCTTGCCACGCAACTGGCCGCCGTGGCCGAGACCAACGCACGGCGCATGCTGGAGCTGCGCGAAACGCTGGACACGCAACTGGGCAGCTTTGCGCAGCAGTTGGTGCGCCATGCCGACACCCTCAAGGAAGCCTTGGGCGCTTTCCAGCACAGCTTGACACAGCAGTCCACCCAGGCCTTGCAAACGCAAAGTGTGCAGAA
This sequence comes from Rhodoferax sp., assembly GCA_052390055.1. Taxonomy (GTDB): domain Bacteria; phylum Pseudomonadota; class Gammaproteobacteria; order Burkholderiales; family Burkholderiaceae_C; genus Allorhodoferax. The sequence continues at coordinate 16,516 of JBQTHH010000035.1, forward strand.
CGACGCCTTTCGCCAGCAGTTGGCGCAGATGCAGAAATCGGTCAACGACACGCTGGCCACGCAACTGGCGGCGGTGGCGGAGAGCAACGCGCGGCGCATGGCGGAAGTGCGCGAGACGCTGGAGCGCCAGTTGGCGGCGATGCAGAGCGCCAACACCGCCAAGCTCGAAGAGATGCGCGTCACGGTGGACGAAAAGCTGCAGAGCACCCTGCACGCGCGCCTGGGCGAGAGCTTCAAGCAGGTGGCCGACCGCCTGGAGCAGGTGCACAAGGGTCTGGGCGAGATGCAGACCCTGGCCGCCGGGGTGGGCGACCTCAAGCACCTGCTCACCAACGTCAAGACGCGCGGCATCTTTGGCGAGGCCCAGTTGGCCGCGCTGCTGGAGCAGGTGCTCACCGCCGACCAGTATGCCGTGCAGGTGGCGACCCGCCCGGGCAGCAAGAACGTGGTGGACTTCGCCATCCGCCTGCCGGGCAAGAACGACGCGGGCACGCCGCTGTGGCTGCCCATCGACGCCAAGTTCCCGAACGAAGACTACGAACGCCTGCTCGACGCCCAGGCGCGTGCCGATGCGGCCGGGGCCGACGCGGCGGGCAAGGCGCTGGAGGCGCGCATCCGGCTGGAGGCCCGGTCGATTGGCGAGAAGTACATCGAGCCGCCCCACACCACCGATTTCGCCATCCTGTTCCTGCCCACCGAGGGGCTGTACGCCGAGGTGCTGCGCCGCCCGGGGCTGATGGAGGCGCTGCAGCGCGAACACCGCATCACCCTGGCCGGCCCCACGACCCTGCTGGCCATGCTCAGCTCGCTGCAGATGGGTTTTCGCACCCTGGCGCTGGAAAAGCGCTCCAGCGAGGTCTGGCAGGTGCTGGGCGCGGTCAAGACCGAGTTTGGCAAGTTTGGCGACGTGCTGGCCAAGGTCAAAAACCAGACCCAGACCGTGCTCAACACCCTCGACAGCGCCGAGGTGCGCAGCCGCGCCATGCACCGCGCCCTGCGCCAGGTGCAGGCCCTGCCCGAAGCCCAGGCCCAGGAGCTGCTGCCGCTGGGGCTGGAGAGCGACGCCGAGGGCGGTGCCTGAGCCGCGCCCGTGGGGGTACTACAGCCCGTAGAAGTCCCGGATCACCTTCCAGGCGTCTTCGGCGCTGTCGACGTAGCTGAACAGCTTGAGGTCTTCGGGGGAGATGGTGCCTTCTTCGACCAGCACGTCCAGGTGGATCAGGCGCTTCCAGTAGTCGGTGCCGAACAGCACGATGGGGACCGGGTCGGACTTGTGCGTCTGCACCAGGGTGATGACCTCGAAGAGTTCGTCCAGGGTGCCAAAGCCGCCGGGGAAGGCCACCAGGGCCTTGGCGCGCATCATGAAGTGCATCTTGCGCGCGGCGAAGTAGTGGAACTTGAAGCTCAGGCCTGGCGACACGTAGGGGTTGGCCTGCTGTTCGTGCGGCAGGGTGATGTTCAGGCCCACGGTGAGCGCGCCTTCTTCGTGGGCCCCGCGGTTGGCCGCTTCCATGATGCCGGGGCCGCCGCCGGTGGCCACGTACAGGCGGTTGTCGGGCGAGGCCGAGGCGCTGGCCTTGGCCACCAGCCGCGCGAAGGTACGCGCCTGCTCGTAGTAGCGCGCGTTGCGCATCAGGCGCTGGGCGTTGGCGATGGCGGTCTCGTGGTGGCTGTGCAGGGCCTTGGAGAACAGATCCTGCGCGGCCTGCTGCGACACGAACCGGGCGCTGCCGAACACCACCACGGTGTGCTGGATGCCCAGGCGCTGCTGCTCGATGTCGGGTTTGAGCATTTCGAGCTGGAAGCGGATGCCGCGGGTTTCGCGCCGCTGCATGAACTCGGCGTCGGCAAAGGCCAGGCGGTAGGCGTTGGGCTGGAGCGCTTCTTCGCTGACGGCTGCCGGAACCTGCTCGGTCCAGGCCCGTGCCAGGGCACGGTTGCGAGAGCGGCGGTCATTGAGTCGGTGGATCTTGGTCATGGTGTCGTGGCAGGCCTGCGTCGCGGTGCATGGAGATCATGCGCCTGTGGCAAGACTAGGCATTGAGGAAAAACCCGAAGCCAGCAAAAAGCCCCTGGAACCGGGGCTCCAGGGGCTTTGCGCAAGGGGTGCGCCGCAGGGCGCGCTTACACGCGCTTGCGGTACTCGGCAGTGCGGGTGTCGATCTCGATCTTGTCGCCTTGCTCCACGAAGATCGGCACGCCGATTTCGAAGCCGGTGGCGATCTTGGCGGGCTTGAGGACCTTGCCGGAGGTGTCGCCCTTGACGGCGGGTTCGGTCCAGGTGATTTCACGCACGATGGTGGTGGGCAGTTCCACGGAAATGGCCTTGCCTTCGTAGAACACCACTTCGGTGACCATGCCGTCTTCCAGGTAGTTCAGGGCGTCACCCATGTTCTCGGCTTCCACTTCGTACTGGTTGTACTCGGTGTCCATGAACACGTACAGCGGGTCGGCGAAGTAGGAGTAGCTGCACTCCTTCTTGTCCAGAATGATCTGGTCCATCTTGTCGTCGGCCTTGAACACGACTTCGGTGCCGAAGTTGGCGATCAGGCTCTTGAGCTTCATGCGCACGGTGGCCGCGTTGCGTCCGCCACGGGCGTATTCGGTCTTCAAAACGACCATCGGGTCCTTGCCGTGCATGATCACGTTGCCGGCGCGAATTTCTTGAGCGATTTTCATAAAAGTTGCAGCGCTGCGCGCTGTAGTGGGTTGCCAGTGCTGGCGATTGGGCTGCGTCAAACTGTTCCGGCCCGGCGTGGGCTGCGCGCAGCAAAGCCCGCAATTCTACCGTTTCCCCGCCACGAAGTCGAGCAGCTGGCGGCACAGGTCGCCCTGCTGCCACAGGCGCGTGCGCGCCGCCGTGGCGGCGCTGGCCCAATGTGCGCGCTGCGCCCAGGCGGTCTCCAGGTGCTGGGCCCGGGGGTGGGGGGCCTGCGGGCTGGCGCTGGCGTTCCAGGCGTGGTGCAGGCCGCGCCAGGCGGCAGGGGCCTGCAGCCAGTCCAGAAAGGCGTCGAGCTTGGCGTGGTGCACGCCGTCGTCTTGCGGGTAGATGTGCCAGACAAAGGGCTTGCCTGCCCACAGCGCGCGCACCAGCGAGTCTTCGCCGCGCACGGCATTGAAGTCGCAGGCCCACAGCAGGTGGTCGAAGTCGTCTTGCGCCAGCCAGGGCAGAAAGTGGGTGCGTGGCGCCAGTGCGGCCTGCAAGGCCGTGTCCTGGGCCCAGCAGGCCTGCACGGCGGCGCTGGCGCGCCCGGGCGTGACCAGCAGCCGTGTGGCGCCGTCCTGCGCCAGCAGGCGCAGCCAGGTGTGCAGCAGCGGGCTTTCGTAACAGAACAGGCTCGCCAGGGGTTCGCCCTGCCAGGGCAGACCCTGGGCCTGCAGCCAGGAGCGGCGGTCAAACGCCTGCTGGCGTTGCGCCAGACCGTCTTCGCGCAGCAGGCCCCCGGTACCGGGGGTGAAGCCGGGGTAGAAGAAGTGCTTGGTGGCGCCCCGCGCCGCGCCGTGCATCACGGGCGAGGCCAGGCCGTGGCAGCGCTGCACCCAGGCCTCGGCGCTCAGGTACTCCAGGTTGATCCACACCGGCCATGGGGGCTCATTTTGGCCGCTGGCCCGCGTGGAGTGGACGAAGTGTGCTATGAATTCAGGAGCAATTTCGCAGCCGAAGGCCTCGATCCAGACCTGGGCGGGCGCCAGTGTGGACAGCAGGGCGGGGTTCTGGCCCTCGGCCCAGGGCAGCACCCGGACGGCGGGGTGGCCGTGCGGCGCCATCCAGGCCAGGGCGCGGGCGTCGTCGATCCACAGGCGCACCTGTGCGCCACGTTCGGCCAGTTGGCGGCACAGGCGCCAGGTCACCCCCACGTCGCCAAAGTTGTCGATCACGCGGCAAAACACGTCCCACAGGGCGGGGCAGGGTGGGGCCGAGGGGGGCGTGGGCTCTGTGGCAGCTATGGGGCGGGGCATGGCGCGCATTGTCCCGCAGCGCTGCGTTGGCGCTGTGCGGGCACGCACAATAGCGCCCATGCCCGATACCGCCTTGAACGAAACCGACGACGTGCCCGGCGCGCAGCGCGAGGCGCTGCTGGCCCAGGTGGCCGCCTTGCCCGCGCTGCCAGGGGTCTACCGCTACTTTGATGCGCAGGACCAGGTGCTGTACGTGGGCAAGGCGATCAACCTCAAGCGCCGCGTTTCCAGCTATTTCCAGAAGAACCACGGCGGCACGCGCATCGGCCACATGGTGGCCCGCATCGCGCGCCTGGAAACCACCGTGGTGCGTTCCGAGGCCGAGGCCCTGCTGCTGGAAAACAACCTCATCAAGGCGCTCAACCCCAAATACAACATCCTGTTCCGGGACGACAAGAGCTATCCCTATCTGAAGATGACGGGCAGCGTGGGCGTGGGCTCCGAGGCCGCGCCACCCCGCCCTGAGCAGTTTTCGCGCGTGGTCTATTTCCGCGGCGCGGTGGAGAAAAAGCACCACTACTTCGGCCCCTACCCCAGCGCCTGGGCGGTGAAGGAGGCGATTTTGCTGATGCAAAAGGTGTTTCGCCTGCGCACCTGCGAAGACGCGGTGTTTGCCAACCGCACGCGCCCGTGCCTGCTGTACCAGATCAAGCGCTGCTCGGCCCCCTGCGTAGGCCACATCGGCGCACAGGAATACGCGCAGGACGTGGCGCACGCCCAGCAGTTTTTGCGCGGCGATGCGCAAGACGTGCTGGGCCGCCTGGAACAGCGCATGCTGGCGCACGCCGAACGGCTCGAGTTCGAGCAGGCGGCGCAACTGCGCAACCAGATCACCGCCCTGTCGGCGGTGCTGCACCAGCAGGCGGTGGACAACGTGGACGACCGCGACGTGGACATTCTGGCGGTCAAGGTGCAGGGCGGGCGCGCCTGCGTCAACCTGGCCATGGTGCGCGGCGGGCGCCATCTGGGCGACCGGCCCTTTTTCCCCACCCACGTGGACGAGGGCGCGGCCATGCGGCCGCTGGACGATGAGCTGCCCGGGGCCCAGGAGGCGCAGGAGGCGGGCGCGGATGCGGGGGGCGCAGGCAGCCTGGCTGCGCAGGAGGCAGGCATGGCTGCAGGGGACGGGGGCAGCCTGGCCGCGCAGGAGGCCCCGGGCGTGGAGGTGCAGGTGCTGGAGGCCTTTTTGGCCCAGCACTACCTGCAGTGCCCGCTGCCGCATGCGCTGGTGCTCAGCCACCCGGTGGCGGCGGTGCTGGTGCGTGCCTTGCAGGAGCAGTCCGGCACGCGCCTGAGCGTGGTGCACCAGCCGCGCGAGCAGCGCCGCGCCTGGCTGGACATGGCGCAGACCAACGCCGCCTTGCAACTGGCGCGCCTGCTTGCGGAAGAGGGCAGCCAGCAGGCGCGCACGCGCGCGCTAGCGCAGGCGCTGGACCTGCCCCAGACCGAGCTGGACGCGCTGCGCATCGAGTGCTTCGACATCTCGCACACGGCGGGCGAGGCCACGCAGGCCTCGTGCGTGGTCTACCAGCACCACAAGATGCAGGGCAGCGAATACCGGCGCTACAAGATCGAGGGCATCACTGGCGGCGACGACTACGCCGCCATGCGCCAGGTGCTGATGCGCCGCTACGGCAAGATTGCGCAGGCCCTGCGCGAGGCGGCACAGGACGGCGCCGCGAGCGCCCAGCGCATGCCGGACCTGGTGCTGGTCGACGGCGGCAAGGGCCAGGTGGCCATGGCGCGCGAGGTGTTCGAGTCCCTGGGGCTGGACCTGGGCCTGCTGGTGGGGGTGGAAAAGGGCGAGGGGCGCAAGGTGGGCCTGGAAGAGCTGGTGTTTGCCGATGGGCGCGACAAGGTCTACCTGGGCGCGGACTCGGCCGCGCTGATGCTGGTGGCGCAGATCCGCGACGAGGCGCACCGCTTTGCCATCACCGGCATGCGCGCCCAGCGCGCCAAGACCCGCGTGGGCGGGGGCAAGCTCGAAGAGATCGCCGGTGTGGGGCCGAAGCGGCGCGCGCGGCTGCTGCAGCGCTTTGGCGGCGTGCGCGGTGTCGCCCAGGCCAGTGTGGATGATCTGGCCAATGTAGAAGGCATAGGGCGCGAACTGGCCGAGGAAATCTACCGCGCCCTGCGTTGACGCAGCGGCGCGCCAACGCGCCTCCGTGCCACAATCGCGCCCATGTTCACCACCATTCCGACCTTGATGACCTGGGCGCGCATCTGCGCCATTCCCTTGATCGTGGGGGTGTTCTACCTGCCCGACTCCTGGGCCAGCGCGGCCGACAAGAACCTGGCCGCCACCATCATGTTCGTGGCCTTTGCACTCACCGACTGGCTCGACGGCTACCTGGCGCGCAAGCTCAACCAGACCTCCTCCTTTGGCGCCTTTCTGGACCCGGTGGCGGACAAATTCCTGGTGTGCGCCTGCGTGCTGGTGCTGGTGCACATGGGGCGCACCGATGTGTTCGTGGCGCTCATCATCATCGGGCGTGAAATCGCCATTTCGGCGCTGCGCGAATGGATGGCGCAGATCGGCGCCTCCAAGAGCGTGGCGGTGCACATGGTGGGCAAGGCCAAGACCATGGTGCAGATGGTGGCCATCGGTTTTTTGCTCTACGACGGGCGTTTCCTGGGCCTGATCGACACCCACTACTGGGGTGTGTGGCTGATCTGGATCGCCGCCGTGCTCACGGTCTGGTCCATGGTCTATTACCTGCAAAAAGCGCTGCCGGAAATCCGCGCCAAGGCGCGCTGACATGGGGTCCGCCCTGCCTTCCAAGTGCGGCCATGCGGGTGTGAAATCCTTGTCACGCACTGGCGCCCGGGCAACAGGGCGCTGACGCATTTGCGACTAGAATCCGCGCCTTTCCCGAATTCCACTCCCGTCCACACCCGTTGTCCCAAAGAGGTTTCTCGTGAACAAGACTGAACTCATCGAGCACATCGCAACCCAGGCCGACATCTCCAAGGCCTCCGCCACCCGCGCGCTGGAGGCCACCATCGGCGCCGTCAAGACCACGCTCAAAAAAGGCGGCACCGTGTCCCTGGTGGGCTTTGGCACCTTCTCCGTGGGCAAGCGCGCCGCCCGCACCGGGCGCAATCCGCGCACCGGCACCACGATCAAGATCAAGGCCGCCAAGGTGCCCAAGTTCCGTCCCGGCAAGGCGCTCAAGGACGCTTTGAACTGAGCTTTTTCTGCTAGACTCACCCGTTTTTCCGGGGGGTGATTAGCTCAGTTGGTAGAGCGGCGCCCTTACAAGGCGTAGGTCGGCGGTTCGACCCCGTCATCACCCACCACCCCATCGAAGGCGAACCCGGAGTTCGCCTTTTTTTTGCGTTCGGAGACCTGGCCGATGTTTGAATCTATCCGCAAGCACACCAAGCTGATGATGATCCTGCTCTTCCTGGTGACCATACCGGCCTTTGTGCTGGTCGGGGTCGATGGGTTCAAGAGCATCACTGCCAAGGGCCCGGCCGTGGCCGAGGTGGGGCGGCGCAGCATCACCCAGGCTGAGTGGGACCAGGCGCACAAGCTGGAGGCGGACCGGCTGCGGGCCTCCATGCCCAACCTCGACCCCAAGCTGCTGGATTCGCCCGCTGCCAAGTACGCCACCCTGGAGCGCATGGTGCGCGACCAGGTCATGGGCCAGGCCACCGAAGACGCCCGCCTGACCACCACCGATGCGCGCCTGGCCGCCGAGCTGCTGCGCATTCCCGGGGTGCGCAAGGCCGACGGCAGTGTGGACCACGCTGCCTATACCCGTTTTCTGCAAAGCCGCGGTTATGGCAGCGCGGAGGGCTTTGAGGCCCAGTTGCGCCAGGACCTGGCCCTGCGCCAGCTGGAAGCGGGCATCAGCGGCACCGCATTCGCCAGCCCGGCCCTGACCGAGGCCCTGCTGGGCGCCATGTACCAGCGCCGCGAGGTGCAGGTGGCGCGCTTCAATGCGGCGGACTACCAGTCCAAGGTGGTGGTGCAGCAGACCGACATCGAGGCCTATTACCAGGCCCAGCAGGCCCAATTCCAGCAGGCCGAATCGGCCGACATCGAATACCTGGTGCTGGACCTGGAGGGCGTGAAAAAGACCATCAGCGTGCCCGAGGGCGATCTCAAGACCTACTACGAGCAGAACGTGGCGCGCCTGAGCGGCAAGGAAGAGCGCCGTGCCAGCCACATCCTGGTGGCCGCCGCCAAGGACGCCAGTGCCGAGCAGCGCAAGGCCGCCAAGGACAAGGCCCAGTCCCTGCTGGCGCAGGTGCGCAAGAGCCCGGACGGCTTTGCCGAGCTGGCACGCAAGAACTCCGACGACAGCGCCTCGGCCAAGGCCGGGGGCGATCTGGACTTCTTCGCCCGCGGCGCCATGGTCAAGCCTTTTGAAGAGGCCGTGTTTGCCATGAAGAAGGGCGAGACCAGCGATCTGGTGGAGTCCGACTTTGGCTACCACATCATCCGCCTGACGGATCTGAAAGTGCCCAAGACCAAGACCCTGGAGGAACTGCGTCCCAGCATCGAGGCCGACCTGCGCGGCCAGCTCGCACAGCGCAAGTACGCCGAGTACGCCCAGGCTTTCACCGACGGCGTGTTCGAGCAGCCCGACACCCTCCAGGGCGTGGCCGACAAGCTCAAGCTGGAGGTGAAGACCGCCCGCGTGGGCCGCGCCCCCGCGCCCGGTGCAGCCGGGTTGCTGGCCAACCCCAAGCTGCTCGACGCGGTGTTCTCCGCCGACGCCATCGGCAACAAACGCAACACCGACGCCCTGGACCTGGGCGCCAACCAGTTGGTATCGGCGCGCGTGGTGCAGCACCACCCGGCCCAGGTGCTGCCGCTGGAGCAGGTGCACGCCAAAGTGCGTGAGCTGCTGGTGGCCAGCCGCGCGGCCGAATTGGCCAAGCAAGACGGTCAGGCTCGCCTGCAGCAGTGGCAAGGCGGTGCCGACGCCAAGCTGCCCGCCGCCGTGGTGGTGGCGCGCGACCAGATGCAAAACCTGGAGCAGCCCCTGGTGGAGGCGGTGCTGCGCGCCGACACTGGCAAGCTGCCGACCTGGGTCGGCGTCGATCTGGGCGCACGTGGCTATGCGGTGGTGCGCGTCAATGCCGTCCAATCCCGTGCACGGCCCGGCGAGGAAGCCGCGCAGCGCGAGCAGGCGCGTGTGGCGCAGTGGACCGCCAAGGCCGAGGCCGACGCTTACCTGGAGGTGCTGAAAAAGCGCATGAAGGTGGGCATGAAGGTGTCGGCCCCGGGCGCCGGTGCGCTGGCTCCCTGAGTTTTCTGCCGGAAGCGGCGCGCAACCGCAGGCACGGCCACAGTTTCGCGCTATAATCAACGGCTCACGGTGGCTGTAGCTCAGTTGGTAGAGTCCAGGATTGTGATTCCTGTCGTCGTGGGTTCGAGTCCCATCAGCCACCCCAGATAAAAAGAAACCCCGCACGGTGCAGACCTTGCGGGGTTTTGTTTTTCCGGCTACCCGGCAGGGTAGCCATTTCCGGGGAGGGGCTCAGCCGTTGACCAGCACCAGCTTGCCCTTGACCTGGCGCGCGGCCATGCGGGTGAAGGCGGCCTTGAGTTCGGCCATGGGCAGGGTGCAGTCGATCACGGGCTTGATCCTGCCTTGTGCGTACCACTGGGCCAGGGTGGCCATCATGGCGGCGTTGGCCTGTGGTTCGCGCTTGGCGAACTCGCCCCAGAACACGCCCACGATGGAGGCGCCCTTGAGCAGCGGCAGGTTCAGCGGCAGTTGCGGGATGGGCCCGGCGGCAAAGCCCACCACCAGGTAGCGCCCGCGCCAGGCGATGGCACGCAGGGCGGCCTCGCTGTAGTCACCGCCCACCGGGTCATAGACCACATCCGGGCCTTTGCCGCCGGTGAGGTCCTTGAGTGCGTCGCGCAGCGGCGTGCGCTGGTAGTTGATGGTGGCGTCGGCGCCCAGCGTGGCGCACAGGGCGCACTTGTCGTCGTCGGAGGCGGCGGCAATGACGCGGGCGCCTGCGGCCTTGGCGATCTGGATCGCGGCGGTGCCCACGCCGCCAGCGGCACCCAGCACCAGCACGGTTTCGCCGGCTTGCAGCTGGGCCCGGTCCACGAGCGCGTGGTAGGAGGTGGCGTAGGTCATGATGAAGGCCGCCGCGTCCACCGCGCCAAAGCCGGGGGGCAGCGGCAGGCACAGGGCGGCGTTGGCCAGGGTGTGGGTGGCAAAGCCACCCGTGCCGCTGAGGCAGGCCACGCGCTGGCCTGGCTGCAAGTGCTTGACGTCCGGCCCCACCGCCTGCACCACGCCGGCGTACTCGGCGCCGGGCACGAAAGGCACCGGGGGCTTCATCTGGTATTTGTTCTGCACCATCAGCAGATCGGGAAAGTTCAGGCTCGCCGCTTTGATGGCGATGAGTACCTGGCCCGGGCCGGGTTCGGGGGTGGGAAGCTCCTTCCAGACCAGGGCGTCCACGCCCACGGGGTTGTCACAGGACCAGGCAAACATGGGTTTTCTCCAAGCAAAAATGGCGGCGCATGATAGGGGGGCGCCCGTGTCCGGGTCTGTCGCTGGCGTGACCGGCGCTCGCCAGACCGCAGCTTGCCAGTGCCCCCCTACAATGGGCCTTTGCACGCACGCCCATGAGAATTCTGATTTCCAACGACGATGGCTTCCAGGCCCCTGGCATCGTGGCCCTGTTTGAGGCCCTCAAGGACCTGGCCGAGGTTGAAGTGATTGCCCCCGAGCAGAACAACAGCGCCAAGTCCAACGCGCTGACCCTGCATTCGCCGCTGTACGTGCAGCGCGCCGCCAATGGTTTTCGCTATGTCAACGGCACCCCGGCGGACTGTGTGCACATCGCGCTCTCCGGCCTGCTGGACTACCGTCCGGACCTGGTGGTGTCGGGCATCAACAATGGTGCCAACATGGGTGACGACACCATTTACTCCGGCACCGTCGGCGCAGCCATGGAGGGCTATCTGTTCGGGGTCCCGGCGATCGCGTTGTCGCAGGTGGAGCCGGGGTGGGGGGAGCTGCAGGCTGCTGCGCGCAAGGCGCGCGAGCTGGTGCAGTCGCTCATCACCGCCCAGATGCTGGGCGGTGCGCCCTGGCTGCTCAATGTGAACATTCCGAACCGCTCCTACGCCGATCTGGGCGGTGTGAAGCTGTGCCGCCTGGGGCGCCGGCACGCGGCCGAGAAGGTGATCCAGCAGACCAACCCGCGCGGGCAGACCATGTACTGGATCGGCGCCGCAGGCGCGGCCATGGACGATGCCGAGGGCACCGATTTCCATGCCACGGCCCAGGGGCACGTGTCCATGACGCCGCTGCAGGTGGACCTGACGGACCACGCCCGGCTGGGCTACTGGGCGCAAAGCCTGGCCCATATGGCATGTATGGGCAGCACGGCGGCATGACCCAGCGCCCGCGTTTCCCCGCCGCCCTGGACGCCACCCTGGCGCGCAACCGCCCGGACCCGAGCGGACGCACGGCGGTGGCGCCGGTGCAGGCGGCGCCTCCTGCGCCCCCGCTGCGGCAGATGCCGCGCACCGCCCAGGCCCGTGCGGCGTCCGAGGCATTGGCCACGGCGCACCCGGCGGCCTTACCCACGGTGCGTCCTGCCCGTGCGCAGGGGGCGGGGCCAGTGGGCGTGCCACGCGCCGTGGGCCAGGCTACATCGCGCCTGGCCCTGCCGGGGGCGGTCGGCATGCCGCTGGCGGTGTGGGGAACGGATGCGCCGCAGGGGCTGGATGAGGCCCCGATGCGCCAGCGCATGGTGCAGCGCCTGGCGCAAGGGGGCGTGGCCGATGCCCTGGTGCTGCAGGCCATGGAGCGCGTGCAGCGCCACCGCTTTGTCGACAGTGCGCTGGTGAACCAGGCCTATGAGGACACCAGCCTGCCCATCGGGCTGGGGCAGACCATCTCCAAGCCCAACGTGGTGGCGCGCATGCTGGAGCTGCTGCGCCATGGCGCTGCGACCCGGCTGGGCCGGGTGCTGGAAATCGGCACCGGCTGCGGCTACCAGGCGGCGGTGCTGAGCCTGCTGGCGCAGGAGGTGTACAGCATCGAGCGGCTGCGTGGCCTGCACGAGAAGGCGCGCGAGAACCTGCGCCCGTTTCGCCTGCCCAATGTGCACCTGCTGTTTGGCGACGGCATGCTGGGCTATGCCCAGGGCGCGCCCTATGCGGGCATCATTGCCGCCGCCGGGGGCGAGGCGGTGCCGCAGGCCTGGGTGGACCAGTTGGCCGTGGGCGGGCGTCTGGTGGCGCCGGTGCATGCGCCGGGCGGGGGGCGGGGCGGGCAGGCGCTGCTGGTGCTGGACAAGACTGCACAGGGGGTATGCCAGACATTGCTCGAGGCAGTGCACTTCGTCCCCCTAAAATCGGGGACCGCCTGAGTGCGTGCCCGCCCTGTGCGGCGGGCAGGATGGCTTGGGCGGCAAGCGTAGGAAGAACACGAAAGGACCTGCAGGGTGCGCAATATCTTGGCATGGATGGTGGTGGGGGGCGCTGCGGCGCTGTTGTCGGCATGCGGCTCCAAGCCGCTGCAACCTGCGCCGGTGGAGGACCGGGGTGTGGTGCTCAACCCACCGGCCCAGACCGATGCGCGTACCGCGCCGGTGAAGCAGCCGCCGGGCTTCGAGAACGCGGGCAAGCCGGGCTACTACACCATCAAGCCGGGGGACACGCTGATCCGCATCGGGCTCGAGACCGGGCAGAGCCACAAGGACCTGGCGCGCTGGAACGCGCTGGAGAACCCGAACAAGATCGAGGTGGGGCAGGTGATCCGGGTCGTTCCCCCGCTGGAGAGTGTGGCCGTGGTGGGCAAACCGGCCCCAGCCCCGGTGGTGGCTGCCACGCCGTTGCCCCAGGCCAATGGCGCGGGCAATGGCGCGGTGGCCGCCAAGCCCGCGGCGGGAACCGCTCCGGCTGGGGCCGTTGTCGGTACGGCTCCGGCTCCAGCCAAACCGGCGTCGGCTCCAACTGCCGCCGCCAGCGCGCCGGCTGCACCCGCCAGTGCTGCGGCGGCCCCGGCCGTCCCGGCAGCGGCGGCGACCACAGAGGACGAGATCGCCTGGATCTGGCCTGCACAGGGCAGCGTGCTGGCCGGTTTCGACGAGGCCCGCAACAAGGGGCTGGACATTCAGGGTGCCGCGGGCGACGCGGTGCTGGCGGCAGCCGACGGCAAGGTGGTGTACGCGGGCTCCAGCCTGCGCGGCTATGGCAATCTGGTCATTCTCAAGCACAGCAACACCTACCTGACGGCGTACGCGCACAACCGCGCCTTGCTGGTCAAGGAAGACCAGACCGTCAAGAAGGGGCAGAAGATCGCGGAGATGGGCAACACCGATGCCGACCGGGTGAAGCTGCACTTTGAGCTGCGCAAGCAGGGCAAGCCGGTCGATCCGGCCAGGTACCTGCCTGCACGCTGAATGCCCGCCGCACCCAATGGCACAGCACCCCAACGACTCGAATACCTCCCCGAACGATGGGAAAAAAGACCGGGTAGCCCGCGAAGAGATTGGGGATGATGCTCCTGAATTCGTAGCAAATGGGGTAGGCGAGCTGTCCGACTCGCTGAACGCCTATTTGCGCGACGTGCGCAAGACGCCCCTGTTTTCGGCCGAGGAGGAGTACCAGGCCGCGCTGCGTGCGCGCCAGGGGGACGCGGCGGCGCGCCAGAGCATGATCGAGCACAACCTGCGCCTGGTGATCAGCATCGCCAAGAGCTACACGGGGCGCGGGGTGCCGCTGGAGGACCTGATCGAAGAGGGCAACCTGGGCCTGATGACGGCGATCGAGCGCTTCGAGCCCGAGCGCGGGTTCCGCTTTTCCACCTATGCCACCTGGTGGATACGCCAGGCCGTGGACCGGGCCCTGAGCACCCAGGCGCGCACCGTGCGGCTGCCGGTCAATGTGGTGCGCGATCTGCTGCACCTGCGCCGCGCGCGCCATCTGCTCGAAGGCGATACCGATTTCATGGCCAAACGCCCGCAGGGGGTGAGCGCGCAGGACATTGCCAGTCTGGTCGGCCGGGAGCTGGCCGATGTGGAGGACCTGCTGGGCCTGTCCGAGCAGACCCGCTCGCTGGACGTGGCCATCGGCCAGGAGGAGGGCGATCCCGCCCTGGTGGAAAGCCTGGTGGACGAACGCACCCCGGACCCGCTGGCTGCCACCTGGTCCCATGAGGTGGATGCCTTGCTGCAACACTGGCTGGCCACGCTGTCGGCGCGCGAGCGCGAGATATTGGGCGCGCGTTTCGGCCTGCACGACCAGGATCAGGAGACCCTGGAGTCCCTGAGCCAGCGCATGGGCCTGACCAAGGAGCGCGTGCGCCAGTTGCAGAACGAGGCCCTGGCCAAGCTGCGCCGGCGCATCGCGCGCAGCGGTATCGGGCGCGACAACCTCCTGTGAAGCGCCCGCCGTGCCGGGGAGTCCATGCGCTCCCCGCTACCGGGGCTTGGCACGGGCTGGCGCAGGTGTTCAGGCCTGGGGGGTGGCGCGCTCGATGATGGCACCCACGTCGACCCCGCGCGGCAGGGTGCCGTACTGGGTGGCGTGCTGTTCGCCCAGGCGTGCCACGCAAAAGGCCTCGGCCACGAAGCCCGGGGCGCTGCGCAGCAGCAGCGAAGCCTGCAGCGCCAGCGCCATGCGCTCGACCACCTGGCGTGCGCGGTACTGCAGTCCGTCCTGGTCCTTGAACTCGCGCGCCAGCGAGGCCGCGTAGGCGTCCAGCAGCGGGTGGCGGCCCTGGCTGGCGCGCAGCTCGGTGAAGTAGGCCTCCAGCACCGCCGGGGTCTTGACCAAAGCACGCAGCACGTCCAGGCACTGGATGTTGCCGCTGCCCTCCCAGATGGCGTTCACCGGCGCTTCGCGGTACAGGCGCGGGAACATGCTGTCTTCCATCACGCCGCTGCCGCCGATGCACTCCATGGCTTCAACGGCGTGCTGCGGCGTGCGCTTGCAGATCCAGTACTTGCCCACGGCGGTGACCAGGCGCACCAGCAGCTCTTCGTGCTCGCTGGTGGCGCGCTGGTCCAGGGCGCGCGCCACGCGCATGGTGAGGGTGAGCGCCGCTTCGCTCTCCAGCGCCAGATCGGCCAGCACGTTCTGCATCAGCGGCTGCTGGTTGAGCTTGGCGCCAAAGGCGCTGCGCACGCTACAGTGGTGCAGCGCCTGCGACAGCGCCATGCGCATGCCCGCGCTCGAACCGACCATGCAGTCAAAGCGGGTCATGGACACCATCTCGATGATGTTGCGCACGCCGCGCCCCTCTTCGCCCACCATCCAGGCCAGGGCGCCGCGCAGCTCGGTCTCGCAAGATGCGTTGGAGGCATTGCCCATCTTTCTCTTCAAGCGCTGAATCTGCATCGGGTTCTTGCTGCCGTCCGGGCGCCAGCGCGGCAGCAGAAAGCACGACAACCCCTTGGTCGTGTGCGCCAGCACCAGAAAGGCGTCGCACATCGGGGCCGACACGAAGTATTTGTGGCCCACCAGCTCATACAACTGGCCGGGGCCGCCCTGGCCCACCGGGTAGGCGCGGGTGGAATTGGCCTGCACGTCCGAGCCGCCCTGTTTTTCCGTCATGGCCATGCCGATGGTCAGGCCCTGCTTCTGCTCCATGGGCACATTGCGCGGGTCGTAAACGCGGGCCGTGATCTTGGGCTCCCACAGCGCGGCCAGATCGGGTTGCAGGCGCAGCGTGGGCACGGCGGCAAAGGTCATGGTGACGGGGCAGCCATGGCCGGCCTCCACCTGCGACTGCAGGTAGCTGTGCGCCGCGCGTGCCACGTGGGCCCCGGTGCGCGGGTGGCTCCAGGGCGAGGAATGCAGCCCGTGCTCGATGGCGGTGCGCATGAACTGGTGGTAGGCGGGGTGGAATTTGACCAGGTCGATGCGCCGCCCGAAGCGGTCGTGCGTTTCCAGCTCCGGGGTGTGCTGGTTGGCCAGGTGGCCTTGCTCCAGGTAGTCGGCCGAGCCGGTGAGTGCGCCAAAGGCGCCCAGGGCTTCGTGGGCCCAGGCCGCGCCCTCGCGGCGCACCCCCTCGACCAGGGCCTGGTCCTGGGCGTACATGTTGTAGTCGCACAGCTCCGTGCCCACGTTTTCCACGCTGTGGGTCTGGGCCAGGAAGCGTTCGTGCAGGGCGGGTGTGTCCAGGGCGTCGGTCAGGGCATTCATGGTCGGCTCGCTTTCAAGGAGGGGTGGAAGGGTCGAAGTGGGCGAAGAACTGCTGCCAGACGCCGCGGCCATAGTGGTCCATGGCCAGCACCGCGTCGATGAAGGCGTCGCGCGCGCCGGCATCCACCAGCGGCGCAGGCAGCAGGGGGTCGAAAATGAGCTGGCGGATGGCGCTGCCGCCGAGCAGGTAGCTCTCACGTGCGGCGCTCGCCGGGTCCAGCGCGCTGGCGCCTTGCAGCCACTGCTGCAGCCTGTCGCGCGTGGCGCGGTAGGCGTTGTTGAGCGCGGAGCCGTCCCACAGCGATTGCGCCTGCGCCTGCTCGGCCTGGCCGAAGGACTGGACCACGAACATGTGCGTGTGGGCGTGCAGGCCCAGGCCCAGCAGGCGCTGGCGCTGCTCCTCCAGGCTGCCGTCCAGGTTGTGGGGGCGCAGGTGCAGGCCCGGCGCGAACTCGGCGAAACCCAGCAACTGCAGGGCGCGCAGGTGCTGGTTCTCGCCCGCCGCCGCACGGGTGCCGCGGGCGGGGGCGGTGTAGGCGGCCAGATAGTCCCCGGCCCAGTGCGGGCGCAGCCGCTGGCGTGCCTGGCGCCAGCGCCCCACGTCCTGCGCCAGGCTGCGCGCCGCCGGGCCCAGGCTGTAGTGGCCGCGCTCGGTGGACACCACCATGTCGATGCCGGCCAGGCGCACCAGGGTGACGCGCAGATGGTTTTCCGTGATGCCGAACAGCGCCGCCGCCGCCAGCAGGTGGGACACCGGCATGGGCGCGTCGGCGCTGGCCAGCAGCAGGTCCAGCACCAGGGTCTTGGGGTTGCCCGTCTCGCGGTGGTACATCGCAGGGGTCATGGCCAAATATTACATCAATAAGGCTGAATTGTGCAATGTGTGTAATGTATTGCGGTGCCACGCCACGCCACGCCACGCCACGCCACGCCACGCCAGGGCAGGGCAGGGGGCTCACAGGGCTCTGGGACAATACGCCCTATGACGACGAGTTCCTCCCCCGCTTTGTGCGCCCAGCCCTGCGGCGCAGCCCTCCCGGACGCCCTGCCGCCCGAGGCCTTGCACATCCATGCCCTGGACCTGGAGGCCCAGGGTGTCGCCCACCGTGCCGATGGCAAGGTGGTGTTCATCGAAGGCGCCTTGCCCGGCGAATGGGTCAGCGCCCAGGTGCACCGCTCCAAGGCCTCGTTCGAGAAAGGCAGCCTGGGCCAGCTGCACCGCGAGTCGGCGCAGCGCGTCAGCCCGCGCTGCCCGCACTTTGGCCTGCATGCGGGCGCCTGTGGCGGCTGCAAGATGCAGCACCTCCACCCCAATGCCCAGGTGGCGGTCAAGCAGCGCGTGCTGGAAGACAACCTGGCCCACATCGGCAAGCTGCGCGCCGAAACCGTGCTGCGCCCCATCGAAGGCCCCACCTGGGGCTACCGTTACCGCGCCCGGCTGTCGGTGCGCTGGGTGAAGAAAAAGGGCACGGTGCTGATCGGCTTTCACGAGCGCAAGAGCCATTTCGTGGCCGACATGCACAGCTGCGCCGTGCTGCACCCCGGGGTGAGTGCCCTGCTGCTGCCGCTGCGTGCACTCATCGCCGGCATGGACGCGGTGCAGGAGTTGCCCCAGATCGAGGTCGCGGTGGGCGATGCGGCAGGGCAGGGAGAAGACGTGATCGCCCTGGTGCTGCGCCACCTGCAGCCCCTGGGCGCGGCCGACCTGCAGCGCCTGCGCGGCTTTGCCAGCGCCCACGGCGTGCAGTGGTGGCTGCAGCCCAAGGGTCCGGACAGCATCGCACCGCTGGACGCGGGGGAACACACCCTGGCCTACTGCCTGCCCGAGTTCGGCGTGCGCATGCCCTTCAAGCCCACCGATTTCACCCAGGTCAACCCGCACATCAACCGCGTGCTGGTGGCGCGCGCGCTGGGCCTGCTGCGGGTGCAGTCGCACGAACGCGTGATCGACTGGTTTTGCGGCCTGGGCAACTTCACGCTGCCGCTGGCCACCCAGGCGCGCGAGGTGCTGGGGGTGGAGGGCGCCGAGACCCTGGTCGCCCGCTCCCGCCAGAATTACGCACAAAATCAGCAGCTGGCCCGCGTCGGACGGCCTTTTTCTGCTACAAAATTTGTAGCACGCAACCTGTTTGAAATGACTCCCGAGGTGCTGGCGGGCGACGGCGTGGCGGACAAATGGCTGGTCGACCCGCCGCGCGAAGGCGCCTACGCCCTGGTGCAGGCTCTGGCAGCACAGCTCCAGCACCATGCCGCTCCTGCCGTTGCCGCCGCCGACGCTCCCGCGCCGGTGCCGGTGCCGGTGCCGGTGCAGGCCCCGGCCTGGACCCCGCCGGCGCGCATCGTCTACGTGAGCTGCAACCCGGCCACCCTGGCGCGGGATGCCGGGGTGCTGGTGCACGAGGCGGGCTACCGCTGCGTGGCCGCCGGGGTGGTGAACATGTTCCCGCACACCGCCCACGTGGAGAGCATCGCGGTGTTCGAACGCGCTTGAGGCCCGCCGCCCGCGTGCCCGGTGACGCCCTGCCCGCTGGACCGGGGGGGCCGGGTGCGGCGGCTTCTTTTGAACGCTCTCAGTGTTTCTTGGCCGCCTTGGGCGGCTTTTCCTCGATGATTTCCTCTTCCTCCTTGGGCGCGGGGGCGGATGCCGGAGGCTTGTCGAGCTTGGCCGGGATGCCCTCTACCTTGTTCTCGCGCATGTACTGGTCCATCTCTTTCCAGCCCGCAAAGATGGCCGACTTGGAGGCCTTTTCGTTGAGGGTGTAGCAATCCTCGATGCTGCGCATGCCAAAGCGGCAGGCGGAGCCGATGGCGCGCGCATCGGCCTCGCGCTGTACGGCCTTCGGGTCTTCGAGCAGCTTGTTGATCTGGTCCACGCAGCCGCCAAGCAGCAGTAGGGTGGACAGGGCCAGGATTCGCTTCATGGTGGGCTCAAGGACGGTGTTAGGGAGCTTATCGGCAATTGTCTGGCGCAGTTGAGGCCCGGAGATGGGGCCAATCCGCCGCTGCACTGTTTTGTTCTTGCACCGGGTCGCGCAGCCCCCAGGCAACGCCCACTGCGGCCGCGCCAGGCGGCGCCTCGGGCCCCGCCAGGAGCGCCCCAGGCTGCCGGGTACTGGGTCGGCGTGGTGAGGAGATCAGGTAACGCGGACGTAACCCAGAGAGGAAACACCGCCCTGGGGGCCGACGTTACCGGGGTGTTTCGCGGCCCTTGCGTTTCTAGACTGGCGGCATTTCATGAAAGGAGAGATGTCCATGCCGCTGTTGTGCCGATGGCTGTTGTGTTCTGCCTTGCTGGCTTCATGGGGGGCTTGCCATGGCGCTGGCGCACCGTATGAGGGGCCCGCGCTCAAGTCCGAGCTACTGAGCATCGTCTGCCCCTGGACCGGGGCCGAGCAAAGCCACTTCCAGAAAGTGGTGGCCGTGTTCGAGCGCGCCACCGGCGCGCGCGTGCAAGTGGCCTGCGCGCAAAGCGCCGAGCAGCGCATGGCGCAGGACATACGCGCAGGCAGGCCACCCAACATTGCCGTGTTCCCGCAGCCGGGGCTGGCCGCGCAACTGGCGGGCGAGGGCCTGCTGCACCCCCTGGGGGCGGATTTCCGCGCCTGGGTCCGCTCCAACTATGCGGCGGGCAAGTCCTGGGTCGACCTGGGCACCTACAGCGACCCGCAGGGGCGCAAGGACTTCTTCGGCCTGGCCTACAACATCAATGTCAAGAGCCTGGTGTGGTACCTGCCCGCGCAATTCGCCGCCAAGGGCTACAAACCCCCGCGCACCCTGGAGCAGTTGCAGGATCTCACCCGCAAGATGGCCGCCGATGGCAATACCCCCTGGTGCCTGGGCCTGGGCAGCGACGCCGCCACCGGCTGGCCCGCGACCGACTGGGTGGAAGACCTCATGCTGCGCCTGCACCCGGAAGAGGTGTACGACGACTGGGTCAGCAACCGCGTCCGCTTCAATGACCCGCGTGCCATCGAGGCCCTGGAGCTGTATGGCTGGTTTTCGCGCAACGACCGCTTCGTCGCGGGCGGGGCGGCAGCCGTGGCCAGCACCGGCTTCAAGCAAAGTCCATCCGGCCTGTTCAGCCAGCCCCCGCGCTGCTACATGCACCGCCAGGCCAGCTTCATCCCCGCCTTCTTTCCCGAAGGGCGCGCGCAGGAGGCCGATTTCTTCTACCTGCCCCCGCTGCTGAGCCGCCCGCTGGGTTTTCCCGTGCTGGGTGGGGGCACCATCGTGACGATCGCCAAAGACAGCAAGGGCGCGCGCGCCTTCATGGACTTTCTGCGCCACCCCCAGGCCCATGAAACCTGGATGGCCGAGGGGGGCTTTCTGACGCCGCACAAGGGTGTCGATCCGCGCAAGTACCCCAACCGGGTGATGCGCAAGCAGGGCGACATCCTGCTCGGGGCCACCACCTTCCGTTTCGACGGCTCCGACCTCATGCCCGAAGCGGTGGGGGCCGGCAGTTTCTGGCGCGCCATGGTGGCCTTTGCCCAGGGGCGTCCGGCGCGCCAGGTGGCCGACGACATCCAGCGCAGCTGGGACGCGCTGAAGTGAAATGACAAAGGCCCGCCATGGGCGGGCCTTGTTCGGTGCTGCGCTGCGCCGGATGGGCGCATGCACGTGGGCTGGGTCAGTCGCGCTCGCCGCCAAAGATGCCCAGCAGTGCCAGCAGGCTCTGGAACACGTTGATGATGTCCAGGTACAGCGCCAGCGTGGCGGTGATGTAGTTGGTCTCGCCGCCGTCGATGATCTGCTTCACGTCGTACAGCATGTAGGCGCTGAAGATGCCGATGGCCGCCACCGAGATCGCCAGCATGCCTGCACTGGAGCCCACGAACACATTGACCAGGCTGCCCACCAGCAGCACGATGGTGCCCACGAACAGCCACTTGCCCAGGCCCGAGAGGTCGCGCTTGATCACCGTGGCCAGGCTGGCCATGGCCAGGAACACGCCCGCCGTGCCGCCAAAGGCGGTCATGATCAGCTCGGGGCCGTTCTTGAAGCCCAGCACCGAGGCGATCAGGCGCGACAGCATCAGGCCCATGAAGAAGGTAAAGCCCAGCAGCACGCCCACGCCGACGGCGGAGTGCTTGGTCTTTTCAATCGCGAAGATGAAGCCGAAGGCCCCGGCCAGGAACAGCACCATGCCCATGACGCCGCCCATGTACTGGGTGATGCCGGTGGCCACGCCTATCCAGGCGCCCAGCACGGTGGGCAGCAGGCTCAGCGCCAGCAGCCAGTAGGTATTGCGCAACACCTTGTTGCGCTCTGCGCTCGATAGGCCATAGCCTATGCTTTGGCCCAAGGTTGCGATGCGATCGGACATGGTTGATTACTCCTTGAAAACCTGCGTTTACGCGCCGAGGTGCGCTGCAGATGGGGCCATTCTACGAAGCCGCAAGGGAACTGCCCCCATTTTTTGCGATTGGCCGGAAAAATGGCGGGGCTGTTGCCCCCGAGGCCGGGCCATGCTGCCCTGAAACGGTGCGCCAAGCCGCTATGCTCGGGGTTTTCCCCGGAGACAAAGCCATGAAAACCAAATACGTACTTGAAAACGCCGACGTCAAAGCCATCGCCGCCGCTGCCGAGGCCGAAGCCCTGCGCAACCAGTGGGCAGTGAGCATCGCCATCGTGGACGACGGCGGCCACCTGCTGCACTTCAACCGCCTGGACGGCGCGGCCCCGATCTCCTCGCACATCGCCCCGGCCAAGGCCCGCACCGCGGTACTCGGCCGGCGCGAAAGCAAGATCTACGAGGACATGATCAACGGCGGCCGGGTGTCCTTCCTGAGCGCTCCCCAACTGGATGGCATGCTCGAAGGCGGCGTGCCCATCCTGAAGGACGGCCAGTGCCTGGGCGCGGTCGGCGTCAGCGGCGTCAAATCCAATGAAGACGCCCAGATCGCCAAGGCCGGCATTGCCGCCCTTGGGGTCTGACCTGCACGCGGGCCCATGGCAGCCAAAGAACCGAAAACCGTGCTCGTGGCACGGGCCGTCTTCCCGCAGGTGCTGGAGCGTCTGCGCCAGCACTTCACGGTGCAGGACAACCAGGACGACGCGCTGTGGGGCCCAGACGAACTGGCGCAGCGCCTGCAAGGGGCCGATGGCGCGCTGACCATGGGCGTGGAGCGCATCGACGCCGCCCTGCTGGCGCGCTGCCCGCGCCTGCGCGTCTGTGCCAACATGACCGTGGGCTACAACAACTTCGACCTGGACGCCATGAGCGCCGCCGGAGTGCTCGGCACCAACGCCCCGGACGTGCTCACCGAAACCACCGCCGACTTCGGCTTTGCCCTGCTGCTGGCCGCGGCTCGCCAGGTGGCGGCGAGCGAGCGCTTCCTGCGCTCGGGGGCCTGGCAGCGCTGGCGTTACGACATGTTTGCTGGCAGCGACGTGCACTCCAGCACCCTGGGCATCGTCGGCATGGGCCGCATCGGGCAGGCGCTGGCGCGCCGTGCCGTGCTGGGCTTTGGCATGCGCGTGCTCTACCACAACCGCAGCCGCCTGGACGCCGCCACCGAGGCGCAGTTGCAGGCGCGCTACTGCGCCCGCCTGGAGGAACTGCTGCCCCAGTGCGACCACCTGATGCTGGTGGTGCCCTACACGGCGCAGACGCACCACCTCATCGGTGCGGAGCAACTGGCGCGCATGAAACGCGGCGCCACCCTGGTTAACATCGCACGCGGCGGCGTGGTCGACGACCTGGCCCTGGCCCAGGCCCTCGAAAGCGGCCAGGTGGGCGCCGCCGGGCTGGACGTGTTCGAGGGGGAGCCCGCCGTGCACCCGGCGCTGCTGCGTGCGCCCCATGCCGTGCTGACCCCGCACATCGCCAGCGCCTCGGTTCCGACACGGCGCGCCATGGCCGAACTGGCGGCGGACAACCTCATCGACTACCTGTGCCACGGGCGCGCCCGCACCCCGCTCAATCCGCAGGTGATGGGCGGGCGCAGCGCGCCTATTTGAGGATCAGCACCGGCACCTGGGCGTGGGTGAGCACCTGCTGGGTCTCGCTGCCCAGCAGCAGGCGCTTGACGCCGCGGCGTCCGTGCGAGGCCATCACCACCAGGTCGCAGCCGTATTTCTGCACCGTCGCCAGCACGGCGTCGCTGACCACGTCGCCGCGCACCGTCAGGGCGTGGGCCTCCACCCCCTTCTTGCTCGCCAGCTTGGCCACCGCCTCCACGATCAGCTGGCCTTCGTGCGCCCAATGGTCCTCGATGCGGGCGATGTCCTCGGCCGGCAGGGCGATACCGCCTTCGAAATAGCTGCGCGGGTAGCGCGGCACCACCTTCAGGGCGATCAGCTCGGCCTTGCACAGCGCGGCCAGGGCAATGGCGCTGCCCACGGCCTTCTTGGACAGCTTGCTGCCGTCGGTGGGGACCAGGATGCGTTGGTACATGGCGCGCTTTCCTTGTGAGGGTTCCTGCACGGCGGGCGGCGGCACCATCCTGCGGGGGGTATGGCAGCGCCCGAGCCCGGTAATTACCCGGATTGACGGGGTAGGGCACTAGGGTATTGGATGTTGGACACAATTGCCAGTGGTCTTGCCGCCGCTGGGCGGGACCACGCCCTCCTTCCGAGGAAATCCATGTCTCTTGCCCCTGCCTCCGAACTGCTCGCCCCCGTTCCCCTGTCGGCCCCGGCGGCTCCCCTGGAGGTTCTGGACGACGCCCAGGAGTGGGAGGATTTCAGTCGCCCCTGGGGCCAGAATCCTGCCTTGTGCGAGTCCTACGTGGTGGTGCAGGGCATGCATTGCGCCGCCTGCGCCCTCAACGTCGAAGAAGCCCTGCGCCAGGTGCCCGGCGTGCGTGGCGCCCAGGTGGGCGCGGCCAGCCAGCGCGCGCGCGTGCTCTGGGACCCGGCCCAGACCCTGCCCTCGCGCTGGATGCGTGCGCCCCAGGCGCGCGGCTACCAGTTGTTGCCCGCGCACGACGCCTTTTCCCTGGAGCGGCGCAGCCGCCAGACCCGGCGCGCCCTGTGGCACTGGATGGTGGCGGCCCTGTGCATGATGCAGGTCATGATGTATGCCTACCCGGCCTACATCGCCTCCGGGGGCGAACTCAGCGCCGAGATGGAGCGCCTGCTGCGCTGGGCCTCCTGGGTCATCGCCCTGCCGGTGATGGTGTTTGCCAGTTCCGACTTCTTTCGCAACGCCTGGCGCGACCTGCGCGCCCGGCGCATCAGCATGGACCTGCCGGTGGCTCTGGGCATAGGCATCACCTTTGCCGTCAGCACCGCAGGCACCTTCGACCCGCAGGGAAGCTTCGGCCGCGAGGTGTTCTTCGACTCCCTGACCATGTTCGTCTTTTTCCTGCTGGGCGGGCGCCTGCTGGAGCTGCGCCTGCGCGACCGCACCGCGGGCGCGCTGGAGGCCGTGCTCAACCGCATGCCCCAGACCGTCCAGCGCCGCACGGCCCAGGGCCAGTGGGAGCAGGTCGCCGCGCGGCGCGTGCAGGTGGGCGACCAGGTGCGCATCGTGGTCGGGGAGGCTTTTGTGGCCGACGGTGTGGTGGAAGAAGGCCGCACCACCGTGGACGAAGCCTTGCTCACCGGCGAATCCAGCGCCGTGCTGCGCGGTGTGGGCGATGCGGTCATTGCCGGCAGCCACAACCTGGGCGCGCCGGTCACGGTGCGTGTCACCCAGACCGGCGCCGACACGCGCTACGCCCAGATCGTGGCGCTGATGGAGTCGGCCTCCACCAGTCGCCCGGCCCAGGTGCGCCGCGTCGATCGCCTGGCCACGCCTTTTTTGTGGTTCGTGCTCCTGTGCGCCCTGGCGGCGGCGCTGTATTGGTGGCCGCTCGATCCCGCGCACGCCGTGATGGTGGCGGTGGCGGTGCTCATCGTCACCTGCCCCTGCGCCCTGTCACTGGCCACCCCCGCGGCCCTGCTGGCGGCGGCCGGTGCCCTGGCGCGCCAGGGCACCCTGGTGCGCCAGCTGCAGGCGCTGGAGACCCTGGCCAAGGCCGACACCGTGGTGTTTGACAAGACCGGCACCCTGACCGACGGGCACCCCGCGCTGCAGGCGGTGCGCCTGCGCGAAGGCGCCAGCGCCGACCAGGCCCTGGCCGTGGCCGCCGTGCTGGCGCAGCACTCCCTGCACCCGCTCTCACGCGCCCTGGTGCAGGCGGCGCGAGAGCGCGGCCTGTGGCAGGGCGCTGTTTCCGCGTGGCACTGCGATGCGGTGCAGGAGCAGCCCGGCCAGGGCCTGGGCGCCCGGCTGCGGGGCGCCGCTGGCGCAGCGCAGCCTGCGCAGGCCGGTGTGGTGCAGGGCGACGTGCGCCTGGGCTCGGCGCGCTGGTGCGGCTTGTCCGAGGCCGCCGTCGATGCCGACGCGCGGGTGCACCTGAGCGACGCGCGGGGCTGGCTCGCGTCCTTCGTGCTGCAGGAGCTGCCGCGCCAGGGCGCGCAGGAAACCGTGGCGGCCTTGCAGCGCGCAGGCCTGGCGGTGCACATCCTGTCGGGCGATGCGCCTGCACGGGTGCAGGAATGGGCCGAGCGCCTGGGCGTGGCCCAGGCGCAAGGGGGCTGCACGCCGCAGGACAAGCTGGCACGGCTGCGCGCCCTGCAGCAGCAGGGCGCGGTGGTGGTCATGGTGGGGGACGGCGTCAATGACGCCCCCGTGCTCTCGGGCGCCCAGGTGGCCATGGCCCTGGGGCAGGGGGCCGCGGTGCTGCGCACCAGCGCCGACCTGGTGCTGATGGGTGCCGACCTGCGCGCCGTGGCGCATGCGCTGGCGCTGGCGCAGCGCACCCGGCGCGTCATCACCCAAAACCTGTGGTGGGCCTTTCTCTACAACGCCGCCTGCGTGCCCCTGGCCGTGCTGGGCTGGCTGCCGGCCTGGGGCGCCGGGCTGGGCATGGCGGCCAGTTCCCTGCTGGTGGTGGCCAATGCCCAACGGCTGTCGCGCGTGCCCGCGCCGCTGCGCGCGCCCGGGGTCTTCGGTACCGCGGCGGCCTAGAGGAGCAGCAATGGAAATCCTGTACTTCCTGGTGCCCTTGTCGGTGGTGTTGGTGTACGCCATCCTGGCTGGCATCTGGTGGGCCATCCACCGCGGTCAATTCGAGGACATCGAGGCCGAAGGCGAGCGAATTTTGCGAGAGCCCTGACAAATGTTGTGGGTATTTTGAGGTACTATTGATCTATATCAAATAACTCGTTCTAGGTTTTTTTGTATTCTTTGATTTTGGTCAAAACTTCCGAGGTGAATATGGCATATGGAAACCAAGTGGCCACCAACTACAACGATGGCGTGATACGGCAATTTGCCGTCATGACCGTGGTGTGGGGGGTGGTGGGTATGCTGGTAGGCGTGGTGATCGCCTCCCAGCTGGCGTGGCCCGAGTTGTTCACGGGCATACCCTGGCTCTCGTATGGGCGCTTGCGTCCCTTGCACACCAATGCGGTGATTTTTGCGTTCGGCGGCTGCGGTCTGTTCGCGGCGGCCTATTACTGCGTGCAGCGCACCTGCCAGGTGCGCCTGTTTTCCGACAAGCTCGCCAGCTTCACCTTCTGGGGCTGGCAGCTGGTCATTCTGGCCGCGGCGGTCTCGCTGCCGCTGGGCTATACCAGCGGCAAGGAATACGCCGAGCTGGAGTGGCCTGTTGACATCCTGATCACCCTGGTGTGGGTGGCGTTTGCGGTGGTGTTCTTCGGCACCATCGGTACCCGCCGTGTCAAGCACATCTACGTGGCCAACTGGTTTTTTGGCGCGTTTATTCTGGCCGTGGCCCTGTTGCACCTGGTCAACAGTGCGGCGATTCCGGCCGGCTGGATGAAGTCCTACTCGGCCTACTCCGGCGCGCAGGATGCGATGGTGCAGTGGTGGTACGGCCACAACGCGGTGGGCTTCTTCCTGACGGCGGGTTTCCTGGGCATGATGTACTACTTCCTGCCCAAGCAGGCCGAGCGTCCGGTGTACAGCTACCGCCTGTCCATCGTGCACTTCTGGGCCCTGATCTTCACCTACATGTGGGCCGGTCCGCACCACCTGCACTACACCGCGCTGCCCGACTGGACCCAGTCCGTGGGCATGCTGTTCTCCCTGATCCTGCTGGCGCCGAGCTGGGGCGGCATGATCAACGGCATCATGACCCTCTCGGGGGCCTGGAACAAGCTGCGCGACGACCCGATCCTGCGTTTCCTGGTCGTGTCCCTGTCCTTCTACGGCATGTCCACCTTCGAGGGCCCCATGATGGCCATCAAGACCGTCAATGCGCTCTCCCACTACACCGACTGGACCGTGGGCCACGTGCACTCCGGCGCCCTGGGCTGGGTCGGCCTGGTGACCATGGGCTCCATGTACTACCTGATTCCGCGCCTGTTTGGCCAGAAGCAGATGCACAGCATCAAGGCGATCGAGCTGCACTTCTGGGTCGCCACCATCGGCATCGTGCTCTACATCGCCGCGATGTGGATCGCCGGTGTGATGCAAGGCCTGATGTGGCGCTCCATCAACGCCGACGGCACCCTGCAATACACCTTCGTGGAGTCGGTCAAGGCGTCCTTCCCCTTCTACGTCATCCGCATGCTCGGTGGCCTGCTGTTCCTGGGAGGCATGGTGATCATGCTCTGGAACACCATCATGACCGCGACCAAGGGCCGTGCCGTCGATGTGCCGGTGCCTGCCGCAGCCGCTGCCCACGCTTGAGAAGGATCTGTCATGGCAAACAATACCGCTAACGCTACGTTTCACGAAAAGGTCGAAACCAGCAACACGCTGCTCATCATCCTGACCCTGGTGGCTTTGCTCGCCGGCGGTCTGGTGGAGATCGTTCCGCTGTTCTTCCAGAAGTCCACCACCCAGCCGATCGAGGGGGTCAAACCCTACAGCGCGCTGCAACTGGCCGGGCGCGACGTCTACATCCGCGAGGGCTGCTATGGCTGCCACTCCCAGATGATTCGTCCGCTGCGCGCCGAGGTGCTGCGCTATGGCCCCTATTCGGTGGCGGGCGAGTCGGTGTACGACCACCCCTTCCAGTGGGGCTCCAAGCGCACCGGGCCGGACCTGGCCCGCGTGGGCGGGCGCTACAGCGACAAGTGGCATGAGGACCACCTCATCAACCCGCGCAACGTGGTGCCGGAGTCGAACATGCCCGCCTACCCCTGGCTGGCCGAGAACAAGGCCGACGCCAGCAGTATCGGCGCGCACATGGCGGCGCTGCGCAAGGTGGGCGTGCCCTACAGCGACGAACAGATCGCGGCGGCCGCGGGCGAAGTGGAGGGCAAGACCGAGCTGCAAGCCGTCATCGCCTATCTGCAAGGCCTGGGTCTGGCGCTGAAGAACTAAGGACGGGAGACGCGCACCATGGACATCACCACACTTCGCATTGCGGTCACTTTGGTGAGCTTGGCCATCTTCATCGGCGTGGTCCTGTGGGCCTGGTCGGCCAAGCGTGAGAAGGAGTTTTCCGAGGCTGCGCGTCTGCCTTTCGAGCAAGACTGATTCACGAACAAGGAATCGATATGAGTGATTTCACAAGCAGTTTCTGGTCCGGTTGGGTGATCGCATTCACCGTGGTCGGTATCGTATTTTGTTGCTTCTTGTTGTGGGCTGTGGCGCGCATGCGCGTCCACACTGCGGCGGATGGCACCACCGGCCACACCTGGGACGAGGGCACCCTGGCCGAGGTCAACAACCCCCTGCCGCGCTGGTGGACGGGTTTGTTCATCATCACCATTGTGTTTTCGGTGGCGTATCTCTATCTGTATCCGGGCTTGGGTACCTATGTCGGCAGCTGGCGCTGGACCTCGCTGGGCCAACTGCAGTCCGAGGTCAAAGCCGGCAATGAGCGCGAGGCCCCGGTCTACGCCAAGTTTGCCGGCATGAAGATCGAGGAAGTGGCCAAGAACGCGGAAGCCATGGGCATCGGCGAGCGCCTGTTCATGAACAACTGCGCGCAGTGCCATGGTTCGGACGCCAAGGGCGGCATTGGTTACCCCAATCTGGCGGACAAGGACTGGCTGTATGGCGGCACGCCCGAGCGCATCGCCGAGACCCTCACGCAGGGCCGCAACGGCGTCATGCCCCCCATGGCTGCCGCCGTGGGCAGCAGTGATGACGTGAAGAACCTGGCCAACTACGTGTTGAGCCTGTCGGATTCGGCCCACGACTCCGTGCGTGCCAACCTGGGCAAGGAGAAGTTCGCGGCCTGCGCGGCCTGCCATGGCGAAGATGGCAAGGGCAACCAGCAACTGGGCGCTCCCAACCTGACCGACAAGACCTGGCTGCACGGCGCGGGCGAGTCCGCCATCATGCGCATGGTCAACGAGGGCAAGAGCAACGTCATGCCGGCACAGGGCCACCGCTTCACGGCCGATCAGGCGCACGTGCTGACGGCGTATGTGTGGGGCTTGTCCAACAAGTGATCGGGCACTGACGGCAGATGTCGATAGATTGCGTATCAGCGCGCGGCCCGCAACAGGCCGCTGACCGCGCACCGCCCCAGCGCGCATGGGCCAACCCCTATGTGTGGCTGGTGGCCGCAGGGCCTGCGGTGGTGGTGGCGGCCAGCATGTTCACCTTGTGGCTGGCCTTGCGCACCCCGGAGGTGTCGGTGCTGGAGACGCCTTCCCCGGCGCGGGTGTCTGCCGCTCAGGGCCGCCCCGACATGGCACCGGCCATGCAGGGGCGCAACCATGCGGCCACGGGCGGCCTGGCCCAGGCGCAGCAGCCAGGCCCGGCGGCCCAGAGCCCCGGGCCCAAGGCGGCGCCATAGCAGGGCCGGTACCGCTTCGGCGTTGTCGCGCTGCAAGCCGCGTGGTGTCCTCCGGGCGTGTGGCGGGGGGCGCCAGCCATCCGGCGCACCGTGCTGGCGCTCAGGCGCTGGTGCTGGCCGGTGGGTTCACGATGTCGCGCAGTGCGGCGGTGTCCAGGATGCGCACGTGGCGCTGTTTGACCTCGATGATTTTTTCTTCCGAGAACTTGGAAAACGTGCGGCTCACGGTTTCCAGTTTCAGGCCCAGGTAGCTGCCGATTTCCTCGCGTGTCATGCGCAACACCAGTTCCGATTGGCTGAAACCCCGCGCGTGCAGCCTTTGCACCAGATTGAGCAGGAAAGTGGCCAGGCGCTCTTCGGCGCGCATGCTGCCCAGCAGCATGAGCACGCCGTTTTCGCGCACGATCTCGCGGCTCAGGATCTTGTGCACGTGGCGCTGCAGGGCGGTGACTTCGCGTGAGAGTTCCTCGATGCGGCTGAAGGGCATGACGCACACCTCGGCATCCTCCAGCGCGATGGCGTCGCAGGTGTGGTGCTCGTGCACAATGCCGTCCAGCCCGATCATTTCCCCCGCCATCTGGAAGCCGGTGACCTGGTCGCGGCCATCCTCGGCGCTGACGCAGGTCTTGAAGAAGCCGGTGCGGATGGCGAACAGGCTGGTGAACGGCTCGCCGTTGCGAAACAGTGCGTCGCCGCGCGCGATCTTCTTGCGCTGCGCCACCAGATCGTCGATCCGGTCCAGCTCGGCCTCGCTCAGGCCTAAGGGCATGCACAGCTCGCGCAGGTTGCAGTCGGAGCAGGCGACTTTGATGGCGTGGGGTGTCATGGACATGGGAGAAAGCCCTGGTGATTGTCCTTCATCGCTGGGGGAGATTGATGTAAGTCAAGTGAGCCCTGCGCATGGCAAGGCACAGTTAGGTTCTTGAATTGGAGTTTGCATGAGTGCAGTTGCCGCCGTTCCGGTGTCCGACGAGTTGTTGCGTCGCTTTGATATTTCCGGCCCCCGCTATACCTCGTATCCGACGGCGGATCGTTTTGTGGAAGCGTTCACCGCCAAGGATTATGCCCAGGCCCTGGCGCAACGGCGCATGGGGCCTGCGGCTTTGGCCCTTCCCTTGTCGTTGTACATCCACATTCCGTTTTGCGAGTCGCTGTGCTACTACTGCGCCTGCAATAAGATCATCACCCGCCACCACGAGCGCGCAGCCGAGTACCTGCAGTACCTGGAGCGCGAGGTGGCCTTGCACACCGCCATCATCGGCCAGGGCCAGACGGTGAGCCAACTGCACTTCGGCGGCGGCACCCCCACCTTCCTGAGCGACGACGAACTGCGCAGCCTGATGGACATGCTGCGGCGCAATTTCCATTTCGTGGACAACGGCGAGTATTCGGTGGAGGTGGACCCGCGCACCATCGACGTGCAGCGCCTGGATGCGCTCAAAGCCATGGGCTTCAACCGCCTGAGCTTTGGGGTGCAGGACTTCGACCCCGCGGTACAAAAGGCGGTGCACCGCATCCAGCCCGCCGAGCAGGTGTTTGAGTTGGTGGCGGCGGCGCGTGAGCGCGGGTTCGCGTCGGTGAACGTGGACCTGATCTACGGGCTGCCCAAGCAAAGCCCGGAGTCCTTCGAGCGCACCCTGGCCCAGGTCTGCGAGCTGCGCCCGGACCGCATCGCGCTGTATGCCTACGCCCACCTGCCCGAGCGTTTCAAGGCGCAGCGGCGCATCAATGGCGACGAAATCCCCACCGGAGGCGCCAAGATCTCCATGCTGTCGCGCTCGCTGGCGGCGTTCCAGGCGGCGGGGTATGTGTACGTGGGCATGGACCATTTCGCACTGCCCGAAGACGCCCTGGCGGTGGCCAAGCGCCAGGGGCGGCTGCACCGCAATTTCCAGGGCTACAGCACGCAGCCCGACTGCGACCTGATTGCCCTGGGCGTGTCCAGCATCGGGCGCATCGGCGCCACCTACAGCCAAAACGCCAAGACCCTGGACGAGTACTACGACGCCCTCAACCAGGGCCAGTTCCCGGTGGTGCGCGGCCTGGCCGTGACGCGTGACGACTTGCTGCGCCGCGCGGTCATCATGGCCCTCATGTGCCAGGGCGAGGTGCTGTTCGAGTCCATCGAACTGGCGCACCTGATCGACTTCAAGAGCTACTTTGCCAAGGAGCTCGAAGCCCTGCAGGGTTTGCAGGAGCAGGGCCTGGTGACGGTGGGTGCCAACGGCATCGAGGTGACCGAGCAGGGCTGGTATTTCGTGCGTGGCGTGGCCATGGTGTTTGACAAATACCTGCAGACCGACCGCACCCGGGCCCGCTTCTCCAAGATCATTTAGCATCGGGCGCATGCCCTCGTCGCTCCTTGCCACGGCCCTCCTGATGGGGCTGGTGGGCGGTCCCCATTGCATTGCCATGTGCGGCGCGGCCTGCGCCGGCATCGGCCAGGCCGCGGGTGCGCGCAGCAGCACTGCGCTGTGGCTGTTTCAGGCCGGGCGCTGGCTTGGCTACGGCGCCCTGGGCGCGCTGGCGGCGGCCTCCATGCAGGGCCTGGGCTGGCTCACGGTGCAGTCGGCGGCCTTGCGTCCGCTGTGGTCCATGGTGCATGTGGCGGCGGTTGTGCTGGGCCTGGCGCTGCTGGTGCTGGGGCGCCAGCCGGTGTGGCTGGAGCAGGGCGCGCGCCAGGTGTGGCAGCGCGTGCGTGCGCGGGTGCAGACGGGCACGCGGGCCGCGCCGCTGCTGCTGGGGGTGTGCTGGGCCCTGCTGCCCTGTGGGCTTCTGTATTCAGCGCTGTTGGTGGCGGCACTGGCGCCATCGGTGCTGGCCGGGGGGCTGGTGATGGTGGCCTTTTCCATGGGCACCAGCGTGGCGCTGGTGCTGGGACCTTGGTTGTGGCTGCGCCTGAAGAACGGGGGCGCGTTGGGCGCCGATGGCGCCTGGGGCGTGCGCCTGGCGGGGGCTGCCCTGGCGGGCTCGGCGGCCTGGGGGCTGTACCTGGGGCTGGTGCACCAGCAGGCGCCCTGGTGCATCACGCCCTGATTTTCACGGTCCAGGGGGCGCAGGCCCGCATGCGCGCACCAGTGTGTCGTGCGCTGGCGGCCATGGGGGCGAATGGCCCTGGCGGCTGCACGTGCTTGGGCGCGGAACTGACAAAACCGAAGGCAAAGGGTATCGTGTGCCTGCAAGCGCCTGTGCGCTCAGACAGCCGTGCCGGCGTGCTTGCACTGTTCGGAGGGTCCGCATGGGTACACGCGTCTTCTCTTGGAGCTGGGCTGGCGGCGCGGGCGGGAAAAAGCCCCCGGTAAGTGCCGTTTTTTCGGCGCTGACCCCGCCTGTAGCCCGCGATAGTGGGCGCATACGGGGGGCTGGACGGTGCGGACAAGCGCGCCCCAGACCCGGTCTGGGACGAAACACAAGGCTTGATCCATGGACTGCGCACTGCACCTGCACGGGGTAGCGATCCACGCATCGGACGCCAAATACCGCAGCGCGGTGCCCGGCGCCGGTTTGCTGTGCGCGCGGGGCCAGCAGGTGGCGGGGCTGGGGGCCTACACCAACTCCTTGGGAGACCCGAGCCAATACGTCTTTGTCGGCACCCGGCCCTGGCAATATGGTGGCTGGCGCCTGGGCGCCCTCGTGGGTGTGGTGGAGGGCTACCGCCTCAAACACGGTACGGCCACGGCCTTTGCCGCCTTTACCTCCACCTGGCGCGGCGAGGGGGGGGATTACCACGCCGTGCTCATCCCGGACTCTGAAGGCCGCAGCCCGGTGACGCTGCAGTTCAGCGTGTCGATTCCGATACCTTGACTACGCCGCCCCCATGCGCGCGGCGGTGTCGAGCATGCGGTTGGCAAAGCCCCATTCGTTGTCGCACCACAGCAGGCACTTGACCAGGCGCTTGTGGGCCACGCGGGTGAGCGAGCCGTCCACCACCACCGAGCGCGGGTCGTGGTTGAAGTCGATGGAGACCAGCGCCTCCTGGGTGTAGCCCAGGATGCCGGCCAGGGGCCCGCGCGCGGCCTCGTCGAGCACGCGGTTGATGTCTTCGGCGCTGACGTCGGCGCACACCGTCAGCGCCAAGTCCATGGCGGTGACGTTGATGGTGGGCACGCGCACGGCAATGGCCTCGAAGCGGCCGCTGAGCTGGGGCAGCACGCGCTGTATGCCCGCAGCCAACTTGGTGTCCACAGGAATGATGGAGACATTGGCTGCGCGTGCGCGGCGCAGGTCGGGGTGGTAGGCATCGATGACCGACTGGTCGTTCATGGAGGCGTGCATGGTCGTCACCGCGCCGGATTCGGCGCCAAAGTGGCGGTCCAGCACGTCGATGACCGGCACCACGCAGTTGCTGGTGCACGAGCCGTTGGAGACGCGCCGGTGCTGGGGCAGCAGGCCGGTGTGGTTGACGCCGTTGACCACGGTGTAGTCCAGGTCGTGTCCGCCGGGCTGGCTCAGCAGCACCTTGCGCGCCCCCGCGTCCAGGTGGCGCTGCAGCTCGGCGGCGGACTGCATGGTGCCGGTGCACTCCAGCACCACGTCCACCCCCAGTTCGGCCCAGGGCAGGCGCGCAGCGTCGTTCTGGTTGCACAGGCGCACCGGCTGGCCATTGATGTGCAGGTGGCCATCGGCGCGCTCTACCGTGCCGGGAAAGCGGCCGTGGCTGCTGTCGTAGCGCAGCAGGTGCGCCACCGCCTCGGCCGGGGCGAGTTCGTTGATGGCGACCAGCTCGAATTCGGCGCCGCGGCCGGACTCGACCAGGGCGCGCAGGATACAGCGGCCAATGCGGCCAAAACCATTGATGGCGATGCGGATGGGGGGCATGGAACAGCAGAGTTACAAAACCGGGGAACCGGGCAGGGTAGCACAGTGGCGGGGATAATTCGGGGCATGGATTGCACACACGACGCTGCGGCCAGTGGCAGCGGCGCACAGCCTTTGCCCCGACCGGCCCACCCCCTCACCCTGGACACGCGACCGCGCCTGAGCGTGGCGCCCATGCTCGACTGGACCGACCGCCACTGCCGCTACTTTCACCGCCTGCTCACGCGCCAGGCGCTGCTGTACACCGAGATGGTCACCACCGGCGCGCTCTTGCACGGCGACGTGGCGCGCCACCTGCGCTTTCACGCCGAGGAACACCCTGTCGCCCTGCAACTGGGCGGCAGCGAGCCGCAGGATCTGGCGCAGTGCGCGCGCCTGGCGCAGCAGTGGGGCTATGACGAGGTCAACCTCAACTGCGGCTGCCCCAGCGAGCGCGTGCAGCGTGGTGCCTTTGGCGCCTGCCTGATGCGCGAGCCCGCCCTGGTGGCGGACTGCGTCAAGGCCATGGTGGATGCGGTGGACCTGCCGGTGACCGTGAAGCACCGCATTGGCATCGACAAGGGGGAGGACTACGGTTTTGTGCGCGACTTCATTGGCACCGTGGCCCAGGCGGGCTGCCAGGTGTTCATCGTGCATGCGCGCAACGCCTGGCTCAAGGGTTTGAGCCCAAAGGAAAACCGTGACATCCCGCCGCTGCGCTACGCCGTGGTGGCGCAGCTCAAGCGCGATTTCCCGCAACTGCACATTGGCATCAACGGCGGCATCGCCACCAGCGATCAGGTGCGGGAGCAATTGGCGCTGGTGGACAGCGTCATGGTCGGGCGCGAGGCCTACCACAACCCCTACTGGCTGGCAGACTGGGATGCTATTGTTTCAGGAGCATCCGACCCAATACCGACGCGGGACGAGGTTGAATTATCCATGGTGGAATACATGGAGCGCGAAGCCGCCGAGCACGGTACCTCCTGGTATGCCATCGCCCGCCACATGCTGGGCCTGCGCCACGGCCTGCCCGGGGCGCGGCGCTGGCGCCAGGTGTGGAGCGACCACCGCCTCAAGGGCCTGCCCGCGCGCCAGGTGTGGGCGCAGGCCCATGCCGGGGCACCCAGCCCATGACGGAGCGCACCGTACAGCGCGAGGAGCGCCAGCGCCGCTGGGCCTTGCTGGCCTTGTGGACCGTGCCCATTCTGTGGACCGTGAACCTGGTGATTGCGCGCAAGGCGCCGGGTTTGGTGGAGCCCTATACGCTCGCCCTGGGGCGCTGGGCCATCGCCGCCGCCGTGCTGCTGGCCTGGTCTTGGGCGGAGCTGCGTGCCCAACGCGCGGAACTGCTGCGCCAGTGGTGGCAGCACCTGGTGCTGGGTTTTTGCGGCATGCTGGTCTGTGGCGCCTGGGTGTACGAAGGGGCGCAGACCACTTCGGCCATGAACATCGCGCTCATCTATGCGGCCTCGCCCGTGCTCATCGCCCTGGGGGCGGTGCGCTGGCTGGGCGAGCGCTTGCGCGCCAGCCAGGTGCTGGGCGTGGTGCTGGCACTGGGCGGGGTGGTGCACGTGGTGGTGCAGGGGCGCTGGGATGCGCTGGCCCAGGTGCGCCTGGTGGCGGGCGACGCCTGGATTGCGGCGGCCATGGTGTCCTGGGCGGCTTATGCGCTGCTGCAGCGCCTGTGGCCCACGGCGCTGGGCGACACCGCCCGGCTGGCGGCCATCAGCGTGGGTGGTGTGCTGGCCCTGCTGCCCGGGGCGGTGTGGGAGTGGCGCCACCTGCCGCTGCCCGAACCCTGGTGGCCGGTGCTGGCCGTGATGGCGCTGGCGGCCATCGTGCCGGGCGTGGGGGCGTACTGGATTTATGGCTGGGCGCAAAGGGTGCTGGGTGCCAGCCGCGTGGCCGTCACGCTCTACCTGGGCCCGCTCTACAGCGCGCTGGCGGCCTATTTCGTGTTGGGCGAGCCGCTGGGCTGGCACCACCTGGGCGGCGCGCTGCTGGTGCTGCCGGGGGTGTATCTGGTGTCGCGCCGCGGGTAGCGTGGATGGGTGGTGTTTTTGGCCACTGACCCGCGTGGAATATGCATTTATTGCTATAAATAATGTAGCAAATTCTCAGCGCGTCGGATTTCCCAGGGTGTTGCTGCGCACCGCCAGCACGCGCTGCGCCAGCATGTCGGCCAGGGCCTGCCCGACCGCCTTTTCGTCCAGGCGGGGGTCGTCAAACAGCATTTCCATGGCCG
Source organism: Rhodoferax sp. (assembly GCA_052390055.1). Taxonomy (GTDB): domain Bacteria; phylum Pseudomonadota; class Gammaproteobacteria; order Burkholderiales; family Burkholderiaceae_C; genus Allorhodoferax. Next base: position 53,384 of record JBQTHH010000035.1, read on the forward strand.
CGTAGACCATTTCGACCGCCAGCCGTGCCAGCACCGCGACTTCGGATTCGCGCGCCTGGGGGTGGGCCTGCAGGAATGCCCGGGTGATCAGCCCGCTGACGTGGGCATGCGACTCGATACGCACATGCGCCAGCGCGGGCACGGCGCGCAGGGCGCGGGTGACCCACAGGCCCTCGGGCAGTTCGCGCGTGAGCACCAGGGTGTGTTCGTACAGTTCGTAGATTTTTTGCACCAGGGCGTCAGCGGGCAGCGCCATGGTCTCGGGCACGGCCCAGGCCACCACCAGTGCGTTTTGCGCCTGCATCAGGCGCTGCCCCAGCTCGCGCAGCAGGGCGTACTTGTTGGGAAAGTAGCGGTACAGGGCCGGGGGCGATATGCCGGCGCGCTGGCACACCAGGTTGGTCGACAGGCGCTCGATGCCGACCTCGGACAGCAGCGCCACGGTGGCGTCCAGGATCAGTTCGTAGGTGTCCAGTGCACGCTGCTGGCGCGGCTGCGCCTTGCGCTGCAGGCGCGGCGCGGGCGTGGTGGCCGCTCGGGTGCGGGGGCTGCGGGGGGATGCCATGAAGTGGGAAGTCTAGCGGCAGTGTGTCTGGCCCCAGCGCCCCAAGGTGCGTTGGCCGGGGCACCGGGTCCCCAGGGGCAGGGGCCTTCAGGGTAAGTACCGATTCGTGGCAGGTGGTTTGTCAATATGGTAGCGATCGCTATTTGATAGCTATAGCTAGCGTTTTGTGGTGATCTTTGGCAATCGCCGCTGCGGCGCCCTACAACACAACCAGGAGATGCATGCATGACACCGGATTGCTTTCGCTTGCGCCACGCTTTGCTGCTGGCGGCCACTCTGTCCGCGGGCATGGCCTGGGCCGATCCTTTTCTGGTGGGCCGGGGCATGGCCGACATCACGGGGGAGGCTGCCGAGGTGGGCATGATGGGCTATGCGTCCCCCTCGCAGGTGGCCGCCGGGATCCACATGCGCCAGCGCGCACGCGCCTTCATCGTGGCCGACCAGGCCAGCGGCAAGCGCATGGTCTTTGTCAACAACGACCTGGGCATGGTGTTCCAGGGCGTGCAGCAGGCGGTGCTCCAGCAGCTGCAGGCCAGATACGGCGCCTTGTATGGGGCCGACAACGTGGTTCTGTCGGCCACCCACACCCATGCCGGCCCCGGCGGGTTTTCGCATTACGCCCTCTACAACTTCACCACCTGGGGGCACAACAAGCGCACCTTTGACGCCATCGTGGCCGGTATCGTGCAAGCCATCGGCAAGGCGCACCGCGATCTCCAACCCGGCAGCGTGCAGTGGGGCAAGGGCGAACTCAACGACGCCAATGCCAACCGCTCCTTGCCCGCCTACGAGCGCAACCCGCTGGCGGAGCGCGAGCGCTGGGGGCGCGCCACGGACAACGAAATGACCGTGCTGCGTTTCAAACAAGGCACCGCCGATGTGGGGGTGATCAGCTGGTTCGCCACCCACGGGGTCTCGATGTCGCCCCTCAACCGCCTGATCAGCCCGGACAACAAGGGCTACGCCGCGTGGCGCTGGGAGCACGAACTCAAGGGGGTGCGTTACAGCGCCGACAGTGACTTTGTCGCCGCGTTTGCGCAGTCCAACCCCGGCGACATGACGCCCAACCTGAACCTGGACGGCACCGGGCCTACCACCAGCGAGTTCGACAACACGCGCATCATTGGCGAACGCCAGTTGCAAAAAGCCTTGGAGATCTACAACGGGCCGCTGGAGACCGTGGCTGGCGGTCTGGACTACCGGCAGCGCTATGTGGATTTTTCGCAGGTGCAGGTGCAAGGGCGCTTCACCGGCGGTGAGGCGCGCAGCACCTGCCCGGCGGCGCTGGGCAGCGCATTTGCCGCAGGGACCGAGGACGGGCGCGGGATGGACGGTTTTGTGGAAGGCGATCTGGCGGGCAACCCCTTCTTTCAGGCACTGGGCGGGCTCATTGCACCGGCCCCGCAGTGGGTGCGGGACTGCCAGGCGCCCAAGCCCGTGCTACTGGCCACGGGTACCCAAAAACCCTACCCCTGGACGCCCGAGGTGCTGCCCCTGTCCATCCTGCGCCTGGGGCAGGTGGCCATCGTCGCCGCACCGGCCGAACTCACCATCATGTCCGGGCGGCGGGTGCGTGACACCGTGCAGGCCGCGCTGGGCGACAGCGTGCGCCATGTGGTGCTGGCGGGCTATTCCAATGCCTACGCGGGCTACGTCACCACGCCCGAAGAGTACGACGCACAGCACTACGAGGGGGCATCCACCCACTTTGGCAAGTGGACGCTTCCCGCCTACCAGCAGGTCTACCACGAACTGGCCAGCGCCTTGCGCGAGGGATTGCCGGCCTATGCCAGCGCCATGCCGCGCGACCTGTCGGAGCACCAGCTTTCCTTTCAGACCGGCGTCGTGCTGGACAACGTGCCGCTGTTCAAGTCCTTTGGTGATGTGGCGCACCAGGCCAACGCCAGCTACAGCCGTGGCCAGCGGGTGGAGGTGGAGTTCTGGACTGGGCACCCCAAGAACAACCTGCGCCGCAACGGCACCTTCCTGGAAATACAGCGTTGGGACGGGGGCTTCTGGCGCAGCGTGGCCAACGATGGCGACTGGAACACCAGCTACCGCTGGCAGCGCGTGGACCCGGTGTGGGGCAGCTCCAAAGCGATCATCGCCTGGGACATCCCGCCCCAGGCCGCCAGCGGCAGCTACCGCGTGGTGCATTACGGGGACTACAAGAATGGTTGGAACGGCGTGGTCTACGGCTTCACCGGGGTGAGCCGCAGCTTTCAGGTCAATTGAGCCCGCGCGCGGGCCCGCGCCTGCCGTGAGCAACTGGGCGTTGGCGGGCGCAGGAGCGCTGCGCCACAGCCGGGTCTTGCTCCTGCCGCGGGGCGTGCGGCGCCGATTCGCCGGACTGCTTCGACAGGGCAATTATTTGGGAACCTGGCCCGCGTGGAATAGTCAGGTGGCCGCTTCCAGCCCGTTGGCAAAGTGTTCGCGCATGCGCTGGGCGGTCAGCGCGGCGTCGCGTGCCTGCAGGGCTTGCATCAGGGCGCGGTGCTCGGCCAGGGATTCGTCGATGCGCCCGGTCTTGAGCAGGGAGTTGAGGCGGTTGAGCTTCATCACCTTGCGCAGGTCGGCCACGATCTGGTCGCGCCAGCGGTTGTTGGCGATCTCCATCAGCCGCATGTGAAAGCGCTCGTTGAGCGCGAAGAACTCGTCCGGGTGGGGGGCTGCGGTGGCGGCGGCGTCTTCCAACTGCTGGTGCAGGGCCTGCAGTTCGGCCATCTGGGCCTCGCTGGCGCGCGTGGCGGCCACGGCGGCGGCATCGCTTTCCAAGACCGCGAGCAGGTGGTACACATTGGCCAGGTCTTCGCGTGAAACCTCGGTGACGTAGGCACCGCGGCGCACCTTCATGGTCACCAGGCCCTCGGCGGCCAGCACCTTGAGCGCTTCGCGCAGCGGCGTGCGGCTGATGCCCAGCTCTTCGGCGATCTTGAGTTCGTCGATCCAACTGCCTGGCTCCAGCTCGCGCTTGAAGATGCGCTGGCGCAGTAGCTCGGCCACTTCTTCGTACAGGGCGCGCGGGGACAGGGCAGTGCGGATATCGGGCAGGACGGCAGACATGCGGCGATTGTAAGCTGTCAGGAATATTTTGAATGCATAATTATAAATAATGTACACTTCGGACCACAACCCACGGGGTCTGTGGGGCTTCAACCAACGCCAAGGCCGCGCCATGAGCAACAACGCATCCGAGTTTTCCTTTGCCACCCTGGACGCCTGGTACAAGGCGGCGGCCAAGTCCGCCCCCGGCGGCGACGTGCAGGCGCTGAACTGGCGCACACCCGACGGCATCGTGGTCAAGCCGCTCTACACCGCCGAAGACACGGCGCAACTGCCTTACGCCAACACCTTGCCCGGCTTCGAGCCCTTCCTGCGCGGCCCGCAGGCCACCATGTATGCGGTGCGGCCCTGGACCATCCGCCAGTACGCGGGTTTTTCCACCGCCGAAGAGTCGAATGCTTTCTACCGCAAGGCCCTGGCGGCGGGCGGGCAGGGCGTGAGCGTGGCTTTTGACCTGGCCACCCACCGCGGCTACGACAGTGACCACCCGCGCGTGACCGGCGACGTGGGCAAGGCCGGGGTCGCCATCGACAGCGTGGAAGACATGAAGATCCTCTTTGACGGCATTCCGCTGGACAAAGTCTCGGTGTCCATGACCATGAACGGCGCCGTGCTGCCGGTGCTGGCCGGCTACGTGGTGGCGGCCGAGGAGCAGGGCGTGGGGCAGGACAAGCTCTCGGGCACGATCCAGAACGACATCCTCAAAGAGTTCATGGTGCGCAACACCTACATCTATCCGCCCGAGCCCAGCATGCGCATCATCGGCGACATCATTGGCTACACCGCCCGGAACATGCCCAAGTTCAACAGCATCTCGATCTCGGGCTACCACATGCAGGAAGCCGGGGCCAACCAGGCGCTGGAAATGGCCTTCACCCTGGCCGATGGCAAGGAGTATGTGAAGACCGCCATTGCGTCCGGCATGGACGTGGACGAGTTCGCCGGGCGCCTGTCCTTCTTCTGGGCGGTGGGCATGAACTTCTACCTGGAAATCGCCAAGATGCGCGCCGCACGCCTGCTGTGGTGCCGCATCATGAAGGGCTTTGGTGCCAAGAACCCCAAGAGCCTGATGCTGCGCACCCACAGCCAGACCTCGGGCTGGTCGCTCACCGAGCAAGACCCCTACAACAACGTGGTGCGTACCACCATCGAGGCCATGGCGGCCGTGTTCGGCGGCACGCAAAGCCTGCACACCAATTCGCTGGACGAAGCCATCGCGCTGCCCACCGAGTTTTCTGCCCGCATCGCGCGCAACACCCAGCTCATCATTCAGGAAGAGACCCACATCTGCAACGTGGTCGACCCCTGGGCCGGCAGCTACATGATGGAAACGCTGACCCAGCAGATGGCCGACGAAGCCTGGAAGATCATCGAGGAAGTGGACGCCATGGGCGGCATGACCAAGGCCGTGGACAGCGGCTGGGCCAAGCTCAAGATCGAAGCCGCCGCCGCCGAGAAGCAGGCCCGCATCGATTCCGGCAAAGACGTGATCGTGGGCGTGAACAAGTACAAGCTGGCCAAAGAAGACCCGGTGGAGATACTGGAGGTGGACAACCTCAAGGTGCGCGAAAGCCAGATCACGCGGTTACAGAATATCCGCGCCACGCGCGACGCCGTGGCCGTGCAGGCGGCGCTGGACGCACTCACCGCTGCGGCCACCAGCGGCGAGGGCAACCTGTTGGACCTGGCGATCAAAGCCGTGCGCCTGCGCGCCACCGTGGGCGAGGTGTCGGACGCGCTGGAAAAGGTCTATGGGCGCCACCGCGCCGAGACCCAGAAGGTGGCGGGCGTGTACGCCGCCGCCTACGACAGCGCCGAGGGCTGGGACAAGCTCCAGGCCGAGATCGCCGCCTTTGCCGAGGCAGAAGGGCGCCGTCCGCGCGTGATGATCGCCAAGCTCGGCCAGGACGGCCACGACCGCGGCGCCAAGGTGGTCTCCACCGCCTTTGCCGACCTGGGGTTTGATGTGGACATCGGCCCGCTGTTCCAGACCCCCGAGGAGTGCGCGCGCCAGGCGATCGAAAACGACGTGCACGCCGTGGGCGTAAGCACCCTGGCCGCCGGCCACAAAACCCTGGTGCCCGCCATCATCCAGGCCCTGAAAGCGCAGGGCGCCGACGACATCATCGTGTTCGTGGGCGGCGTGATTCCGCGCCAGGACTACGAGTACCTCTATGAGGCCGGTGTGAAGGGCGTCTACGGCCCCGGCACCCCGATTCCCGCCAGCGCCAAGGACGTGCTGGAGCAGATCCGGGCGGCGCGCGCGGGCTTGTAATTCGTGGCGAACGGTATATATTTTTGATACATACCATTTGCCGGGAGAACCCCATGTCCACCACCGCCCCGCCCCGCACCGCCAAGGTATTCACCACCGGGCGCAGCCAGGCCGTGCGCCTGCCCAAGGAATTCCGCTTTGACACCGACGAGGTCAGCATCGAGAAAGTGGGCAATGCGGTGGTTCTGCGGCCCCTGAACGAGGACAACGCTGCGTGGGTGGCGCGCATTGAGGCGATCTGCGCCGGGTTTGAGGGCATGCCTGAAGAGATCGAGCGGGACCGCACCCCCGCCATCGACGACATTGAAAGCCTTGACTGATGCCCCCGCTGCATTTGCTCGACACCAATATGGTGATTTACATCCAGCGCGGTGTTCCCAGCGTGATGAACAAGCTGGCGGCTGTCGGACGCCACGGCGTTGCGCTTCCCGCTTTGGTGGCGGCGGAGTTGGCCTATGGGGTGGAGAAGAGCCTGCACCAAGCCCGCAACCGCGAACGCTTGGAACAGTTGTTGCACGAGTTCCATGTGCTGCCGTGGACGCACAAGGCCATGTGGCACTACGCCCGGCACTTCCACGCGCTGCGGCAAAAAGGGCAGCCCATTGGCCATATGGATTTGCTGATTGCTGCTCACGCACTGGCCGAAGACGCCATCCTCGTCACCAACAATACCCGCGAGTTCGAGCGCATCGAGGGCCTGAAGCTGGAGAACTGGGCGCATGCTTGACGCCATCCTCCACGGCAACCCCGCCCAGCAGCGCCGCGCCATGGCCAAAGCCATCACGCTGCTCGAATCCACCCGCGCCGACCACCGCGCCCAGGCCGACGCGCTGCTCACTGCCATGCTGCCCCACACAGGCCGCGCCGTGCGCCTGGGCATCAGCGGCGTGCCGGGGGTGGGCAAGAGCACCTTCATCGAGGCGCTGGGCCTCTTTCTGGTGGCGCGGGGCCAGCGCGTGGCGGTGCTGGCGGTGGATCCGTCCAGCAGCGTGTCGGGCGGCTCCATTCTGGGCGACAAGACGCGCATGGAGCATTTGAGCGCTTGCGAGCAGGCCTACATCCGCCCCAGCCCCAGCGGCGGCACGCTCGGCGGCGTGGCCGAGAAGACGCGCGAGGCCATGCTGGTGTGCGAGGCCGCGGGCTACGACGTGGTCATTGTGGAAACCGTGGGCGTGGGCCAGAGCGAGACCGCGGTGCAGGGCATGACCGACATGTTTGTGCTGCTGCAGCTGCCCAACGCCGGCGACGACCTGCAGGCCATCAAAAAAGGCGTGATGGAACTGGCCGACCTGGTGGTCATCAACAAGGCCGACATCGACGCCGCCGCTGCCACCCGCGCGCAGGCGCAGATCACTTCGTCCTTGCGCCTGCTGGGCTTTCACGCCCACCACGGGCATGCCAGCGCAGAGCCGCTGCCGCAGTGGCACCCGCAGGTGCTGCGCATCAGCGCGCTCAAGGGCGAAGGCGTGGACGCCTTCTGGGCCAAGGTGTGCGAGTTCCAGCAAGTGCAAAGCGCCAATGGCCAGTGGGCGGCGCGGCGCCAGCACCAGGCCCTGGCCTGGATGTGGGAGCGCATAGACGCCGGTTTGAAGCACGCCTTTCACGCCCACCCGCAGGTGCGTGCGCTGCTGCCCGAGGTGCGCGCGCAGGTCGATGCGGGTCAACTGCCCCCCAGCACTGCGGCACGAAAACTGCTGTCAGCCCTCGAATTCATTGACATTGGTGCTATCAAATAGATAGCTTTTCGATTTCTCACCTAGGAAGGAAGCCATGAAAGACATCCTCGACCAACTCGAAGCCAAGCGTGCCGCCGCGCGCCTGGGCGGTGGCCAAAAGCGCATCGACGCGCAGCACAAAAAGGGCAAGCTCACCGCACGCGAGCGCCTGGAAGTGCTGCTCGACGAAGGCACCTTCGAAGAGTGGGACATGTTCGTCGAGCACCGCTGCACCGACTTTGGCATGGACGGCAACAAGGTTCCGGGGGACGGCGTGGTCACCGGCTACGGCATGATCAATGGCCGCCTGGTGTTCGTCTTCAGCCAGGACTTCACCGTGTTTGGCGGCGCACTGTCTGAGGCGCACGCCGAGAAGATCTGCAAGATCATGGACCAGGCCATGAAGGTCGGCGCCCCGGTGATCGGCCTCAACGACTCGGGCGGCGCGCGCATCCAGGAAGGCGTGGCCTCCCTGGGCGGCTACGCCGAAGTGTTCCAGCGCAACGTCATGGCCAGCGGCGTGATTCCGCAGATCAGCATGATCATGGGCCCCAGCGCAGGTGGCGCGGTGTACTCGCCCGCCATGACCGACTTCATCTTCATGGTCAAGGACAGCTCCTACATGTTCGTGACCGGCCCCGAGGTGGTCAAGACCGTCACGCACGAGGAAGTCACGGCCGAAGAGCTGGGCGGCGCCATCACCCACACCAGCAAGAGCGGCGTGGCCGACATGGCGTTCGAGAACGATGTGGAGGCGCTGCTCATGCTGCGCCGCCTCTACAACTACCTGCCGCTCAACAACCGCGAAAAAGCCCCGGTGCGCGTCAGCGGCGACGCCGCCGACCGCGCCGACCTGAGCCTGGACACCCTGGTGCCCGACAACGCCAACAAGCCCTACGACATGAAGGAGCTGATCGTCAAAACCGTGGACGACGGCGACTTCTTCGAGCTGCAGCCCGACTACGCCAAGAACATCCTGATCGGCTTTGCGCGCATGGACGGCCAGACCGTGGGCATCGTCGCCAACCAGCCCCTGGTGCTGGCGGGCTGCCTGGACATCAAGAGCTCCATCAAGGCCGCGCGCTTCGTGCGCTTTTGCGACGCCTTCAACATTCCGGTCATCACCTTCGTGGACGTGCCCGGCTTCATGCCCGGCACCTCGCAAGAGTACGGCGGCATCATCAAGCACGGCGCCAAGCTGCTGTATGCCTATGCCGAGTGCACGGTGCCGAAGATCACGGTCATCACGCGCAAGGCCTACGGCGGCGCCTACGACGTGATGGCCTCCAAGCACCTGCGCGGCGACGTGAACTTTGCCTGGCCCAACGCCGAAATCGCTGTGATGGGCGCCAAGGGCGCGGTGGAGATCATCTTCCGCGAAGACAAGGGCGACCCCGCCAAACTCGCTGCCAAGGAAGCCGAATACAAGGCCCGCTTCGCCAACCCCTTTGTGGCCGGTGCACGCGGCTTCATCGACGACGTGATCCTGCCGCACGAAACCCGCAAGCGCATCTGCCGCAGCCTGGTGATGCTCAAGGACAAAAAGCTGGAAAACCCGTGGAGGAAGCACGGGAACATTCCTCTTTGATCGCCGCCCAAAAAACGATAAGGAACACCAACCATGTTCACCAAAATCTTCATTGCCAGCCGCGGTGAAAACGGCCGCGCAGCGGGCGTTTCGCTAAATCGCCTGCCGCAGCCCACGCAGTGGGCGTCTACACGCTGCACTGTTTGAACGAGGAGCTCGATAAATGTTCACAAAAATTCTTATCGCCAATCGCGGTGAAATAGCGTGTAGGGTCATCGCCACCGCCCGCAAGATGGGCATCCAAACCGTGGCGGTGTACTCCGACGCTGACAAGGAAGCGCGCCACGTGCAACTGGCCGACGAGGCCGTGCGTCTGGGCCCCCCGCCCAGCCGTGAGAGCTACCTGCTGGCCGACAAGATCATCGAGGCTTGCAAGCAGACCGGCGCCCAGGCCGTGCATCCGGGCTACGGCTTCTTGAGCGAGAACGAGGCCTTCGCCAAGCGCTGCGAGGAAGAGGGCATTGCCTTCATCGGCCCCAAGCACTACAGCATTGCCGCCATGGGCGACAAGATTGCGTCCAAGAAGCTCGCCAACGAAGCCAAAGTGAGCACCATCCCCGGCTACAACGACGCCATCGAGTCCGCCGAACGTGCGGTGGAGATTGCCAAGGGTATTGGCTACCCCGTGATGATCAAGGCCAGCGCGGGGGGCGGCGGCAAGGGCCTGCGTGTGGCCTTCAACGACAAGGAAGCCTTTGAGGGCTTCACGAGCTGCCGCAACGAGGCGCGCAACAGCTTTGGCGACGACCGTGTGTTCATCGAGAAGTACGTGCAGGAGCCGCGCCACATTGAAATCCAGGTGTTGGGCGATGCCCACGGCAATGTGGTGTACCTCAATGAGCGCGAGTGCTCGATCCAGCGCCGCCACCAGAAGGTGATCGAAGAGGCCCCCAGCCCCTTCATCAGCGACGCCACCCGCAAGGCCATGGGCGAGCAGGCCGTGGCCTTGGCCAAGGCGGTGAAATACCAAAGCGCGGGCACGGTGGAGTTTGTGGTCGGCAAGGACCAGGACTTCTACTTCCTGGAGATGAACACCCGCTTGCAGGTGGAGCACCCGGTGACGGAATGCATCACGGGGCTGGACCTGGTGGAAATGATGATCCGCGTGGCCGCGGGCGAAAAGCTGCCCATCACCCAAGCGGACGTGAAGCGTGACGGCTGGGCCATGGAGTGCCGCATCAACGCCGAAGACCCATTCCGCAACTTCTTGCCCTCCACCGGGCGCCTGGTGCGCTTTGCCCCCCCGCCGCAGACCATGTTCCAGGCCGACACCTCGGCCTTGCAGGGCGTGCGCGTGGATACCGGCGTGGCCGAGGGCGGCGAGATTCCGATGTACTACGACTCGATGATCGCCAAGCTCATCGTGCACGGCAAGGACCGCAATGACGCCATTGCCAAGATGCGCGAAGCGCTCAACGGCTTCGTGATTCGCGGCATCAGCTCCAACATTCCGTTCCAGGCGGCACTGCTGGCGCACCCCAAATTTGTGACCGGCCAGTTCAACACCGGCTTTATTGCCGAGCACTACGGCAAGGGCTTTGCCGCCGAAGACGTGCCGCACGAAGACCCCGCCTTCATGGTGGCGCTGGCCGCCTTTGTGCGCCGCAAGAGCCGCGAGCGTGCCACCACGCTCTCCGGCCAGCTGCCGGGCTATGGCGTCAATGCCGGCAAGGACTACACCGTGGTCACCCTGGCGCCGGATGGCGACAACCAGTATGCCGACGTGCACGTGGACGAGTTCGTGGGCAAGACCGGGTTTGCCCGCGTCAAAGTGGGTGCGCAGAGCTTCGAAATCCTCAGCGACTCGCGCCTGAACGACGTGGCCATCGTGGGCACGGTCAATGGCACCGCCTTCACCGCCCAGATCGAGCGCGGCACGCCCAAGAACCCGCTGGCGCTGCGCGTGCAGCACAACGGTACGCGCATCGACGTGCTGGTGATGTCGCGGCGCATGGCCGCGCTGCACCGCCTCATGCCCTTCAAGGCGCCGCCGGACATGAGCAAATACGTGCTCTCGCCCATGCCGGGCCTGCTGGTGGACGTGGCCGTGCAGCCCGGGCAGAAAGTGCAGGCGGGCGAGCGTGTGGCCGTGATCGAGGCCATGAAGATGGAAAACGTGCTCTTTGCCGCCGCGGATGGCGTGGTGGCCAAGGTGCTGGCCAGCAAGGGAGAGTCCTTGTCGGTGGACCAACCCATCGTCGAGTTCGAGGCCAAGTAAGGGAGTGCGCACCATGAGCCAACGCCCCTTCAAAGTGCTGGGCATCCAGCAAATCGCCATTGGCGGCCCCGACAAGACCCGCTTGCAAAAGCTCTGGGTGGACATGCTGGGGCTGGAAGTCACCGGCACCTTCAAGAGCGAGCGCGAGAACGTGGATGAAGACATCTGCGCCATGGGCAGCGGGCCCTACAAGGTGGAGGTGGACCTGATGCAGCCGCTGGACCCCGAGAAAAAACCCGCCGTGCACACCACACCGCTCAACCACGTGGGCCTGTGGATTGATGACCTGCCGGTGGCCGTGCAGTGGCTTACCGAGCAGGGCGTGCGCTTTGCCCCGGGCGGCATCCGCAAGGGCGCTGCCGGGTACGACATCTGCTTTCTGCACCCCAAGAGCAATGAGGAGTTCCCGATTGCGGGCGAGGGCGTGCTGATCGAGCTGGTGCAGGCCCCGCCAGAGGTGGTCGCGGCGCTGGGCTGAGCGCGCGCGCTCTGCTGCCCGGCTGGTGCGGGCGCCGCGGCGCGCGCGGTGCTGCGCGCCTGGCGGCGCCGGGCTATGATGGCCGCCATCATGTCCGGCGAGTCCACCCTGTTGCCCGAGGATGAACCCAGCGCGCTGGTGCGCTTCCTGCAGCGCATCAGCCTGGTCACGGGCGTGGTCACGCTGGCAGTGATGCTGGCCACCGTCCTGGCGCCCACGATGGAGTGGTCGCGCATGGCCGCCCCCGCGGTGCTGCTGGGTTTGCTGGCCTGGTGCCACCAGCTGGCGCCGCGCGCGGTGCGCCGTGCAGCGGCCACCATGGTGCTGGGCCTGTGGGCGGTCACGACCGCGTCGGTGGTGGGGTTTGCCGGTATCTACAGCGTCAACGTCCTGGTCTACCCCTACATCATCGTGCTCGCGGGCTGGATGCTGGGGCGGCGCTGGGTCTGGGCGGTGACGCTGGCCACCAGCGCCGTGCTGGTGGCGCTCGCGTGGGCCCAGATGGCCGGGGCGTTCAGCCCCACACCGCGCGCTTCCGCGCTGATCAATCTGGCGTTTGTGCTGCCCATCCTGTGGGTCATCGCCTACCTCACGCTCGGGGGGCGGCGCATGCTGCAGCGCGGGCGCAAGCGTTCCAGCGATCTGGCGCGCCAGCTCCAGGCCCAGTTGCATGCCGTGCGCCAGCACGAGGCCGAGTTGCGCCTGCTCATGGACAACGCCCCGGTAGGCATCGTGGCCTACGACCCCGCCTGGCGCGTGACGCGCTGCAACGCCCATTACGCGCGCTATTTCCGCCACGCGCCCGCTGAGCTGACAGGCCAGCTTTTCGAACAGTTCGCCCCCGATGCCGTGCGCCAGGTGGTGGCCCCGGTGCGCGCCGCCCTGCAGCGCGGCGAGATGTTTTCCGGGCGCTTGCAGGTGCCCGACCCGCGCGGGGGGCCGGGGCGCTGGGTGGACGTGCGCGCCGTGCCCCGCATTGAGGACGGCAGCGTGGTGGAAACCCTCTCGGTGATCCTGGACGTGACCCACGCCGTGCAGGCCGAGCAGGAGGTGCGCAAGCTCAACGCCGAGCTGCAGAACCTGCTGCAGGAGCGCACCCAGGCCCTGCGCCGCACCGAAGACCACCTGCAGCAGTCGCGCGAGGAACTGGTGCGCAGCGAGGCCCGTGCGACCTTGTCCACCCTGGTGGCCGGGGTCTCGCACGAGCTGGGCTCCCCGATCGGCAACAGCGTGCTGGTGGCCTCCACCCTGGCCGCGCGCGCGCACGGCCTGCGCCAGCAGATCGAGCAGGGCCAGGTCTCGCGCAGCAGCATGCGGGCCGATCTGGATGTGGTGCAGGAGTCCAGCGACATCCTGCTGCGCAACCTGCGCCGCTCCCAGCAACTGCTGATGCAGTTCAAGCAGGTGTCGGCCGACCAGGCCAGCGAGCGCCGGCGCCGCTTCGATCTGCGCGAGGTGGTGGACGACACCCTGGCCGCGATGCAGCCCACCTTGCGCCAGTACGGGCACCGCGTGGAGTGCGAAGTGCCCTCCGGCATCGTGCTGGACTCCTACCCCGGAGCGGTCGGGCAACTGGTCATCAACCTGGTGCACAACGCCTATTTGCACGCCTTCGCGCAGCGCGAGGGCGGTCTGGTGCACATCGGCGCCAGCGTGCAGGACGCCAGTGTCGTGCTGGAGGTGCGTGACGACGGCCAGGGCATGGAGAGCGGGGTGGTGCAGCGTGCGTTTGAGCCCTTCTTCAGCACCAAGCTCGATCAGGGGGGCACCGGGCTGGGCCTGAGCATCGTGCACCACCTGGTCCACAAGACCCTGGGCGGCAGCATAAGCCTGCAAAGCGCGCCTGGACAGGGCAGCGTGGTGCGCATGCTGCTGCCCCTGCGCGCGCCTTGAGCGGCCCGGATTTCCCTGCGTTTCATAGGGCAAACCCTGCCTTGCCCGCACTTGTAAGCTAACCGATAGCGGACTATGGTTCCATCCAGCCCCCATTGTGGTCTGCCAGAACATGAAAACCATGCCCGTCCAAAACCTGTTCATTCCCGGAATGTGGCTCATGCGGCGCATGCGCATGGCCAGCAAGTTGTTGGTGTTGGGGTTGATCGTGTTGGTGCCCATGTGTGTGCTGCAGTGGCAACTGCTGCGCCACCAGCACCAGCAGCTGGACCATTCCCGCGATGCCGTGGCCGGTGCGCAGTGGGTCGGCGAGGTGGCGGCACTGGCCCGCCTGACGCAGAACCACCGGGGCCAGACCAATATGCTGCTGGCGTCCGATGCCGGCGCTGCCAACGCGCGCGCCAGCACCCAGGGCGCACTCAAGCAGTCCCTGGCGGCGCTGCAGGCGCGGCTGCAGGCGGGGCAGGACTGGCCCGCGCTCAAGGACTGGCCCGCCCTGGCGCGTCGCGTCGAAGCCTTGCTGGCCATCGGTGCGGGCTCCGACCCGGTGCAGAGCTTCGCCACCCACACGCGCGTGGTGGAAGACCTGCAGCAGTTGGCCCAGGCGATTGCGATCGATACCGGCCTGGCCAGCGATTCCCAGCCCCAGGTGAGCGCCTTGGTGCCCTGGGTGGCCCAGCGCGACATGCAGTGGGCCGAGACCCTGGCGCGGCTGCGCGGCCTGGGGGCGGGCCTGCTCAGCCAGGGGCAGACGCAATCCCCCGCGGCACAGTCCCTGCTGATCCAGACCGATGGGCTGGACGCCCTGCTGCGCGAACTCGGCTATTGGCAGCAGGGGCTGGCCACGGCCCGCAGCGGGGTCGACCCGCAGCTGCTGGCGCAGGCGCTGGAGCGCTCGCGCACCTTCGCGGCGCTGGTGCGTGAGCGCTTTGGCCCCCAGGCCCAGGGGGGCGATGCCAACGCCTATTTTGCGGCCGGTTCGGCGGCATTGGACGCGGTGAGCGCCTTCCACACGGCGGCGGTGCAGCATCTGGTGCTGCGCCTGCAGGCCGACGAATCCAGCACCCTGTGGACCTATCGCCTCACCTTTGCTCTGAGTGTCCTGGGTGTGCTGCTGATGGCCTACCTGATGGTCGCGTTCCGTTTCAGCTTTCTGGCCGACCTGCGCCAGGTGCTGCTGTTCCTGCAGCACATGGCCGATGGCAACCTGCGCCACCGTGCGCGGGTGCGCGGCTACGACGAACTCAGCGACATGTCCGAGGCCATGGACCGCATGGTGCACAACTTCTCGTCCATGGTGGCCAGTGTGCGCAGCAACGCGGCCCTGGTGCTGCAGTCGGGTACCGACCTGGTGCAGGCCTCGGGCTCGCTGGCCGACCGCACCGAGCAGCAGGCCGCCAACCTGGAGCAGACCAACGCCAGCGTGCAGGAGCTCACCGCCAACGTGCAGTCCAACGCGCGCGCGGCCCAGGAGTCCGATGGCACGGCGCGCCAGGTGCGCGATCTGGCCGAGCATGGCGCGCACAGCATGCAGCAGGCGGTGGCGCAGATCGAGGCGATCCAGGACAGCACCCGGCGCATGGACGAAATCGTGGCCGTGATCGACGGCCTGGCGTTCCAGACCAACATCCTGGCGCTCAACGCGGCGGTGGAGGCGGCCCGTGCGGGCGAGTCCGGCCGCGGCTTTGCCGTGGTGGCCAGCGAGGTGCGCTCGCTGGCGCAGCGCTCGGCCTCGTCGGCCAAGGAGATCCGCGCCCTGATCGGCACCTCCACGCACCAGGTGGAGGAGGGCGTGCAGCTCATCCGTGCCGCCGGGCAGAGCATAGGCGCCGTGGTGGAGGGCATCCGCACCGTGGCGGCCAAGATGAGCGCGGTCTCCAGCGGCAGTTCGGAGCAGAGCGCCGGGCTGGCCGAGATCAGCGCCGCCGTGCGCCAGCTCGACCAGATCACCCAGCACAACGCGGCCATGGTCGAGTCCGCCGCGCAGCAGGCCTCGGCCCTGCAGGGGCAGGCGCACACCCTGTCGGAGTCGGTTTCCGTGTTCCAGCTGCAGCAGGGCACCGCCGACGAGGCGCGCAAGCTGGTGGACAAGGCGTTGGCGTTCAAGACCCAGTGCCGCTCACGCGACGAGTTCCTGCGCGGCATCACCTTTGGCCAGCAGGGCGACTTCCACGACCGCGACATGTACGTGTTCGTGCTCGATCCCGACGGCACCTACCTGGCCTTTGGCGGCAACCCGGCAAAAGCCAATACCCGGGTGCAGGAAATCCCCGGCATCGACGGCCAGGGGCTGATGAACGACATCGTGCGCCAGGCCAAGAGCGCACCGGGCTGGGTGCAGTACGACATCACCAACCCGACCACGGGCAAGATCCAGACCAAGATGTCCTATGTGCTCGAAGCCGAGCACGACTTCATCGTCGGCTGCGGGGTCTACAAGCACTTCACGGGCTGAGAGCCTGTGAACAAATCCCTCACACCCGCCTTGCCCACCCAAACCGCCCTGCTCGTCGTTGCAAATGCGCGCCATAGCACGGGCTATGGCTGTGCTTTGCGCCTAGATCAGGGCGGTTTTGGTGTGCCTTTCGGGTGCGCCGGATTTATTCACAGGCTCTGACCCGACTTTGACAGTTCCAAGTGACACGCCCACGTAACTTCGCGTCGCGCAATGACTTTTCTGCCGTGGGCGCAACGGCCGTGTATCTATGGGGTTTACCCGCGTCAGGCGAGCTGAAGAATGGGTGGCGGCGGCTTGATCTGCAAGGATTTCAAGCACTTAGCCGCTTGTGGCGTCGGGTCCGTGATCTGCCAGACGGTTCCGTGTGGGCCAGACAATTGCGCGAGCTGGATGCGCCGCAGGCGGTCCGAGACGTTGCGCCAAGTGTCGCCGCAGGCGTGTTCAACAGTGCGCTCCAGAAGCAGCGACAGCACCGTGATCGCCACGTGCGCATGAATGCGATGCGGCGCCCAATGGAAGACCGGGCGCATGTCCAGCGTGCTCTTCATGTCGCGCCAAGCCTGCTCGACGCGCAGCAACTGCTTGTAGCCCAGGGCCATGTCCTCGGCGCTGAGCGTGTCGTCGTTGCCGTGGACGATGAACTTGCCGTCGTAGTGCTCGGCGGCCTTGATCGCCTTGGCATCGAGTTGCAGGCCCTTGTCGCCGAGCTTGAGGTACTTGCCGTAGCGGCTGGAACTGCGCAGCGCGGCCACGCGCTTGCTTTGCACGTCCTGGGCCGCTTCACCCATGGCAACGAGTTCGGCCTGCAGATGGTCGAGCAAGTGGCGCCGATGCGCTTGCTGGCGTGCTGCCTCCTCGGGATTGAAGCACAGCACGTAGCGCAGCCGACGCTCACCATCGCCGATCACAACCTCCTTGATTTGCAAGCGATCGTTGACCGTACGGTAACGGCCCGCACGTGCCAACACCTGCTGGGTCAGCGCGTCGCCACGGCGCATCGGCATGCACATGAGGTACTTGCCGCCACCGGCGGCCAGTGCCTTGAAATTGGCCGCCGAAACCATGCCCGCATCACCCACGAACAGGCAGCGTGTGAGCTGCCAGTCGCGCAAGTCGCGCTTGACCTGCGCCACCGTCGTCACGTCCACGGTGTTGCCAGGGAACACCCAATGCCGCACCGGGAAGCCCTCGCGCGTGACCGCCAAGCCCACGACGATCTGCGGTGCATCGCCTCGCCCATTCTTGGACAGCCCACGCTTGCGCGGCGCGCGGTAGGTCTTGGCCCCGGCAGCTTGGCTGCCGTGCACGATATCCTCTGCCCCATCACCCTCGTCGTCCAAGTCGATTTCGAAGTGCAACGACGTGGTGTCATAGAACAGCACCTCGACGTCCAGGTTCAGCAGGTCCGCGACGCGGCGGAAGATCTCTCGCTCGATCGGCTCCTTGTTGGCCTCCAGGAAGTCCATCGCCCGGTACAGGTGCTGCAAGGACAGGCCCTGGGTGCCCGGGATGTGCACCTCCTCCTTGAGCCACTGCTCCCAGCAGTACAGCTTGGAGCACGGCGCGCAGGCGCGGTTGGCCACCATCGCGAACAGCGCGCGCTCCGCGTCGAAGCCCAGGCGGCGCGAATGCGCTTGCGCTCGGATCACCTGGTCGATGCCCAGGCGCTGCCACAGCGCCTGCAGCACGTAGACCTCCCCGTAGGGCCAGGCGCATACCAAGCGCAGCTCGCCGCTGCCGGCCGCGACGATCTCCTCTGGCGAGCAGCGGCGCAGGATGCTTGCGGCCAACTTGCGAAGCCGCTCGGTGACGGCCGCGTCGTCGGCACGGCCGCAGTTGTAGATAACCCTCGTCTGCGAGCGGCGCCGCTCGGGCACCCATTCGTTCTCGGCCAGTTGCAGGTACGACACCGTGCTGCCGTCGGCCCGACGTTGCTTGGACTCGCGCAAGTACATGTGCCCAATGATAGAAACGCAAGCACTGCGAAATCAAGGCTCATCAGACGATCCGTGTATCTAGGCATTTGGCGGCGATTGACTCGCCCGAGCCATTGCAAATCAACCACTTGCGCGACCTCGACGCGCCGCAACCGGGGCCATGTGCCTCGGAACTGTCAAAGTCGGGTCTGAGAGGCTTGCGGGCGCAAAGCCCGGCGCGCTCGGTGCCGGTCAGCGGCCATGGCCGCGTTGGGCGCGCGCGCGCTCCAGGGCGGCGGCGATCACGGCGCGCTTCTGGTCCAGCACCACCGGGTCGGTGTGTTGGGAGTGTTCCTCCAGGTGGGCGAGCTTGGTTTGTGCCTTGGCTTGCAGGGCTTGCGCATGTTCCTGCTGCTCGCACTGCAGCCGCTGCTGGCGGGCCTGGTAGCGCTGGCGCGCCTGCTCGGCCTGCACCGCGCTCCAGGCGGCCCAGCCGGTGGCCTCGCCGCTGACGCTCTCCATGCGGATGCAGTCCACCGGGCACGCAGGCAGGCACAGCCCGCAGCCGGTGCAGTAGGCCTCCAGCACGGTGTGCATGCGCTTGTTGGCCCCGATGATGGCGTCGGTGGGGCAGACTTTGATGCACAGGGTGCAGCCGATGCACCAATCCTCGTCGATCCAGGCCACGGCGCGCGGCCCTTCCTGGCCGCAGGCCGGGTCCAGCGGCTGCGCCGCCTGCCCGGTGAGCAGGGCCAGGCGCTCGACGCCCGCTTGTCCCGCCGGGGGGCAGCGGTTGATCGGGGCCTGCTGCTCGGCAATGGCATGTGCGTAGGCCGCGCAGTCGGCGTAGCCGCAGCGCGTGCATTGGGTCTGGGGCAGGGCGTCGAGTACCCGTGCGGCCAGCAGGGCGGGGCTGGCCCCGTGCGCGCTCATG
Source organism: Rhodoferax sp. (assembly GCA_052390055.1). Classification (GTDB taxonomy): domain Bacteria; phylum Pseudomonadota; class Gammaproteobacteria; order Burkholderiales; family Burkholderiaceae_C; genus Allorhodoferax. The sequence goes on from JBQTHH010000035.1 coordinate 72,487, forward strand.
GCTCGGTGGGGTCGGTGCGGGGCGGTGTCGCAGAAGCAGCCCGGGCACGGCGCTGGCGCGTTTTTGCCGTGACCGGGACCGGGACCGGGACCGGGACCGCCTGGCTCTTGCCGGCACCTGCCTTGGCGCTGCGCTTGCCGGTTTTTTCCGGCGCGCTGGCGCGGCGCGGCGTGGGCAGCGCGGCAGCCGGTGCAGGAGTGCCGGGAAGCGGCTGCGTCGGCATCGGCGTCGGCGGTGTGGCTGCGGGCGCCGCGTGGTGGTCCAGGATGAAGGCCTTCACCTGCGGGTAGACCAGCTCGCGCCAGCGCCGCCCGGAGAAGATGCCGTAGTGCCCGGCGCCCTTGCATTCGTAGTGGCGCTGCATCTCCTTGGGCACGCCGGTGCACAGGGTGTGCACGGCCTGGGTCTGGCCGGAGCCCGAGATGTCGTCGAGTTCGCCCTCGATGGACAGCAGCGCCGTGCTGTGGATGTCCTGCGGGCGCACGCGCTCCACGCGGCCCTTGGGGTTTTGCACGTCCCAGGTGCCGTTGACCAGGGCAAAGTCCTGGAACACCACCTTGATGGTGTCCAGGTAGTAGTCGGCGTCCATGTCCAGCACCGCGTTGTACTCGTCGTAGAAGGTGCGGTGGGCCTCGGCGCTGGTGTCGTCGCCCTTGATCAGGTCCTTGAAGTAGTCGTAGTGGCTCTTGAGGTGGTGGTCCGGGTTCATGGCCACGAAACCGGCGTGCTGCATGAAGCCCGGGTAGACGCGCCGCCCGGCGCCCGGGAATTTCTGCGGCACGCGAAAGATCACGTTGTTCTCGAACCAGCTGTGCGCCTTGGTCATGGCCAGGTTGTTCACCGCCGTGGGCGATTTGCGCGCGTCAATGGGGCCGCCCATCATGACCATGGACAGCGGCGTGGCTTCGCCCCGGCTGGCCATGAGCGACACCGCCGCCAGCACTGGCACGGTGGGCTGGCACACGCTCATCACATGGCAATTGCCGTACTTGGACTGCACGTGGCGGATGAACTCCTGCACGTAGTTCACGTAGTCGTCCAGGTGGAACTCGCCTTCCTCCATGGGCACCAGGCGGGCGTTCTTCCAGTCGGTGATGTAGACCTTGTGCTCCTTGAGCATGGTGCGCACGGTGTCGCGCAGGAGCGTGGCGTAGTGGCCCGACAGCGGCGCCACGATCAGCACCGCTGGCTGGTTTTTCATGCGATCGAGCGCCGCGGGGTCGTCGCTGAAGCGCTTGAAGCGGCGCAACTGGCAAAACGGCTTGTCGACCTCGATGCGCTCGTGGATGGCGATGTCGACGCCGTTGGCGTCGATGGTGCGGATGCCGAATTCCGGTTTTTCGTAGTCCTTGCCGAGCCGGTGCAGCAGGTCGTAGGCCGCGGAGATGCGCTGTGCAAACGGGTTTTGCCCCGGCAGCGCGTGCGGGTTCGCGTACAGCTTGGCCGCGGTGGCGGCCAGGTCCGAGAACGGCTCCATCAGGGAACGCTGTGTTTCATACAGTTGGTACAGCACGGTGGAGGACTCCGAAAATGTTGCGGTGCAGCAAATATTACCAGTTTCTGCCGTTCATTGCTGTGAGGATGCTTGCAGGATGCTGCGCACCTCGTTGCGGGTATGGGCGCCGAAGTTGGCCAGCAGCTCGGCGATGGCGGCGTCCAGCCGTTCGCGTGCGCTGGGCTCGGTCTTGGACAGCACTTCAATCAGGCTGATGCCCGCCTCCTGCACGCCAAAGTCAAAGGCCGGGTCGTTGACGTACTGCGCGGGCAGCGATTCCGCCACCACGCTGTCGATGCGCTTGCCCCAGCCGGAAGACTGCTTGGTGACCACGTCGCGCACGTAGCGGTCGTTCCACTCGGGGTACTGGCGGTCCTGGCTGGTGTCGGCCAGGGCTTTTTCCATCGGGTCCACGGCGGGGTCCAGGGCACCGGCGTAGGTGCGCTCGTTCTGGTATTTGTCCACCACCAGGTGGCGGTTGGACAGCAGCACGATGGCGCGGTCCTTGGGGCCGGACAGGCCCAGCATCGACAGCAGGTTGATGCCCAGCAGCCTGAGCGTGGAGCTGCCCGGGGCCAGGCGCGCGTGGAAGGGCTGGGTCAGGTCCTGGATGTAGTGCAGCGACAGCCCCGCAAAGCGCCAGCCCCAGTAGGGGTGGCCGGTGCGAAACGCCAGTGCGGCCAGCGACCAGTATTGGTAGGAGCGCAGCAGCGGGTAGGTGCGCTGGATGAAGGGCGCGGCGGCATACAGGATGCGGCTCTCGTGGTAGAAGCCCATGTGAAAGGGCGCCTGCGTGGCGTAGGGCAGGGCCGGGTTGCCAAAGGGCAGCTTGCCCAGGTTGTAGACCTTGCCCCAGTCCGAGGGGCTGTCGCTCCAGCAGTTGATGTCCAGGCCGTAGTCGGGCTCGTCGGCGGCACTGGCGATCACGCTCAGGGGGTCGATGCGCTCGCCGCTCTTGAGCGCGATGAAGCGGTAGTTGTGGCGCAGCGGTTCGGGCAGGGTGATGACCTCGGCCCAGGGCAGGCGCTGCGCCGTGGCGGGCAAGGTCTTGGCGGGCTCTGGCTGGTAGTACAGCGCCAGCCTGGCGTTGGGGGCTACGCGCAATGCCATCAGAAAGGCCAGGCGGCGGGCCTCGTCGCTGCGCGCCGGGCTGGCCTTGAACGCCAGGGCCTCGGGGCGCTTGGGGTAGTTGTCGATATTGGCGGCGGCCCAGGCCTCCTGGCTGGCGAGCAAGGCTTCCAGCGTCTGCTCCTCGGCCTTGAGGAAGCTCTCCAGGCTTTCCACCTCCACCGGGGCGGCCTTGGCCAGTTCCGGGATGTGTTCCAGCGCGCGGTAGGTGGGAACGGTGTGGTTGCCCCAGGCCACTGCCTGCTGGCCCGCCAATGCCAGAACGCTGGCGGCTAGGAAACGGTGAAAGCGCATGAAGTCTCCAAAAGGCAATGAAAGGAAAAGAAGCGAATGGATCGGGCGCGCGTGAAAGCGGCGATTATGCGGCCAGGGGCGTACCATCCTGCAAGCTCCCGGATTTCCCGGTCAGGCCCCCCTGGGAGCGCTGGCGGAAGTGCTTGTGGGCCATGTTTCGGATGGAGGCGGTGATGCGTGGTGTGTGGCGGTGGTGTTGGCGGGCCTGGGCCCTGGTGCTCGGGGCCTTGTGCCCGGCTGTGGTGCTGGCCTGTGCCATCTGTGCCCCCCAGGTGGGCGAGCGCACGCTGCTGGAACGCATGGCTGGCGCCCCTGCGGTGGTGCTGGCGCGGGTGGGCAGCACCGGGGTGTTTGTGGAGGCGGCGCGCCTCAAGGGCAGCGCCGCTGCCGTGCCCTGGGAGCAGGTCCATGTGCTGGTGGATGCGCCCTGGGGCAGCGGGACCGATCTGGCGCTGCTGCTGCACGACGGGCAGGGCTGGAGCGCGCTGGGCGCGGTGCCGCGCGAGCGCCAGGAGGCCGTGCTGCAGGCCTGGGCCCTGCGGCGCGACCCGCAGGCCCCGGCCAATGCCGCCGACCCCCAGTGGCCCGCGCGCACGGCGCTGTATGCACCCCTGCTGCAGCACCCCTCGGCGCTGCTGGCGCGCCTGGCCTATGAAGAACTGTCGCAGGCGCCCTACGCCCAGCTGCGCCAGGGCGCGCGCCTGCTGCCCGCCGGTGCCGCCTGGGGCTGGCTGCAGGACCCGGCCTTGGCACAGCGCCAACCGCTGTATGCGCTGCTGGCCGGTTTCACCGCCACCGCGGCCCAGGCGCAGGCCCTGCGTGTGCGCCTGTTGCGCCCGGGCACCCCGCAGGGCGACAGCGCCGCCGTGCAGTCGGGGCTGATGGCCGCGCTGCTGGAGGCGCAGGGGGACAGTGGCCTGGCCTGGCTGCAGCAGCATTTTTTGCAGGACCCGCAGCGCAGCGACACCCAGGTGCAGTCGGCCCTGCTGGCGCTGCGCGTGCACGCCCAGGACGGCACGCGCGTAACCCGCGAGGCCGTGGTGCGTGCCCTGGCGGCCTACATCGAGGCCAACCCGCAGCGCGCCGGTTATGCGGCGTCCGACCTGGGGGACTGGGGGCGCTGGGAGTTCACCGGCGTGTTCGAACGCCTGCTCGATTCCGACCAGCCCCAGGCCTTCGCCTCGCGCTACGCCATGGTGCTGTACCTGCTGCGCAACCCGCAAGCCCCGGCGCAGGCCGCACTGGAGCGCCTGCGTGCCAAGGGGCGCCTGTAGGGTGGTCTTGCCAAAAATTTCAGCCATTTTTGCCATTGGCCCGCGTGGAATATGCGGATGTAGCTATAAAAACAATAGCGATCAGGATGCCGACGGATAGCCCGTGATGTCCTGGATGGCGTGGTACAGGGGCTGCAGGCGTTCGTACATGCGGCTGTACACGCGCCGGTAGAGCGCATCGTAGGTGCGCACATGCTCCGGCTGGGGCTGGAACACGCGGCCCACGCGCGTCATGGCCGCAATCGCACTGGCGTAATCGCGGTGCAGCCCCAGGGCCACGCTGGCCACAATGGCCGCGCCCAGGCCGCTGGTCTCGTACAGGTGGGGGCGCTCGGCGGGCAGGTTGAACATATTGGCCGTGATCTGCATGGCCTCGTCGCTTTGCGAGCCGCCGCCGCTGACACGCACGCGGGCAATGCGCGTGCCGCTGCGTTTTTCGATGCGCTCCTTGGCCTCGCGCAGCGCGTAGGCCAGGCCCTCCAGAATGGCGCGGTACAGGTGGGCGCGATTGTGCACGTCGCCAAAGCCGATGATGGCGCCCTTGGCCTCGGGGCCGGGCACCTTGATGCCGGGGTTCCAGAAGGGTTGCAGCATCAGCCCCTGTGCGCCTGGCGGCACCTGGCTCACCAGTTCGTCAAACAGCGCCTCGGGCGCCACCCCGCGCTCCAGCGCGATCTGCTGCTCGTGCAGGCCGAACTGCTCCTTGAACCAGCTCACCATCCAAAAGCCGCGCGTGATCTGCACCTCGGTGTTGTAGTGGCCGGGCACGGCCGCCTGGTAGGGCGGAATGAAGCGCGTGGCCTCCAGGTAGCGCGGCGTGCAGGTGTTCACGGTGGCGGCGGTGCCGTAGGACAGGCAGGCCACGTCGGGCGTGAGGCAGCCCGCGCCCAGCACCTCGCAGGCCTTGTCCGCCGCCCCGGCGATGATGGGCAGGCCCTCGGGGATGCCGGTGTCGCGTGCTGCCTGGGCCGTAACGCTGCCGATGCGGCTGCCGGGTGGCACCAGCGCGGGCAGCATGTCGGCGCGCACGGGCAGTGCATGCCACTTCCAGTCGGCTGCGGCGGCCCAACGCCCCTTTTTGTAATCAAAGGGCACGTAGCCCACCTGGTTGGCCACCGAGTCCACGTACTCGCCTGTGAAGCGGTAATGCAGGTAGCCCGACAGCAGCAGAAACTTGGCCGTGCGCGCCCAGGCGGTGGGCTCGTTCTGCGCGATCCAGTTGGCCTCGGCCTCGCGCTGGAAGTGGGTGATGGTGGGGCGCATGCGGATGAGCCCAAAGGCCAGCTCCCACCACCAGGGCAGGCGCTGCGCGGCCTGGGCGCGGCGCTGGTCCATCCACAGGATGGCCGGGCGCACGGGTGCACCGTGTGCGTCCAGCGGCACCACGGTGCCGCGCTGGGTGGTGAGCACCATGCCCGCAATGCTGCTTTGGGGCACGGCGGTGTTGGCCCACAGGCGCTGGCAGGCGGTGCACAGCGACTGCCAGAAGGCCTCTGGCTCGTTCTCCACCCAGCCCGGCTGGGGCGACTGGTAGCTGTCGATGGCCACCTGGGTCTTGTCCACCAGATTGCCGTGCAGGTCAAACAGCAGCGCGCGCACGCTTTGCGTGCCGTTGTCGATGGCCAGGATGTATTGCTTGCTCATGGTGCGGGCTCGGGCAAGGGGCTGGGGCTGCTGCGGGACAGGCTGGACGCGCCGGAAGTGCTGGACGGAGTGAGCGTGTCGGAAGTGCCGGACGGGCTGGGACTGGGTTTGGGGTGCGTGGAAGGGCGGGCGTGGCGGGGCAAGCTGTAGCACGCCTGCACGATGCCCTGGTAGCGCTGCAGCTCCTGGGCCCAGCGCGCGTCGCTCCAGCCCAGCTCGGCTTGCACCAGGGCGCGGATGCGTTCGGTGTGCGCCAGCGCGCCGTCGGGCAACTGCAGGCCCAGGCGGGTGCGCCGCAGCAGCAGGTCGTCCAGGTGGCACACGGCCTCATGGCGGGCGGCCACCACCAGCTCCACCCAGCGTGTGGGCGTGCCCGGCACGCACTGCAGCAGTTGCGCGTCGGCGCCGCCCACCCAGTCCGCCGCCCAGGCGCCATAGCGCGCCGCCAGGCGCTGGGCGGTGGCGGCGTCCCACCCGGGGGCGGTCTTGGCCGGGCTGAACACCGGGGCGTCGTCCACGCGGTAGGGCCGCCCCAGGCGCGGGCCTACCAGGCGCAGCGCGTCGTGCGCCATGCGCCGAAAGGTGGTGAGCTTGCCGCCCGTGAGGGTGATGAGGCCGCCCTCGTCGCAGGCCAGGTGGTCGCGCGTGGCTTTGGAGGCCTGGGCCTGCCCATCGTCCAGCACCGGGCGCACCCCGGCGTAGCTGCTGCACACGTCGGCCTCGCTCAAGTGGGCGTTGCGGAACTGGTCGTTCACGGCCTGCAGCAGGTAGTCCACCTCGTCCTGGGTGATGCAGGCTTCCAGGTTCAGGTCGCCGCGGTGGTCCAGGTCGGTGGTGCCGATCAGGGTGCAGCCCTCCCAGGGGTAGAAGAACACCGGGCGGCCGTCGCGCGGGTGGCTCAGGCTGATGCTGTGCTGCACGGGCAAGCGCCGGTGGGGAACCAGCAGGTGGCTGCCGCGCAGCGGGCGCAGCAGGGGGCGCGCACCGCCGTCCAGGCGCAGCCGGTCGGCCCAGGCGCCGGTGGCGTTGACCACGGCGCGGGTGTGCACGGTGCAGCTCTGGCCACTCTCCTGGTCGCACAGCAGCACGCCCTGCACACCGCCGTGCACTCCGCTCTGCCCCCCGCTCTGTTTCCCGCGCTCGTCGCGCAGCACGCGCTGCGCGGCCACGTAGTTCAGGCAGGTGGCGCCCAGCGCCTGGGCCTGCATCAGCACGCGCTGCACCAGCCGGGCATCGTCGGTTTTCGCGTCCTGGAACAAAAGCGCGCCGCGCAGGCCCGGCAGGTTCAGCCCCGGCTCCAGCGCCTGCACTTCGGCCAGAGGGGCGTAGCGGTGGCTGCGCTTGCCCGCCATCAGGCCGTACACCGCCAGCCCCAGTTGCATCAGCCAGCGCGGCGGGCTGCGTCCGGGCACATCGGCGTGCAAAAAGGTCTGGGGCTGCACCAGCTCGGGGGCCTCGCGCAGCAGGCGCTCGCGCTCCCACACCGAGTGCAGGGTGGTTTGGATGTCGCCCTCTTTGAGGTAGCGCAAGCCGCCATGCACCAGCTTGGACGAGCGGCTGGACGTGCCCCAGGCAAAGTCGCGCTGCTCCACCAGCAGCACGCGCCAACCCTGCGCCGCCGCCTGCTGTGCCACCCCGGCGCCGCTGATGCCGCCGCCCACCACCACCAGGTCCCAACTGCTGCCCTCCAGGCCCGCCCACAGGGTGGCGCGCGGGGTGTCCAGCGGGGTGTTTATTGCGCCCATGGCCCACCGTCCTGCAGCAGCTTGCCCGGGTTCATGATTCTCTGGGGGTCGAAGTGGCGGCACAGGTCGGCCAGGGTGGCCATGCCCAGCGGGCCCTTTTCCACCACCAGGTGCGCGGCGTGGTCGCGGCCCACGCCGTGCTGGTGGCTCACGGTGCCGCCGTGGTCCGCAATGGCCTGGGCCACGGCGGCCTTGAGCTTTTGCCAGCGCTCGACATTGGGCGCAAAGCCGCCCGGCGCGGTGGGCCAGACGTATTGCGAATAGATGCTGGAGCCCTGCGGGTAGAGGTGCGAGAGGTGGGTGAAGGCGTGCACCGGCTCGCCATATTGGGCAAACACATCGCGCGCGGCCTGCTCCATGGCCTGCAGGGTGTCGGTCACGCGCGGCCAGTCCACCGCAGTCTCTATGGTGTCGGCGCTGTAGCCCGCATCCCACAGGGTGTTGCGCAGGTAGGGGCCCTTGAAGCGGTTCTTCGCCCATTTGGCGCCCATGGCGGTGCCGATGTAGACCGCGCCATAGCCGCTCAGGTGGCGCCGTGCCTCCTTGAGGGCGTAGCGCGCGGTGCGCTCGTCGCTGCTCACGCCCAGCATCAAGAGGCATTTGCCCGCGCCGCAGCCGCGCAGGGCCAGGTACTTTTCCATGGTGCCAATGAGCGCGGCGTGCCCGGCCAGGGTGAGGTTGGTCTCGGTCTCGACCGCGTTGGACAGGCGCAGCATGCTCAAGGGCAGCTTGCGCTGCACCAGCGAACGCATGGCCGCCACGGCGCTGTGCCAGTCGGGCAGGAAGATGGCGTGAAAGCTCTCGTGCTCGGGCAGCGGGGTGATGCGCACGGTGGCCTCGGTGAGGATGCCAAAGCGCCCCTCCGAGCCCATCACCAGCTCGCGCAGGTCGGGCCCGGCGCTGGAGGCGGGCAGGGTGGGGATGCCCAGCGGCCCCACCGGCGTTTCCATGTGCCCACCGGCAAAGAGCTGCTCGATGCGCCCGTAACGCAGCGACTGCTGGCCGCTGGAGCGCGTCACCACCCAGCCGCCCACGGTGGAGTATTCAAACGACTGCGGAAAATGCCCCAGGGTGTAGCCGTGGGTGCGCAACTGTTCTTCCAGCGCCGGGCCCGGCGTGCCCGCGCCAAAGGTGGCCAGCTGCGCCTCGGTGTCGATGGACAGCAACTGGTTCAGGCGGCTCAGGTTCACGCTCAGGATGGGGCGCTCGCTCACCGGGCAGTCCAGGTGCCCGGCCACGCTGGTGCCCCCGGCAAAGGGGATCAGCACCCAGTCCTTGGCCTGGGCCAGGTCCAGCAGCGCGCGCACCTCGGCGCGGGTCTCGGGGAAGGCCACGCCATCGGGCACGGGGGGCAGGGCACCAAAACGCTTGCGGATCCAGTCGGCATAGCTCTCGCCCAGCGCCATCGACAGGCGCGTGGAGGCATCGGTGTGGATGCCTTTGTGCCGCCCCAGTCGGCTGGGGGGAATGCGCTTGAGCAGCGCCTTGCGCTCGGCGTCCTGCCCCGGCTGGCCCGGGCCCAGGCGTTCTTGCAGCATGGCGCGCGCGCCGTTGTTGAGTTCCATGGTGGTGGCGTCGTCGCCCCAGCCGTTCCATCTGCGCATAGCGTTCTCCCGCCAACGTCCACACGTTGCGATGCGGGCACTGTAGGCCGCTACGGCCTTGAATGTACTTCGGCAAGCCGCCAGAGACTTGTGCTAACGCGCCAAAGTGGGGACGCAAGGGGGGGCCGCCGATGGGGCCCGGGTCAGGCGCGCTGCTGTGACTGGTGCCATTCGAGCGGGTAGTGACGCACCCAGCCGGGCACCGACTGCGCGGGCATGGGGCGGGCAATCGCGTAGCCCTGGGCCAGGGGGCAGCCCATGTCGATCAGGCGCTGGCCATGGGCCAGGGTCTCCACCCCTTCGGCGATCACGCTGCGCCCCAGGGCCTGGGCCAGGCCGATGATGGCCTGCAGGATGGCCTGGTCCAGGGGGTTGGCCAGCATGTCGCGCACAAAGCTCTGGTCGATCTTGATGGTGGGCACCTGCAGCCGCTTGAGGTAGGACAGCGAGGAGTAGCCGGTGCCGAAGTCGTCCAGCGCAAAAACCACGCCGATGGCGGCGAAGCGTTCGATCACCGCGCACACCGCAGACAGGTCCTGGATGGCGCTGGTTTCCAGAATCTCCAGCTCGATGCAGCCCGGCTCCAGGTCCGGGAACTGTGCGTTCAGCGCCATGAAACGGTCGAAAAAATCGGGCGACTGCAACTGGCGCGCCCCGATGTTGACGCTCACCCGCTGGTCCAGCCCCTGCCCGCGCCATTGGCGCACCTGCGCCATGGCTTCGCGCAGGGTCCATTCGCCCACTGCGATGGCCAGCGCGTGGTCTTCGATCTCGGGCAGGAAGGCGGCGGGGCTGAGCAGCCCGCGCTCGGGGTGCTGCCAGCGGATCAGCGCCTCCAGGCCAATCACCCGGCCGCTGGGCAGGTGCACCTTGGGCTGGTAGTACAGCACGAACTCGCCGCGCTCCAGCGCCAGGCGGATCTGCTCACGGAACTCGTTGTGGCCGCGGATGTCGTGGTCACGGACCTCGTCGAACACGTGCAGCAGCCCCTTGCCCAGCAGTTTGGCTTGGTACATGGCCTGGTCGGCCTGGCGCAGCAATTGGTCGGCATCCGTGGCCACTTGCTGCGGGTAGTAGCTCACGCCCGCGCAGGCGCTGACCTGCAGGCGCAGGCTGCCAATGTGGACCTCCTGGGCCAGCAACTGGAGGATGTGTTCGATGCGCGCCAGGGTGTCATGGGTGTTCTCCAGGTCAACGAACACCAGGGCAAATTCGTCGCCGCCGATGCGCGCCAGCGTGTCTTCGGTGCGCATGGCCTGCTTCAGGCGCTTGGCCACCGCGATCAGCACCTGGTCGCCCACGCCCCGGCCATGCTGGTCGTTGATGGCCTGGAAGCCGTCCAGGTCAAGGTAGGCCACTGCCACATGGCGCTGGCGGCGCTGGGCGTGGTGCATGGCCTGCGTCAGCCGGTCGGCCAGCAGCAGGCGGTTGGGCAGGTCGGTGACGGGGTCGAAGTGCTGTAGGTATTCCAGGCGGCGCTGCTGGTCCTTGATGCTGGTGACATCGCGCGCGATCATGATGTAGCGGTCCTGCGCCGGGTCGCTGCTCTTGCGCATCGGCGCCACCGACAGTTCAAACCAGCGCTCGCCCTGCGCCAGATCGATGGCGTAACGCTTGCCGGTGGAGATGCCGTTTTGCGCTGCCTCTTCCAGCGCCTGCAGGCAGACGGCGCTGACCTCCGGGGGCACGATGTGGCCCAGGTGGCGCCCCAGAAAGCGCTCGGGCGGCGCCACCAGCAGCTCGTGGCGGTTGGAGTGGTAGTCGTGGATCAGCCCGTCGTAGCCGACCTCGAACAGCAGGTCGGGCAGGGCGTCGAGCGTGGCGCGCAACTGCTCGGCGCGCTCTTTGGCCAGTTGCAGCGCGTGCTGCTGCCCGAGCAGCATGCTGCGCGCCAGGGTAAACAGCAAGGTGGCGGTCACGGCGATGAAGAACCAGCCCTTCACCATGGACGCGGTGGTGATGGCCCCGGGGGTGCGGAACACCGCTTCCACCCACCGATCGGAAAACAGAATCCACAGGCTCGACCAGGTGGCGTAGATGGCCACCAGCTTCCAGGCCCGGCGCGCCACTGCGGCGGTGCTGTGTGCGTGTGGGGTGGGTGTGCCGGGGCGGGGAGTGTCGTGCATGGTGGGGTGTGACAGGGGGCGTGCAGTGCCGACGCTGGTGGGCGCCACCCCTGACTGTAGCGCCGCTGCGGCGGCGCTTGGCTATCATCGGCGGCTCTGTGTGCACCCGCCTGCCCTGTGCTGCCCCGCCCTTGCCCGCCCCATGAACCCCTGCGTGCCCATGCGAGCGGCGCGCGGGTCGTGGCCGCCTACGCCCACACCCTGTGGGACGCGGCGCTGTCGGCCGGGGTGGCGCTGCCGGTGGCCCAGGCGCTGTGGGGGCGCGAGGGGGTGGGTGAGGCCGACGTGCCGGTGACGGCCTACCTGGCTCTGCTGCAGGCGGCACGCCAGGTGGCGGGCCCGTCGTTCGGCTGGCGCCTGGGGCAGCAGGTCAAGCCCACCACCTATGGGGTCAATGGCATTTTGCTGCTGGCCTGCCCGACGCTGGGCGATGCCTTGCAGCAGGTGCTGCGTTTCGAGTCGCTGGTGCACGACCTGGGGCGCTCGCAGGTGTGCGCCGAGGGCGCGCAGGTGCTGTACTCCTGGCGCAACGACCATGCCAGCCACGCGGCGGGTGCGGCGCTGACGGAGTCGGTGTTTGCAGGCATACAGACTTGCGCCCAGTGGCTGTGCGGCGTGAGTCTGGCGGGCTACCGGCTGGAGCTGGCGCACCGTGTGCCTGCGGCGGCGGCGCAGTACATCGCGCACGCCAGCGGTGCCCAGGTGTGCGACGGGGCGGGTGCCAACCGCGCCGTGTTCCCCGCGCAGCTGTTGCAACTGCCGATCGCGCAGGCCAACACGGCCCTGCTGCCGCTGCTGCAGCAGCACGCCGAGGCGCTGTTGCAGGCACGCCATCCGCTCGATGGCGGGGTGGTGGCGCAGGTGCGCCAGCGCATCACGGCGCGCCTGGGGCCGGGCGGGGTGCGTCTGGGCGACGTGGCGGCCGATCTGGCGCTGTCCACGCGCACCTTGCAGCGGCGTTTGCTGCAGGCCGGGGTGGCCTTTCAGCAGGTGCTGGACGATACGCGCCACGAGCTGGCGTGCCACTACCTGCGCCACAGCGCCATGCCCCAGGCCGAGGTGGCGTCGCTGCTGGGCTTTCAGGACGCGGCGGCCTTTCACCACGCTTTTCGGCTCTGGCAGGGGCAGGGCCCAGGCGCCTACCGGCGCGCGCATGCCAGCGCCGGGCAAGGCGCCGCCGCGGCGGGCATTCCGTAGGCGCCCGGGGGGGTGCACAAAAAACGTGCATCCCGGCCTTGGCTGCTTTACAGTTGGCACGAACGCAGACCTGATATGGAGCCACTGCCTACCCCCGCACACGATCCCGATGACCGGCGTGCACAGCCGCGCTGCGACTTGGTGAGCATCCGCCTGCGCCTGCGCCTGCCGGGCAGCGGGCAGTGGGCGGTGGTGCACGCGCGCGGCTGGAACGTGATCGGCTTCAATTTCCGCTGCGGCTACGAGCTGCCACTGGGGGAGTACACCTTTGCCCGCGGCACGGCGCGCTTTGCCGGCACCCTGGTCTGGCAGGCGGACCACAACGACATGGCCGAGCTTGAGCACGCACTGGTGAACCAGTGGCTGTTCGAAAAGGCCCGCCTGGCGGCCGACTACGACACCCGGCTGCAGGCACGGCTGCTGCGCCTGATGCGCACCGAAGACATGCTAGCGCAAAAGCTGCAGGCCCTGGCATCGCTGGGGGTGGACACCCGCGCGCAGCGGCTGCACGAGTGTGCGCAGACCTACCAGCGCGAGCACCCGCAGTACCGCTACGGCGTCAAGGTCCGTGCCCAGGCATGGGAGTCCATCGTGCGCAGTGCCTGGGAGTTGTCCAGCGTGGTGCAGTCGCTGCAGGAGTGGAGCGAGCGGCTGGGCAAGGCTTGAGCGCCTGTGAGCAAGTCCACCACTCTGGGGACTTGGGTGGCTAGGGTGCCTGCAATTCCAGAGGGGTGTGTGCCACGCACACGCAAGGCAGTATGTGCTGTGGAGGCACGGCGCACTCCGGCCTGAGCAGCCAGTGCACCTCGCCCGCGTTCAGGCGCATGCGGCATTGGCCGCAGTGGCCGGCCCGGCATTCGCTCGCCGGGGCCAGAGAGGCGTTTTCCAGGGCGTGCAGCAAGGTCGGTGCCTGGCCAGTGCGCAGTGTGTGTCTGCCGTCTGCACGCACCAGGGTGATGGGGAGGTCCGCTGTGGGGGTGCTACCCTGTACGCCGAAGGCTTCGCTGTGCAACTGGGCGGGCCGCACCCCGTGCGCCAGCAGGCCTTCGCGCAGGCCCGCTTCCATGGCGGCGCTGGTGCACAGATAGACCTGCGCATGGGGGCAGTGCGGCGCCAGGGCGTACACCTGGGCGGCGTCCAGTCGACCGCGCAGGCCATTCCACGAGGGCGCCGGGCGCGAGACGATGGGCAGGTATTGCATGCGGGCTGGCTGCTGGCGCGCCATTTGGGAAAACTCCTCGAAATACAGCAGTTCCTGTGGTGCCCGGGCGGCGTGAAAGAGGGTGCAGCGGCGTCCCTGGGCCAGAGCCTGGTGCAGCATGGGGCGCAGCGCCGTGATGCCGACCCCGCCGGCAATCAACACCCACGGCGACAGGTCGTTGGCAGGCGTGAAGTCGCCCTGGGGCCGGGACACCTGCAGCAGGCTGCCCTCCTGGGCGTTGTCCCAGAGCCAGCGGGACATGCGCCCGAGGGGTTCGCGGCGGATGCACAGTTCGTATGCGCCGGGGGCGTGGGCACACCAGTTGGCCAGGGAGTAGGCGCGGCGCAGGGCCGGGGCGGTGTGGGTGGCTTGCAGCATCACATGCTGCCCGGGGCGGGCGCGGACCAGGGGCCGTTGGCGCGGGTGCTCCAGGTGCAGGCGCAGCAGGTCGGGGCCGATTTCCTCCCGCTTGGCTACCCGTAGTGGGGAGAACCGGGTCGTTGGGTGGGATGTGCGCCACCCGAACAGGTGGCGCATCCCATCCAGTGTCAGCAGGGTTCCCCCCAGAAGTGCCAGCCCGGCGCACAGGCCCAGCAGCAGCGCAGCAAGATTCACGCAGCGGGTTCCTGGGACGCTGGCGTGGGTGTGGCGGGAGTGGACTGGCGCAGTTGCGCCTTGCGCCGTTCCTGGCGCCACCACATGGTCAGTCCGGTCAGGCCCAGCAGCACCAGGCACAGGCCGAGCACGTCAATCCATATCCATTCGCGGCCTTTGCCCAGTACGGCGACGCCGGTGTGAAGGTCCATGATGAATTTATCCAGTGTCATGGGGCGCGCGCCGCCGTGGGCGGGGACCATTTCCAGGGCCAGGTTCCAGGCCTGATGCGCCTGCCAGTCCCGTCCGTTGCGGCTGATCAGCACGCCTTCGTCCTTGGTGGTAACGGCCACTTCGGCGTTGCCTACCAGGCTTGCCCCGAAGGCGTCCGTGCGCAGGGCGCGGCTCCAGGTGCCATCGCGCAGCACCCAGATGCCATTCTTGGCGGCGGCCACCAAGCCCCATGGCGCCTGCGCCAGGGCGCGCACGGGAATGCCGTCGAACTCGGCCACCGGGGAAGCCATCCCGGCATCCAGGCGCAACAGCCCCTCTTGCGTGCCCAGCCACACCACGCCCTGGGCGTCGGGCAAGACGGTGCGGACCTCCGGCGCATGCGCCGCGCTGGCGCCGCGTGACCACAGCACGACTTCGTCCGTGCCCAGGCTTTTCTTGTGCGTGATGAAGATGGCGGTGATGCCAACGATCAGCAGGGGCAGCGCCAGGATCACGCTGGCCCAGGTGTGCCAGGAGCGGGCTTGGAAAAAGGTGCGCATGGGTTTTTCCTCGGACGAATTGGGGGTAAGGGGCTCAGAAACGGCATTCCCAGGTCAGGTAGATGCTGGGTTGCGAGGACTCGGTCTTGTTCTCCCCGCTCTTGACGGCCCCGGCGCTGGTGTACACCACCTTGTCTTCGCGCTTGGCCACGGAGAGCACGTTTTTGGCCACCAGGCGGAATTCTGCCTGGGGGCTGAAGGCCTTGGAGACGTACAGGTCCAGCGTGTTCATCTCACCGGCTTTTTTGATTTCGCGCTCTCCCGAGTCGTTGTCGGTGTCGCTGGTGTAGCCGGGCACATGGTTGAGGTTGATGCCGGCAGACCAGTTGCTGGGGCGGTGGGCCCAGTTCAGGCTCAGGTTGGTAACGTGGGCGGGCATGTCCTTGACGTTTTGCTCGGTGCCATTGCTGGTTTTACTGATGATGCCGCGCATTTGTGCGTGGGTGGCCTGCAGGGTCAGGGTGTGTATGCGGCTTTCGACCAGGGGCGCGCGCAGTTCGAATTCCGCGCCCCACAAGCGCGCCGTGCCGACGTTGTAGGGGCGCTGGACGTAGCGGCTGCCTTCCAGGCGGGTGATCTTTTCGATGTAGTCCGCCACATTGCGGTAATAGAGATTGACGCCGACGAGCCCATGGTTTTGCGCGAAGTTGCGCTCCAGTCCCCATTCCAGCGCGCTGGCCTGCTCTGGCAGCAGGTCGGCGTTGCCCGCTTTGTCCGGGCTGCTGAGGGTGCCGCTGGCGGTCACGACCAGGGGGTTGGTGTCGTCGAACTTGGGGTGGCGCAGCGTGCGTGCCAGGCTGGTGCGCATGGTCCATGCCGGAGTGATGTTCCAGCGGTACAGCAAGGATGGGTTGGGCGAGGTGTTGCTGCTGTCGCGCGCCGCGCCCGCGCGGTCCACGGCGTGGCGCTGCACGCCCTCCTGGCGCAGCCCCAGGGTCAGCCCGTGGCGCTCGCCCAGCTGCCATTGGTCTTGCAGGTACAGGGCGCTCTGGCGTTCGTCGATGGTGTAGACGTCGTTCTGCCCTGGTGGTGTCTTGAGCGCCAGGCCGGCGATGGCGGCGCTTTCGCTGGCGACGTTGGATGACGACCAAGTGTTCTTGCGTTTGTCGTAGCGCGCATATTGCAGCAGCGCGCCTGCCTCCCATTGGTGGGCCCCCAGTTTTTTCTTCCCACCCAATTGGAGGCTGTGGCGGTCTTAGGTCACGTCCTCGCGCTCCACGCTCAGGCTCCACTGCTGGGCGGCCACTCTGGTCAAATCCTGGGTGGGGGCGGATTTGTCCTTGCCCGAGCTGCCTTGCTGCGAGGTCCAGTGCAGGAACCAGTCGGCGGCGTCGCCGCGTTCGTCCCAGCGCAGGCCCACACGGGAGAGGCGGTCACGCTTGTCTTCCTGGTTGCGTGCCAGTTTGGTGGTGGCGCCCGCCGCGCTGGTGGTGGTGGTGCGCTCGAACTTGCTTTCCGTGCCCTCTGACAGGTAGGGGTCGATGGTGAGGCTGTGGGTGCCGCTGTGCCAGCGAAAACGCGGGGTGAGCAGGTTTTCGGACTTGGTCACGGGCTTGGGCTTGTTTTCGCGGGCGGTGACCGCCAGGGCGGTGCTGAGGGTTTCCTTGTTTTCCACCACGTCTTCGGCGCCCACGGTGCGCGATGCAGCCAGCAGGATGTTCCAGTCCCCATGGGTGTGGTTCCACTGGACGACGGCATCGCCCACGTCCAGGGTGCCATTTTTGCCCGCAGCCAGACGCAGCCGGGTGTAGTCCTGACTGGACTGTTTGAGCACGATGTTGATGGTGCCGCCGATGCCTTGTGCAGGCATGCTGGCGGGGGCCACACGAAGGATTTCGATGCGCTCGATCATGTCGGCGGGTAGGCGGTCTACCTGCATCTGGCGCTCCTGCACGGCGCCGGGGACGGCTTCACCGTTGATGAGAAACTGGGTATAGCCCTTGTCCAGGCCGCGCATGCGGGCGTCTTTGGATACCCCCGCCGGGCCGGTGATGCTGATGCCCACCACGCGGCGCAGCACGTCGCCCACCGTGGCATCGCCAAAGCGTTCGACTTCGGCCTCATCGATCACCACCATGGGGGCGATGCTTTCCTTGCGAAGTTCCAGGCTTTCGATGCTGCCAACCACCTCCACGGGGGGGAGAACTTTCACTGCTGCGGGCGGTTCTTCGGCCCACGCTGCGCAGGCGTGAAGGGTGGCCAACCCCATGCCCATGGCGTGGGCCAATGGACGGGGGCGGAAGGAGCGGGCAAGACGGGGCATGGACAACGACCTGAGAGTAGGAACACCTGTCTGGGAGCGGCATTGCACCGTGCGCAGGCGTGTAAAAAAATGTGAATTTAACAATATAAATGAGAATGACTTGTAATAGCATTTCTTTGATAGAACGAAGCATGACAGGAGTGGCCGGAGGCTGCAGGGGGTTACCCAAGCGTTACCATTGACGTTTTTGACCCCGTGGAAAAGGACACACCATGACGATTTCGAACGTAGGCATCATTGGCGCAGGCACCATGGGCAACGGCATTGCGCAGGCCTGCGCGGTGTCGGGCCTGCAGGTGGTGATGGTGGACATTTCGGATGCTGCCGTGGCCAAGGGCGTGGCCACCGTGGCCGGCAGTCTGGATCGGCTGCTGAAGAAGGACAAGATCACAGCCGCCGACAAGGACGCGGCCCTGGCCCGCATCCAAGGCAGCACCTCGTACGAAGACCTGAAGGCGGCCGACATCGTGATCGAAGCCGCCACCGAGAACTACGAACTCAAGCTCAAGATCCTGAAACAGATCGACGCCCTGGTGGGGCCGGAGGTCATCATCGCCTCCAACACCTCCAGCATCTCCATCACCAAGCTGGCCGCGGCCACGGGCCGCGCCGACCGCTTCATCGGCATGCACTTCTTCAACCCCGTGCCCATGATGGCGCTGGTGGAGATCATCCGCGGGCTGCAGACCAGCGACGCCACCCATGCGGCGGTGGATGCCATGGCCAAGGCCCTGGGCAAGACCCCGATCACGGTGAAGAACGCGCCTGGCTTTGTGGTCAACCGCATCCTGGTGCCCATGATCAACGAGGCCTTTTTCGTGCTGGCCGAGGGCCTGGCCACGCCGGAAGACATTGATGCGGGCATGAAGCTGGGCTGCAACCAGCCCATCGGCCCACTGGCCCTGGCCGACATGGTGGGGCTGGACGTGTGCCTGGCGGTGATGGAGGTGTACCTGGCCGAGTTCGGCGACAGCAAGTACCGCCCCTGCCCGCTGCTCAAGGAAATGGTGGCTGCGGGCCGCCTGGGCCGCAAGACCGGGCAGGGCGTGTACAAGTACTGAGCGGCACCCCTTTCAAGGTCTTGCTGCAGTCTTTCGAGGATTGCCGGGTCTTTGGCCTGTGCTGCTCGTCTGGCCAAAGGTGCGCGGGAGCGCGTGCCCAAGGCGTATGGGGCAAGATGGGTGACCACGGTGCGCGAGGCGGCGCGTGTGTCCAAGGTGTGTACGGGCAGGGCACAGCGTTTTCCATGCGTGCGACCGCCGCTGCACCCTGCCCGCACACACCTTGGAAGTGGCGTTGGTGGCATGCCCACAGGAAATGCAATTTCGCGGGAAGTGGCGCTGATGGTAAAACGGGGGACTGCATGTTTGCCCTGGTGGGCATTTCCATGGTTCGTGTACTACAGCGCCTCTTCGCAGTGCCTGCCACGGCCTGATGGGGCAGCCGTGTACTCATAACCAAGACCTTGAAAGGGGTGGTACTGAGCGGGCGCGCATCCATCCCTCACACCGGCATGGTTTTTACCATGCCTTTTTTATTCATGGCCCGCGTGGATGCTTGTTGTGTTGCTATGAATAAATGAGCGTTTTCCCACTCTATATTTTCGGGAAAACGATTACATCCGTGCCATGGTGCTGCGCGCTACACTGCGCCCACAATGGATTACCAAGACGTCGTGGACGGGGGTCTTCCGACCGAGGACCTGCTGCTGTTGTGCAAGCGCCTGGAGCGTGCCTGGACGCTGGCCGACATTCTGGATGCGGTCTCTCCCGTGGCCGAGGGGGTGCTGGGCTATCCCCATGTGTGGCTGGCGCTGTACTGGGCCAAGCCAGGGTTTGCGCAGGTGCTCAGCCACCGCACGCATGGCGAGCGCGGCGACTTTTCGCGCAGCGTCGAGTCCCTGGACATTCCCATTGCGGGCGATGCGATGCTGGAGGAGATCGCGCGCGCCGACGATGTGGTGGTGGTGGAAGACGCGCGCACCGATGCGCGCACCAACAAGGCCATTGTCGAGCTGCTGCAGAACCGCACCATCATCAACGTGCCGCTGCTGCTGGCCGAGCAGCGCCTGGGGGCGCTGGGCATGGGCACCCACGGCGACCAGGAGGGCGTGCGGCCGCCGCTGCCCTGGCAGCTCGATTTCATGCGCGCCATGGCCACCCACGTGGCGGTGGCACTGGACCGGGTGCGCTTCATGCAGGAGCGCAAGCAGGCCGAGGACGCGCTGTACCAGGAGAAAGAGCGGCTGCAGGTGACGCTGCATTCCATCAGCGACGCGGTCATCACCACCAATGCGAGCGGTGAGCTGCTGTACCTCAACCCCATGGCCGAGCAGCTCACCGGCTGGAGCCTGGAGGCCGCTGCCGGGCGCTCCTATGCGCAGGTATTCGCCTTGCAGGAGCGCGTGTTCGCGGCGGTGCCGCTGGACGTGGTGCACGAGGCCTTGCTGGAGGGGCAGACGCACCGCTATCCGCAGTTGGAGCTGCGCCAGCGCCATGGGCCAGGCCTGCTGGTGGAAACGGCGGTGTCGCCCATCCGCGATGCCGATGGCGAGGTGCAGGGCGCGGTGCTGGTGTTCCGCGACGTGACCGAGCAGCGCCGCCTGAGCCGCGAGATCGAGTTCCAGGCCACCCATGATGAACTCACCGGGCTGGGCAACCGGCGCGCCTTTGAGCACGCCATGCAGCACTGCCTGGACGTGGCCGCTGCGCGCCAGCAGCAGCACGTGGTGTGCTACCTGGACCTGGACGATTTCAAGGTGGTCAACGACACCTGCGGCCATGGCGCGGGGGACGAACTGCTGCGCCAGGTGGCGCGGCTGTTTTCAGAGGTGCTGCGCGAGCAGGACCACCTGTGCCGCATCGGCGGCGATGAGTTCGGCATCATCCTCACGCAGCAGAGCGTGCACAGCGCGCTGCTGGTGGCCGAGCGCCTGCAGGCGCGCCTGGCGGTGTACCGCTTCGTGTGGCGCGCGCAGAGTTTTTCGGTGGGGGTGAGCATCGGCATGGTGGTCATGGACAGCTGCAGCGAAAGCGTGGGGGCCCTGCTGCAGGCCGCCGACAGCGCCTGCTACGTGGCCAAGGAGGGCGGACGCGCGCGCATCCACGTCTGGGCCGATGACGACCCGGAGCTGGCGCACCGCTATGGCGTCATGGAGTGGGTCAGCCGCCTGGAGCAGGCGCTGGAGGAAGACCGTTTCGTGCTCTATGCCCAGCCGGTGCTGCCCCTGGCCCCGTGCGAGGGCGATCCGGGCCTGCACTGCGAGGTGCTGGTGCGCCTGCGCGATGCCAGCGGCGCGCTGGTGCTGCCGGGGGTCTTCATGCCGGCAGCGGAGCGTTACCGGCTGGCGGCGCGCATTGACCGCTGGGTGGTGCGCCATGCCCTGGCCTGGCTGGCGGCGAATGCGCCGTCGGTGGCCTGCTGCGCCATCAATCTCTCCGGCCAGTCGCTGGGGGACGCGGCCTTCATGTCCTTCGTGATCGACTCCCTGGCCGCCAGCGGCGTGCCGTGCGAGAAGCTGTGCTTCGAGATCACCGAAACCGCTGCCATCAGCCACATGCACACCGCCCAGCAGTTCATCGCCACCTTGCGCCAACTGGGCTGCAAGCTCGCGCTGGACGATTTCGGCAGCGGGCTGTCCTCGTTTGCCTACCTGCGCAACCTGCCGGTGGACGTGCTCAAGATCGACGGCCAGTTCGTCAAGGACATGGACCGCGACCCGGTCAGCCAGGCCATGGTGCGCTCGATCCACGAAATCGGCTGCCTCATGGGCAAGCGCACCGTGGCCGAGTTCGTGGAAAACGAAGCCATCCTGGCGCAACTGCGCGCCATCGGCGTGCACTACGCCCAGGGCTACGCCATCAGCCGCCCGGTGCCGCTGGAGTCACTGCCGGGGCTGGGTTGAGCCTTTGGGCATCCACCCCAGTCCTGCCGTGCTTCCCCCTGCCACCGCCCCACGTGTCGGCCGGTACTCGCAGCCGACCCAGCCGTCCCAGCCCAGGGCGTCGATCAGCTCGAACAGATAGGGGTAGTGCACCTCGCCCTGGTCGGGCTCGTGGCGCTCGGGCACCCCCGCGATCTGCAGGTGGCCCACGCGGCCTGTGGGCAGGTAGTGGCGCAGCTTCGTTGCCAGGTCGCCTTCCATGATCTGGCAGTGGTACAGGTCCATCTGCACCTGCACATTGGGCTCGCCGATCTCGGCCAGCAGGGCATGGGCGTCCGCCTGCCGGTTCAGAAAGTAGCCCGGCATGTCGCGCGTGTTGATGGGCTCGATCATCACCCGCACTCCCTGCGCCGCCGCGCGCCGCGCCGCCAGGCGCAGCTGGGCCACGTAGCTGGCGCGCAGTGCCTGCGCCGTTTGCCCTGGCGGGACGATGCCCGCCATTACATGGACGCGCGGGCACTGCAGGGCCGCGGCGTAGTGCAGCGCCTGCTCCAGGCCCTGGGCAAACTCCGCCGTGCGCTCGCCCAGGCAGGCCAGCCCGCGCTCGCCCGCGTCCCAGTCGCCCGGCGGGGCGTTGAACAGCACCTGCTGCAATCCATGGGCTTGCAACTGCGCGGCGATGTCCTGTGCGGCAAAGTCGTAGGGGAACAGGTACTCCACCCCGGCAAAGCCGTCGGCGGCAGCCGCCGCGAAGCGCTCCAGAAAGGGCAACTCGGTGTAGAGCATCGAGAGGTTGGCGGCAAAACGGGGCATGTTGGTGGACTACTTGTTGTGCGAAATATGGCTCTGGCCCGCGTGGATATTGCGCTGTTTGCTATCAAAAAAATAGCGACCGGGCGTTCGCCGCAGTCGCTATGTGTGCCGATTGACTTGGGCTGCCTGCCCTGAGCTTGTCGACGGGCCGGTTTGCGCGGCTTCGACGGACTCCGGGCAGGCCGGGCACAGCCCGAACGGACCGCGTTAGCCCTGGACGACGGCGGCAATCGCCTGGCAGACGTAGTCGATGTTCTTGCTGTTCAGCGCAGCCACGCACATGCGGCCGGTGTCGGTGCCGTACACGCCGAATTCGCTGCGCAGGCGCACCATCTGGTCCTTGGAGAGGCCCGAGTAGCTGAACATGCCAATCTGGGTGGTGATGAAGGACATGTCCTGGGTCACGCCAGCGGCCTTCAGGCCGTCCACCAGCTTCTGGCGCATGGCCTTGATGCGCACGCGCATCTCGCCCAGCTCGCGCTCCCACAGGGCACGCAGCTCGGGGTTGTTCAACACGGCAGCCACCACCGCGCCGCCGTGCGTGGGCGGGTTGGAATAGTTGGTGCGGATCACGATCTTGAGCTGGCTCAGCACGCGAGAGGCTTCTTCCTTGTCGGCGCACAGCACCGACAGGCCACCCACGCGCTCGCCGTAGAGGCTGAAGCTCTTGGAGAAGCTGGTGGACACAAAGCAGTTCAGACCGGCGGCGACGAACTTCTGGATCACCGCGCCGTCTTCGGCAATGCCATGGCCAAAGCCCTGGTAGGCCATGTCCAGGAAGGCGGTCAGGCCACGGGCCTGGATGACGGCGATCACCTGGTCCCACTGGGCCGGGGTGATGTCGTAGCCGGTGGGGTTGTGGCAGCAGGCGTGCAGCACCACGATGGTGCCGACGGCGGCCGCGTTCAGGCTGGCCAGGAAGCCTTCAAAGTTCACGCCGCGCTTGTCGGCGTCGTAGTACGCATAGGTGCCCACCTCGAAGCCGGCGTTGCTGAACAGGGCGCGGTGGTTTTCCCAAGAAGGGTCGGAGATCAGCACCTGGGCGTTGGGGCTGACTTTTTTCAGGAAGTCGGCACCGATCTTGAGGCCGCCGGTGCCGCCAATGGCCTGCACCGTGGCCACGCGGCCGCTTTGCACCGGCTCGCTGTCGGCGCCAAACACCAGGCCCTTGACCGCGTTGTCGTAGGCCACGATGCCGTCGATGGGCAGGTAGCCGCGCGCGGTGGGCTTGTCCATCATGGTCTTCTCGGCGGCCTGCACGCATTCCAGCAGGGGCAGCTTGCCGTTGTCGTCGTAGTACACGCCCACGCCGAGGTTGACTTTGTTGGGGTTGGTGTCGGCGGCGAATTGTTCGTTCAGACCCAGAATCGAGTCGCGGGGGGCCATTTCGACAGCGGAAAAGAGAGACATGCGTGCAGTCCTGGTGGTTGGGGTGATGCGTCAGCGAAGCGAAGGGCGGAGCGCCTGGCATGGCCGGGCATCCGCCGGAGCGTGATTTTACCGGCGCTCGCCCTGCTGCCACGGCACGGGGGGTGTTTGCCCTGGCGCTGTCGCGCAGGCGACTCATCAAGGGGCGGTATCGGCCCGGATTTCTTGCCCCAGAGCATTTTTTCGGATGCGCGCGTGTGCCATGCTGGCGCATACCCGCGTGGGAGAGAGGGGGCGGCCCCGAAACCCTGCCGGTGCCTGCCATGTTTGCCGTTTCACCACCGTGCTGCTTGCAAGACCGCCTGCTGTTGGCCGGGGCGGCCATGCAGCAAATGGCCTTCGGCCAGCTTGCTCCCCACACCGGCAGCGCTTGGCCCCCTCGAATTCGATGCCCCAGCGCATGGAGACGGGCGGTGCATTTGGCCGTCTGGCCCTGGGCATGTCCACGCCGTCCAATAACAGTGCGAATGGGAGTTTTGCGATATGAATGAGGACAACACCGACCCCGGCGCCGAGGAAGCGCCCCGCAGCCTGCTGCTGGTGGAAGATGAGCGGCTCGTGCGCACGTTCGCCGCCCAGGGGCTGCGTCAGGCCGGCTACCGGGTGGAGACTGCCGAGTCCGCCGAAGAGGCCCTGGCCTGGTTCGGCAGCGGCGGCCATGCCGATCTGGCGCTGCTGGACCTGTACCTGCCCGGTCGGGACGGCCTGTGGCTGGCGCAACAGTTGCGCGCTTTGGGCCGCGTGCCCTTTCTCATCGTCAGCGCCTGCGGCGACGCCGAGCTGGTCGAGCAGGCCGCAGCGCTGGGGGCCTGGGGCTACCTGGTCAAGCCGCTCCACCTGGCCCAGCTCCTGCCCGCCATCGAAACCGCGCTGGCGCGTGCGCAGGACGACAGCGCCCTGCGCGACAGCCACCAGCAGCTCCAGGGCGTGGTCTGCGCCGAGCGCGACATCAGCGTCGCGGTCGGCATCACCATGGCGCTGCACCAGATGCGCCGCACCGACGCCTTCGAACTCTTGCGGCGCAACGCCCGCACGCAGCGGCGCAAGCTGCTGGAGGTGGCGCAGCAGGTGCTCGCCGCGAACCTGGTGCGTTGACAACCCTGGTATAAACGCGGCTGTTTTTCCGCCACGCACCCTGGCCCCTGCTGCGCGGCCCTTCGCAGGCCCATCACCCGCCTGAGCACTCCGGTCCACGGCCACGGCGCCGCTGGGCCGGTTTTTCCTGGTCGGCTTGCAAGGATCGTCCCCATGGGTGTGGTGTCCCTGGTCAGGCGCTTGAACGCCAGCGTGGCGCATGCGCTGGCGCACTGGAGCCTGCGCGTGCGTCTGCTGCTGTTCTACGGCGTGGCAGGGTGCACCGCCATCGTGCTCGCCGCCGCCGGCTTGTGGGGGCTTTCGCGTTCCAACGACAGCCTGCAGGCCGTCTACGCCCAGCGCATGCTGCCGGTGCAGCAACTGGCCGAAATCCAGCGCCTCATGCTGGTCAACCGGCTGCTGCTCGAAACCTCCCTGGCCGGGGTGGACACCCTGCACCAGCACCCCCCGGAGCAGGCGCGCTGGGCGCGCTCCGCCGCCGATACCGCCAGCGCCATCGAGGCCAACATCGGCGCCATCAACACCCTGTGGCGGCGCTACGCCACCCCGGGCCTGAATGCCCCCGAGCGCGCCCTGGCCGACCGCTTTGCCTACCTGCGCGGCGCCTACGTCACCGACACCCTGTTCCCCGCTGCGTATTCCGGTGAACGTGACCGCTGATTCCGGCATCGTGACCGACATTCCGGTGAACGTGACCGCTATGAATATATGAGCGGGTTCCGGCGAACGTGACCGATGCGGTGTTGCGCGTTCTGAT
>JBQTHH010000036.1:0-43876 GCA_052390055.1 Rhodoferax sp.
TGGAGGTCCATCTTGTTGACGCCCTCAGGTCGTCGGAACAAGACCCCGCAACGATCGCCTCCATCGTATCCTGGTCATGGATCGTGGGGAGCCTATTGATTTCATTTATGAATTAGAAATGGAATAATTTATCCGGAAGCGCACTGGTACACCTATGTCGACGAGTCCGATATCGAGGAAATCGTGCAGCAACATGTGCTGCTGGGTGTGGAAGTGGGTCGACTCAAGCTGGATGTCACATGATTGTTTAATCCAAATTTGACCCGTTGCATTCAATCGGCGCTCATCACGCGCCCCTGCCCAACACCCCCCCCAAATACCGCCCCGTGTGGCTGGCCCCATTTGCCGCCAGTTGCGCAGGCGTGCCCACCCCTACCACGGTGCCACCGCCCGCGCCGCCTTCGGGCCCCATGTCGATGAGCCAGTCGGCGGTCTTGATCACGTCCAGGTTGTGTTCGATCACCACAATGGTGTTGCCGGCGTCGCGCAGCTGGTGCAGCACGCGCAGCAGCAGGGCGATGTCGGCAAAGTGCAGCCCGGTGGTGGGCTCGTCCAGCACGTACAGGGTGCGCCCGGTGTCGCGCTTGGAGAGTTCCAGCGCCAGCTTCACGCGCTGCGCCTCGCCGCCCGAGAGCGTGGTGGCCGACTGGCCCAGGCGGATGTAGCTCAGCCCCACGTCCATCAGCGTCTGCAGCTTGCGCGCCAGCGTGGGCACGGCGCCGAAGAAGGCCAGGGCTTCTTCCACCGTCATCTGCAGCACTTGCGCGATGTTGCGCCCCTTGTACTGCACCTCCAGCGTCTCGCGGTTGTAGCGCTGCCCAGCGCAGACATCGCAGGGCACGTAGACATCGGGCAGAAAGTGCATTTCCACCTTCACTACGCCGTCGCCCTGGCAGGCTTCGCAGCGCCCGCCTGCCACGTTGAAGGAAAAGCGCCCGGCGCCGTAGCCGCGCTCGCGCGCCATGGGCACCTCGGCCATCAGCTCGCGGATGGGGGTGAACAGCCCGGTGTAGGTGGCCGGGTTGGAGCGCGGCGTGCGCCCGATCGGGCTCTGGTCCACGTTGATGACCTTGTCGAAGTGCTCCAGCCCTTCCATGTGGTCGTGGGGCGCGGGTTCTTCGTGGGCGCGGTAGATGTGGCGTGCCACGGCGGTGTAGAGCGTATCGTTCACCAGGGTGGACTTGCCCGAACCCGACACGCCCGTGACGCAGGTGAACAGGCCCACGGGGAAGGCCGCGTCCACGCCGCGCAGGTTGTTGCCGCGTGCGCCCACGATGCGCAGCGCCAGCGGCGCGCCGTCGGCGTCCTTCTTCCAGGGTGTGGGCTGCGCGGGCACGGCAATGCGCTGCGTGCCCGCCAGGTACTGGCCGGTGAGCGAGTCCGCCGTGGCCTGCACCTGGGCAAAGTCACCCTGGGCCATGATGCGCCCGCCGTGCACCCCGGCGCCCGGCCCGAGGTCGATGATGTGGTCGGCGGCGCGCATCATGTCCTCATCGTGCTCCACCACCAGCACGCTGTTGCCCAGGTCGCGCAGGTGCTGCAGGGTGCCAATGAGGCGGTCGTTGTCGCGCTGGTGCAGGCCGATGCTGGGTTCGTCCAGCACGTACATCACCCCGGTCAGGCCGGAGCCGATCTGGCTGGCCAGGCGGATGCGCTGGCTTTCGCCGCCGCTCAGGGTCTCGGCGCTGCGCTCCAGGCTGAGGTAGTTCAGGCCCACGTCGTTGAGGAACTTCAGGCGCTGGCGGATTTCCTGCACCACCTTGGCCGCGATCTCGGCCTTGGCGCCGCGCAGCGTGAGGGCGCTGAAGTGCGCCAGCGCGTCGCCCAGGGTCATGCGGTTGATGCTGCCGATGCTGCAGGCCTGCTCGCCTTCTCCCACGCGCACGTGGCGTGCCTCGCGGCGCAGCCGCGTGCCCTCGCAGTGTGGGCAGGGCTGGGTGCTGCGCAGGCGCGACAGTTCTTCACGCACCAGGGCCGAATCGGTCTCGCGGTAGCGCCGCTGCAGGTTGTGCACGATGCCTTCGAAGGGCTGCAGTTTGCTCACCTTCTTGCCCGCCTGCGGCCCCGAGTCCAGCGTGTACTGGAACTTGATCGCCTCCTCGCCGGTGCCGTAGAGCACGCGCTGGCGCTGCGCATCGCTCAGTTGCTCAAACGCGGTATCCAGGTCGAAACGGTCGTGTTTGGCCAGCGCCTGCAGCTGCGAAAAGTAGTAGCCGTTGCGCCGGTCCCAGCCCTTGACCGCCCCGCCGGCCAGGCTCAGCGAGGGAAAGGCCACCACCCGGCTGGGGTCGAAAAAGTCCTGCTGGCCCAGCCCGTCGCACTCCGGGCAGGCGCCTTGCGGCGCGTTGAACGAGAACAGGCGCGGCTCCAGCTCGCTCAGCGCAAAGCTGCACACCGGGCACGAGAAGCGTGCATTGAACAGGTGCTCTTTTGGCACCTGTCCCGCGTCATTGTTGGTGTTGTTGCTATCTAATTCGTAGCATATGGCGCGCCCTTCGGCCAGCTCCAACGCGGTCTCGAAGCTCTCGGCCAGGCGCTGGCGCAGGCGCGCGGCCTCCTGGTCGTCGCCGTGGCGCACGCGCAGCCGGTCCACCACCACGTCCAGGTCGTGCTTCTCGGTCTTTTTCAGCGCCGGGATCTGGTCCGCCTCCACCACCTCGCCATTGAGGCGAAAGCGCACAAAGCCGCGTGCCTGCATCTGGCCCAGCAGATCGGTGAACTCGCCCTTCTTGCCGCGCGCCACCGGCGCCAGCAGCATCAGGCGCGTGCCCTCGGGCAGGGCCAGCACCGCGTCCACCATCTGGCTCACGGTCTGCGCCTGCAGCGCCAGGCCGTGGTCCGGGCAGTGCGGCGTGCCCGCGCGCGCAAACAGCAGGCGCAGGTAGTCGTGGATCTCGGTCACCGTGCCCACCGTGGAGCGCGGGTTGTGGCTGGTGGCCTTTTGCTCGATGGCAATGGCCGGTGACAGCCCTTCGATCAGGTCCACCTCGGGCTTGTCCATCATCTGCAGGAACTGGCGCGCGTAGGTGGACAGGCTCTCCACGTAGCGGCGCTGGCCCTCGGCGTACAGGGTGTCAAAGGCCAGGCTCGATTTGCCCGAGCCCGACAGGCCCGTGATCACCACCAGTTGGTTGCGCGGGATGTCCAGGTCCAGGTTTTGCAGGTTGTGCGTGCGCGCCCCGCGCACGCTGATGTGGGCGGCGCGCAGCACGGCGCTCAGGGGGCGGCCTTGGTCGGCATCGGGCAAAAGAGGGTGGGTCACGGCGGCGCGGCGCGGCACAGGCGCCTTCTTGCAAGGGAACCGGCCATGATAGACAAGAGTGCACCCGCGCGTAAACCCGGGTGTCTTTGAACGGGTTCTTGTGGTGGTGCTGGGCGAGGGCGCACGCAAAGCGCGCCGATCACGGACAATACGGGTTTTCCCGCCCCGCCCAGTCCCCGCCCAGGGGCCATTTATTCCCACGTCCGTGCCCGACGCTACCGTATTGCCCACAGCCTCGCCCCACGCAGCCACCCTGGCCGAGCAGGGCACCCGAATGACGGCGCTGGAGTTGCGCGCCAGCCTGTCCCTGTCCAGCCTGTTTGCCCTGCGCATGCTGGGCCTGTTCCTGGTGTTGCCGGTATTCGCGCTGGAGGCCGCGCGCCTGCCCGGCGGTGACGACCCGGTCTGGGTCGGCCTGGCCATGGGGGTGTACGGCCTGACCCAGGGCGTGCTGCAAATCCCCTTCGGCATGGCTTCCGACCGCTGGGGCCGCAAGCCCGTCATTGCCTTGGGGCTGGTGGTGTTCGCGTTGGGCAGCCTGTGGGCGGCGCTGGCACCCAGCGTGGGCTGGCTGGCCGCCGGGCGGGCCTTGCAGGGCGCAGGGGCGATCTCGGCGGCCGTGACCGCCTTGCTGGCCGACCAGACCCGCGATGCCGTGCGCACCAAGGCCATGGCCCTGGTGGGTGCTTCCATCGGCCTCATGTTCGCACTCTCGCTGGTGCTGGCTCCGGCGCTCAACGCGCGCATCGGGCTGGGCGGCCTGTTTGGTCTGACCGCCACGCTGGCCGTGCTCGGCCTGGCCGTGGTGCGCTGGTGGGTCCCGGCGCCGCCGCTGGTGCATGCCCCCACCGCCCGCGGGCACCTGGCCGAGGTGCTTGGCCAGGCTGCGCTGCTGCGCTTGAACGCCGGGGTTTTCATCCTGCACGCGGTGCAATTGGCCATGTGGGTGGCCGTGCCCGCGCTGCTGCTGCAGTCCGGGCTGGACAAGGCGCAGCACTGGCAGGCCTACCTGCCCGCCGTGCTGGGCTCTTTTGTCGTGATGGGGGCGAGCCTGTTCCGGCTGGAGCGCGCGGGCCACCTGCGCGCCGTGTTCCTGGCCAGCGTTGCGCTGCTGCTGCTGGTGCAACTGGCCCTGGTGGTGCTGGCGTCGCAGGGCGCCTCGGTGGCGCTGCTGGTCGGGGTGTTGTTCGTGTTCTTCTATGGCTTCAATGTGCTGGAGGCCTCCCAGCCCAGCCTGGTCTCGCGCCTGGCCCCGGCCCACGCCCGGGGCACCGCCATGGGCGTGTACAACACCCTGCAATCGCTGGGCTTCTTTGTCGGCGGCACTGCCGGAGGCTGGTGCTACAAACACTACGGCGCCCAGGGCCTGTTCCTGGCCTGCGCCGTGGCCATGGCCGTGTGGCTGGTGCTGGCCTGGCCCATGAAGGCGCCGTCGGCGGTCCCGACGGTGCATTAGCGCTCCGCCAGTGCGGCGCGCTGCCTCCCGCCCGACCAGCCGTCCGCGTGGGTGCAGGCCTGCCCTGGCCGTGGCGGTGTGTGGTGGGCGGCATAATGCGGCCCTCATCTGGAGAAACGCACATGGCATCCGTCAACAAAGTCATTCTGGTCGGCAATCTGGGGCGCGACCCCGAGATCCGCTACCTGCCCAGCGGCGAGCCGGTGGCCAACGTCACCCTGGCCACCAGCAGCAAATTCAAGAACAAGAGTGGCGAGATGGTCGAAGAGACGGAATGGCACCGTGTCACCTTCTTCGGCAAACTCGCCGACATCGTCGGGCAATACCTCAAGAAAGGCCGCTCCATCTACGTCGAAGGGCGCCTGAAAACGCGCAAGTACACCGACAAGGACGGCATCGAAAAGTACGCCACCGACATCATCGCCAACGAAATGCAGATGCTCGGCGGGCGCGAAGGCATGGGTGAGCCCGGCGGCGGTGACGACGGCGGCTACGCTCCCCGCAGCGCTCCCCAGCGCGAACGTGCCCCAGCCCCACAGGCCCCCATGCGCCAAGCCCCGGCCCCGCGCCCGGCCAGCGGCGGTTTCGAGGACATGGACGACGACATTCCCTTCTGATGGCTGGCCTGCCGCCCAGGCGGCGGCTCAGTTGAACGTGATCTGGTACGAATAATTGCCCGGTGCCAGGGTGCCGAACACCACCGCCACCCGGTAGGGGTCGATCACCTTCAGGGAAGGCTGGTAACCCGACGTCTTGGTGGACTTGACCACCGGCTTGGCGTCCCGTTGCGGCAGCAGCAGCAGCACCGTACCGCCGCTGACAGGCTGCTTGCCCGTCACCGACACGTCGAACTCCAGGCGCTTGCCCGAATAGCGGCTCGACACCTTGAAGCGCTCGCGCTCGCGCCACCAGTCGGCCACCTGCGTGGCCGAGGCCAGCCACAACGTGTTCTTGAGCTGCTTGATGTGCAGCAGGTAGCCCGGCATCGCCTGATAGAGCACGCTGCCCTTGGCGAAATTCTGTGTGTGCACGCTCAGCAGGCCCAGGCCGCCATTGGCCAGCGCCAGTTCAGCGTCGTCGATCAGCGCCTGCGTGGTCTGCTCCACGCTGAGCTTTTCCCAGTACAGGTTGATGTCGTCGCGCTGCGTGCGCGGCAGCACCACCAGATCGTCCTCGGCCAGCACGTTGGGCAGCTTGGCAAACAGCGGCAGGCGCCCCTCGCTGCGGTTCGGGTCGGCCACGTGGTGGCGCACCCCCATGGCGTGCAGCAGCCGCTCGGTGGTCGCGTCGTAGCCCTCGGTGGGGGCGCGAAACCCGGTCATGCGCGACTGGTCGGCAATCACGGAGCCCATCTGCGCGCGCATGTTCTGCAGGCGCTGTGCCTGGGCCGCTTCCGGCTGGTCCTTGAAGCCGACGTGGATGTCGCCGTGGTAGCCCACCTCGGCCTCGCGGTTGAGCCGCTGCAGCAGCTCGCCGAACTGCTTGCCCACCGAGGTCAGCACATAGAAGGTGGTCGGGTAGTCCACCCCCTGCATCATCCCGAGGAAGTTGATGGCGTTGGGAAAGCCCTCTTCCGTGTCCATCTCGATCACATGGGCGGCCTGCTTGCCGTGCGGCCAGGCCGCGCGCACCAGGGCGGGCTCGCGCTGCAGCCAGCGCAGGGCGTCGTCGATCAGGCCATAGGCCACCGTCGGGTGGGCCGACCAGGCCGATTCGGCAAAGGCGAAATACGCCAGGCGCCCGGCCGGCGGCGTGGGCTCGGTGTACAGCACCGCGCCCTCGTCGCGCAGGGCCGGGTGGGGGATCCGGGCCCAGTTCATGAAACGCGCCGCCACCATTTCCCCCTTGGCGTGCAGGAAGGCTTCAGAACTGCGCGACACGAACATGCGCTGCCCGGCGCTCTGGCTGTGCGACAGGGGCGACTCTCCGTTGAGGATCACATGGTTCACCTCGACCTCCGCGCCGATCTCCCCGCCGATGCGGATGCCCATGCCCTCCAGGAACTGCCAGCCCTCCCATTCGCCGCGTGCGTTGCGGGTGCCGCTGGCCCAGGTCAGCAAGACCGCGCCGCCCCGGTTGCGGTACTCCTGGATGGCCTGGCGCTCCTCCGGGCTGAGTGCCGCCGCCGAGGGCAGCACCAGCGCCCCCTCATCGAGCTTCCTGAGCTGCTCCAGGGAATGCAGCTCCTTGAACTTGGTCTTGCGGTCGGTGAAGTAGTCGCGCCAGGGGTTGACCAGCAGGTCGTA
This sequence comes from Rhodoferax sp., assembly GCA_052390055.1. Classification (GTDB taxonomy): domain Bacteria; phylum Pseudomonadota; class Gammaproteobacteria; order Burkholderiales; family Burkholderiaceae_C; genus Allorhodoferax. The sequence continues at coordinate 6,965 of JBQTHH010000036.1, forward strand.
GTTCGCGCCCACCGAACCCAGGTAGGCGCGGGTGCTGGGCGACACATACAGGGCCACCCCCTGCGAAGCGGATGCAGTGAAGCCGATGACCCCGTGCGCACCGATAAACGGCATGCGCCAGCCCAGGTTCTCCATCACCGCGAGGTAGATCATGGCCGGCACCGCGATCCCGGCCACGATGAACAGGTGCAGATAAGTGCCGAAGCGCTTGAAGAAGGGCTTGCGCTCGCGCGTCTCCCGGCTCTTGCGTGGTCTGGGAAACGTGGTGGGCGGCAGCATCGACGGCAGGGTGACGGTGCTCATTGCGCGCCAGGCTCGGTGGGAACGAAGCCCGAGGGCAGGTAGCGCTTGAGAAACACGGGCTCCTGCGGCCCGGCATCGTCGAGCGTGTCGTCCTTTTTCTTCTTGGTCGGTTTGCGCTTGTCGCGCAGCTTGAAGGCGAAATACGCGCCCACACCGATCACCATGGTGCCAATGGTGGTCACCAGGATCACGGTGGCGAGGATGGAGACCAGATCCATATCAGAGTTTTCCTTCCCGTTCCAGCTTGCCCCAGGTCATGGCGGTACCGCGCCATTCCTCGATGGTGGCAAAGACCTTGGAGACGTCGATGATGTTAATGTAGAAGAGCCGGAACATGATCGCGTAGATGATCAGCGAAGGCTCCTCCTCCTCGACCACCACGCAGTAGGCGGCGGCCACCACGTCCAGCACCGTCAGTTGCAGCCACCAGTAAAACAGCAGGGTGGCCAAGCCGTACTGCAACCCCAGGTAGACGAAGAACAGGTTGCCTATGACGGTGGAAAACGGCCAAAGGATGCCCTCGAACAGCATGTACCACAGGATGAAGCAATTGATGCCCGCCTTGCGGGGCTGCCACAGCGCGTGGCTGTGCTTCTCCGTGGCCTGCAGGATGCCGCGCGTCCAGCGGTAACGCTGCTTGAGCAGGTCCAGCAGCCGGCTGGGCGACTCCACCCAGGCAATCGCCGTGGGTTCGTAGGCAATGTGCCAGCCGCGCATCAGGATCTTGAGCGTGAGGTCGCAGTCCTCGGCAAAGGTGTCGTGGTCGTAGCCCCCCACCTGCTGCAGCACGCTCTTGCGAAATATGCCCAGCGGCCCCGGAATGATGTTCACCACGCGCATGAAGCTCTGCGCCTTGCGCGCCATCGCCAGGCCTTCCACATACTCCAGCGCCTGGATGTTGGTCCAGATGTTTTCGCGGTTGATCACCTTCACGTTGCCCGCCACCGCCCCGACGCGCGGGTTCTCGAAGTGCTGGATGCACGCGCGCAGCGTGTTGCGCGAGAGCTTGGTGTCGCCGTCCATGTTCAGGACGAACTCGCCGCGCGCCACGCTCATGCCGGTGTTGAGCGCCTCGGCCTTGCCGCCGTTGCGCTTGGTGATCACGCGCACCGGCACCTCCTCGCTCTCGCGGGCCGCCTCCGTCGCCTTCTCGTAGGTGTCGTCGGTGGAGCCATCGTCCACCACGATGATTTCGTAGTTCGGGTAGTCCAGCTCGAACAGGGAGCGGATGGCTGCCTGGATCACCAGGCCCTCGTTGTAGGCGGGCACCACCAGCGACACCATCGGCAGCGCGGTTTCCTCGCGGTAGCTCGGGCGTGGCGCTACGCGCCGACGCAGCATGTTCTCCAGATGGTCCATGAACGAATACACGATCATGACCGCGTAGCGCACGATCAGCAGCGCCAGAAACACCAGCAGGTACAGCGACAACGCCATCAGCACATAGTGCTCCAGCAGCACGCTGAACGCCCCCTGCGTGTGGCGCACCGACTCGTACAGGTACGCCACCACCCCCACCACCCCCAGGATGGCGGCACTGGCCGAGCCGTAGCGGAAAAAGCGATTTACCGCCAAATCTTCTCCAGCAGCACGTTGGCCGCCTGGGCGCGGTACTCCGAGCCCGAGCGCCAGCTGGACATGCCCCACAGACTCAGGCTCAGGGCCACGTCCGAAGTGATCCAGCGTTTGGCGCCCCCGGACAGGCTCCAACTGGTGCCCGCTTCGCCGTACAGGCCCAGGCCCAACTGGGCGGCGCCAAAGATGTTCCAGTTCTCGGCGCTCCACTCACCCTGCAGACCGCCGTACACCGCCCCCGAGCCCTGGTCGGGTGACCAGTAATTGGCGGTGCGGAACGACGCTTTGCGCGACTCCACCCCGATGAAGGGCTTGAAGTGGTCCCCCAGGGGGCGCAGGTTCGACGTCAGGCGCACATCGGTCGACACCACCGTGTTCGAGTCCGAAACGTTGTAGTAGTCGAAGCGCCCGGAGAGTTCGCCCAGCGCGGTTTCGCCGCGCCCGGAAAACCCCACCTGGGTGGCGGACAGACCGGCATTGAGCACATTCGGGTTGTTGGCCATCTTGCCCCAGTTCACCTGGCCTACCGTCAGCTGCAGCATGTCGTCCAGGAGGAAAAGGCGCAGGTGGCCATACACCGCACGCGTTCCTGTGGTGGGCGTGCTCAGCTCCAGCGCCGGCTTGAGTTCCAGCCCCAGGGCCTGGTAGCGTACCGTCACATCGCGCAGCACCTCTTCGGTGCTCGAGGGCAACTGGGAGTCCTTGGCATAGCCCGCTTCCACTTCGAAGGCATGAAAGCCGCTGCCATCGCGCCAACGGTGGTTCACCGTGGAAGCCTGGCGCAGGGCCTCGGCGCTGTCATTGGAGGCACCCACCATGATGGTGGTGCGCGGCGCCATTTCGCGCTCGGCCAGATCCAGCCCGCTACGGGAGTCCGCGTGGTCGGGCTGCTGCTCCAGCACCTCGCGGTAGATCGGCGCCGCCTGCTCGTCGCGCCCGCGCCAGCGCAGGATATTCGCGATCCCCACGTTGGCATCATTGACCTGTTCGGGCGCGGTGATGCCCTGGTAGGTCTGGGTCGCGTCGCGCAGCCGACCCGACCAGGCCAGGCTGTTGGCAATGATGAGCTTGAGCCCATCATCGGCCCCCTCCTGGGACAGCAGCGCCAGTCCTTCGCGGCCGGCCTCGGCGTAACGCCCCTGGGTATTGAGGTCCACGATGCGCTGCTGCGCTGGCGGCCGTTTGGGGCCTCCGCCAGAAGCCGCGTCCTTCTCGCTCGGGTTGGGTATGTACTTGAAAGGCGGCAGGATCAAGGCCCCTTCGGGTCGGGCCGTCAGCTGCGCCATCTGCACAGGCGCCGCCTGCGCCCACGCGGTGGCCGCGGGCAGCGCCAGGGAACTTAGAAGCAGGGACCCGATGCGGGCGGGGCGAAGGCGCGTATTCGGCAAGGGCATGGAAGGCTCATTCAGTGGGGGCAGGGCACAGACATGCCGATGCTACTGCTTGTCGTCCAGGTCGCGCGCCGCGGCACGGGTGGCGCGCGGCGCCGCTTCCCGGCCGAAGACGGACTGGTTGGACGGCGGGCGTTGGTACAGGCCCGTGGCCGTGGCCGGGGGCGGCGGCGCTTCGGGCGCCGCTGTCCACGCGCTGGTCGGCGTGGAGGGCGCCGGTGCCGGCCCTGCAGCGGGCGTACGCGGCGGGGGCGCCGCCATGGGCGCAGCGCTGAGCGCAGCTGCGGGCGCGGCGGCGGGCTGCGGGCTGGGCAGGCTGCTGGTGTAGTCGATCACCATGCCCACCTCGGCGTTGTGCGTGAGGGCCTCCAGCTCCAGGGCAATGCTCTCGCGCGTGACCAGGAAGCGCAGCTCCGTCAGCACGGCATCGACCGCCGTGCCACCCAGCAGCCGCTCCAGCGTGGGCAGCACCACCGCCTGCTGGCAGGCGTTGAGGAACAGATAGCAGTGCGCATTGTCGGCGCTGAGCAGGTCACCAGCGCGCGACAGGCGCAGGCTCTGGAGAACGTCCAGCATCGGCATGCCCGGCGCTGGCATGCCCACCACCAGGGCATAGGGCACATTCAGAGTCCCGGCACGCTCCACCAGGGTGGACACCTCGCGCGCAAAGCGCATCGGCGGCTGGTAGCCGCGCAGGCTGGTGGGGCTGACGCTGGCGAGCGCGGCCTCGAAGTTGATGTCCACGTCGCGGTTGAAAACCTGGCCCGCCACCGAATCGATCATGAGCGGCATGCGTGCCGGCGGCACGTCGCGGTGGATCACCAGGTTGGTGCCCAGGCGCAGCAGCAGCGCCTCGTTCTGGTAGCGCAGGGAGGCGCCCTTTTCCTGCACGATGATCTGGGCGTACTTGCCCAGATTGATGCGCAGGGTATGGATCGCCTCGGCCAATTGGCGCAGGTGGGTATCGTGCTGGTAGCAGAAGATCACCACCGCGCGGCGCTGGTTGCGCGTCGCATGCATCATGCCCACCAGGGTATCGACGAACTGCCATTGCCCGGCCAACTGGCTGGACAGGCTGCGCAGGTCGGGGTCCATGTAGAAGTAGGTGGGCGTGCTCACCTCTGGCGGTGCCGCCGCGCTGCCCGCAGCCGTATCGGCCACGGTCTCCACCGACGGGGCCTTCACCGTGGCTTCGTACAGGTTGCTCTCCAGCGTCAGCAGGTGGAAATGCCGTGCCGCCACGGTGCCCTCCGAGGACTGCCAGTAATCGAAAGTCAGCCGCAGGCCGTCCTCATCGCCCCCGAGCCGCACGATGCCGTGCAACTGGTCCATCAGCGCGTTGAGCGTGCCCGAGTGCGCCTCCGTCAGGCGCAGGAATACCAGCAGCGCGGTCACCCGTTGGCGGGCCAGCCATTCGCTCAGGATGTGTACCTGCTCCAGTGCCAGGGACACGTCGTGCAGCCCGATGGCGTCATCGGCCTGGTCCATCAGCACAAAGCCGTTCTCACGCACCTCGAAGTGCTCCAGTTCCTCCACGAAACGGTCCGCGCCAAAGCGGAACATCTTCTTGGAAAATTCCTCCTGCATCGTGAACACCCGCAGCTGTTCGCGCTGCAGCGGGCGCATCACGTCCACGCCCACAAAGGAGTCCAGGCGCTGCAGGTACAGCTCTGCATTGCCGGGCACCACCACGTGGCACTGGCGGCCGTCCTTGAGCGTCGCATCCAGGCAGTTGGCAATGAGCGGAAAGCGGGCCGACGCGTTTTCGGCCACCAAGACATACAGGCCGCCGGGCACCAGATTGCCCGTCAGATTGGGCAGGCCACGCATCCCCAAGCGCACGTTGGGCAAGAGGGTGGCAGCACGGGTGTCGTTCATGTTCAGAGTGGGGGATTTATCACGATGGCCATCAAATGGTAGCGATTGCCCACCAATCACCGGGGGTTTTTTTCTGTATTCTCCACTTTTCAAGAAATTTGACACGGTTTGAAGGCGGCGTAATGGCAACAGTGGGTCTGGCGAGGGCTTGGAGGCGCATCGGCGGCGTGTGTGTGGCGCTGCTGCTGGCGTCGGCGTGCGCGCCCACCAAACCCCCGGCCGTGGCCAGCGCCGCGGGGACCGCCGCCCCCGCCCCCGTGGCTGCGGCGCCCGTGGTGCAAGGGGGGGGGCGCGTCATTCCATCGTCGCAACTGGAGCGCCGGGCGCAGGAAGAGGGCAAGGCCATCGCTGGCGCCCGGGCGGCTGCCATAGCCAATGCCGCTGCCGCCGCTGCTGCGCGCCCGGCTCCCGCGGCCAAGAAGCCCGAAGGCCCCACCATCCCCACAGGCCCGGCCGTATGGCTGTATGTCTCCTTGAGCAGCCAGGCCTACTTCATGAAAGCGGGCCTGGATGGCAGCGTGCGCTCCCTGGTCTGGGAGAGCTTCCTGCGCAAATACAAGATCCCCTACGTGCGCACCACCTCGGTGGAGCTGCTCGAACAGGTGCCCGCCCACAGCGTCTTGTTGATACCGTCGGCTCCGGCGCTATCAGAGCGAGAGACGGCCGCCATCCGCGGCGCGCGCGAGCGCGGCGTGTCGGTGTTGTCGACCTGGCTCACCGGGGTGCGCGACGAGGCCGGGGAGTGGCGCGGTTTTGATTTCATGGACAAGGTCCTGGGCGTGCGGGTGGCCGGCAATACCGAAGATGCCGAGGACGACAACTTCATGATCGTGCACGGCAACAACCCGGTGCTGCACGCCCTGCCGGCGGGCAACCGGGTGTGGCTGGAGCGCGCCAAGGAATACTGGCCCCTGCGCCTGGTCGGGCGCAACGAGGCCGCCAACATGACCAACTGGGGCCGCGAGTACGCACCCGACAAACCCACCGGGGTGATCGTGTTCGATGAGCAGAAGCAGGGCTCCGGGGCGCATTCGCGCAATGTGGTGCTGGGGTATCCCGAGCAGCTCTGGCTGAGTGCCGACCCCAAGCACCTGGAAGCGATAGCCCACAATGCCCTGGGTTGGCTGTTTCGCCAGGCGGACGCCTACCTGTCCTATTGGCCCCACCCTTACCAGAGCGGTTTCGTGGCGCAGATCGAGGCTGGAGAGGATGTGGCCGAGGTCGATTTCGAGTTTGCCAAGCGGCTCGAGTCCGTGGGCGCGCGTGGCTCCTATTTCGTCCTGTCCGACAGCCTCTCGCGGGCTGCTCCGGTCATCAAGCGCATCCAGCGGCGCGGGCATGAGATCGGCTACTTTGGCGACAAGTTCGAGGGCTTCAAGGACCAGGGCCAGGACACCCAGGCCAAGCGCATGGACGCCATGCAAAAGGGCATGGAAGAAGCCGGCATCAAGCTCGGCCCCCAGGCTGGCTTCGTCGCGCCCATGAGCGCCTCGGACGACACCACGCGGCAACTGCTGCTGGAGCGCCGCTTCGGACACTATGTCGCCTTCATGGACGCCACCGAGGCGCGCCTGCCCTTCTTTCCCAAGGGCAGCACCGATGTCAACAGTGCCACCGTGGTGCTGCCGCGCACCCAGCCCGGGCCGGAAGAGGCCACCGAAGAAGGCGACCCGGACGAGGGCATGCAGCATTTCCTGGGGCAGTTGTCCCTGTCCGAGGCCATGGGCGGCCTGTCCATGATCCGCATCCCGACCCAGACCATCCTGGCGCAGGAGCACCAGGATCTCCTGTTCGACCACCTCAAGGCGAACAAGGGCAGGGTGTGGATGAGCACTGCGGCCGATGTGGCCCAGTGGTGGCGTGAACGCGCCAAGATCACGTCCCAACTCGAGTTCGACGGCGAGCGCCCGCTGCTGGTGGTGACGGTGTATGGCAGCGAGCCGGTACGCAACCCAGCCGCCGTGTGGGTGAACCTGCCGCGCATAGGGGCCCGCCTGCGCCTGCAGTCGCTCCAGGCCGACAACCCGACACCTGCGGTGGCGCCGATGGACGCCTGGCGCGCGGCGGTCCTGCTTCAGGACCTCGACCCTGGCGAGTACCGCTGGTACCTGCAGTTCGAGCCAGGCACTGCGGGGCAGAAGTGATCGCCAACAGGAACGTCATGACAGAAAGAGGTAAACAAGCATGCAGCAGTGGCCAATGAGCAAAGTACGCCGCCAGTGGCTGGCCGGTGCAGTTGCCCTGGTGTGCGCCGCAGCGGCGCATGCCCAGGGCAGCGGGCGCCTGTACGACCCCGAACCCCCGCTGGATTCCGGCTACGTGCGCCTGGTACTGGCGTTCAAGAGCGCCCCGGTGGACGTTCTCGTCGACGGCAAGCCGCGGGTAGGCAAGCTCGCCCCCTATGCCATGAGCGACTACCTGGTCCTCAAGGAGGGCAAGCACGGCATCGCGTTCTCGCAGGCCGGCAAATCCTGGTCCCACGAGCTGACCGTGGTGCGTGGCAAGTCCGTCACCCTGGCCTACACCGCCCTCAAGGGCGAGGGGCCGAGCCACCGTTTCGAGGACAAGGGCAACACCAACAAGCTCAAATCCCTGCTGTCGGTGTACAACCTGCATCCGCACATGGGCGCGGTCGACGTCACGGCGGCGCCCGGGGCCACCAAGGTGTTCAACGCCGTCGCCTATGGCAGCTCCAGCACCCTGCAGGTCAATCCCATAGCGGTCGAGTTGGCTATTGGGGGCGCAGGCAAGACCGCCAGCACCAAGTTGGAGATGATGCAGGGCCAGACCTACAGCGTGGTGCTGTTTGACGAAGGGGGCAAGCCCGTGGCCAGGGTCTTCCCCAGCGCGACCGAGCGCTACACCGGCCCATGAGAAGGAATCGAAGGAGTTTTTTATGCAACACGTGATGAATTGGAAAACCTGGCTCGCCGCCACGGCCGCGGCGGTGGCGTGCGCGGCCCCATCGGTGGCTGTTGGCGCGGACGCGGTCCCCGTGCTGTATGGCAAGGACAATGAGTGGCTGTTCACCCCCTACGAGTTTGCCCAGCAGGCGGATGTGGCCGATACCAATGCCACCATCGAGCTGTTTGGCAAGCTCAACAAACTGTTCGAGAAGCAGGGCATCGCGCTGGCGCTGGTGATCGTGCCCTCCAAGATCCGCATCCACGCCGACCAGTTGCCCGCCAGCAAGCCCCTGGATGCCTATACCGAGGGCAAGTACGAGAATGCCGTCAAGGCGCTCAAGGCGGCCGGGGTGAACGTGGTCAACCTGAACCAGCCCTTCCTGGCCAGCCCCCACCGTGCCAGCGACACGCCCTTGTTCCTGCGTCTGGACACGCACTGGTCACCCAGCGGTGCGGCCCTGGCGGCAGAGACCATCAAAGCCGCAGTGGAATCCGCCCCGGCGCTCAAGACCGCCTGGGCGGCAACCCCGGAGGTGGCCTACACCTTTGCCTGGAATGCCAAGAAGAGCACCACGCGCGCGCGCGACCTGGTGCGCTACCTGCCGCCCGAAGAGCAAAAGCAGTTCAGGCCCGAGCAGGTGCTCCCCTTCAAGGTGGCCCGTGCCACGGCATCCCAGGTCGGTCTGCAGGGCGCGGGCGAGAACGTCGGCATCCTGGTCATCGGCAGCAGCTACACCAACGCCAATACCGGCTATCCGGACGCGATCCGCTACCAGCTTCAGCGCGATCTGCTGGACATCTCGATCCAGGTCGACAAGGGCCCCTGGGTGGGCATGGAGGAATACCTGAAGGACGGCGCCTACAAGTCCAGCAAGCCCAAACTCATCATCTGGGAGATTCCCGAGCGTGAGTTGCGTTCGCCCCCGAATGCCAAGTTCCGCGATGCCCGCTACCAGAGCGATAACAACGAATGGCTCAAACGCATCACGGATTTGCTGAAATAGGCCGCATGGGGGCCGGGAGCCAGGATTAGCCCATGGGGCGCGTATTCAGGGGCTTGCTGCTGCTGTGCTGGTGCATCGGCTCCGCCTGGGCCCAGCAGCGCGCGCCAGCGCCCCTGCTTCCGATCTACCTGTACAACAGCCCCCATACCGCCGAGTACCTGAGGGCGCAGGAGACCTCGTACGACAACACCCTGGGGCGCTGGCGCAAGTACCTCAAGCGCTTTGGCAAGCACCAGCGTGAAATCGGGCGCGCCGAGCTGCTCGCCGGTCCCGAACCCGGGGTCCTGATTCTGGCCTCTGCCCAGGTGCTGGATGCCGAGGAACGCCGCGCCATCGACGCCTTCGCGGCCCGGGGCGGCAGCCTGTGGGCGACCGGGCAGTTGGCCACCCGTGATGCCCTGGGGCAGGACAGCGGCCACGCTTACCTGGAGCAGCGTTTGCGCCTCAAGGTATTGCCACCGCGCCGACGCGTTGATACGGACTGGTTCATCATGCCTTTTGGCGACGGCCCGCTGACCTGGCCGGTGCCGGCGGGGCGGCGCATGTCGGTGGGGCCGACCGGGCCGGATGTGCTGCTGCGGGTCCAGTCCGAGCACCTCGCGGCGGTGTATATGGACTGGATGCGCACCAAGGACGATGCCGTCTTCAATGGCGCCATCGCCTACGACGAGCGCGATGGCAGCCGCTCGGTGTATTTTGCGTTTGCCGAAAGCGTCTGGAACTACCACCGGCAGTCCGACTGGATGGCCCTGCTCGATGCCGCCATGGCCTGGCTGCGGCGTGAGCCGCGCCTGTACAAGGCGGCCTGGCCCGATGCCAAGGTGGCGGCCCATCTGATGGAGATGGACACCGAGGACAAGTTCTTCTCCGCGCCGCGCTTTGCCCAGCACCTGGAGCAGATCGGCGTCAAGGGCACCTTCTACTGCCTGACCTCGGTGGCAGTGCAATACCCGCACATCGTCCAGGACCTGATGCGCCGCGGGCACGAGATCGCCTACCATGCCGATGTCCACTTCGGCTTCAAGGGGCTGGATCCGCAGGAGCAGGAAATGCGCATCCTGAACATGAAGGCGCAAATGAAAACCCTGCTGGGCGCGGACCTGGACCAGGCCACCGGGTTTCGCGCTCCGACCGAGATGTACGACGCCACCACCGAGGTGCTGCTGCGCAAGCATGGCATGCGCCACCACGCGGCCGACCCGAGCGCCACCCAGGACCGGCTGCCCTTCTTTTCCAGCGCCGAACCCGGCCTGGGGCCGGACAAAGCCCTGGTGGTCTTGCCCCGCACGCAGTTCGACGATGTGAACTTCATGCGCCTGCTCTATGGCCCGGCGCGGGTGGACGAAAACCTGGCCTATGACCTGGACCTGGCGGTGCTCAGCGGCGCCTTCAGCCTGCTGTCGGTGCACACGCAGAACTATGTGGAAGGCGGGTTGATGGACCTCACCATGGGGCGCTACGTGCAGCGGGTGGCGTCCTACAAGGACCGGCTGTGGGTGGCGCGGGGCGATGAGATCGCGGCCTGGTGGCGCCGACGCGAGACATTACCGGCGCAGGTGCGCAAGGACAGCGACGGCTCCTGGCGTGTGGAGCTGGCGCCGGGAGTGCCGACCACGTCCTGGGCCGGTCTGACCTTCATGGTGACCAACCCCGAGCGGGGGCTGCTGCCGACGGTGAGCGTGGAGGCTGGCCAGGGTCTGCGCTACCGGGTGCAGCCGGTGGACGCATTCCGCACCGCCATCGTGCTGGAGCAGGATGCCTCTTTCGGGGTGCTGCGGGTCCGTTATTGAGCGGCCTTGGTTTCGTTCAAAGGGCTGCTGGGGGCCGGTCTGGCTGCGCCATGGAGCTGGTGGAAGCTGTTGACCAGGTGCCCGGCGTCGTAGCCCAGCAGAAAGAACGCCACCCCGCGCAAGCCTTCGCGCTGCAGGAACTGGGCCTTCTGCTGGAGTGACCACCAGTCCTCGAACCAACCCTCCCGCCACTGCCCGCCGGCGTCGCGAAAGCGGTAGTAAGAGGACGCGCTGCGCGGCTCCAGCGTCGCACCGGCGCTGGCCACGCGCTGCTCGACGCTCACCGGAAATTGGTCCTGCAGCGCCGGGGCCAGGCTGGCGAAGGTGGTGCTGATGCCCTTGCCCAGGACCTTGCTGGCGCCGCAGCAGGCCGGAGAAACGCGCCACTCGTAACCGTACAGGGGAAAGCCCATCAGGGTCTTGCCGCGTCCGATCCCGAGCCGGTCGGCCAGACGCAGCCCCGATTTCCAGGTCACGGCGTAGGGGCCGTCGAGCGGCGCCACCGGACCGGCTTGCGGGCTTTCCTTCCAGTGCGCATCGTAGCCCTGCATGACCACATGGTCCAACAGCGCCGCCGTGGCCGGCGCGTACAGGGGGCGCTTGCCGCCCAGGGGGAAGAACACGCTGATCTGGCGCGCAGGCTGAAGCATCCGCAGGGATTGCGCCAGGGCCTGCACCCAGCGCTGGTAGCGCTCCCACAGTATGTCGTCGATGTCGTCGTACACCTCCACATCGAGCTGGATGCCGTGCGTGGCCTCGCCCGAGGCCAGGGCCAGGATGTCGGTCAGCAGTCTTTGCATCGATTCGTCGCGGCCGAACACCGACCGGAAGGTCTTGCTGTCGAGCACGGTGACGGTGACGTCGATGGGGGTGCCGGCCACCTGGGCTGCGGCAATCAGGGCGGACCATTGGCCGGGCCAGCCGTGGGTGTCGTCGATGCGGCCATCGGCCGCCACCCGCGCGTCGAAGAACAGCAGGCGCTCCATGGCGCCCACGTCGACCTGGCGCCAACCATCGGGCAGCCACCATGCCACGTAGCCCCAGGAGCGCAACGGGGGCGGGGACTGGGCTGGACAAGGGAGGGCCAGCATCCATCCCAAGCCCAGACTCAGGCAGAGCCTGCGCACGCGGGCGGTGGGGCGCAGCAACTGCCGCAGTAGCGGGGCGGTCACTGCGGTTCGGAGCTGTCGATCACCCAGTCTGCCAGGCTTTGCAAGGCGACACTGGCGGGGCAGTTCGCTTCGTACTGCAGCACCGGGCGCTCGAAGGCCAGGGCCTGGGCCACGGCGGCATCGCGATGAACGGTCACGGGGCAGAGCTGCTGGGCGTACTCGGCCATCAGCGTGGTGCGCACCTGGTGCCCAAGCCTGCTGCCCTGGGGCATCTGGTTGAGCGCCAGGTGGGCGCCATAGAAATCCTTGCGCTCGTGGGTATAGGCCTGTACCAACTGCTGGATCTTGGGGATGGTGGCAAACGAGGCGGCGTCGGCGGCCAGCACGATCAATGCGCGGTGGGCGGCCTGCAAGGCCTGTTGCAGATAGACGGTCGGGCCCGGCGGGGTGTCGATCACGGCGTAGTCATAGGCGTGCGCGCCCAGGGCATCCAGGCTGTGCGCAATCCATTGTGGGTGGGCGCGCAAGAAGGCCTCGAACTCTTCCAGCTCGTTTTCGCGCAGGCGGCCAAAAGGAACGAAGCGGGGGCCGAAGGGGCTTTCGAATACCGAAGTGCTGCGCAGCCCCTCGCGGGCGAGCCCGGCAATCTCGCCGGGGTCCAGGCCCATGTGCAGGCGCTGTGCGTTCTGTGGATCGAGGTCGAGCAGCAGGACGGATTTGCCACGCTGGTGCAATCCCACCGCCAGATTGGCCGCTAGGGTGGACTTGCCGACCCCGCCCTTGCCTGAAATGAGCGCAATGATTTCCATGGTTTATTCGGACAGCGGCGGGCTCAGCGCGGGCGCTGGCCGGTAAGGCCGGGGTTTGTTCTTGGGACTGGTCTTGGCGGCAGTATCGCTGGTGCGGGCTGGCGTTGGCGCACCGGGGCTGGCCGCGCCCCCGAGGAGGAGCTGGCTGGAGCTGCGCAACTGCATGCCGTCGCTGCGCTGCTCCTGGGCATCCGGCGCCGGTGTTTCACGCGCCTCGACGGTGCGGAACGGGATCGGGGTGACCTGCACTTCGGTACTGGGGGGCGGTACCGGGGCTGGGGCGGGCCGTTGCGTGCTGGCGGGCTTGGCAGGCGCAGGCCCGCCAGCCGACCGGACCTGCGCCGGGGGCCGGGGCTCTGCAGGGGGCGGCGAGTTCGGTGCCGCCACGGCCTTCGGGGGCGGCCGGGTGGGCTGTGCTGCGACCGGGGGCGCCACAGGTGCGGTTGGCGGGCTGGCGGCCGCTGCCCTGGCAGGCACGTCGGTGGTTCCGGCCGGGGCGGCGTCGGCACGGGATTGCGCGGCTTGCAGGGCCGCTGCCACCTGTGCGTAGGCGGCGGGCTTTTTGGCGAGGCGCGCGGCCCGTGCCAACAAGGCTTGCGCCTGCGCCAGCTGGCCGGACTGGAGCTGGATTCTGGCCAGGCTGACCAGCGCTTCGCCGTGTTGCGGGTTGGTGATCAGCAGGCGCCGCCAGGTGTCGGAGGCGAGGTCCATGCGGCCCTTGCTCTGCCACATGCGGGCCTCATCCACCATCTGGCTGCTCAGCAAATCCTCGGCCCGGCCCGGCATGGACCACAAGGCCAGGCACAGGGCGCAGGCCAGCGCGCGCGGCAGCAGGGCAGGGGAGCGGCGCATTCTCTCAGGCCTTGCGCTGCGCGTTCCAGCGTGCCAGCACGGTGCGCAGCGGGCGGTACAGCAGCGCACCGGCCAGCACGCAGATCAGCAGGGCCACAAAGGCCAGCACGAAGGGCTGGTCGGCCAGGAACCAGCGCAACTTGCTCCACCATGGCAGCGTGCCCACGTGGTAGGTGGCCGAGGCGCGCGTGTGGCTGACGCCCTTGTCGTCCACCACCAGGAAGTCGCCTTGCACCGTGCCCAGGCGTTCGGTGTCGGAAAACAGGTCGCCGATCTTGCGCAGGTCGGCCGATTTGTCGGCGTACATGAAGACCACGCTGCGCCCGGACTGCATGGGCGACTCGAAGGCCATCACGGTGGCCAGGCTGGCGCCGGGGGCAAAGCTGAACTCCCCGGGCGGCTTGGGCAAGGGCGCCTGGTCTTCTTCCGACCAGCGGTAGGTCCAGCGGGTGCTGGACTGCTGTTCGCGCACCCGGCGCTCGCCGTCCACGCTGACCAGGGGCAGGACATCCTTCCACTTGGTCATGAGGTTCTGGTTGTTGGCCGAGCCCAGCACCACCACGTCCTGGCCGCTGGCCTTTTCGATGTCGATGTGCGACACCAGCCGGTGGCGCAGCGCCGGGTAGCCGGTGGATTCGCCCATGCGGCCCAGCAGCGTCAGGTACAGCGACAGCTCGTCGGTGTTGGGGGCATCGGGCAGGGCGAAGGCGGTTTCGGAGAGGTCCGCCATGCGTGTGAAGGGATAGCCCAGGCTGGCGAAGTAGGCCAGGTTGGGCAGGGCCGCGTAGCGTGGGAACTGGCTGAAATCGATGGTCGATTCGGCGTCCACCGCGCCTTCGAGGTTGTTGGGCGGCAAGGCCATGCATTCGCCCTGGCGAATGACGTCGAAGTGGTAGGTGAACTGCAGCTGTTCACGCCCGACCGGGGTGTAGGGGGGGATGTGGACCTGCTCATGGCGCAGTGCGCGGCCCACCTGCAGCGTGTCCACCGCGCTCTCGGCCTCGGGCGCCTTCCTGGCGACGGAGTTGATGGGCAGGGTCTGGATGAAGTTGCCGTTGTGCCCCAGGTTCAGGCTGGAGTTGTGGTGGTAGGGCAGGTCGGTGGCGCGGTAGCGCAGGTCCAGCGGCGCGCCGGGTGTGCGCCAGAGAAACACGTCGGGCGGCAGGCGGTAGTTGATGCGGATCGCGTCCGGGTAGTAGGCATGCACGCGCAGGTTTTGCGAGCGCACCAGTTCGCCCAGGCGCACCGGCCGGTCGGTGGGGATCCAGGCCGGGGCGTCGTAGGGCTTGCGCGCGGCAGCGTCGATTTCCTTGGTGACCTGGACCGCGCTGCCCGACAGGGTGGGCGCGGCCAGGGCCACGGCGCGCGCGGCGCGCGCGATGTCGGCGTCGTTGCTGCCGGAGATCAGCAGCAGCTTGGCCCCCGGTGTGCTGGGGTGGGGCACCAGGGCGATGGAGGAGGCCGCCTGCGCGCGCAGCCCGGCCAGGGTTTCACCGCCTTGCAGGAACACGACCGCATTGCCCTCGGGCAGCTCGTTGACGCTGACCGGGAACTGCATGCCCCGGTCGCGCGCCTGGGCGCCAAACCAGGAGGCCAGCACGCCCGAGGCCTGCAGCGTGGCGGGGGTGGGTGTCCTGGCGAACACGAAGGGGATGCGCAGGGGTTGGTTCTCGCGCTTGTCGAAGAAGGGAGCAGGCAGGTTCTTCAGGTCGCTGGTGCCGGTGACCGAGGCCAGGGTCAGCTCCAGGCGCCCGAGGTCGCTGAGCACCAGCCACAGCGAGGAGTGGTAGGGGTCTTCGCACTGGCGCGTGTAGTGGCCGATGAGCTGGAACAGCAGTTCGTTGTTGTCCTTGAACAGGCGCGGGTCGAGATTGATCTCGCGCGTATTGCCCACCCCTTTGTCCTTGGGCAGCGCTTCGACTGCGGCCACGCGGCCGTTAAGGCCAATGCCCAGATGGCTGAGTTCCGGGATCAGGGCCGGTGAGTAGTCGTAGGCGATGCGCAGCTTGGCGCCCACCACCACTTCGTCGGAGCGGATCGGGAAAAAGAGGGTCTGGTAGCCATCGACGCCGCGCAGCTTGACCGAGGACCAGGCCCCCATCTGCTTGAACGAGAGGGTGACGGTGCGCTGTTTGCCCGCCAGGCCCAGGGAGCGGTCGAGTTCCGCGTCGCGTTCCGTGATGACAGTGTCGGTCTTTTGCTTCTTGGCCCAGGCAGGTTCGCTCCAGGCGGTGCTCAGGGCCGCCAGCACGGCGGCGGCACACAGGGCGGACAACTGCGTGCGGGGGCGGGGGGTAGCGCGGTTAGCCATTGTTCTTGGTCCCGGGTTGAAGCCATTGCTTGAGCAACTGGATCAGCGGTGGTTTGGATGCTTGCACCACCAAATTGTAGAAGGCCGTTTCCAGCGCATGCAGCACGGTGCGCAGGCGCGAGGGCAAGAGGTGATCTGCTTCACGCCCGGGCAGCCAGCGCGGCCATTGGGCATCGCGTGAGAACACGGCCTGCGCCAGTTTGCGGTAGGCCTCGACGCTGGCGGGGGCGACCTGCAGCTGCAGCGTGTTCGGGTCGATGGCCGTGAGTTGGGCGTCGAAGGTGTATTCGTGGTAGCCGTGGAACAGGGAGAAGGCCAGTGTCTGCCCCGGGCGCATGCCGGTGGGGACGCTGTGCAGACCCAGGACCAGGGTCTGCGAGGGAAAGTTGGAGGTGGTGCAGGGCAGCGGGCGCTGGCCAGGGGTCTGCACCATGGCTTGCATGGTCTGGCGGGCGTCGCGGGTGGACTGCACCAGGCGGGCTTCTTTCTCGATCGCCAGGCGGCAGATGGCCTGCAGGGCATTCCACAGGGCCCAGGCCACCATCACCCCCAGGGTGCTGGTGTAGGCGGCCCCGGGACCCTGCTGGAGCAGGCGCGCGCCCTGCAGTGCGGCCCAGAGGTTGGCGCCAGCCCACGCCAACTGGGTCAGCCAGAGTCTGGCATCGAGTGGCGGATCCCGTGGGGGTGGGGTGTGGCGCAGGCGGCGCCAGACATGCCGCCACTGGGTGGCGAGGAAGGATTGGGTGGTGCGCACCGCCAGGTGCAGCGGCAGTATGTGTTCGCGCAGCAGCAGCGAGAAGACCAGGCGCCCGCCGGGCTCGCTGGCGCCGCGGGCCAGGGAAGCCATGATCCAGTGGGGCAGGTAAAAAGCGCACAGGGCCAGCAGGCTGGCCTGCAGGGGCAGGGAGCCCAGGCCCAGCGCCACCAGCGGGGTCAGCGCGAAGACGCCGAGGTACAGCGGCTGGTAGAAGCGCAGGACCTCGGCGAGGTGCTCCATGGCCATGCGCGCGCGCAGGCCATAGGCCGGAAACGGGCGGTCCATGCGCGCTACGGTCTGCGTTGCGCCGGGTTCGCCCGGCGCGGGGTTCTGGATCAGGAGATGGGCGCTTTCCCAGCCCCGTGCGCGCAGTTGCCGGATGCTGCCGTCGGGGTGCTGGAGATCCAGGCCTGCGATGTCGTTGAGTGCCTGGCGGCGCCACACGGCGACCTGGGCCCTGGGGTCGCAGCGTTGCCGCAACTGGCGCGCCACGGGCGCGCTGGCGCCCCCGGTGCATGGGTGCGCGGGGGTGTGCAGCAGCGCCAGGGCGGCATCGTCGTGCAGCCAGCCCAGGCTGTGCTGCAGGAAGTTGGCCTCCAGGGGCGGGGTGCTGGCATGCACCACCACGACCACGGAACCCTGCAGATCCCAGAGCAGGCGGTTGATCTGCCCCCAGGGGGCCTGGGCGCACTCGGGGTAGTGCACCAGCGCCATGCCCTGCTCCTGGGCCCAGGCGCGTTCCTGCTCGCTGGGGGCGGCGGCGCAGACCACATGCACGCCCAGGCGGTTGGCGGGCCAGGCCTGGCTGCGCAGGGCCTGGACCTGCAGGCGCAGGGCCACCGGGTCGGCGGTATCGGACCACACGATGGCATCCACGTCCGGCCAGTGCAGGGCCTGGGGGGGCAGGGGCTGCGGCGGGCGCTGCAGCGGCCAGAAGCGCTCCAGCAGCAGCAGTGTGGCGCCGACCCATGCCAGGACCTCGGCAGACCACCAGAGCATGCCCCAGACAAAGGTTTCCAGGGGATAGCCGGGAACGATGCTGGCGTGGACGCGCCAGCCCAGGTAGCGCATGCTCATGACCGCGCTGACGCAGGCGATGCCCAGGGCCAGTACGGCGCCGCCGAAACGGCGCGCATAGACCAGGGTTGCCAGCAGGATGGCTGCAAACACGATCTGCGCATTCACGGTCAGCGGCATGAAGGCCAGGGTGAGCAGGCCCAGGCATGCGAGCAGCCGTCCCCCCCATCGCAGCCCTGGGCTGCGCCACAGCGCGGAGGTGGCGAATGCCTCCAGGTGCTGGCTCAGGGGGCCGTCGCGGTAGGGCACGAAGAGCGCGGAAACGGGAGGCTTGGCCCAGCGGTCGCGCCACAGTTCCAGCAGGGCCGCCGGTTTCATGGACTGAGGGTGTCGAGGAGCCAGTTGGCCAGACGGGCGAGATCATGGCTGGCCTGGCCGTGGGGGTCGTAGGCCATGACCGGCTGCTGGAATGCCAGGGCCTCGCGCACGGTTTCGTCGGCGTGGATGCCCAGGGGGGCGATGCGCCCCTGCAGCCGGTGCATCAGCAGGTCGTGCACGTCGCGGCTGAGGATCTCTGAGCGGTCGACCTGGTTGACCAGGTAGAAGCTGATGAGGCGCGGGTTGTGGGCGCCCATGTCGGCCACCCATTCTTCCATGGCGGGAATGGTGGCGTAGGAGCCGGCGTCGGCCAGGATGACCATGACGATGACGTCGGCGCACTGGAAGACCTGCTTGAGGTAGGGCGAGGGGCCGGGCGGGGTGTCGATGAACACCACGGCGTCCTGGTCCAGCCGGGCTTCGTGGATGGCGTGGCCCAGCAGGTCGGGCTCGCGCGCCATGAGTTCTTCGAAGGCCTCGCGCTCGGGTTCGCTGACTTCGCCGTAGGGCAGGCAGCAGACGTCGTGGGCGCTGGTCTGTGCAGCACGGGCCCAGTTGCCTCCGTGGATGGCCTGTTGGGCCACTCCGGCCTGGTGGCGTCCGTCCACGCCGAAGTGCCAGTGCAGGGCGTTCTGGGGGTCGAGGTCGATGGCGCTGACACGTCCCGGGCCGAGTGCGCGGGCCACGGCCGCGGCCAGATTGGCCGTTACCGACGTCTTGCCCACCCCGCCCTTCATGGAGACGATGCCGATCACACTCATCGGCCACTCCGCCCAAACAGGAGGCCGCGCTTGGGTGCTGCTGCGGCCGGGGGCGGCGTTTGACCGCTCAAGCGGGCGAACAGACCGCTCAGCGAGGGGTCGGCGGGCGCGCCGGAGTGGGCGGGCTTGGCCAAGGCTGCGGCGGGCGCCTGCGGCGCAGGGGCAAACAGCCCTTTCTTGCGGGCCGGTGCCGCCGCTGGGGTGGCGGGCTCCTGCGCTGCCTGGGCCGGGGCTTGGGGGCGGCCCAGCGCACCGGCCAGGGGGGGCAGGGGTACGGCGGCGGGCGCACGGGCGCCAGCCATCAAGGGCGTGCGCGCGGGGGCCTGGGGCGGGGCGGCGACCCTGGCCGGGGGCGCGACGGACGCCGCCACGGGGCGCGGAACCGGGGGGGGCGGGTTGGGCGCTTTGGCGCTGGGGCTCTCCGGCAATGCGGCCGCTGGGAGTGGGGGCGTGCGCGCGCTGGCGGCCACGGAGGGCATGCTTTCCTGGCGCGTCTTGTGGCCCAGCTCACGCAGCCCGGTGGCCAGCTTCTGCCCCAGGCCGGGGCGGCTCAGGCGCGCCCGTGGGGGAGCGTCGGCACCGGCGGGAGGGGTGTTCCAGGAGGCTTCCTTGTCCTGCGCGCTCAGGACTGGCGTTTCTTCTGCCCTGGCCGGTGCCACGGCCTTGAAAAGGGGCCAGCGCTGCTCGGCTTCCTTGGATGCGGCGCGGGCCTTGGCATCGAAATAGGAGTCGTCGGCACCCAGCGAGCGAAACAGCGATGCGGAAGGAGGATTGCCAGCGGTCATGTCGAGGTACTCCCGTTCTCAGCCACGTCCAAAGCGAAAGCGCAGGGCCAGATCATGGCCCGGTTGCTGCACGTATTGCAGTTGCAGGGCGGGGTCGGCGCCGAGGTGCTGGAATACGGTCTGGTAGAAACCCTCGAGAACGCCGGTGCTCCAGCCCAGGGCGTCCTCCCCGAAGGCCTGCGACAAGGGGGCCAGGCAATGGGTGATGTCGACAAAACCGGCCTGTTCGGTCATTTCCACCCAGCCCCACTGCATCCCCCCCCAGTATCCATTGAGCACCTGTTGCAGGTTGGCAAGGGTGTCGATGTCCTGGTAGATGGCCTGCACACCCTCGGCAAGTCTTGTTCCGATGCTATGAAAAAGAGTGCGCAGTGCGGAATCGTCGGCCTGTGCGCAGAGTTCGCCGGCCAGCGCGCGCAGGAAGTCTTGCCATTGCGGCGCAACCTGTTGCGCGCGGACATAGTCCAGCAAAACCTCTGTGTTCATGACGGCTCCTTGAAATGAGCGATTGTATTCCGGGCCTTGATTTTGTGACGTTTTGTTGCAACTCGGGCGGCGGGACGGGCTCAAACTGTGGCTAAGCGTGCATCGTTCACGGACGCCGCAGCCAGGGGGCGTTTGACGGCTCGGAACATACTGTGTATAGTATCTAAATACTCCATGTAGTATTGAGAGGCAAATATGCAACAGGCTGGTGTTTGGGCGTTGGGTTGGGTGCCGCGGTGGGCGGGGCGCCTGGGGGTCGTGGGATGGGTCGCGGGGCTGCTGCTGTCCCTGGGAGCGGGGGCGCAGGAGCCCATGCCGACCTACACGGTACGGCTGCAGAGGACGGGGACGGCGGTGCAGCTTGACGGCGTGATCGAGGCGGTGCGCCAGGCTACGGTGGCGGCGCAGGCCGGCGGGCGCATCCGGGCGCTGCATGTGAAGGCGGGAGAGCATGTGCGCGCGGGCCAGTTGCTGGCCCTGGTCGACGACCGTGAGAGCACGGCCGGTGTGCAGCGCAGCCAGGCGCAACTGGCGCAGGCCGAGGCGCAGTGGCGCGAGGCCCAGGCCCAGGTGCAGCGGGTGCGCTCCCTGCAGGGCCAGGGTTTTGTGAGCCAGTCGGCCCTGGACACAGCGGAAATGCAGCTGCAAAGCGCGCAGGCGGTGCGCGAGCAGGCGCAGGTGGGTGTGCGCCAGGCGGGGCTGCAGCAGGGCTATACCCGGCTGGTGGCGCCCTATGACGCCTGGGTCTTGCAGACCCACGCGCAGGCCGGGGACCTGGCGGTGATGGGCAGCCCGATCGTCACCCTGTATGCGCCCCAGCCCTTGAGGGCGGTGGTGCAGTTGCCGGCCTCGCGCCGTGGGCTGGCGCAGCACGCCCAGCGCGTGGAGGTGCTGGTGGAGGATGGCGCCCAGGCGCGCGCCATCGCACCGCGCAGCACGCAGCTCGTGCCCGCCGCGGACCCGGTGGCCCAGACCCAGGAGTGGCGTCTGGAGCTGGCGCCGCAGGACAGCGCGGCCCTGGTGCCGGGCCAGCAGGTGCAGGTGCGCCTGGGTGGCGGGGGCGACGGCGGAGTACAGGCGATGCGCATACCGCAACAGGCCCTGGTGCGCCGCGGCGAGCTGAGCGCGGTGTACGTGCAGACCGGCCAGGGCTACGCCTTGCGTGCCGTGCGCACGGTGGGGGTGCCTGCGGGCGACATGGTGGAGATCGCCAGTGGCCTGAGAGAGGGCGACGTGGTCGCACTTGATCCGGTCAAGGCCGCAGCGCAACGGTGAACGCCATGAGCCAAACCCCGAATGAATCCTTGGGTGTGTCGGGCCGCATTGCGGCGGCATTCCAGAACAATGCCCTGACGCCCCTGCTGGCCCTGGTGGCCTTGCTGCTGGGCCTGTTTGCGGTGCTGGTGACGCCGCGCGAGGAAGAGCCGCAGATCAACGTGACGATGGCGAATGTGCTGGTGCCGTTTCCGGGCGCCAGCAGCGCCGACGTGCAGGCCATGGTGGCGCGCCCCGCAGAGCAGATGTTCAGCCAGATCGCGGGCGTGGAGCACACCTATTCGGTGGCGCGCCCGGGGCTGGCGGTGCTGACGGTGCAGTTCCAGGTCGGGGTGGCGCGCACCGAGGCCCTGGTGCGCCTGTACGACGTGATCAACGCGAACCAGGATTGGCTGCCCGCGGGCCTGGGGACGCTGACCCCGATCGTCAAGCCCAAGGGCATTGACGACGTGCCGGTGTTGGCGGTGACGCTGTGGACGCCGCAGGAAACGGCGGCGCTGGAGCTGCAGACGGTGGCGCACGCGCTGGAGACCGAACTCAAGGCGGTCTCGGGGGTGCGCGAGGTGCAGACCCTGGGCGGGCCGGGGCGCGCGCTGAATGTGGAGATCGATCCGCTGCGCCTGCGCGAGCGCGGGGTGGACCTGCAAAGCCTGCAGCGCACACTGCAGGCGGCCAATATGGGCATGCCCGCAGGGGCGGTGCTGGCGCGCGGCGCCCAGGGGCCGCAGATGCTGTCGGTGCAGGTGGGCGAGTTCCTGCACGATGCGCAGCAGGTGGGTGAGCTGGTGGTGGGGGTGCACCAGGGCAAGCCGGTGTACCTGCGTGAGGTGGCGAAGATCAGCGACGGCAGCCGCCAGCCGACACGCCATGTCTGGTTCACGCCGGGCAAGGCCTATGCGCCAGCCGGGGCCGACGCCGCGCGAGCGGGAGCGAGCTACCCGGCGGTGACGGTGAGCGTGAGCAAGAAGCCGGGTGAGAACGCGGTGGATGTGGCGCGCGCCGTGGAGGCCCGGCTGCAAAGCCTGCACAACACCGTGATCCCGCAGGGGGTGCAGGCCACGGTGACGCGCAACTACGGCGAGACGGCGGCGGAAAAGGCCAACAAGCTGATCCAGAAACTGGCCTTTGCCACCGGCTCGGTGATTCTGCTGGTGGGCCTGGCCCTGGGGCGGCGCGAAGCGGTGATCGTGGGCGCGGCGGTGGTGCTGACCCTGACCGCTACCCTGTTCGCGTCCTGGGCCTGGGGCTTCACGCTCAACCGGGTGTCGCTGTTCGCGCTGATCTTTTCCATCGGCATCCTGGTGGACGACGCCATCGTGGTGGTGGAAAACATCCACCGCCACCGCCAGCTCCACCCGGACTGGCCCCTGGCGCAGATCATTCCGCGCGCGGTGGACGAGGTGGGTGGCCCCACCATCCTGGCCACGCTGACCGTGATTGCGGCGCTGCTGCCCATGGCCTTTGTGTCGGGCCTGATGGGGCCGTACATGAGCCCGATCCCGATCAATTCGAGCCTGGGCATGGCGATTTCGCTGGCGATTGCCTTCACCGTGACGCCTTGGCTGGCGCTCAAGTTCCTTCGCGGCCACGCCAGCCATGGCCACGCGGCGCCCTCGCGGGTCACGCGGGCCTTGCAAAGCGTGTTCACCCGCTTGCTGACCCCGCTGCTGGAGAGCGCGCGCAAGCGCTGGCTGCTGCTGGGGGGCATCGTGGCGGCGCTGCTGCTCTCGGTGGGGCTGGCGGCGGTGCAGTGGGTGGTGCTGAAGATGCTGCCTTTTGACAACAAGAGCGAGTTCCAGGTGGTGGTGGACATGCCCGCGGGCACGCCGCTGGAAGACACCTCGCGCGTGCTGCAGGAGCTGGGCGAGTTCTTGGCGCAGCAGGACGAGGTGGTGCACTTGCAGTCTTACGCGGGCACGGCCTCGCCCATCACCTTCAACGGGCTGGTGCGCCAGTACTACCTGCGCGCCGAGGCCGAGCAGGGCGATGTGCAGGTGTCCTTGGTGGACAAGCAGCACCGCAGCGAAAAGAGCCACGCCATTGCGCAGCGCCTGCGCCCGCAGTTGGAGGCGATCGGGGCGCGCTATGCGGCGCGGGTGAAAGTGGTGGAGGTGCCGCCGGGGCCGCCGGTGATGGCGCCGCTGGTGGCCGAGGTCTATGGGCCCCATGAGGCCGGGCGCCAGCAACTGGCGCAGCAGGTGGCGCAGCGCTTTGGTGCCACCGCCGACATCGTGGGCGTGGACACGAGCCTGAAGGAGGACGCGCCGCGCGCCTTCCTGCGCGTGCGCCGCCAGCGCGCCGAGAGCCTGGGCATTGCGGTGTCGACCGTGGCGCAGACCGTGGCCGCAGCGCTGTCGGGGGTGGATGCGGCCTATCTGCACGACGGCCAGTCGAAGTACCCGGTGCCGGTGCGCCTGCAACTGCCGCTGGACCAGCAGGTGGAGCTGGACGCGGTGCTGGCGCTGCCGCTGCGCGCGGCCAATGGGCAACTGGTGCCTTTGTCGGAACTGGTGCAGGTGCAGCGCGGGGTGATCGACAAGCCGCTGTACACCAAGGACCTGCTGGGCGTGAGCTATGTGGTGGGCGATATGGCGGGCACGCTGGACTCGCCCTTGTATGGGTTGTTCGGCATCCGCCCCTCGCTCCAGGAGCTGCCCCTGGCCCGGGAGGGATTGCTGGAGGAATACTGGATCCGCCAGCCCAGCGACCCCTACCGCCACTACGCCATCAAGTGGGACGGCGAGTGGCAGATCACCTACGACACCTTCCGCGACATGGGCGCCGCCTACGCCGTGGGCCTGGTGCTGATCTACCTGCTGGTGGTGGCGCAGTTCAAGAGCTACCTGACGCCGCTGGTGATCATGGCGCCGATTCCGCTCACCATCATCGGCGTGATGCCGGGCCACGCGCTGCTGGGGGCGCAGTTCACCGCCACCAGCATGATCGGCATGATCGCGCTGGCGGGCATCATCGTGCGCAACTCCATTTTGCTGGTGGATTTCATCGACCTGCAGGTGGCCCAGGGCGTGGCTTTCAAGGACGCGGTGCTGCAGTCGGCCACCGTGCGCGCCCAGCCCATCGCCCTGACCGGCTTGGCGGCCATGATCGGCGCCTTCTTCATCCTGGACGACCCGATTTTCAACGGCCTGGCGGTGTCGCTCATTTTTGGCATCTTCGTTTCCACCTTGCTGACCCTGGTGGTGATCCCGGTGCTGTATTACGCGCTCTACCGCAAGCAGCGCGAAACCCTCGCCGCCCCGGTTTGATGGGCGGGCTTTACCTGTAAGGAGAAACACATGACCGTTGAACGCTATATCCGCAGCATGGCCGGGTTCTTTGTACTGCTCTCGCTGGCGCTGGGGGTGGATGCCAGCCCCCTGTTCGTGAGCCAGTGGTTCCTGGCCTTCACGGCCTTTGTGGGACTGAACCTGTTCCAGTCCGGCTTTACGGGCTTTTGCCCGCCCAGCATCCTGCTGCGGCGTCTGGGGGTGCCCGAGGGCGGCAACGCCTGCCAACGCTGAAAGGGGGGGGCAATGCCCTCGTCCGCCATGGGTAGGCTGCGTGCCGCTGCGCGCGCGGTGCAATTGCGCGAAAATGGCAGCCCTTACCCCTGTGCCGAGGAAAATCGCCCCATGACCGTGCTCAACAATGCCCAAGCCCGCACCGACGTGCTCAACCGGCTGCGCCGCGCCGAAGGGCAGATCCGGGGCATCCAGCGCATGGTGGAAGAGGGCGAGGACTGCATGAAGATCGGGCAGCAGTTCGCCGCCGTGCGCAAGGCGCTGGACAGCACCTACCTGCGCATGACGGTGTGCTTCATGGAGCAGGAGCTGGCCAACCGGGTGCAGCCCGACGCCGCCCAGAAGGCCGGGCTGGACGCCATGCTCAAGGACATGGAAACCCTTCTGGCCCGCATGGGTTAATTCCGTTTTCCACCGGAGGCGGTGCAGCGCTCAGGGGGCGTTCCAGGCCTGGGCGCTGTGGATCACACCGCCGCCCAGGCAGACCTCACCGTCGTACAGCACTGCGGACTGCCCCGGGGTCACGGCCCACTGCGCCTGGGCGAATTCCAGGCGGAAATCCCCTTCGGCAACGCAGGACAGCGTGCAGGGCGCGTCCGCCTGGCGGTAGCGCGTCTTGGCCGCCAGTGCGCCAGGGGCGGGGGGTTCGCCCGCGACCCAACTGGCATCGCTGGCGTGCAGGCTGCGGTACTGCAGCCAGGGGTGCTCGTGCCCCTGCACCACCCACAGGGTGTTCCTTTCCAGGTCCTTGCGCGCCACGAACCAGGGCGCGTGCTCGCCGCCGCCCTTTTGCGCGCCTTTTTCCTTCACCCCGCCAATGCCCAGGCCCTGGCGCTGACCCAGGGTATAGAAGCTCAGGCCCACGTGGCGGCCGATGGTGCGCCCGCTGCTGTCCTTGATAGCGCCGGGCTCCTTGGCGATGTAGCGGTTCAGAAACTCGCGAAACGGGCGCTCACCAATGAAGCAGATGCCGGTGGAGTCCTTCTTCTTGGCGTTGGGCAGGCCAATGGCGTCGGCAATACGGCGCACCTCGGTCTTGTGCAGCTCGCCCACCGGGAACAGGGTGCGCGCAATCTGGTGCTGCTGCAGGCGGTGCAGGAAGTAGCTTTGGTCTTTGGAGGGGTCCAGGCCCTTGAGCAGTTCGTGGCGGCCGGTGGCCGGGTTGTGGCGCACGCGTGCGTAGTGGCCAGTGGCGATGGCGTCGGCCCCCCGTGCGAAGGCGTGGTCCAGGAAGGCCTTGAACTTGATCTCGGCGTTGCACAGGATGTCGGGGTTGGGCGTGCGCCCGGCCTGGTATTCGCGCAGGAACTCGGCAAACACGCGGTCCTTGTACTCGGCAGCGAAGTTGACGTGTTCGATCTCGATGCCCAGCACGTCGGCCACGGCGGCGGCGTCCAGAAAGTCCTGGCGGCTGGAGCAGAACTCGCTGTCGTCGTCGTCCTCCCAGTTCTTCATGAAGATGCCGATGACCTCGTGGCCTTGCTGCTGGAGCAGGTAGGCCGACACCGCCGAGTCCACGCCCCCGCTCAAACCCACCACCACACGCTGCTTGCCTGCCATCTGTACCACCAAAAAAATAGGGCCGAAATAGGCCTCTGGCCCGCTATTTTATTGCCTGGAGTGCTACCAAATCAGGAGCATTCGAAGATGCTCGGGTCGCTGTGCAGCAGGTCCAGCGGAAAACGCCGCTGCGCCAGGTAGTCTTGCACGCACTGCAGCACCATGGGGCTGCGGTGGCGTGCCTGGCTGGCGCGCAGTGCGTCCAGGTCCATCCACAGGGTGC
Source organism: Rhodoferax sp. (assembly GCA_052390055.1). GTDB lineage: Bacteria > Pseudomonadota > Gammaproteobacteria > Burkholderiales > Burkholderiaceae_C > Allorhodoferax. The sequence goes on from JBQTHH010000036.1 coordinate 33,659, forward strand.
GGGCAATGCCCTGGTCCAGGCTGCGCGCGGGGTCGAAGGCGCCGAGTTCGCCGCAGAAGGCAAAGCGCAGGTAGTCGATGCTCTGCGGCCCCTGGGGCAAGGCGCGGGTGAAGCGCGCCTGGTACACCCCCACCAGCGCCGTGGGGGTGAAGGCGTGGGCGGTTTCCTCCAGCGCTTCGCGCGCGCAGGCCTGGGCCAGGCTCTCGCCGGGCTCCAGGTGGCCGGCCGGGTTGTTCAGGCGCAGGCCCTCGGGGGTGTGTTCCTCGACCAATAAAAAACGGCCATCACGTTCGATGATGGCCGCCACGGTCACGCTGGGTTTCCAACGCTCGCTCATGGGCAAATTCCTTGTCAGCTTTTCAGGACCCCCAGCAGCTCGTCGAGCATCTTCTTGGCGTCGCCAAAGAGCATGCGGTTGTTGTCCTTGTAAAAGAGCGGATTGTCCACGCCCGCGTAGCCGCTGGCCATGGAGCGCTTCATGACGATGCTGGTCTTGGCCTTCCAGACCTCCAGCACCGGCATGCCGGCGATGGGGCTGCCGGGGTCGTCCTGCGCCGCCGGGTTGACGATGTCGTTGGCGCCGATGACCATGGCCACGTCGGTGTCGGGGAAGTCCTCGTTGATTTCGTCCATCTCCATCACGATGTCGTAGGGCACCTTGGCCTCGGCCAGCAGCACGTTCATGTGGCCCGGCATGCGCCCGGCCACCGGGTGGATGGCAAAGCGCACGTTCACGCCTTTCTCGCGCAGGTGGCGGGTGATCTCGAACACCGTGTGCTGGGCCTGCGCCACCGCCATGCCGTAGCCGGGCACGATGACCACGTTCTTGGCATCGCGCAGCAGCTCGGCGGTTTCATGGGAGCTGACCGGGGTGGCGTCGCCCTGCGGGGCCTGGGCGTCTGCGGCGGCCTTGGGCTTGGCGGCCGTGGTGCCAAAACCCCCGGCAATGACGCTGATGAAGCTGCGGTTCATGGCCCGGCACATGATGTAGGACAGGATGGCGCCACTGGAGCCCACCAGGGCGCCGACCACGATGAGCAGGTCGTTGGAGAGCATGAAGCCGGTGGCTGCCGCCGCCCAGCCCGAGTAGCTGTTGAGCATGGACACCACCACCGGCATGTCGGCGCCGCCAATGGCCATGACCATGTGCACGCCAAAGAGCAGCGCCACCACCGCCATCACCAGCAGCGGCAGCATGCCTTCGTCGATGGAGTGTGCATTCAGGAAGCTGCGGCCAAAGCCGATCACCACCAGCAGGCCCGCCAGATTGAGCCAATGCCGCCCAGGCAGCAGCAGCGGGCTGCCGCCAATGCGCCCGGAGAGTTTGCCGAAGGCGATGATGGAGCCCGAGAGCGTGACCGCGCCGATGAGGATGCCGATGTAGATCTCCAACTCGTGGATGGTCTTGGCCGCGCCGCTGTAGCCGGAGGCGGCCAGCGGGTCGATGAAGGTGGCAAAACCTACCAGCATGGCCGCCAGGCCCACCATGCTGTGCATGAAGGCCACCAGCTCGGGCATCTGGGTCATCTGCACGGTGCGTGCGGCATACAGGCCGACTGCGCCGCCGACCACCATGGCGGCGATGATCCAGCCGTAGCCCGAGGCCGTGACCTGCGGGCCGAAGACGGTGGCCAGCACCGCCAGGCCCATGCCCAGCATGCCAAAGAGGTTGCCGCGGCGGGCGCTTTCCTGGTTGGACAGGCCCCCTAAGCTGAGGATGAAGAGAATGGTGGCGGCGATGTAGGCCACCGTGGCCAGGCTTGAACTCATGAAGCGGCTCCTTGGGACACGGGGTTTACTTGCGGAACATGGCCAGCATGCGCTGGGTGACGGCAAAGCCGCCAAACATATTGATGGCGGTCAGCGCGATGCCCACCGTGGCCAGGATGCGGATCCACAGGTCGGGCCGTGCCCCACCCCCCAGGCCCGCCAGGGGCGGTGCGATCTGCACCAGCGCGCCGATGCAGATGATGGAGCTGATGGCGTTGGTCACGCTCATCAGCGGCGTGTGCAGCGAAGGCGTCACGTTCCACACCACCATATAGCCCACAAAGCAGGCCAGCACGAAGACCGTGAAGTGCGACAGGAACTCCGCTGGGGCGTAGGCGCCGATCAGCCAGAACAGCACCGCGCCCACGCCGAACACGGTGGCCAGCGCGCGCGCCGACATCGGCTCGCCCGCCTCGCCGTGGGCTGGGGCCTTCTTGACCACCGCTGCGGGCTTGGGCGCTGGGGCGGGTGCCACTTTGGGCGCCGGGGCGGGCCAGGTCACGGCACCGTCCTTGATGACGGTCAGCCCGCGGATGGCGTCGTCTTCCATATTCACCAGCGCCACGCCGTCCTTGGCCTTGCACAGCTCTTCCGTCAGGCGCAGCAGATTGTTGCCATACAGGGTGGAGGACTGGCGCGACAGGCGCGAGGCCAGATCGGTGTAGCCGATGATGGTCACGCCGTGGCGCACCACGGCCTGGCCCGGTTCGGTGAGTTCGCAGTTGCCGCCTTGCTCACCGGCCATGTCCACGATCACGCTGCCGGGCTTCATGCTCTGCACCATCTCGGCGGTGATGAGTTTCGGCGCCGGTTTGCCCGGGATGAGTGCGGTGGTGATGATGATGTCCACCTCGCGCGCCTGCTGTGCGTACATGGCGCGCTGCGCGGCCTGGAAGCCCTCGCTCATGACCTTGGCGTAACCGCCACCGCCGCCGCCTTCTTCTTCGTAATCCACCTTCACGAATTCACCGCCCAGGGACTTGACCTGGTCGGCCACCTCGGCGCGGGTGTCATTGGCGCGCACGATGGCGCCCAGCCCTGCAGCCGTGCCAATGGCGGCCAGCCCGGCCACCCCGGCCCCGGCGATGAAGACCTTGGCCGGGGGCACCTTGCCTGCGGCCGTGATCTGGCCGTTGAAAAAGCGGCCAAAGGCGTTGGCGGCTTCGATCACGGCGCGGTAGCCGCTCACCCCGGCCATGGAGGTCAGGGCGTCCATCTTCTGCGCCCGGCTCAGGGTGCGCGGCAGGCAGTCGATCGCCAGCACCGTGGCCCGGCGTGCCGCGAGCTGTTCCATGAGCTGCGGGTTCTGCGCTGGCCAGACAAAGCCGATCAGCGTGGCGCCTTCGCGCAGCAGGGCCACTTCCTCGCTGGAAGCGGGGCGCACCTTGAAGACGATGTCGCTGCTGCCCCAGAGTTCGCCAGCGCTGGGCAGCACGGTGGCCCCGGCCTCGGCGTAGGCCTCGTCCGAGAAGTCGGCCCCGGCGCCTGCGCCGGACTGCACCGCCACGGCAAAGCCGAGCTTGACCAGCTTGGCCACCACGTCGGGCACGGTGGCCACGCGGCGTTCGCCAGGGAAGGTTTCGGTGGGGATGCCAATGCGCTGACCCGGGGTGGGTGCGCCTTGCGGGGACGGAACCAGCGTGTCAGCGCCAGCGGGCATAGCGGTCTCCTCGTGGTTGAAACTGAGGCGCAGCTTACAACAGAATCCTGGCCGCCCCGTGCGGGCGCTGATCCCTGTGCGACCCGCGCGCGGGCCTGCTGCTGGCCGCGGTCCCTGGGGCCGGCCCGTGCCCGGCGGTGCCAGCGGGCCAGGTGCGCAGGGGCGTTCGCCTGCGCTGCCGCTACACTGCGCCCCGGCCCGCGCGCGGGTGCCTGTGGACCTTTTGGAAAGCCCTTGTATGACCCCTCCCATCGCCATTCTCAGCGCCCTGGCCGAAGAGCAGGACGGGCTGGTGCAGTCGCTTGGCCAGGCGCGCTGCGTGCGCCGCGCCGGGCGCGATTACTGGTGCGGCCAGTTGCACGGCCACAACGTGGTGCTGGCCCTGTCGCGCGTGGGCAAGGTGGCGGCGGCCACCACGGCGGCGACGCTGCTGGAGCACTTCCAGGCCCGCGCTGTGCTGTTCACGGGCGTGGCGGGCGGTGTGGGCGAAGGGGTGCAGGTGGGCGACGTGGTGCTGGCGCGCCAGTTCGTGCAGCACGACATGGACGCCTCCCCACTGTTCCCACGTTACGAGGTGCCGCTGACCGGCTCCACCCTGTGGGAGACCGACCCGCAGTGGAGCGACCGCCTGCTGCAGGCGGCACACGCCAGCCTGGCTGGGGCGGAGCACGCGGGGCGTGCCGTGCAGGTGCACCAGGGTCTGATCGCCACCGGCGACCGCTTCGTGTGCGCGGCGCAGCAGGTGCGCCAGCTGTGCGGCGATTTGGCCGACGCGGGCCATGTGCCCCTGGCAGTGGAGATGGAAGGCGCCGCCGTGGCCCAGGTCTGCGCCGATTACGGCGTGCCTTTTGCGGCCGTGCGCACCATTTCGGACCGCGCCGACGACAGCGCGCACGTCGATTTTCCGCAGTTCGTCACCACCGTGGCCTCGGTCTACGCCCAGCGCATGGTCCATGCGGCGCTGCAGTCGCTATAACAATAATAGCAATAGAGCGCCATTTCATGCGGGCCAAAGCCCGTTTTTCTACTTCAACCAGCCGCGGCGGCGGAAGTACCACATGGGTACCAGGGCGCTGGCGAGCATGAGCGCCAAGGCAAAAGGGTAGCCCCAGGTCCGGGACAGCTCGGGCATGTGCTGGAAGTTCATGCCGTAGATGCTGGCAATCAAGGTGGGGGGCAGCAGCGCCACGCTGGCCACCGAGAAGATCTTGATGATCTTGTTCTGGTTGATGTTGATGAAGCCGACCGTGGCGTCCATCAGGAAGTTGATCTTGTCGAACAGGAAGGCGGTGTGCGAGTCCAGCGAGTCGATGTCGCGCAGGATCTGGCGCGCTTCCTCGAATTGCTCATTGTTGAGCATCTTGGAGCGCATCAGGAAGCTCACCGCGCGGCGCGTGTCCATCACATTGCGCCGGATGCGCCCGTTCATGTCCTCGTGGCGCGCGATCTCGCCCAGCACTTCACCGGCCTGGGCGTCGGTCACGTCGCCGGCCAGCACCTGGGAGCTCACCTTCTCCAGCGCGTCGTAGATCTCCTCGAGCGTGTCGGCAGAGTATTCGGCGTCGGCGTCCATGAGCTTGAGCAGCACTTCCTTGGCGTCTTCGATCAGGCCTGGTGCCCGGCGCGCACGCATGCGCAGCAGGCGGAACACCGGGATGTCCTCGTCGTGGATGGAAAACAGCACGCCGCTGGAGCGCCGGCCGTCGTTGGCCAGGTTCAGGATGAAGGCCACGCGCACCGAGTGCGGCTCCTCGTCATCGGGCACCAGAAAGTCGCTGCGGATGTGCAGGTCGCCGTTGTCTTCGGCGTAGAAGCGCGCCGACTCCTCGATGTCCTCGTCCATGGCATCGTCCGGAATGGACAGGCCATAGTGCTGCTTGACCCAGCGTTTCTCTTCGATGGTGGGGGATTCCAGATCCACCCAGATGGGCTGGAACCGGGCGAGTTCCTCCAGGGACTCGATCTCTTCCTGGAACAGGCGCCCGTTGACGAGCGTGAAGATATTCAACATGGCTCACTCCCGAGGGTGGGTTGCGTTGGGGGGGGATGGCGGTGGACAAGGCGCGCTTCCAGCCCCCGGTGCAACGGTGGGAGCTGAAAGCTACCGACTAGGGTAGGTTTCCAAGGAGCGTTCTCCAGCAGGTGGCGAAGCCGCGATTATGGCACTGCACAGGGTCTTTGTTGGCGTTTTCAAGGGGCTTATTCCGGGTCTTGAACGGGGTCAAAAATGGCGATTGCTTTTCCCCGGGATCGGGCGCATAGTGGTTGCGTCCGCCGTGCCTTCCGGGGTGTCTGGCGGGCGCTGGCAGGCCTGCCAGCTTCTTGTGTTCTAGCATTTGGAGGCTATGTATGAACCTGACGATCAGCGGTCACCATCTCGAAGTTACCCCCGCATTGCGCAGTTATGTCACGACCAAGCTTGATCGCATCACCCGCCATTTCGACCAGGTAGTGGACGTCAAGGTCCTGCTCACCGTGGAGAAGCAAAAGGAGAAGGAACGACGACAAAGAGCCGAATGCACCATCCATGTCAAGGGCAACGACATGTTTGCCGAAAGCGCGCACGAAGACCTGTATGCCGCCGTGGATGAGCTGGTCGACAAGCTCGACCGCCAGGTGGTGCGCCACAAGGACCGCATCCAGGACCACCACCATGGGGCCCCGAAACGCCTGATGTAGGGCTGCGCCAGCGCGCCAGCGACCGCCCCCTGGGGCGGTTTTTTTTCGATGCATAATTCCCCCGCCATGAACCGCCTTGCCGCCATACTGCCGCCCGACCACGTGGTGGCCCATGTCGAGGTCACCAGCAAAAAGCGCGCTTTCGAAGAAGCCGGGCTGCTGTTTGAGAACCTGCACGGGCTCAGCCGCGCCCTGGTCACCGACAGCCTGTTTTCGCGCGAGCGGCTGGGCTCCACCGGGCTTGGCCATGGGGTGGCGATACCGCATGGCCGCATCAAGGGGCTCAAGTCGCCCATGGCGGCGGTGTTCCAGCTGGAGCAGCCCATCGTCTTCGACGCCCCGGACGACAAGCCGGTCAATCTGCTCATTTTCCTGCTGGTGCCCGAAGCGGCGACCCAGAAGCACCTGGAAATCCTGTCCGAGATCGCCGAACTGCTCAGCGACACCCAACTGCGCGAGCAGCTCACCACGCCCGGCGACGCCAGCAGCCTGCATGCGCTCATTGCCGACTGGCAGTCGGCCACCCTGGGTTGACATTTTTCCTGGCGCGCTGTGAAACCCTCCGTCATCAGCGCCGACCTGCTGTTTGAGGAATTCCGCGCCCGGCTGCGCTGGGAGTGGATTGCCGGGCTGGGGGCGTCCGAGCGCCGCTTCGACGAAACCGCCGTGCGCGAGGCGCGCTCCAGCGCCGACCTGGTCGGGCACCTCAATTACATCCATCCCTACCGTGTGCAGGTGCTGGGGCGGCGCGAAATCGCCTACCTGAGCAATGCCACGCCCGAGGACTGCGCGCGGCGCATTTCACGCATCGTGACCCTGGAGCCGCCGGTGCTGGTGCTGGCCGATGGACAGACCGCGCCGCAGGAGTTGGTGTCCATGTGCGAGCGCGCCGAGATCCCGCTGTTCGCCACCCACGAGTCCACCGCCTTTGTCATCGACATGCTGCGGGCCTACCTGGCCAAGCATTTTGCCGAGCGCGCCTCCATGCATGGCGTGTTCATGGATATCCTGGGCCTGGGTGTGCTCATCACTGGCGAGTCCGGCCTGGGCAAGAGTGAGCTGGGCCTGGAGCTGATCTCGCGCGGCAACGGCCTGGTGGCCGACGACGCGGTGGACCTCTACCGCATCAACCAGACCGTGATCGAGGGGCGTTGCCCCGAATTGCTGGAAAACCTGCTGGAGGTGCGCGGTATCGGCCTGCTCGACATCCGCGCCATCTTCGGCGAGACCGCCGTGCGTCGGCGCATGCGCCTCAAGCTCATCGTGCACCTGGTGCGCCGCGAGACCCTGGAGCGCGAGTACGAGCGCATTCCCTACGAGCCGCTGACCCAGGACGTGCTGGGGGTGCCGGTGCGCAAGGTCATCATCCAGGTGGTGGCCGGGCGCAACATCGCCGTGCTGGTGGAGGCGGCGGTGCGCAACACTATCTTGCAGCTGCGCGGCATCGATACCTACCAGGAGTTCGTGGAGCGGCACCGGCGCGCCATGGAGCGCGGCGCCACCCCCCACTGACCCGCACCGGATTGGCCTGGGGTGCGTGCTCAGTCCTTGGGCTCGTGGCGGCGTGGGTTGTTGGGCCGGTTGGCGCAGGGCTCCTTGGTGCAGTGCGCGTACAGGCTCAGGGCGTGGTCGGCGATCTTGAAGCCCTTGGTCTTGGCCACCTGCTGCTGGCGCTTTTCAATGTCGGGGTCGTAGAACTCTTCCACCTTGCCGCAGTCCAGGCACACCAGGTGGTCGTGGTGCTGCCCTTCGTTGAGTTCGTAGACCGCCTTGCCGCTTTCGAAATTGCTGCGCTTGAGGATGTCGGCCTGCTCGAACTGCGTCAGCACCCGGTACACCGTGGCCAGGCCGACGTCGGAGCGCTCTTCGAGCAGCACGCGGAACACGTCCTCGGCCGTCATGTGGCGCTGCGTGCCGCGCTGGAAGATCTCCAGGATCTTCAGGCGGGGCACGGTGGCCTTGAGGCCGGTGCTTTTGAGTTCTTCGATGCTGGTCATGGGCGCTGCGGGGCTAGGAGGCATCGGCCAAAGGGCCGAGGCTACAATCCCGCGATCATATCCCCACCCCTTGAATCCATGCTAATGGTGTTTTCTTTGCTGCAACGTTTCGCGCCCCTGGCCCTGGCGCTGTCACTGGCGGCGTGCGCCAGCCTGGCCCCGTCCGGGCAGATGGCGGCGGTGGGCCTGAGCCCCTACAAGATCGACATCATCCAGGGCAACGTGGTGACGCGCGAGCAGGTGCAGGTGCTGCGCGCGGGCATGTCGCGCCTGCAGGTGCGCGACGTTCTGGGCTCGCCCCTGCTCACCAGCGTGTTCCACGGCGACCGTTGGGACTATGTGTTCACCCTGCAGCGCCAGGGGGCGGCGGCGCAGTCGCGCCGCGTCACGGTGTTCTTCCGGGGCGATGGGCTCGATCGCGTCGATGCCGACGAGCTGCCCAGCGAGAAGGAATTCGTCTCGACCCTGCGCACCCGGGTTCCCCAGGGTCCGGTTCCCGTGCTGGAGGCCCCGGCGGCCAGCACCGACACCGCGCCGCCCCAGCGCGCCGCGACCACCACGGCGGCCGCGGCCACCGGCAGCGCCGGGGTGGCCCAGGACCCCGCCGCCCACTACCCCCCGCTGGAAGCCAGCCGCTGAGACCGACCATGAAACACCGTATTGCCATTGCCGGCGCCAGTGGGCGCATGGGCCACATGCTGATTGAGGCTGTGCATGCCGCCGACGATTGCCAGCTCACGGGCGCTTTGGATGTGCCCGGCAGCCCGGCCCTGGGCCGTGATGCCGGGGCCTTTGCCGGATTCACCAGCGGCGTGGCCGTGACCGACGACCTGCGCGCGGGGCTGGCGGGCAGCCGCTTCCTGATCGACTTCACCCGCCCCGAGGGCACGCTGCGCCACCTGGCGGTGTGCCGCGAGCTGGGCGTGGCCGCCGTGGTGGGTACCACCGGCTTCAGCGAGGCGCAAAAAGCTGAGATTGCCGAGATTGCGCGCAGCATCCCCGTGATGATGGCGCCCAACATGAGCGTGGGCGTGAACGTCACGCTGAAATTGCTGGAGATGGCGGCCAAGGCCCTGTCCACCGGCTACGACATCGAAATCATCGAAGCGCACCACCGCCACAAGGTGGACGCGCCCTCGGGCACCGCGCTCAAGATGGGCGAAGTGATCGCCGAGGCGCTGGGGCGTGACCTCCAGCAGTGCGCGGTGTACGCGCGCGAGGGCATCACCGGCGAGCGCGACCCCAGCAGCATCGGCTTTGCCACCATCCGTGGCGGCGACATCGTGGGCGACCACACGGTGCTGTTTGCGGGCACTGGCGAGCGCATCGAGATTTCGCACAAGTCTTCCAGCCGCGCCACCTACGCCCAAGGCAGCCTGCGTGCGGTGCGCTTCCTGGCCGAAAAACAAAACGGCCTGTTTGACATGTTCGACGTGCTCGGCCTGCGCGGCTGAGTGCGTCCCCTTTTCCCCATGCAAGACAAATACCAGCACCTCGACGTTGAGAAGTCGGCGCAAGCCCATTGGGCCCAGCCCCTGTGGAACGGCCGCAGCGCCTACGAAGTGGTTGAAGACGCCGACCGCAAGAAGTTCTACGCCTGCTCCATGCTGCCCTACCCCAGCGGCAAGCTGCACATGGGCCACGTGCGCAACTACACCATCAACGACATGCTCACGCGCCAGCTGCGCATGAAGGGCTACAACGTGCTCATGCCCATGGGCTGGGACGCTTTCGGCTTGCCGGCCGAGAACGCCGCGCTGAAAAACGGCGTGCCCCCGGCCAAGTGGACCTACGAGAACATCGCCTACATGAAGGGCCAGATGCAGGCCATGGGCCTGGCCATCGACTGGAGCCGTGAGGTCGCCACCTGCGACCCGGACTACTACCGCTGGAACCAGTGGCTGTTTTTGAAGATGCTGGAAAAAGGCATCGCCTACCGCAAGACCCAGGTTGTCAACTGGGACCCGGTCGACCAGACCGTGCTGGCCAACGAGCAGGTGATCGACGGCAAGGGCTGGCGCACCGGTGCGACGGTTGAAAAACGCGAGATCCCCGGCTACTACCTGAAGATCACCGACTACGCCGAAGAGCTGCTGGACCATGTGCAGCACC